>NZ_CP012850.1:1372282-2058423 GCF_000802205.1 Candidatus Nitrosocosmicus oleophilus | reverse complement strand
CTGTTGACGCAGCATTAGGTGACAAAAAACTTTTAATTAACTATAATATGGCACTTATGGCTAAATATGACATATTTTTCTTGCCCGGGAAGATGGGAGCTTTTTCAAACGCAAATGATAAAAAAGACGTAACTAAATTGGTTGAATCAACCAGAAGGATCTTTGAACAAAACAAACAATAGATAGGCCAAAACAAGATTCTGTAATTTTAACCACCAATTCTTCGCTTAATTTTCTCGCCACAAAGCTTTTTTCTTTGCCACCAATATGAAAAAAATAAAATATACGGTTTGAACAAATAGTCCTAAAGAAATGGTCCAACCTTGAGGTACCGGGAAACCCATTGAATATTGCAGCAGCAATGAGGCATGAGTGGTGGGGACTAGATATGCGATGAATTGTAGATCTATAGGTAGTTTTTCTATCGAATAAAAAACTGGAGGTATAATAGCAATAACAACATTTACGAAAGAAATTAGCTGAGTGGCATTCCGCATATGTAACATATGAGAAGACAAAAAAAATCCTATGGATGACATAGTCCCCCAAATCAGAAATACATTTAACAATAGCAAAGGGAGGAAATTTAAAGAAACTGAAAAATATACGGCAAGTGACAGCAAAACCATCAGTGCTGGCAGCCCGTACAGTAATTGTGACAAAGCCAATCCCAGCATATATGTTAATGAAGAAACAGGAGAGGCAACAAATACATCTTGCATCTTATATTCAATTTTGTAAAATGAAATATCCTGACCTAAAGCCAATCCGTAGCCTACTAGTGCCATAACAAGACTCCCAGCTACGGCAAATTGAACATACTCACCACTACTTACTACAAATAATATAAACAACAATGAAAACGGGGAAATAGCCGTAAATATTAGTGAAAGTGGATTTCTTCTTAGCCAAAGAAATCCTGTCATATATGCGATGATAAAGATTTGTTTGGTCACTACATAGCTATTATTAAGAAGATTCATGACTAAAATACGGTTTCGGTTTAGAGAGATATATATTAACAAATGAAAACTAATGATAGTTTTAGTTAGGATGTGAGGGAAAAGGTATATTTCTCAATTCGGTTCAACTAAAGAGTGAGATTGAGATCTATTACTACCAACAGAACAATAGATGGCGCATCAATTTCCATTTCCTTAAAACCACAATTAATTGACCATATTAAACTCTTAAAAAGGACAGAAATGCCTCCAGAAAAAATGATTAGAAAAAATGCGGGATATGGAATAGACAAAAAACCCAATAACAATGATTATCAACACAAACCAAGTTTCTGGATTGAAGGGTACGGCTGTTCCGCTAACTTTGCTGATTTAGAAATGATGGCTGGACAGCTTAGACTGCGAGGATTCAGGTTGGCCGAGAATCCAGAGAATTCTAGTATTAATTTGATAGTCACTTGCTCAGTAAAAAATTCAACCGAACATAAAATGATTCATCGGATAAAGTATTTGACTAATACCAAAATACCTTTAATTATAGCTGGTTGCTTGCCAGCGGCCGATGAGAGTTTAGTAAGATCTGCCAATTCTCATGCTAGCATAATTGGACCAAATTCTATAGATAAGGTAGTCGAGGTGGCTCAAGCAGCAATGAGTGGACAAACTGTGACAAATTTAAGGTCTTCAAATACTGAAAAAATAAATATACCCAAATTCCAGATCAGTCCTATAATTAGTATTATTGAAATCTCAACCGGGTGTCTAAGCGAATGTACCTTTTGCCAAACAAAGCTTGCAAAGGGTGACCTTAGGAGTTTTAGGATTGGTGAAATAGTAAAGCAAATAAGGAACGATCTGGACCACGGGAGTAAAGAAATTTGGCTTACGTCGACAGATAATGGTTGCTATGGATTGGACATTGGGACCAACTTAATAAATTTATTAAGGAGCTGCGAAAAAATAGAACAAGAGTTTAAGATAAGACTCGGCATGATGAACCCAATGTATCTGAACAGAATTATAAACGATTTATCCTTAATATACTCAGAAGGTAACAAGCTTTTTAAGTTTATCCACATCCCCATTCAGAGCGGAAGCGAAAGGATCTTAAGGAAAATGAAAAGAGGACACACGGTTAAAACCACCAAAGACCTTATCACGAGATTGAAAGACAAGATTCCAGAAATCACAATTGCAACTGACGTTATTACTGGATTTCCAACAGAAACTGATGAGGATTTTGAACAAACCCTAGATCTTATAACATTTATGGATCCCGATGTTGTTAATTCATCGAAATTCAGCTCTAGACCTGGAACTGCAGCTTCGAAATTAAAAAGGGTCGATGACAACATAATTTCATCTCGATCGGAAAGGTTGCATGACTTAATTAAAGCAATAGCAAAGAGGAGAAATTCCAAGTGGATAGATTGGGAAGGAGAGATCCTCATTAACGAAATTGAACACGGAAAGCTGAAGGGTAGGAATGATTATTACAAATCAATAATTCTAGACCATGATCATGATGAGTCATACTTGAAAAGTAAGACCCAAACCAACTTGCAGTCAGGAATACAAGATTCATTGGGCTTGTCCAACTATACAGATCAAAAGCTAGAAAATATTGTCATCAAAACTGGCCCATATAAGAATAATATTTCATATTCTAACAATCCTTTCATGGGCAAAAAAATCAAAGTCAAAGTAATAGCCTATTCAAATCATGTCTTAAAAGCAATTCCAGTTTAGATAGCAATCATACGCGGTCACACAACACTTTTATCTATCGACTAAGGTTTGTTAATGACAATTGAAAAATGCTAATACTTTGAATACATGCATCATAGGTGTTGGGAATGCAGGGATAAAGATAACAAAAGAAGTATTGGAAAGAGTAAATTTAGACTATCTTTTATTGGAAAATCGTTCCTCTACAGGCTCGGATTTTGATAATAAGATTGAAATAACTATTCCGACCAGAATTAATCCTTCATTAGACCATATTAGAAAAGCATTATTGGATTCATCAAAGGATATTTTATCAAAGGTTAACCAATACCAATCCATCATCATTGTTGGAAACTTAGCTTCCAAGTTTGGATCAGCAGTATTGCCAGTTTTATCTCAAATGCTAAGGGACAAGATAAATAGAGAGATAATTTGCTTGACTATACTCCCTTTTGGGTTTGAGAAGGAAAAGTTATTTCGTTGTGGAGTATCTCTTTCTTTTTTATGTAAACTTGTTAGCAGTGTTATAGTAATTGATAACAATGCAATAATAAGAAATGATACTGACATTTCCATTGACCAGTGCTATAAGATTACAAATACAGCAATTGTCGATATAATAGTTCAATCACTGATTAAGAGTTTTCCAGAAAAATTAAATTTTGTTAATTCTAATATATCTACAAATGGTATAAAAAATGCCTTTATAGAAACAATGGCTCAACTAACGCAAAAAATCGATATCAATAGTATACAAAAATGTTCTCTCTATTTGTATCAGCCTTCTGAAAAAATTTCAATTGTGAAAAATGTAATAGAAACAGCCAACAATATGTTTTCGGAAGCTGAACAAGAAATAAACATCCTCGAAGAAGGGAATGATATTACCAAATGTCATATTTTGGTGAAAACAAATAAAGACATTATATCAGAATACGATCCACTGAACTTCTTGATTCCCAGGAAGAATATTCTAGATTTTGAACCTGAAATAGCAATGGATGATATTCATATACCTTATTTTAAAGATATAGAATCTGGATTTACTATAGCTAACAAAAAATGGATTGAATGATTTGATCCTTGAAAAGGAAATAAAATCTAACTCTAAAACCATTGTCATGTATTTTTTATTTCTGAAATTGTTGCCAGTTCTAAAAATAAGAAATTATTTGGACATTAGTCAAGATTAAGCTAAGTCATTTCAATTCCTTTTTTTCTGCTCCGCCCTCTTCAATTTCATCGATGTCATCTTTCACTTCGACCTTTTCTAATGGTTCGGTTTTAGTTTGAGAATCTGATTCAATGACGATGTCTTCATAAAGAGAAACTATAACCTGATCATCTTCATCCTTCACAATTCTAACCCTTACCTTTCTTGGGGGATTAGTTTTGCCTCTTTCCCAAATATATCGATTCAGTTCTTGATCGATCTTTATTTGTGAGCTTTTCATATGTTTTATAGCGAATTCTTTAATCATGTTAATTACTCTATCTGTCCTCTTATGCTTTGGGGTTAGCCATGCTTTACTGAAATTTATTGTATAAATTCTTGCGAGTGTATCCTCAACTGTTGACATTTTACATTACCTCCTTTTCATCCTATATTTACATCTGATCTACGCCATGACCTTCTTTTTGGATTTGTTCTAACATGTCGGTGCGTCCGAATAATAATCCAGGCTGGCACCGGTCTATTTTGCTTGATTTTCTTCAATAATCTTATTTTCCTAGTCGTACTTTTGCGGGCAGCCATAATATCTTCTCTTACGATATTACCTATTTTTAAGTGTTAACATACTATAAAGACAATAATCCGAATTTCCATTGTGCTCGTGATAAATTGTTGTATTTGTAAACTATTATTTTTGAAAAGTCTTTGCCTACTAGTAGTGAGTAGTAAAAAAAGTGTTATCATTGTTATCATTGTAGGTCTTAATAAGGTATATAGAACGCAGATACTTTGGATATAATAATCCTATACAATGACAGTAGAAATAAGATACTGATTGCCTAAAATAGAATAGACTGAAGAATAATGATACATAGACGGCTTAAATTCCAAGATATCTGGTAGTAGAACTGTTATTTATCGGGGGCTCATTACCACTACAAATCGAACTGTTGGCACAAAGATAACAAAAAATTTTCGCGTAACGTCTGAATTCAATAAGCTAAAATAAAAATTTAATTGCCTATTGTTATGTTTGTTAGGCATGTATGTCTGTGAAACGTGCTTTAATTTTCTGAAATCAATTTATTCGGCGAAGCAATTAAAAAAAATCCGAGTAATACCAAAAAACCAAGACCTAGGATTGCAATGTCTCTGTACCTACCACAGCAAGCTTGTTGACGGCTTCAAATCATAGCATAAAAATGCTAATGCTGACCCCGTTTTATGATTTCAGATTCGACTGAGTCTCCAACACTTACACCAAATTTATTTGTAAAATTTGAGACTACTTCTAGAACATACAATGAATCATTATTTGGAGCATAGGAAGGACATGGAAGTAATAGATAACAGGGCGAAAGATTTTTTTCAATATGAACTATCTTCCCAGTTGAGTTAATCCAAATAATGTCTATTGGAAATTTCATATCCTTCATCCAAAAAGAATATTTTTGCGGCGACTCAAAAATGAATAGCATTCCTTCGTTTTCGTTAAGGGAATCTTTAATTGATAATCCTTTAGACTGAGAATCAGGAGTCGTTGAAAGACTAGCTGTTACATTCACACCCCCTAACGAAACTAGCGCTGTTTTATTTTGTTCTTGTTGTTGTGCTTGGACACTTTCAATTTCTATATAAGCTATCGAGGATAATAACACCAAGAAAAGAACTAGACAAGAAAACCAAGGGGAGATAATTTTCTTCAATTGTATCAAGGTACTTATCCGTTGTATAATTTAAACAATACATTTTTTATGATGAGATGGCTGAATAAATATGTGGAGTGCAATTGCAGATGCATAAATTGCAAAAGTCCAATCTTAACTAGTAACGATTTTGTAGCTTCTGACGGATATGAGGATTCTCATCATACTTGTAATACCTGCGGAGTACACTTTAACCATCTGGACGGTGAACAATTCAAGCATTGCAATATCTGTGGATATAATGCTTCAGTTAACAACTAAAATTAGTGATTAATTATGATAGAAGTTTTTCCCTGGACAATGCGTTATCGAATTCTTCTTCACTCATTAATTTCCTCTCAATTATTACTTCCTTAATGGTTCTATTGCTTGACATGGCTTCCTTGTAAACTTCAGCTGCTTTTAAATACCCTATTATGGGATTCAATAGTGTTACCAACACAGGGCTCTTCTGTACGTTTGATTTAAGTTTTTGCTTGTTTATTTGTATTCCATCTACCATATTCTTTGAGAATATGGGCAGAAAATTAGTGAGCATGTCTGTAGATTCTAATACTGATTTAACCATCCCTCCAAGCATGACGTTTAATTCAAACTGGCCAGCCTGAGATGCCAGAGTTACTGAAAGATCATTTCCAATTACTATGTAACAAATCATGTTCAAAGTTTCAGAAAGAGATGGATTGACTTTTCCAGGCATTATGGAGGAGCCTGCATGAACGGCCGGAATAGTGATTTCTGCAAATCCTGCTGTAGGGCCTGATGCCATTAACCTAAAATCATTTGACATTTTTGTCAATTCGACGGCAAGATTTTTTATTGCAGAGGAACAATTCGCAACATCAAGCCTACTTTGTAGGGAATAGAATAAGTTAGGAGATGGTTTCAACGGAAGATCAGATATATAAGATAGATTTTTCACCACAAGAGGTTGATAACCTTTTGGGGTATTTGCACCTGTTCCCACTGCTGTGCCCCCAAGGGCGACATAGTAGAGTTGTTCCAAAGACCTGCTGATAAATTCTTTCGATTTTGTTAGTGCAAACAAGTATGAACTAAATTCGTCCCCCATAGTGACGGGAATTGCATCCATCAAGTGAGTTCTACCAATTTTAATATCATCTTTAAAGTCAATTGCCTTTTTTTCGATTGAACAGATCAATTGGTTCAGCGATTTTAATAACTCTTGACAGTTCAGGATTATGGAAATGTGAATGGCTGTAGGAGAGGTATCGTTACTTGACTGAGACATATTCACATGGTCGTTCGGGCTGATTATTTCGTAAGAACCCTTTGGTTTGCCAAGGATCTCCAGTGCCCGGTTTGCAATTACCTCATTACAATTCATATTAAAAGCTGTACTTGCTCCCGAATTGAGTGTCTCGATTACAAATTGATCAGACAATTTTCCTGCCAAGATTTCATCACAGCTACTTATTATTGCGTTGGCAATTTGTGACGGTAACACTCCAAGGTTTTCATTTGCCATGGCAGCTGCTTTCTTTATCATAATGAATGACTTGACAAAATTCCTATGTGGAGGGAGTTTTGTTATTTGATACTGTTTCTTAGCTCTTGCAGTGAATGGGCCATAATATGCATTTTCTGGGACTGTCACCTCGCCTAACGAATCCTTATCAATTCTAATGTTTTGAGACATAGAATTCATTTTTAATATGGGTATTTAAAATGTATAACGTAAGTTTCGTTTCCGATGAAATATTTTTGGTTAGAGTATGTCTTTGATTTCTTTTTGAAAATAAAATGTTAATATCGATTTTCGATATTTATATATAATTATTACATGTTACGAATTTTTTAATGAAATTAATAAGATAATACTTTCATTATTTATTTTTATTTTGGTTATTCATGAAAATACTGGAATAATTTCTAAAAGAAAATAAAAAAGTTTGGTATTGATCAAACTTGACAATATCACATAAAGGTATATTTATATCGAGTATTTATATACCCCAAGGAAACGAATAATGCCCCAAACAAAGCCAATGGTAAGTATAGAAAACGTTGTGGCATCTGCAACGGTCAATCAAACTATAAATTTAAACTTGATAACTCAGATATTTCCCGATGTAGAATATCATCCAGACCAATTTCCGGGTTTAGTATTTAGATTAAAAGCTCCCAAAACTGCTACATTAATTTTTAGTTCAGGAAAGATGGTTTGTACCGGGGCAAAATCAGAGGAGCAGGCCATCAAAGCAGTAAGAAGTGTGGTTCAAAAATTGCGGAAAGGTGGAATTCCTGTAGAAAATGATCCGATCATTGAGATTCAGAATATCGTTGCTTCAGCAAGCTTAGGGGGTAAAATCCATCTTGAGTTAGCAGCTAGAATATTGCCAAGAAGTATGTACGAGCCCGAGCAATTTCCAGGATTGATACATAGGATGTTAGATCCAAAAACGGTAATTTTGTTATTTGCCAGTGGCAAACTTGTATGCACTGGAGCAAAAAAAGAAACAGAAGTTTATAGGGCAGTAACCAATTTGCATACCCTCTTGGAAGAAAAGAATTTAATGATTTACGAAAGCTAAGATTCTACTAACTCTTCTTTTATTCTATCGTATTCGTTCTTGTTGATCCTAGCGTTGTCATTCAAAATATCGATAATCCGATGAATTGTAATTGCACTTTTTATCTTTAATGTGAACTGATCAAATAAATTTTGAGAACCTTGCTGTCTGTCGATTAGTACAACAACTCCACTTACGACCGAATTATTGGACAACGATTCTACAGCCGTTAATATTGATTGCCCAGTAGTAATTACATCATCCACAAATAATATTTTTGAATTGGGTTCTAATGCTCCTTCTATTTTTTTTTGAGTACCATAGTTCTTTAGATCTTTCCTTACGTATATATGAGGTTTAAAGAGTTCGTAGGAAAGAGCTGAGCCAAAAACGGTCCCTGAAGTTGGAACAGAGCATAAATAATCAAAACTTTCAAGTCCAATTTGGGAATGGATAAGAGTCTTCAGTAGGGATATGGTCTTTCTGAAATACAATGGATAACTCTGCAGAATTCGCAAATCCAAATAGAAACGGCTCTTCCTGCCACTTGATAACGTAAAATTACCAATCTTGATAGCATTTTTATCGAATAAAAAGAGTATGAGATCTTCCTCCAATTGAATTTTATCATTTTCGTTCAACTTCTCCTAATTAGATGATCTTGGATTTTATATGTTACTTATTATTAAATAGTTTAATATGCCGGAAATATGGTTAGGTTATGGCGATACAGAAATCATATTGGATATCAAATATGAAAATATTTCCCAAGTACTGAGACCCTCCATGAATAAGTTAGATCTAATAACATTAGAAAATGAAATTAAGAGCAAAATAGTGATTCAAGAATCAACTCTGATTCTGATTACTAGCCCATTTTTCTTTATCCTACCAATATTATCAGTTCTCCAAAACATGTCTAAAGAATTGAATATTGAAAAAATTGAGTACTGTATACTTTCAAAATCTCTTCCCCAAAGAGTAAAACAACAGCTGAGTGAGAACAGTATCACCATCGGTAGATTAGCCAGCGAGGATGTATTAGAAAAAATAAAAAAATTTGACAATATCATCTTAATCGATAGAATTGAATATGATCCAGTCTTTGGCTATGCTGGATCCCCCGTCAGACTTTTGAGGGAATGCTATCCAGACGAAATGAACCAGGTATATACGTTCATATTTAATTCGTTACCCCAACCTGGTACATACAACGAACCCCTCAAGTTGGCTATCGAAGTTATGTCCAAGATGAGCTGTCAGTCAATAAATGTAATTTCTAATAACGAAGGAATTGACTCTCTTTTCATAGGAGACCTTTCATATTCATTTAATGAAGCTATTCAAAGATTTAAATCGATAACTCAGCCATCCGCTGTACCTTCAAAATCTGCATTCATCTCCGGGAACACAAACTATTCCTACCAAACGACGCTTGGAAATAGTTTAAACCTCTTATGGAATAATTACCATGTAATAAGCGACAATGGCATAATAATATTATTATCGGAAAGTAGAGGTGGAGTAGGGAATGGTACTTTACTTAAACTCATTGAAAACAGACTGGATTTAGCTGGACTGAATAAATATCAATATTCAAAAGATCTGGAGCATATTAATTTTCTAAAAATGCTAAGAGAAAAGTATGAGATTTATTTAATTTCAAGTCTTCCTCGAATATATACCGACAAATTAGGATTAAAATCGCTACAAAGAATAAAGGATGGGTTAGATCTAGTAATTGAAAAGAATGGTAAGTATTCAAAATCCATCATAATTCCAAATTCGGAAATTACACTGGTTAGTTCATAGATTTAGAATGAATACTTGAGTAACGAACAGTCGTATTTTAAGTATTACTTTGGTGAAATCGACAAATCTAGAAAGGAGATAGTTTTTAGAGTTTAGAAAGGCTGGACTTGATTTCTTGTATACTCGCTTCAGTCTTAAATCCTGTTGATGAGAAAATGGTCGGACTGGTGTCATATCCATCATAGATTAATTTATCAACAATTTTAGGAAGGGGATGTGTACTATTTTTCATTATTTTCCCAAATTCGTCGCTATTGTAATGATACGGAATATGATCTAATTCTTTTGATGCAATCTCGAAAAACTTTTTGATTGGATTCTTATTTTGTTTAACATATCTTACTATATTTGTCATTTTTGCTTCTGACTGAACTATTTCAGCTAGTATTTTTAAAATTACATTCTTATCGAACATGTGAGATATCCATAATGGACCACCCATCCTCATCTTTTTTTGGCACAATGGACATTCGACATCAGATGGACTTTTGTTCATCAATCCTCGATATCCACATTCAAAACAGTGAAGAATATATCCTAATTTGTCAGATATTTTATTAGCTAAATAATTACTTTTTGATACCTTGCAATAAATTCGAACATAATTTCTGTATGAATGTGCAAATATTGGATTAATATATAGATCAAGCCTGGATGCTACTAAAGCAGTGCTGGATAATAACAATCTCGTACCTATTTCCAAGGAATAGCTAGTTCTCAAAGGAATTCCATAATATTTTCTATAACAAACTCTAGGATAAACACCCTGCAAAACCGCGGTGTCGGTCGCAGTAATTGAAATCATACCGTTATTTTCTACCCCACGCAAGATGCAATCCAAAAAAGGCGCAGGTGTTCCGAAAGGATCCAAATCAATTACGGTCGCACGGTTATCAAAATTGGCACTACAGGAAAGGAAATTACAGGTCTCAGAAGTATAGAAATCAGACTTGTGGTAGATATTGTTGATCATGGCATTAACCTTCGCAGTTTGAGCTGACAATAAATTAAAGTCATTAAAAACCACTTTCTGAATCTGTGGGATTTCTTTCCCGACTCTTACTCCTCTAGCTCCCAACCCACACATGGAATCAACAAAGCAAATATTTTTCCTTGACTGATCAATAAAGTGTCGGTATATCAAAATAGAAATATCTCTATTAAATTTTGCAGCTGGATTAAAGAAAGCAGGAAATTTTGGAGGCTCCATTTGGGTTACGGCTTGTGCTGGAACCAAAAGTGTGACCTCCCCTTCTTTGATCTCTGACCAATCATATATGGTGTTCTCTCTTTCCAAATAGTATGAGGAGGTCAGTCCCATATTTATTCAATCTCAATTTTCACCCTTTGTGAATAAGATATTATCAAAATAACATTTCATTACTTTGACAAGTTCAACAATATCATTTTTTTTAAATCTAGTTACACTCATTTTTATGGGAATTGAAATTTATTGAACTGAATTTTTTTTAAGATAGAAAAATACGCACCTAAGCGAAGATTAAATTATAGCGGATTGTAAAATTTAAATATAGAATTTTCTTATTTTCTCAAATCAAACATTTCTTGATGCAAGTATATTCTTCAGATTAAGCACATGTTATCACATATTGTGATTGTAGAAAGTCCCCAGGGATACTTTTTTCTGTAAGCTCTCAAAGCAAAGGGTTTGGAGTCTAACTAACCACAAGTAGATTGCTAGCGTTGGCAAATAGTTTTATTATTTTGAGTTACTTGAATGAGGTTAAAAATCTATGTCAAATTTATGAATATTTTCTATTTTGACATGTTAAACTATCTAATTTATTAAAGTAATTGAGTTTTTCATTAATATAGGCTTAGTGAATTCAACAAGAGTGGATAACATTGTTGTTGGGCGGAATTGATGAAGCCGGTCGAGGTTCTGTGATTGGCCCCCTAGTAATCGCGGGTATCTCTTTCGACCCAACTGGAATAGATAGTCTTAGAGACAATGGCATTACAGATTCTAAGAAACTTACAACACTAAAGAGGGAAACTTTGTATACCAAGATTTTACAAACTGCTGTTTCTATTTTCGTATGTAGGATTAGTCCTGTAACAATTGACAATTATGTGAACCGCAAAAAATTGAACGTTTTAGAATCAAGATACATGACTATCATCGCAGATAACATTAGAGCAGACAAGATTATTATTGATGCATGTGATGTAAAACCCGATCGGTTCAAACAGTCTATATTAAAAAACTTGACAAACAAGTCAGTCAAGATATACTGCTTTCACAAGGCTGACACAGACAATTTGATTGTCTCTGCAGCATCTATTATGGCAAAGGTAACCAGGGACAGAGAGATAAGGAAAATAGAGAAGATCTTATGTAAAAAAATAGGGTCAGGGTACCCCTCTGATCCATCAACAAAATTATTCCTGAGAAATCATCTTTTTGATAACGATAATAAAAATTATATTAGATTTTCGTGGAGCCCTGTAAAGAAGCTAATAGACGAAGGCGCGCAAACCAAGCTTTTTTAATAATAAGTTTCGCTTATCAAACTACCTAAACCAAATATTTGGCATGAATCAATGAATGATCCTTATCAAAAGGCTCTAAGTTAATAATCTGCAAAATCTGGAATTGATTATTCTCCAGTTTCTTAGCTTCTTTTTGAGTTACCAACTTTGGATCTGTCAATACATCGATACTTCTAGTCTTAATGACTATTATCAAATCGCCCCCGGGTTTTAGGTAACATTTGCAATTATTGATTGCAATATCAGTCTGATCTGGCTGCGCAATATCTGAGTACACCACATCTACCAATCCATAGTACGAATAATAATGCAAAAATCTTCTTGCGTCCATCAAAATAGGAATGATATTTTTTCTTCTTGAAGCCACATTTTCCAAAAATTCCCTAGCAACCCGGACAGATGGTTCGACAGCAAATATCAATCCTTTATTTCCTACTATATCTGATACATGACTTACGGTCGTTCCCGTTGAGGCTCCCAAATAGAGGACTGAAGAAGTTTCTTTGATTGGATTCTCCTTAAGATTCTTGAGTAGGGCTCCGGCCAACTTACTTCTATAAGGTTCCCAAATTCTATATTCAAGATCATCAATTTTTATTATTTTTTCTCCATAAACGCTTTTTCCTGTGTCCAGATTTTGGGTTGCCAAATATTTCTCTTTTGCTTGGTCTACCAAAATAACAAATGACCCATTATCGTATGATTTATACAAAGATAATTGATTCATCTAACACGCCTCCAAATGTATACAAGATCCATTACTTTTTATTTGATTTGTGGAATCGTTTTTTGAATTTATTCTTCTTGAATTTAAAATCTTTGTCTCCATCTCTATCTCTATCTCTCCCGTATTTCTTTCCTTTATTTCTAGTATATGAATCCCTTTCGCTTCGCTTGAAATTCTGCTGTTGTTGTCTCTGTTGAATTTCGGAAGGTTCCTTATACTTTTCTTGAATTTCTGTTATCCGATCATTCAACTTACTTGCCAATGCATTGTTTGATTCTGGATTCCGACTATAAAGATCTACTCTTGCAGCAATAGCAGCTTTTGAAGAAATGGCCCTTGCCAATTTTCCCCTTTGCCACTTTGGTGCTGAATGAATAACCGGATGCTGAAAAAGCAAACCGTGTTTTGGGGGATTAGCGCCAGTTTTCAAAGTTCTAAATAATGCCTTCTCTGCTCCAAGAATCTGGATAGTGCTAGATGACAAAGACGCAAGCCTTTTTAAGTTCCCTGCTTTGGCTATTAATCGTGCTCCAACAGTGGCAGTTAGTAATTCCTTCAAGTTTGGTGCTATTATTTCCATGGTAATGTCGATATGATCCTCTAATGTCTTCCTAATTTGTGCTAATGAAATGACTTCATTGGCTAGACTCTGCAATATTAATAAATTTTCTTCTGTAATCTTACCTCCCTTGCTCCTATTCGCTGTCATTTGAATAATCTCAATTTTATTGTTCGGGATTTCCAAAGTTTGTAAGAATTCTACAGTTATTTCTTCCCGCTTTCCAACCTTAGAAACAATGTTTGCGTAGGTCGTAATATTTTGAAGCAGATTATCTAGTTCAGGAAAGTGCAGGCCATACCATTCTCTCATACGAGTTCCCACCGTATTTAATATCTTATCGATTTCATCCAACGCATTTATGGATTGACTGATATGCAGATCCAATTGTTCTGATGCTTCCCGAACCCTTATGGAAGACCATTTAAGAGCAAACTCTCTCAAATCACCGGATATATCATCCGCTAATTCTGAATGGTTCTGTTGATATGAATCAAACATTTGTTTGTATGAACTAATCTTATCGATCTGAAATTGCTTTTCCTCTACTTCAGCAATTTTTTCAGCATTAAATGTATTATTTTTTAGGAATTCTATCAACTCCGGATAATTTGTTTTCAATAATTCTGGTTTAACTTTAAAAAACTCCAAGCTTTCTGAAATTTCTTCATAGTCCCTATTCTTGATTCTAAGGTGGGATTTTACAGGATCAAGAAATTTCTTGAAGGATTGAGTTTGATTCTTTTCATCTACAATAGCAATGCCTAATTCAAGAATCAAAAATTTGTATACATTGTCAGTCATAAATCTAAATTCAAGTTAACTTAAGAGATAAAGAATAATAACCTTGTCATTTCTTAATGCTAATCTGATTAAGAAAAGGAATAGTAGTTAAAAAATTCTAATAAATGTAATCACGTTTTGTAGCCTATGCGAGTGTTGATGTGTTTTTTGATCAATTCCAAACAATTTACAACTAATTAACCATTACGCATTTTATCCAAATGGAAGAGGAATATTGATTCCCTGTTCACTTAGTTGCTTTTGCACATCATCAAATATTTTATCTGCAAGATCCTCTTCATTATTTGGTATATCTCGATTATCGGTATCGGACGTGCGTGGTGTTGTTTCGTCAGTTACTGCAGGTGAACCTTCAAAAGTAGTACTCGTTTTCTTAATCTTGTAACCATCAACAGATGTCGAAACAGATACGTCAATGGTAGCACCAGAATCTATGACACTAGACGGTATAGTTACACTATATTTCCCAAGAGAATCTGTAGTACCGGAGAAAGGATTGTCGTTAATTGAACCAGTAATTTCACTATTTGCCAAAGGATCATTTGTAATTGCGTCATTTACTCCAATAACGATTTTTTGGTTTGCACCTTGACCAGTTTTGTCAATACTGACATCCATTGTTTTGAGTTCTAAGGGTTTTGAAGTATTTGTAATAACATTTACTTTGGCAAATTTCACAGAAGACAGTGGAGAATAGCATTGTAATTTTGCGGTTATTGACTGTGAACCATTTTTGAGGTTATTTAAACCAGGTTCAAGCACGATACTCCAACTTCTATAATCACTAGTTCCGTTAATACCTCCAGGGTTTGTTTTCTTAAAATTTGATTGGTTCGCGCTAGTTGGTGCAATTACACCCGCAGTATTCCCATCTGCTAAGAGTACTTCACAATCATAATTGTTTGGATATTCCGAACTGCCGTTAATATGAATAGGTTTATCAATATTAATTACTTCACCATTAGATGGAGAATCGATTTCGATCCCAGTCACAGGAAGTGCCAAATCTTCACTAGCCAAATCGGTAACACTAGAACTTAAATTATTCTGAGATGTACTTTTAAGATTTTCGCTAGCTAAGGCCAAATTTGTGGCTGATTTCGGAAACGTCCCAGTAAAGTTTGTTCCTGTCACATTGACACTATAATAAGCCTTTGCAGTACCCCCTTCACAAGCTAATTTTGAAGTGATTTTATTTGAACCCTCATGAAGGTTTGCGTACTTGGAATTGAATTTGTAGTTCCATTTCGAATAGTCCTTTACACCGAGCGGACCGGACCCATTTGCACTTTGATAGGGAAAAATGCTATTAGTCACTATCGAAACATCACAGTTAGTCAAATTACCATTGTTTGATATGGAAAAACCCTCAACGGAAAGCCTCTTACCTGTACTATCAAAGTAATCTGTACCGTTAATAAGAACCTGGTCACCAGTTGTGGGATTTGTAATTCTGATCCCGTAAGGGTTCTTTACCAAAGAAGGTGTAGATGAAGGAGCAGTAATAGTTGCAGCATCTGAATTTTGACTTTTGGATTGTGGAAGAATTTGTGCGCTTGCACCGGACAAAAGCCCCCCAAGAAATATAAAAGTAGAAAAAATAAGAACGATGGAAATCTGATAAATCAAACTAAAAATAATGCTTTCCAAAAATATTAAAAGTTTGTTATTTTATCACCACGTTTAATATAACATAAAAATTCAGGTAGTGTTTTTCGTATAAAGATTAAGTAGGAGATAAATAAGATTCAAATATTATTTTTAAGTTAGTAAGTTCTAAAATCTAATATGGATTTTGGGTTTCTTGGTGGGAAAAAAAATAAAGATCCAGACCAAAATAGACGCAAAAAGAAAACTATCGCAATCACCCAGAATGTTATAAACGGGCTAATTTCGTATGCAAAAATGCATCATCCCTTTGAGGGAATACTTATTTTAGGGGGTGAGAGAAAAAAAACAGAGATATTCATAAACAATTTAGTTATCCCTCCTTTCTCGGTACATGGGCCCTTCTATTCCGGGTTTCCAATAAACGAATTACCATTTGACCTAAATTATCTTGGGACAGCTCATTCCCATCCTAGTGGTTCAAGCCAACCTTCCCTTGAAGATCTGAATCATTTTTACGGTATAATCTCTATTATTATATGCCATCCTTACGAGGAGGAAGATATCCATGCATACGATAGCCAAGGAAGGGAGGTGCTATTTGAAAGAAGGAATTAATATTAATTATTGTTTTTTGCCCAACTTTGCTCTATGCTCCAATGATCTTCCTATCAGAATAAACGCCAAGCTTGTGATGGAGATCATAAGTCCAGGAGCCAAAATCCACCACCAATATCCTAAAATTTCAGCTGATGAGAAGTGAGCATCCTGCAACATTTGACCCCACGTGGGAAAAGATGGATCTCCAAATCCCAAAAAACTTAATGCTGCTTCAGCTAATATTGCTGCTGGCACCGCGAGGGCAAAATTGGCAAGGGTAAAAGGGACCAACTGAGGTATGATATGTCTTAACACGACTTTAAAGTCAGATTCACCCATCAATTTAGAAGCTTCAACGTATGGATAATTCTTAATTTGAACACTGAATGTTCGATTTATCAAGGCTAATCCGGGCCAGCCAAATAGTACAAAGAGTCCAATCAAAAATAACAAACTGCTTCCAAAATTAAGTGATAATACTATGAATAATACCATTGTTGGAATCGAAAGAAAAAGATCAATCATTATTACCATGAGAGTTCCTGTTTTCCCTCCTTTATATCCAGCAATCAATCCGTAGAAAAGACCAATAGTTGTAGCGGTTGAAGCAACTGCGACGCCAATTAGGAGGGCTACTGGAGTTCCAATCATGATTCCAAAGGTTATATCTCGTCTAAATTCATCTGTTCCCATCAATCCAAACACTTTGCCTTCTATGATAAGGTTGATTTCCTTTAAAATAGTATCACTATCAAAAGAATAAGTAGTAAATATGAACTGGTATATTCCTTTCATAGGTTTATTCGAATCAGTTTCAGAAAATATTATTTTTTCCGCTGGTAAATCGCTTATCGTGAAGTTAAATAAATCTGCATATTCCATCAAGGAATCAGTCACTTCTTTTGATGAGGAAAAAACTCGTTGAGACACTTCGTGTTGTTGATTGCTAGCATTAGATAATTGACCCCCAACATCGTTACTAATGCTAGGTACAGAATCTAAAGAATTGTAGTATATAACAAATTCCAATCCATCGGGCCTTTTAACCGAAATTTCTACCGCGGGAGGAATTTCACCAAATTCTAAAGAAAATGGAATGCTAAACCCAGATGGAAATTGCCCATAAACAAAATCGTAAAAAAACGTATGGTTATCCTCTTTAAAGTCGATTTCTGAAAACGAGGAAGTTACAGCTTCGTTCTTGGAATATATCTTATGCTCTGGTAATTGCTGCTGAAATGGGATTAAGAAATAGTTAACCCAAGCAGGTGCAGCATTTTTAGGATAGTTAATCCAAAAAAAAGGATTATTCCATTCTGCTCGTTCCTTTGCAGGGATATATAAAATGGTATAAGTAGTGATCCCAATCAAGAACAAGAGTAGGGAAAAGCCCAAGATACCACCTTTGTAGTTTTTTAGGCGATCTTTCATTATATTCATCAAATCAGGTAAAGCACGTCCATTATCTCATTCTTCTCCGGTTCTAATCCTGGGATCTAAAAATGACAGTGTAAGATCCAGTACCAATCTTGTCAATAAATAAAGCAGTGTAAAGAAGTATACAAGGCCTATAATTAAGGGAGAATCATTTTGAATAACCGCATTATAAAACAGATTTCCCATTCCAGGCCAATCAAATATTTCTTCTATCAATATAGAACCTCCTAAAGTTGCTGTAAGCCCTATTCCCAACATTGTCATCAATTGGGGTCCAGCATTTTTCAATGCGTGTTTGAGCAAAATTTTTCTAGGAGGCAAACCAATAATTCCCAAGGTTTTTATGTAATCCTCTTCAATTACTCTCAAAACAATATATTTAGTATAATAAACGGATGAGGCAAAACCTATGATAACCATTGTAATAAAAGGCAGAGCCATATGGTATAATAAATCAACGATGTAACCTGGAGTACCTGGAGAAATTAAAGGTGTAGATCTTGCAGGAAAAATTTGCAACAAATATGAAAACAAGACTATCATTATCATTGAAAACCACCATGGGGGTACACTTAGGCTTGCAGAAGCAAGGCCGGCTACCAATTTATCCGAAATTTTTCCTTCCCTTTTTGCTAAATAAGATCCTAATATTATCCCAATGACTATGACAGTTATTGAAGAGGTGGTAAATAATAAAATTGTATTTGGCAGTTTTTCAATTATTAGCTCATTGACACTGCTTGAACCATCATTGGTTGTAAAAAATCTAGAATTACCTAGGTTCAAGGTAGCAATTTGAATGAGACTATTACTAATTTTTTTGGGAGAATACCAAGGCTCGTCTAACCCCAAACTTTTTGTTTGGATATTAATTTGTTCTTCTATGATTGACTGCCTTTCCTGTGGATCTTGTAGCTGGTTTAGTCTTTGATTTTCAGATATGGAGTCTGATAGAGAATTAGTCACCTGTATTCGGATATTATCAACCATTATTTTGTCAATAGTCGAACCCAAAAGGGATATTGTAACTAATAGTGTGATAATTAAGACTAATACCAAAATTGAAATTTTTTTTACCAGATAAATGATAATGCTCATCAAGGCAAATTCATCTGTATTGTATTATTGAACCGTACTCAAGGTCTGGCAATCAAGGTTTTTTCCTGGATTAATGGTTTCGGCGATTCTGCAGAGGTAATGATAAGTTTTATTTTTGCAGGACCAGGAATTAGTTCCTGTGTCTGACTCGCGTTCAAGGAGATAGCAGCTGTTCCTGGTTCATCCATCTGAGTTTGAGGTTGACCTCTACTGTTAGATTGATTAATAAAGGGACTATCTATCAAAGAAGAACCTTCAATTACGATCTTATTATTTCGATCAAAGACAAAATAATCGATGCTTCCCTTTAAATTATTTGTACCATTAGATTGATTTTTAACATCTACCTGCACGTCAAAATCAAAAGGTTCTCCTATCTTTAGAAACTTTGGAATATTCAGACTAACTATTTGTATCTCAGGAGGATTTTCGTATTCCGAGTATATACCTGTTTTAAAAGGATAGGTACTATCTCTAAAAGCTTGTAGGGTTATAACCCCTCCTGTAGGATTGAAAGTTTCCAAATAATAAGGTCCATTTCCAATTACCGCATTGTGGTGAGTGGTAATCCAATCTATAGATGACTTGTAGCGCTCAAGTGCATATTCCAAACTTACCAATCCTTTCAAAGGATTGGGTATATATTTTTCATTAAACATATCAATCAGCTCTTGTTTTATCATTTCAGCTTGCACAGGAAGATTCAGAGATAACTGATCTATATGTTTAATGTTAGCGTCAGATTTTGAGTAAGATAATTTATTTCCAGCAACTAATCGTTCTGTTGCAGCCGTAATTTCCCAAGGTTCAGATGGCCACAATGTCCCGTAAGAGGGAACTAAATTCTTGTCGTAATGCCAGAGATCAACATATGTATCAAAAGTACTATTGTCATAGAACTTTACACCTTTGATCAAAGATAGGGAAGGAAGAATCAAACTTGAATATTCGGCATCGAAAGTCTTATCGTTGTTTTTAGTATCAGTTGACCATTCGAATGGAAAATAATAAGTGTACAGAAGATCGTACTTGTCCATAAATTTCCCGTTATGCCATTTTGAAAATAATGGCTCCATCGTTACTTTGGTTAATGCAGAAGTACTCTGATTCTGATTTTTATCCCAGCTTTGATTGTAAGGGTTCCAAATAACAGCATCGCTTGGAACTACGATAGTATCATTGGGACTTTTTGAGAATAGATTGGTCCATTTGTTTCTAGATGGTTCAGGGTCCCCAGAATATGGGTTAGATATCGTCGGGGTGTCAGTGACAAGTGAATAAATAATCCTACAATAAAAGTCTGTGCATCCCTTAACATTGTTCCAGGCACCTTGGTATACCTCCTTCATTCCTATATTGAGTGTAGAATTATCGACATCGTGTTTAATAGCGTTTATTAAAGACAATTTATTAGCGATACCAGCAGAATAATCATTGATTAGGCCACTAATTTTTGATGAAGCAATGTAGGGATCAAAGGATCTCGCAAAAAAGAGACGCACTGCTTCTTGCAAACCCACAGACTCCGCTTGCTGCAACAAGTTATTTCTTTCAGTTTCAGATGTAAAATTGTTAAAAACGAGATCTTGTGTAATATCATCAATTGTCGAATTAGAGTATTGCCAAAAGCCTGGATTCTGAGAGCCAGGCATATTTCCAAACCAAGGGGCATACATTTGGCTGACAGTTGTTGGATTGTACCTTGAGAACGAACTGGATATGTATGATTCCGTGTACACATTCCATTCTAGATCCGCAGGGTTTGATCCGTAAACAACTCGATTGGCTTTTGTCAGGTCACCATATTCTTTAACGACTGTAAATCCTGCTTTTTCAATTTCAGAGGCAACAAAATCACCAAATGATTTTCTTATTAAATCGTCATTTCTGATCAAAATCTTAACTATTACTGGCTTTCCGTCTATGACATACTTACCTGTTTGGTCCATTACCGCTCCTGCTTTTGTCATGGAATCATTGATACTTTTAGTAGCAAAATTTACATCATACCGGATTTTCAGGGGATCAACCACAGGTAACACATTATGATATTCTGGTGAAGTGGGCCCATACGGCTCTACAATAGGATCACTGAACCCCTTTAAAATATTATTTACAATAAAGCTCCTGTCTATTAAAAAATTCAATGCAAAACGAATTTCTTTGATCGACAAAGGATTGAATGTTTGGTTTCCGTCATATGGATTTAATAACAGCCCATAAGAAAGCCCTTCTTTCTCAAAAACTTCTAAGTTTGGGTTTTTTTTAGCTGATTCAACAAGTTGCAAAGGAATTTGAAAAAAGTAGCTGTCAAGATGACCATTGCTCACTTCCTGGTATGCGACATTTTCGTTAGAATATCTTATGAATTTAACCTGGTCAGCATATCCGCCTGTCTGATTCAATTGAGAAAAGGCATAATTATTGGAAGTGAAAAGAATTAGAGCGAAAAGTGCTGTCAAAAAAGCCAGCACATGCAAGATATTCCTCATGAATAAAGTATTGAAGGAATAATGCAGTATAAATTCATTATTTTAGCTTTGTCATTTCAGCTGGGAAAAACTATAGTATATAAATAATCGCCTATCATTTTGATCCATGAGCAACAAAAGTGAAAAAAGAACTCATGCTTACAGTTCACAAAGGAGCGAGAGCAAAAAATACGCTAAAGTAGAGAGGAGAAAAAGAACTAAAGCAAAGTATTAACTTATTTATTTCGATAATTTCCGATATCTTTATATGTAAGGAAAGATATAAATACATGTGGAATTAGTTTATAAGTTTTATGGTGATAAATATTGGTAAAAGATATTTCTATGTTTGGTGACCGGTGTCCACGGTGTGGCAAAGGTCCAATGGTTACAGATAATTCGACTGGGGAAATGTTCTGCGGTAACTGTGGTTTTGTTGTTACAGAAAGGATAGAAGAAACTGGACCAGAATGGAGAGCCTTTTCCAAAGAAGAACACGAGGATAGAAGCAGAGCAGGTGTACCTACTTCTTTGGCAATGCATGATATGGGCTTGGCGACGATTATTGGGCCGGTGGATAAGGATGCTTCTGGCAAACCTTTATCTGCGTCTATGAAAAGCACGATCGAAAGATTAAGAACATGGGATAGCAGGAGTCAAGTCCATGAACCGGTTGACAGGAACTTTAGACAAGCATTCAGTGAATTGGACAGACTAAAAGACAAATTGGCAGTGGGCGATGCAGTGATTGAAAAAGCTGCTTATGTTTATAGAAAGGCGTTAGAAAAGGGTTTGGTCAGAGGCAGATCTATCTCAGCACTAGTTGCAGCTGCACTATATGCTGCATGCAGGGATACAGAAACACCTAGAACACTAAAAGATGTAGCAAATGCCAGTAATATAAAAAAGAAAGACGTTGCAAGATGTTATAGATTACTGATTAGAGAGTTGGATCTTAAAATGCCAGTGGTTGATCCAGTAAAATGTGTTGCAAGAATAGCAAGCAAGGCCGGCCTTACAGAAAAAACCAAGAGAAAGGCTCTAGAAATTCTAAAGAAAGCAGAAGAAGGTAAGATATCAGCTGGTAAGGATCCGATGGGGTTAGCCGCAGCAGCCCTGTACGTGGCATGTGTAATGAACGGTGAAAATAAGACACAAAAAGATGTAGCGGAAGCAGCCGGTGTCACTGAAGTTACTATTCGAAATAGGTACAAAGGACTTAAAACACACTTGAAATTGTGAAAAAATTTATATTTTTGATTTTTTCAAATATTTTTTAATTAACCGTTCTGTAAGCCCATACAAAAAAATGATACCCATTACTATGAAAACTACTGAAACTATAGCCAGGAATATATTGTCCGATTCAGTATTCCATGGACTCTTGAACAAGAAAAATCCAAAAATACTGTAAGCAAAAAATACAAAATTAGAAATCCAGTGGAAAGTTATTGCTGAAGAAAGACTGTATCTATAGTATAACCAAGCTATTATAACGCCACCCAAAGCAGCTTGAGTTATTTTTCCTAATTCATAGCCTCCTCCAAATAGTACGTGAGATAATCCAAAAGCCAGTGAATTCAATACAATAATAATTGCTACTGCTAAGGTGGTGTATTTTCCTTTCTCATACGGAACATTCTTGTATGGATGATAGAGTGTTGAAAGGAATAAACCTTTACCAAATGGAACGAATAATATGAATAAAGGTAATCCTAAAAGGATCACCCTAAAGAATATTTCTTCATTAAGAGGAGCCGCAGTCAGATAAAAAAAAGACAATAACGGGTTAGCCGTTAAAGGATTTCCCAACGTTACACCAAATAACTGTTGTATAACATCAATCAAAATTGAGAGTACGAAATAACCCGAAAACCAAGAAATAGTTATGGCTAGATAATTATCTCGCTGGATATTGATTCTTTCAAGTCCCAACATGCGAAATGGCTTTTTCACAGAAGATAACTGAAAGATTGGAATAGGTTTTAAGAAACAAATTATATAACATGCCAAGTAAACAATCAAAAAAAACACGAAGGAAATTCCTAAGTTGAAATTTATTGAACTAAGTCCAAAAAGGCCCAATATCAAAAAATCCAGAGGAACATCGCTATGCCATTGAACTACATCACCAACGTTAGTAAAAAAAACCAAAAAGACTCCTATAAAAAAAGAAAAAGTCGTTACCAAAATAATGATAACGACTAACATGTCATCTACAACACTTAAAACTTTATTCAAAGATAATTTATTTAACAAAGGTATTTTCTTAATTTTATTATCCTACATTACTTCTATAGAAGATTCGTTAAAACCCTTTACTACTAAATAATTTTTAACAATATCCCTATGATCACCTTGTAAAAGGATAAAGCCATCTTTTGCTGTACCGCCGCATGCCAACCTGCTTTTTAGTTCTTTAACAATTGTATGAATGTCATTAATTTTTGGATCTAAACCCTCAATCATTGTAGTTGTTTTAGAAAATCGTCTGGTTTCCAATCTTACTACAATTCGTGTATCTTCTTTATCTAATTCTCCGCATGCACATAAATCGTCAGGTAGGCCACATTTTTTGCATATTACAGCCATCTATTATTGCTTCATATACCTAATTCCTCTTATTAAGCCTTCCTTAGCCATTAATTTTTTAGCCTGTCAACGATCTTTACGAAAAGGACAATTGAATCTGGAATAGAAGTGGATTTAACAAATATCACATTATTTCGAAATCAATATTAGAATTTCGCGGATACCTCAAGATTTCAAAAGGTCCAAACCATAACGAGTTTTGGCTATGTTTTCTTTGTTGAATTCCAAGGATTTGCTCAAATCTACTACGAATTTTGAAAACCGGTGTTCTATTTGATAAATAGTAAATTTAATCTAGTACACTCTTAATTGTGGAAGGATTATATAAAAAAGGACGTAAATAATGATATGTCTCCTGCCATATCCTCACTTAGATTTCCCTTTGCGTTAAAGCCAGATCAAGTAGCGGCAGTCGATTCATGGATTAAGAACGGCTATCGAGGATCCATTATTTATTCAACCGGTACCGGTAAGACGGAAATTGCATACGAGAGCGCTAAGAGAGCATGTCTTGAAGTAATGAGGAATGCGCAAATCAAAGACGATTTAACAAATTCTTTTAACATTTTATTCCTTGTTCCTCGGATCGTCCTTATTGAACAAAATGTTAACAGACTCTTGAGATACAACATTTCAAAAGAACATGTAGGAACATACTATGGAGAAAAAAAAGATCAAAAAGAGATCACTATTTCTACTTATCAAAGTGCAATAAATAATTTTCCTTTAATTGAAAATGCAAAATTGGTCATTCTCGATGAAGTTCATTTATTAAGTAACACCGCCTTTTCTTTCAAGAGACTATTTAAAATAATTACTGCTGATCCGAAAAGAAAAATTTTAGGTCTAACAGCTACCATTAATGAGTTAGACCCAAAGTATAAGGAAATTATTGACATAATTCCGCCAGTGAAAAAATACCTTATCAAAGAAGCCGTGGATGATGGCAGATTGGCAAAACCTGAAGTAGTTTCCATGGAGGTGAGCCTTACAAGCGAAGAGAAAGACAGATACAAAAAAACCAGTGAATCCATAAGAAATATTTCATACAAGCTAAACGCTTATGATCCAGGCGTTATCTCAAAGATCCTCTACCAAGGGGGAATGCGCTCAAAGTATGCGAAAGAATGGTTTAACCAAGTAAGATTAAGAAAGGATTTACTTAATTCATCTAAACATAAATTAGAAAAAGCGGTTTCCATAATTGAAAAACACAATAATGAAAAGATAATGGTTTTCAGTGAAACTATAGATTCAATCAAAACTTTGCAGGAAACCCTTGAAAAGAAAAATATCAAATCAGAGATAATCCATTCAAAAATAAAGACAAAGGACCGTAAAATGATCCTTGAAAAATGGGGTGTAGATTTTTATCCTCTATTGTCCGTCCACACGCTGGAGATAGGTTTTGATATTCCGCAGGTCAGAATAGCCATAATTCTTTCTAATACTTCTAACATTAATCAGATTGCTCAAAGGATTGGTAGAGTCATCAGGAAAACAAAAGAAAAGGACAGTGCATGGATATATTTGATACATGCTAAAGAGACAAGAGATAATAATATCCTGAGAATGGTAGACAAGGCTGTGGGAAAGAAAAGCAGTAAAATCATACGAAGGGGAACGAAACAAACTCGAATTACAGATGAATTTTAGATCAAGTTAGCCGGGAGAAAACAAAAGTTATATTTTGATTCTATCTAACCGCTGAGTATGTCAATAAAAAATATAACGGTTTTAGGTTCAGGAATTATGGGTCACGGAATTGCTCAAGTCTCGGCAATGGCAGACTACAAAGTAGTATTACGTGACATTGAACAAAAATTCTTGGATAAGGCAATGGAAAAGATAAGATGGTCTTTACAAAAGCTTGCAGAGAAAAATAAGATTACTGTAGAAGAAGTTGATATTTTTTATAATAATATTACCCCTCTCGTTGACCTTCAGACAGCAATACACGAAGCGGATCTGATAATTGAAGCGGTACCCGAAGATTTTAATTTAAAGAAAAAAGTATATCAAGAATTGAATAGTTTAGCAGAAAAGAACATCATTTTTGCATCAAATACTAGTACGTTACCCATAACAGAATTGAGCAGTCTAACCGACCGACCGGACAAATTCATTGGTGTTCATTTTTTTAATCCTCCCCAATTGATGAAATTAGTTGAAGTGATACCAGGAACCAGAACCGATGCTAAAGTAACACAAGAAGTCACAAATTATATCAATAAAATCAACAAACGTCCAGTAGTTTGTAATAAGGATGTATCTGGATTTATCGTCAATAGGGTTTTTATACCTTTGGTACATGAAGCACTATTCTCGATGGAGAGAGACCATGTCTCTAAGGAGGTAATTGATTCCGCAGTTAAATTCAAATTGGAATTTCCAATGGGAATTTTTGAACTTGCCGATTATACAGGCCTTGACGTTATCCATAAGGCCTCTTATGAAATGAATCTAAGGGACAAATCAGTCCTTCTGCCTCATCCAAAAATAAAAGAGAAGTATGATAATCAAAACTTGGGTCAAAAATCCGGTAGTGGCTTTTATGAATACAAGGGCGACAATTATGAAAGAATAGATCTTACCATGGAAAAGGCATCTGAATACGATCCTTATTCGATTATAGGAGTCGCAGCTAACAATGCCTCATGGCTAATTGAAAACCAGGTTTGTAGTATTGAAGATCTGAACGTTGCATTGAGGTTGGGCATGGGCTTAAAAATGGATATATTTGATATATTCAAAAAGATTGGGCCCAGTCACGTCATAGGTAAATTACTAGAATTGGAATCAAAATATGGGTCCTTCTATCATCCTAATCAATATCTGTACTCCATAAAATAGAGTAATTTTGATCCACTAAAGATATTTTTTTTAAGGCAATATTTACTCTTACTCTAATCAGGTACAATCAATCCTACGTTTATCGTAGTTCATTCCTTTTTAATATGTATTCCACTGCCTCCATCGGAGACTCTGTTTTCTCGATCATCATTCTATTGCGTTCATCTAAATATTTCCCCCCGTAAATATCAGAAATCCCACCACTATCAGAGATTGAGATCATTGGTTTTTTTGCAATATATCCAACGCACAGCTCAATTAGGGTCCCCACACCGCCTCCTACTGAGATAAGACCGTCCGAAGAATACGCCACGATAAAATCCCTGGACAATCCAACGCCTGTACATATTACCGCATCACAGTATTTGTTGGCACTGGAATAGTCTTCTTGTGGAACTATTCCAATTGTAAAACCATTATTATCCTTAGCGCCTTTACACGAATATTCCATCACGCCTCCTAAACCCCCGCAAACCAAAATAGCATTTTTTCTCGCTATAAAACTACCCACCTCATAGGCCAAATCAAGTGTTTTCGATTTGATTGGAAGAGAGCCGCTGTTGTATCCTATAACACCGATTTGCACTCGTTTCAATCTAGTTAATGTAAAAGACAAGTAATTTAAATATAATTTAGAATCTGATTAGATGTTTTTTCTTTTTTTAATACAGAAATGCTTTTATTTCCATTGTACAAATTTTTAAATATGAGTAAGAAGGCGAAGAAGAATGCACCTTTACCTGCATCAAGTGCTGGGCTTTTAAGGTTTTTTGAAGATGAAACTAAAGGTATTAAAGTAAAACCAGAAATAATATTAGGAATTGCAGGTGCTTTAATTGCCATTTCAATAGCAATAAAAATTTTGATTCCAGTCTAATTTTTTTTGACTATTAATGAGTAATTTTGAGTCTGATAGTGTTTCCAGCCTTCATAAAAGATGGCTTTTTACAAACATAAACCCATCTTCAGAAAAATTTTCTTTTCTAATAGCAATCTTAAGTTTAATTACAAATATAGCGCTAATTAATTTCGTAATAACTCCGCACTCCATTGCTGATTTCTTAATAAGCTTACCAATTATTGCATCTGTATTTTCAGTGACACTTGTTTTCGACTATCTTTCTTTGCGTGGTACGCCTCTAAATAGATTCTCCAAAGTCTTACATGTAGCTGCATTTGCAAATCTACTTTGGACTCTGACCGTAATCGGTGGATATATTTCAGAATTTATTATTAACACCAATACACCAAACATTAACTTCGTTTTGCAAGGAATGTTTATGGCCATAGGTCTAAGAATAGGTATTTTCGTATCAGTATTTGGCGCATCGTTAAAGAGATCTATTCCGATATCATTCATTCAACCATTGATCATTTTCATTTTATTTTCCTTTTTTTACTTTAACCATATATTTTACACAAACTTCACGGTTTATGTTTTCGGGTCGGTGATCCTCTTTATTGGTGTATTATGGACGATAGTAATAGACAGAATTGGTAGACCCAATTTTACTAGTGCCTTTAAGATATTACAAGCTTTTCTTATTGCATGGACCGAGAACAAGTCTGATGAAATGGAAAAGATTGCAGAAGCTAAGGCAAGTCCTAAAATGGTTAATACCCTAATCGTAAAATTAAGACCTAAGAATCAAAAAGAAATTTCAATTGTACTGCCAGAACTTCATCCGGGCCCATTTAATCCAATAGGTGGTAGCAATTTGCCTTACGATATTTTTAAATTTTATTCAAATTCTGCTATGGTCATGCACAGCGTCTCTGATCATTCTTTGAACATACCCTCTAAAAAAGAGGTTGAAAAATACCTAATGTCATTAGACCAGCACAACCATCTAGAGGCAGGTGACAAATGCTCAATTCCGCTGACAATCCGCAATCAGGATTGTAATTGTAGTGGATTGGCCCTGGGGAAAAATGTAATAATCATGTTTTCAAAATCTCCCTCAGGGATGGAGGACATACCTCCTGATGTTAAAACAGAACTTGAAATGTATGCGAAGCAGATCGGTTTTGAACAAATATTGATTATCGATGCTCATAATTCTCTTGGGGAAAAAATCGAACAAGAAAATATCGAAGTACTAATTAAAATTGGCAAGGAATGCTTGATAAAGCTAAGAGAATCAGAACAATTTCCCTTCAAAATAGGATATGCAAACAGCTATCAAATAGAAGAACAGACCAATAAAGATTTATTGAAACAGCCTGACCTCGGACATGGCCAATTTGGATTATTGATTATCTCAATCAACAAGATAGATTATTCACTCTGTTGGATCGATTCTAATAATATGAAGAATGGATTTAGAGAAAAAATTGTGGACGCCCTTGAAGCAGAAAATTTGAAGGTTATTGAAGTATGTACCTCTGATACACATTCCACATCTGGAAAGAGAAATATCAAAGGTTATTACACATTAGGTGATGTGACTCCAGAGTCTAAAATATTGAACGTATTCAAATCCTTGGCTACAAGAGCAAAGAATTCTCTTGATATTTCTACATTTGATGTTTTCAAGATAGAAAGTCAAGTTATGGTTATGGGAAACGACCAGTTTGACGATTATTCAAACGCACTAGAGAAATCATTTCTAGTAACTAAGATTTTTCTGGCAATTACTTTTGTTGTTTATATATTAATGCTACTCTTTACGTGATTTTGAACTAAGGCATAAATCTAGGTGGATGAGGAGAGATTTGAACTCTCGACCACCTGTGTGTGAGACAGGTATCCTAACCAGACTAGACCACCCATCCAGCACCGAATGCTCTTCTAGAGATAAAATATGAAGATTAATTAACTTTTGGCTACCAAGCCTTCGCTAAAATGATAAGTGGTGAAAGATTGTAATTGGATGATTAAGTCCCCTCACCGTATTCGCTAAGATATTTATTTTGTACTTCAGATAATTTATCAATCTTTATCCCCATTGCCTCTAACTTTAGACCTGCAATAAGCAAGTCTTGGTCTCTGTCAATCTCGTAAATTTTGTTTTCAAATTTACCCTTATTATTAACAAGGTTAATTACAGATAGGAATTGATTAGCAAAACTCATGTCCATAACTTCTGATGGGTGACCTTCTGCAGCGACCAGGTTTACTAGTCTTCCCTCTCCAATTACATTTACTTTTGCATCATTTTTTAAAACAAATTGTTCCACATTTTCATTAACATGTTTCGAACTTTTGGCCATACCATTGATTTCTTCAATAGAAATTTCTACATTGAAGTGTCCTGCGTTAGCAAGGATCACACCATTCTTCATTTTTTCTATATGAGAACCAACAATAACATCCTTGCAACCAGTTGATGTAATAAATAAATCACCAATTAAGGCTGCTTCATCCATAGTAGCAACTATGAATCCATCCATTCTTGCTTTTAGGGCATTTATGGGATCAATTTCAGTTACAATTACTGATGCTCCTAATCCCCTGGCCCTGCTAGCTATACCCTTGCCCACATGCCCATACCCTGCAACGACTACGGATTTACCAGCAATCAAAACATTAGTTGCCCGAATAATACCATCTAAAGCAGATTGGCCTGTACCATAAACATTATCGAAGTCATGCTTGGTTTCAGCATCATTAACGGCTACTATAGGATAACTAAGTTTTGATGTTTTTTCAAGTGCCTTCAATCTTAAGACTCCTGTGGTAGTTTCCTCAGTTCCACCAATGATATTCTTTCCGTATTTATCAAATGTTTTATGAAATTCGATTGTAAGGTCTGCTCCGTCATCAATGGTAATGTCAGGATTGAACTTAAGGACTGAGTATATATCTTCATAATATTCGCTAGTTGATACTCCCCTGCTAGCGAAAACTGACAATTCTTCATCTTTTACTAGTGAGGCAGCAATATCATCACTGGTGCTTAACGGATTACACCCTGACCATGCTATTGTGGCTCCTGCAGCGGCAAGTGTTTTGGTTAAAACCGCTGTTTCCTTCGTTACGTGCAAACAGCCACCAACTACAAGATCCTTTAGTGGTTTTGATTCTTTGAACTTATTCTTTAAAGATAGTAATACGGGCATATTTGCTTCAGCCCATTCAATTTTTTTTTTACCTTTATCAGCCAAGGAAATATCCTTTATTCTATATTCCATAGGTAAAAAAATATAGAAACCTTATATTACTTTAACACATTTGGTGAGGCTCAAAAAATCTTTTTTTGAGAATGATACGGTCAAGGTAGCTTATTCTCTTATTGGCAAGGTGTTAGTCAAGTACACAAATTTTATGGGCAATTATTTCAAGACCACTGGGATAATTACAGAAACAGAGGCTTATGGGTATACAGATGACCCTGCAAGCCATGCATATAAAAAATTGACTCTTAGAAATGCCTCAATGTTTGGAGAAGTAGGAAGACTATATGTCTACTTTGTTTATGGAAACCATTATTGTCTCAATATCGTAGCAAGGAATCACAATCAAACGGCAGGAGCAGTCTTAATTCGGTCCATGGAGCCTATCGAAGGAATAAGCCTCATGAAGTTGTTAAGGAAATCAGAAAATATATATAATTTGACTACGGGACCAGGAAGATTAACCCAGGCCTTTAAGATTACCATCAAACATAACAATCTTGATACAACCGATATTGCAGTAAATAATTATTTTTATTTTGAGGAAAACGAGAGTAGTTCTCAATTTCACAAATTCATAGTAGATCAAACTACCAGAATTGGCATCTCAACAGGAATTGAAAAAAAATGGAGATTTATAATGCTAAATCAAGATCATCATAGTTTGCAATATCAACCAAGCAAGTTCTTGTCCAAAAGAAGCTAAAATATAATTACTAAACAGATTAAATCCATAGACTACATTCAATATATAGCTAAATAGAAATCATTCTAAAATGCCTCTTAAAGATTTCTTAGTACCTGAAGAAAAAGTGAAATTTGTTTGTCGAAGGGACATTAGATATGCCAACAAAAAGTATGACTTGTTCATTACAAATAAGAGGATTTTACTTTACAGAGAAAGCGGATTTATAAACAAATCAGAGGATGTTATTTGCGAAAAAATTGAGAGATTGCAAGGTTTAGAATACAAGGAAAAAGGTGGATTACTAAATTTGGCAAAGATATCAATTAATGGTGGGATTAAGCTAGACATCAAAGGGCCTTCAAAAGAAGTAAAAAACATGTTCAAGATTCTAGAATGTCTGATTAATTCAAAATAACTAAATTAATTATGAATTAAGAGAAAACTGAGCTTACAATCGTTCTCAATTCATCTAATCTATCATTGGTGTTATCATCATTGTTGTTGTCTTTTGCATCTATGTCGTTATCATTGGTGTTATCATCATTGTTGTTGTCTTTTGCATCTATGTCGTTATCATTGGTGTTATCATCATTGTTGTTGTCTTTTGCATCTATGTCGTTATCATTGGTGTTATCATCATTGTTGTTGTCTTTTGCATCTATGTCGTTATCATTGGTGTTATCATCATTGTTGTTGTCTTTTGCATCTATGTCGTTATCATTGGTGTTATCATCATTGTTGTTGTCTTTTGCATCTATGTCGTTATCTTCAATCTCATTTGGATTTACATTACGCAATTTGCCTAGGTTAGTTTGAATTAGGTCAGAAAGGTTTCCTTTCTCATTATCTTCCTTGGAAGATTCATGATTCAACTGTTCTGTTTCAACTGCCTCATCTGATTGGATAGGTTTAGTACTTACTTTCTTTAATGGGCTTGCAAGAGAAGTGGAAGTAGAATCAGTTTTCTCTGTTTCAACTGCCTCATCTGATTGGATAGGTTTAGTACTTACTTTCTTTAATGGGCTTGCAAGAGAAGTGGAAGTAGAATCTGAACCTGCACTAGTATCATCCTTGCAACAAATGATTTTTGATGGGGTTATGATTTTTTTCTCATCTGTGTTTACTTTCTTTAATGGGCTTGCAAGAGAAGTGGAAGTAGAATCAGTTTTCTCTGTTTCAACTGCCTCATCTGATTGGATAGGTTTAGTACTTACTTTCTTTAATGGGCTTGCAAGAGAAGTGGAAGTAGAATCAGTTTTCTCTGTTTCAACTGCCTCATCTGATTGGATAGGTTTAGTACTTACTTTCTTTAATGGGCTTGCAAGAGAAGTGGAAGTAGAATCTGAACCTGCACTAGTATCATCCTTGCAACAAATGATTTTTGATGGGGTTATGATTTTTTTCTCATCTGTGTTTACTTTCTTTAATGGGCTTGCAAGAGAAGTGGAAGTAGAATCAGTTTTCTCTGTTTCAACTGCCTCATCTGATTGGATAGGTTTAGTACTTACTTTCTTTAATGGGCTTGCAAGAGAAGTGGAAGTAGAATCTGAACCTGCACTAGTATCATCCTTGCAACAAATGATTTTTGATGGGGTTATAACATGGGCTTTATCAGTTGCCCCAAAAGAAACCGAACTATAAGAACTTGCCAAGAAAAGAGTTGGAATAATTAGAAAAAGAATAGAACAACATTTAAGATAATGCATTATTATGAAAAACAATCTATAAAATATAGGGGTTTATAATAATTGCATAACAAAATGATTTCGTTATGATATAAAATAAAATTATAGTGTGATTTTGTAGCAGTAAAAGAAGAATATTAACCGTAATAGCAAATAGCAAATCAGATTAAGATTATTTCAAGAATAATCAAATTTTCATTCTGAAGCCACTCAATAAAAATATGATAGTAATAACTTCAGAAACTGGGAACGATGAATTTTTGAAACCAAAGCCACCTAAATAGAGGTCCAGGATCAATAATCAATGTGTACAGACATATCTGCATGTAAATCTATGGAATTTTGAGGGAGATTTATCATTAGATTATGTTGAGTTTCTGCAGGGACTTTAGTGTTTTATTTGAATAAATTATCAGAATCCAAATAGTTCCAAACCGTCGGATCTAATTAACAATTATCAAGATTGAAAGGATCGTAAGTAAAACAATCCAAAGTGTTTCTTGTCGTTCGGCCTAATAAAAATATATATAAAGATAGGTTAAAAGAATTTATTTATTCATCCAAAACTGCAATTTTTCCGTATCGTCCAATGTTTAGACTATTTTCCCCTCTAAAAGCTTGGGTATAGCCATTCTCAATCGATATCTTGTCACCTTCTTTAACCATCTTTATTTGATCATCCCATAGCGATAGCTTTATGCTACCTGTATCATCGGATATCATAGCATCAGCTACAAGCGCCGAGCCTCCTGCGCGTAAATTCACTGTCCTAGGTTCACTTATTTTTTCTATCTTACCTTCAATTGTAACATGTCTCATATCATTCGTTAGTTCATTTATCTTCATTGCCATCTTTTCATTATGTTTAGTTCTAATTAATATAAAATTTTATCATTCTAATTATCAACTTTCTTAACTGCATACGGGGTTTCGGCACTATTCCAAGGTCAAAAGATTATATACAGAGTTTTATTCATTAGTTTTACAAAGGAGGAGTCGCGTAGCCTGGTCAAACGCGCAGGACTCAAGATTAAATTAAGAAATCCCGTCCTTTAGGGGTTCGTGGGTTCGAATCCCACCTCCTCCATCGCTTTTCAAGATTTGCGCTGTTTTAAGAATATCCAAAATAATACGATCACTAAGGATTGCAATTCTAAGTGACCTGTAACCTCGATAAATAGAGTGTTACTTTTTTACAACGTAAAAATCATAAGATTTTAATTTATTATGCCTTATTAACTTAAAGAAATAAAATTCGATAATTGAATAAAACGCAGGAAACGATTCCATTAATCCCAAAAATGGGGCCAGTAGAAAAGTCTGAATATGTAAAGATATTCGCTTTGAGCGTCCAATTCTGGTATACTTGAGATTAAGAAAGAGTCCCACTTGATAACCCAATAGCCAAACTGTACTTGAAAAAAGCAAGATCAATGCAAGTGTGCTATCAAAAACCTGGATATCAAAAAGTGGTCTAAAAATCTCGTTATATGAACTGTTGATATGTACTATTCTATCAAACCAAAGATACAAATCAAAATTAATGTTATTGTTCCAATCAAAACTCGCATATGAAAACACACTCATTATTTTAGGGATATTGATATAGAAGGCCAAGGCTAAAGAGATTACTCCAGACACAAACCCAAGAAAAAATGATGTACATTTATAAATTAAACGAGCCTTAAAAAGCCTTGAAAAATTCTCTATATTTTGTAAGTTACCTATCACCCAGCGTCTCCTCTGCATAAAATGATCTTTGATGTCAAGTGGAGGTTGTTCTAATAGAATTCCTCCATGCCAACCCATGGAATTCCTTCCATATTTCTTAAACAATTCATATCCAAATCTTTGATCCTCCGCCAAGATAGGTCCAAATTCCCAACCAATTTTGTCCTCCACATCTGATCGGACAAGAAGATTACTCCCGTGCATATGTATTGGAGGAGGATTATGCATATGTGTAACACATTCAAAACAACCGAAAGCTCTCATAGATTCTGCCAAAGCAGTAATCCTATTAGCTTTTTCAAATTTAAGAGGGTAAAATATCGGACCCTCGCTTGCTATCCCCTTCTTTTCCCGTATAAATTTCAAAATAGAGAGGATAGTCTGAGGCACCACATAACTCTCATCGTCCATATGAAAAATCCAATGGTCAGAATTCTGCTTTTTTAGTTTTCTTCTTGACTCTATGGCGAACTGGAGTGCTCTAGCTTTCTTAATGGCGTTAGGTGAAAAACTCTTTTCCACGCAAAGAACTTTACAAGGCATTGATTCCAATGTTTTAATATCTTTAGGATCTTCAGTTACAATTAGAATCTCATACTTACCGTACTTTGTAGATTTGCAAGAATCAATAATCGATTGAATTCCGCGTTCTACAACACTTGTCTTAGTAGCGGATTTTGTAGTAATTTGGAAAATAATCTTTGGATCATTGGGAATTCTCCTAAGATCTTTCTCTATAAATTGTTTATTGTTTCTGACAAACCTATAAAATAATTTAACGGCATTGGGAATAAAGAATATCCATAGAATCATAGCTATCAATAAAGCAGGATTGTCAATCAATTAAATAATTAATATCATTATTATTTAATAATTTAATCGTTTATTAACTCAATATTTTCCCAAGGAAAACTTAGACATGGTACTATTAACGCTAACATAGCTATACTTAATTATTTGAAAAGACATAAATAATAACTGTTATAAGTGATAAAGGATTGAATATAGTTTTATGCATCCAGAAGGCAAGGTAGAGAATTCAAAGCCACTAGTATGTGAATTTTGTAAAAGTGATTCTGTTATTTTTGATAATGTATCTTTTGAATATGTATGCTCATCGTGCGGTTGTGTATCTAGTCAGGACCCGAATTCTGACTCTATGGCAAGCTTTAGGAATAATTCAGGGTATAACGACAGAACTAGAACAGGCATGCCTGAATCACTTGCAATTCATAACAAGGGGCTTTCTACATTAATTGGAATCGGGGACACTGATGCAAGAGGGAAAGCCTTAGATTCTTCTCAAAAAAATAATATCCAAAGATTAAGAACTTGGAATAACAGAGCTCAACTTAATGACTCTGTTTCTAGGAATTTAGAAAAAGCGTTAAAACTCTTGAATAATTTTGGAGATAAATTATACTTAAGTCAAGCGGTCATAGAAGGAGCTGCCTACATATACAGAAAGGCAGCAATCAAGAAATTAGCCAAGGGACGTTCAACACTGGGGTTAGTAGGGGCAGCTTTATATGCAGCATGCAGAGAAACAGCTACTCCTAAAACCATTACAGATATCGCAACAGCTTGTAATATAACCACCAAAGATATCATGTCTCATTATAAATTAATTTTAAAGGAACTTTCTCTGCAGATGCCAGTTTTGCATGGACCTGATTATGTTACGCTGATATGTAACCGCCTGCAACTAAGCGAAAAGACCAAGAGAGAAGCTCTTCGGATATTCTCACTAGTACAGCAAAACAGAATTTCAATAGGTAAAAATCCTAGGGCTCTGGCAGGATCCATAATTTATCTTGCTTCCCAGAATTGTAATGAATTTTTAAGACAAGTCGAAATATGCCAAGTTGCAGAGATTTCAACTGTATCATTAAGAAAACGATGTAAAGAAATAAAGTCGAAGACGGAGCTCTAAACGGGTATAGAAATAATTAAAATACATCCTCAACCCCATGAACAAATTTTTTAATATCGGCAGTTAAGTTCAGAGATTCTATTTGTTTTTTTGAAATTTGCAAATAAGCGGATTCAAATTTAGGATATGGATCTTTGGATGAAAAAAGTGTCAGCACCTTATTCTCGTGATTGAATTTGTAACCCATACATGGTTCATGACCTCTTATTATCAACTTGGTATTAGTATGATTGAGCCAATTCTTTGTGATATTGATTCCAAAGTATTTACCTAGGCCCCTATTTGAGGCCTGCCAATTTCTATCGGTAAATTCCCTAGGATCATTCCAAAGGAACTCTTCTAACAATTCTTCGTCTGATTTCATGTCAGACAATCTGAATTTATAGTTTTTAAAAAATTCCACATCTTCTATGATTGGTAACCCTCCATGCACTAAAAGTCCAAATCCATTTATTTCGCAAATACTAGAGAGGGAATCAAAAAATGGTATTATTGTATTAGAATAAAGAGTTTGGGCAGAACTACCAAATTTTTTATGGAGATCACTGAGAAAATCAAAGGCCGAAAATGGGAATCGATGATAAGCTTCATGATTACCTCTTAACATGAACATATTATTAGGAAATTGAGATTTTATACTACACAGGGAAAGCAGAACTTCCAGGGAATATTTTCCTCTATCTACATAATCACCCAAGAAAATTAGGATGTTTGACTCGGTCTCTAGATACTCTTTATAGGTAATCTTATTCATTATTTTTTTCAAAGAAGTAAAATCACCGTGCAAGTCTCCAATCACAACTAAATTATCTGGTATTTGAAAATTGAGATAGTCACCTGAACTCATACCAATGTCTGAAATGAATCCTTGAAGATTTTGATCATTGTGAATTAAAGTTATCTTTTCGAATAACTTTCTGCTCTCCTCAAATGTATAATCGAAAGATGTTAGCAAACTATCCATTTGTTAATTTCATCACTGATAAAATTAAATTTATTGACGCACGAGGACCATATATGATCAAAGAACAGGACGCCATTCGACAAACAATTGTGATCTTTCGACTATAGTTTCAAACAGTGTAATATCATCATCCAAAAGTCTTATCAAAACGTTTTTTCCAACCAAGTTCATTTTTACAATAATACCTTTCACCATGAGTTGGTGATTTAAGTTCTGTTTGGAGTTATTGACAATGATCACATTCTTGGCAAAGTTATCTTGCAATATTTTTAAGATAGATTCATTTTCTATAAGAGACCACAAATTAGCCGCATTTAAGATATTAAGGATTTTTGTTTCGTCTTGTTTGGGTAAAGAATTGTAAAGTTTTGGATCATTGCTTGTCTTTGAGTTTACACTTAATTGTTTTATTTTTTCAAAAACAATCCCGTTCTCACGGCCATGAAAATTTTCCATATCAGATTGGTCCCTATGGATTCCGTAAGAGCTTGAAAAATCAATTTCTTGGGTTATTAGTTTGTTGGTAACTTTATCCTTAGACAAGTGATAATTCAATATCCGCGCACAAGAATACCTGAAACCCAGGCCGAAATTATTTAACATCATTTTGTGATCGGTCTTGTCCATCCAAAAACAGAGCGGTTTTAATAACAATGATATCAACAGTTCATTACTAATCTCATTTTCTACAAAAATTATAATAAAACTATTCTTCATAAAAAGTTCCCTTAATTCAAATTTGTCAACTTTCCTGGCCTTTGACTGTTTTGACCCCTCAGTAGATAGATTTGACCTCTCATGAAATGGTTTTATTTTTTCAAATGATGAAAACAAGTTTAGATCCCTAACTAGGTCAGATGTATAAAATACTCCTTCATACAACGAATATGAGTAACTACTACACCTAATTGGTAGCCCCCTGAGTTTATTGATTGTCATTAGTCTGTTGTTAGTAGATTCAGATATACTATTATTCAAAGTAATAACTCCATCAACAATCGAATCTAATATTCCTAGATCGAATGTTTCGCTTAGAAAGATTAATTTAGCACCTGCTCGCTCCCTCCAGATCTGCAACACTCTCTCATTATTTAATCGAGATTCTCGGTCCATAAAAGATGCAATAGTGTCCCATGTATCGATTATTATGACCGGAGATTTTACATCCATTAATTGATTAGTGATTCTTTCAAATAATGATTCAGGTTCATCTAGCCGGGCATCTTCAAATCTATAGCCAGATTTGTTCTCATCCTTGGAGAAAAATTTTTCGACCCAAGGATAGTACAATAATAATTGTTTCAAAGACAAACGAGTTGAAATATAAAAGTAGTTACTATCATCGTTAAGATTATCTAATAAAGTTAGTGCAAGGGTAGTTTTACCAGTTCCAGGGTTGCCTTTGATGAGTAACGAATAGGAATCGTTTTTGACAAATTTAAGGAGCTCCCTTGGAAAATGACCCACTGGATTTCTCTTTCTCCGTCTGGGTTTTTCGACGTCCGTATTATTGATGTTATTGTTATCATCATTGGCAGAATTTCTGTTGCTCTCGGACATTCCTTGATAGATTTAAACTAAGATATTCTATTAACAATTCTAAACTATCAACTATAAAAAATTAGTATATAAATACTTACCAAGGGTTCATATTTTTTTGAAATCGAATAGAATCGATCAGTCCTTCAGCGTACCCCACGCTCAATATAGCTAGTTCAAGTTTTCCTTGGTTGTAAAAATCTTGTGCGTCGAGTAAGTAGTTTTCGGCATTTTCAATGACTGGGGCAAAGTCCTTTGAAAGCCCGGACGTAGCTGTTCTTATAAGCTGATACATGTTATCAACGGCGATTTTTGTATTTGGGATGTATTTGTCCAACATACGGTATGCTAACCGGGAGAGACGCATGGTATTATCAGTTGGCTCATCAAACATTGTAGTAAGATATTTGATTGAATCTATTTCGGTAAAATGTAGTCTTCCTGGAATAATAATCGAATTGGGTCCACCTCTATAATCCAACTTTAATAGTGACTTTATTGTGCCGGAATTAAAAGTTGATTCCTTTTGTCCTATTTTGCTTGCTACCATTCCATATGAATCATCAGAAAAATTCAGTAGTTTCATTTCTTTTTCTCTTTCTAGTAAGAGTTCTATTACCCTACCGGGAGGCAAAAAAAATGGATCAGAACTTGATTGAAAATTGTTTATTCCATCATCATTGTTATATTCGGTAAGAATCAAGGTATGCAGCCCAAGGCACATGTTTTCATAGATTGTGTTATAGACAGTAATTGAAGACATTGGATCGTCCATCATGGTGACCATTTTCCCAAATTTGTAAGGTTGAAGACCAGATTCTCCCATTAGTGACAAGATTCCAGAGGAAGAATGAACAACTTTAAAATCTATGGATAATTTTCTGGCCCTTACAAGTAGCTCGTTGTATGTGGTTGCTACTAAAGGGTCACCGTAGACTAGAACACAAACCTGGGATTTTCGAGCATTATCAAGGATCTCTCTTCCGTCTTCAATAAACCATCTCTTAATGAACTTAATTTTGGTATTGATTATCGATTTTGATGCGTTTGTATTTTGTAATTTATCAGGTAGACTCTCAATAAATTCATCTGAAATAAATCCTGTAAATCTCTCAACATATACAATATCACTATTTCTTAGTATTTCGATTGATCCTAGTGGTAAGGATTCGAACTCATTGATACCGATGCCAATTATATACAACATTTTATGATATTAATTCATCTTAGTAATTATTCTAATTTATATCAATATATGATGCACATTGTGAATCATCCTATGAGTTTACTGTATTAGATTTTTCTTGAAGATTTTTGTGAAGCCTTGCCATGTGTAATAACGCCCCTTTGTATATTTCTATACCAGTCAAGTAGTCGGGAACAAAGAGTTTTTCATCAACTGTGTGAGATGAATGAGGGTCACCAGGACCATAAGTAACAACAGGAATATTTAAAATATTTCCCAGAATATTCATGTCACCTGTACCAGTTTTCTTTAACAACAACGGTCTTTTTTTTCTTTGATCCAAGATAGATAAAACCAGTGCCCGTACTAACGGAGAAGACACTTTTGCTTGAAAGGGTTCGGTTTTATCCTCAACCCGGTATTTGATCTTTACTCCATGAATGAAATCTTTAATCTCGTTTATACGTACATCAATCAGTTCTAATACTTTGTCACAAGATAAATTCGGTGGAATACGTATATCTATGGTTATCCTACATTTTTGCGGAGTTACATTATGACTTGTGCCTCCGTTTATTTCCGTAACGCTATAGCTTATTTGGTCTGCCTTATTTTTTGCGTTTGCAATTTCCGGCTTCAGAAATACACTTTTCAATTCATTCCATACATTGTATAATTCATCAATTGCGTTTAGTGATAACCAAGGAGCACTCGCGTGTGCACTGTTATCAACATCACACATAAGGCGAATTTCTAAGCGACCTTTGTACGATATAGTGATATTTTCTATTCCGCTTGGTTCCCCAAATATGGCATAGTCAGGATTTAATGTAGTGTCTTTTACCAAATTTTTTATTCCGGTAGCATTGCCTTCTTCGTCTACTACAGCAGCGAAAATAATTGTCCCAGCTTGTTTTGGAATGTCCGCAGCTGCTAATAACATTGAAACTAAAGGAGCCTTTGCATCGGAAGCACCACGTCCATACAAATAATCACCCTCGAGTCTTACAGGTACAATCCCAGGGACAGTATCCATGTGACCACACAAGAGAATTATCGGTTCTCCGTTACCTCTGACTGCAACCATGTTTCCAACGCTATCAATATTTGCCGTTTCAAATCCTAAATCCATACAAATATCTTTCAAGAAATTGGCCAACTGGGATTCTGATCGTGATGGAGTATAAATTTCTAAAGTATTTTTTAGTAATTCTATAGCAAAATTTGGGGAGACCATTTTATAGATACTTATTTCTTGAGAATATTAGTCATATAGTCCACAATTAACCCGGGTATGTCAACTCCGGTTACTCTCACAGTATTCTTGAATTCCGTGGTATTATTAACTTCGTGAACAACTAATCCATATTTTTCGCTTTCCATCAGGTCTACTCCTACTATGTCACCCTTAAAAATTTTTGAAGACTTCATACAAATTTCTTCTAACTCTGTAGTAATGGGACAAGGCGAAGCGTGACCCCCTAAGGCCATATTTGTCTTCCATTCATTAGTTCCAGAATAACGGTAGATTGCGGCCACAACTTCATCACCAATTACGATAGCACGAATATCCCTAGGTGGTCTCTTAATGAATTCTTCGAAATAATTAATGTGGTAAATAGGAAACATATGTTCTCTATCTTCCAGCACCGCCTTAGCCGCTTCCTCATCGTTTAATAGTCCGATTAATCGGCCCCAACTTCCCACAGTGGGCTTTATGACTACGGGATACCCAAATTTTTTGATGCCCTCAATAGCGGAACCAGCATTAAAAGCGCACATAGCGTTTGGTGTCTGTATTCCATTTCTCTGAAGTTCTATATGTGAAATCAACTTATTTCCGCACATGAAAGATGTATACAACGAATTAATCATTCTAGCACCTAATCCTTCTAGTCCTCCAGTTGAATGCAAACTTCTAAAATAGCTTATGCATCGTTGTAAAATCACTTTATCCTTAAATTTTTTTGTATCTTCATTTAGAAAAAGTACAAGGTCTTTGCAATCAATGGATTTTACGTTTATTCCTGTCTGTTTTGCTTTTTCAATAATAGATTTCTCTTCCCAACGGATATTGTCAAAAAGGATATAGAGAGAAGATGCATCTTCCTCTATATTTATTGTCCCCAATCTTCTCCAACTACTTGTGCAGGTTTTATACTAAATTCGTCACCAGATTTTACCAGTTCAAAACTTTCTCCGCAATCAGGACAGGTAACGATTTCACCTTGCATCGAGTCAGAGGGTATTGGAATTTCCGCATCACATTCCTTACAATTAACTTTTGCCATTTTTTTAATCCTTATTATTTTTGACATAATCCTCATTAAGTATTTTTCTCTCCAATTTTTCGTCCAAAAATAATTCCAATATATCACCCATCCTTAACTCTTTCAATCCTTTGGCCAAAGACTCTGCATTTTCTTTGTTCGAATCCAAACCTAAAAGTGACAACAAGTAAGCAGAACCATTCTTTCCTGATAACTCCCCAAATACTATTTTACGGCGATTCCCTACTTGTTTAGGTTCAATAATTTCATAAGCTGAGGGATTTCTCAATATTGCTGCCAAGTGGGTTCCAGCCTTATGTTTATAGGCGCTATCTCCAACCAAAGGTTTTGATTCATGGATTGGAATTCCAGTGTAGTCTGATATGGTTCTAGACAGGTCCTTTAATAAGTGCAGCCTGAAACTGTTATTGGATTTATAAATCAAGTTTAATGCAACGGCAGTTTCAGCTAACGTAGGAATTCCGGTCCGTTCACCAAGCCCATCTATGGTTGTGTGGATCTGGTCAGCTCCTCCGTCACACCCGGATAACGCATTGGAAAGTGCCAAACCGACGTCATTATGACAATGCACATCTAAAGAAGTTTTAGAACTGTCAATATTATCGTACACCATTTTAACTAAGTTATACATTCCTTGTGGTCTCATAATTCCGACCGTATCTGGAATACTAATTCTTTCTATTCCTCTCTGATTCATTTCTTTACACATTTCCAATAAAAATTCAGGATCCGTTCTGCTCGCATCTTCCATAGTAAAGCGAGATTTTAGGCCATGAGACTTGATATGATCCACCACTTCGAGTGCCCTCTGTTTTGCCTCTTCTCTCGATATCCGGAGCTTTGCTAACAAGTGAATATCCGAAATACCCATGTAGGTTGCAACCCAATTAGTATCACAATCTAATGCTCTATCTACATCAGATTTTATAGCTCTTACATGCGCTACAATGTCAGCTCTTAAACCTTGTTTCATGATAATTTTTGTTGCTTCATGATGATCAGGTGAAACTATTGGACTAATTTCAATCTGGTCTACCCCAAAGGAGTCCAACATCCAGGCTATTTGGATTCTTTGTTTATTGGAAAAGGATACACCTGGATGCTGTTCACCTTCTCTAAGTGTAGAGTCCAGAATTCTAATTTTTTTCTTATCCTTCTCAGAATTATTATACTGATGAGCAAAGTAGTTAGGGTCATCTGTTTTTAGTGACATTAGATGTATAATACTACTATAATCGATTATTTAATGTATGTTTTCGTTAAAAATTAGATCAAATCAACTATATATTGGCTCCTTCTAAAGCAATACAGTGATTAGGATTTACCATTCATTTCATTGAATAAACAAGTAACCAACAACGGCGTTGATACAAGGTTGGAAACTTAAATTTAGTTCAAACTTCCCAAAGTTCTCAAGATTATTACCGTATTAGTATCAGATACGCCATCAATTTTCCGAATTTCATCGATATATGAGTTTATTTCTAATATAGTAGGTGCTACTATTATGGTTGCTATATCATATTGACCTGTTATCTCGTATACGATTTCCACACCTTTGAGTTTTAATAATTGATCAGACACCTTAGACGTATCAGCTACAGAACTTACAGAAATTAGCGTTATGGCACTGGTCTTATTGGAAGGGCCCATATCGATTGTAAATTTTCGGATTATACCGGTATCCTGTAAGTTTTTTACCCTACGACGAACCGCAGATTCAGACATTCCTATAGAATTCGCGATCTCAACAAACGACTTTCGTGAATCACTTTTCAGTATTCCTATTATTTTTTCATCTATACTATTCAGATTATCAACCAAATCGTCTCTTCTCCTCGTTATATATTAGCTTTTCAATTAGTTCCAGAGACTTGTTCACTTCTTCTTCTTTCATGACTATTGGAGGTAGCAATCTTAAAATGTTTCTACCTGAATAAAGCAACAATATACCGTTTTTGATACCATCAAGAAGAATGTCCTTTACATCAAACCTCATTTCTACCCCAAGCATCATTCCTAGTCCTCTGACCTCTCGAACAATCTTATATTTTTCTTTGATTTTTAATAAGCCGGACTTAAAAATACGACCCATTGATTCTGAATTTGAGACGAGATTATCCTCAGTTAAAGAATCTATAGTTGCAGAGCCTGCCGCGCAGGCTAAAGGGTTTCCAGCAAATGTAGAGGAATGTTCTCCAACCTTTAGACAGTCTAAAATTTCAGAACGCATGACCGTAAGTCCCATCGGAACACCACCTGCAATACCTTTCGCCAAGCACATTATATCTGGTTCAACATTCCAATGTTGCCCCGCCCACATTTTGCCAGTTCTCCCTAATCCAGACTGGATTTCATCAAAAATAAGGACCAAGTCATTTTCATTACAAATATTTCTAATATCCTTTAGAAAATCGGGTGGAGGCATAATGATACCAGTTTCGCCTTGAATAGGTTCCACTATTACAGTCCCTATCTTGTTATTTGTCTTTGTCACAATCTCTGAAATTGTGTTTGATTCAGAGTATGGAATGAATTGTATATTGTCCAACAAGGGCAAAAACGACTTTCTATATTTCTCATTATAAGTTACAGATAAAGATCCAAAAGTCTTTCCATGGTAACTGCCATTCAAAGCCAAAACGCCAGGCTTACCAGTATATTTCCTAGAAAATTTTAAAGCAGCCTCTACAGATTCAGTCCCACTATTTGTGAAAAAGGTTTTTTGCAGATTTATTGGAGCTATTTTGGAGAATTTCTCAAGAAAGTTAAGTCGGACGTTATTATAAACAGACATGTGACATGTAATTAATTCCCGAGCCTGAGTAGTAATTGCCTTAATGACCCGATCATTACAATGGCCTACCAGGGCTACTCCATAGCCACCCATACAGTCAAGGTATTCTTTGTTATTGGTATCCCAAACTTTGCATCCTTTTCCTTTTGAGATAGTAACAGGGAATCTCTGATACAAATCCCCGACAAAGGACTCTTCACTCTCTACACCTTGCATCATGAGATCACTGTGCAATTCTTGCTTTCAAGAGCAGACATTATAGGATTTTGTACTGAACCAGAGGCTATTATAGCTTTTTTTACGCCCATAGCCAAGGCCTCTGTACAAGCAAGCACTTTTTTTTCCATCCCTGGCCCAATTTGTGGCATCATGCTTTTTGCCTCCTCCAGAGAAAGACTAGGTATCAAATGATCATCCATCAATAGCCCATTTACGTTGGTAATGAAGATTACCACATCAGATTGGAGGGCTCCAGCTACATTAGCCGCTGCCCGATCGCCGTCTACGTTCAGAAATTCAAACTCATCGCTAATGGCTATAGGGGAAATGACAGGCACGTAATCGTTTTCTAACAAGCAATTAATCAACTTAGGATTTACTGTTGAAACTTTACCAGTGTATCCCCCTTCTATTAACATTTTTCTACCTTTTTCATTAAGTATCATCAATTTCTTTTTTCGATCTGCCTTAATCATTTCCCCGTCAATACCAGTTATCCCTACAGAAGATATACCTTTACTTTGCAGCATCCCAGTAATGTTCTTACTGATCTTACCCGACATAACCATAGTGTAAATCATTGCAGTCTCTTTATCGGTATACCTACTACGCTTACCTGCGGGGGACATTATGAATTTCTGTTCCTTCCCCATGCTGTTTGCTATACTAGTAACGTCTTTTCCGCCCCCATGAACTATTACAACTTTTTGTTTTTTTACCAAATCATTAAAGTCTTCAAAGATAGTAGGGTTCAATCCCTCCACTATACTACCTCCTATTTTGATTACAATCATACTGGAGTAACTGGAGTGAATTTTAGCCCTGTCATTTCATCAAACCCTGACATTACGTTAAGGTTTTGAATTGCAGAGCCGGCTGCACCTTTCATTAAATTGTCAGAAGCAGACATTGCTACGATTCGTTTATTGTCCTCGTCCAAGTCGAACCCGACATCGCAAAAATTAGATGCTATTACAAATTTCGGATCTGGGAATTTGTATATTCCATTCTTGTCTCTTATCAATCTCACGAATGACTCATTATTATATGAATTTCTATACATTTTCCAAAGTTCCAACTCACTTAGATCCTTCTTCAAAAATGCATGGTTTGTAGTCAATATCCCCCTAACCATATTAACAGCATGAGGAGTCATGCTTACATGAATTTTCTTCCCACCGAGCAAACTTAATTCTTGCTCTATTTCTCCAGTGTGACGATGTTTAGCAGGTTTGTAAGGACGAATAACGCCATAGCGCATGGCATGATGTGTAGCAGAGTTGGCTTGCCCCCCTGCACCTGATGAACCGATCTTACTATCTACTACAAGGTGGTCGGTATCTATCACATCGTTCTCAACTAACGGTTTTAATGCAAGTAGAGAAGTAACGGCCATGCATCCAGGACAAGAGACTAACTTTGCATTTTTTATTTGTTCGCGATGAAATTCGGGAACTCCATAAACAGAATTTGCCAACATTTCAGGATATGGATGTTCCCACCCATACCATTTGACATAATCCTCTGGACTCTTTAATCTAAAATCTGCAGAAAGGTCAATTATCTTAATACCTCTCTTAAATAGTTCAACAACAATTTTATTAGATTTCCCATGAGGAACAGAAACAAAAACTAAGTCACATGTGTCAGTTAATTTGTCAATATTAAGCTCTGAAAATGTTAAATTAATAAAACTTTTTAAACTTGGATGAATCCTGTGAACATATTCACCTACTCTCTGTCTTGATGTAACCATCGATACATCGACTTTGGGGTGAGTTACCAGTAGCCTAAGCAACTCTCCACCCACGAAACCGGAAGCGCCTATAACTCCAATTTTCATTTAGAATTCCTCAATGTATATCCATTTACCTCTCTTTCAGATAAAAAGTATGTATCGATAATGAATTTCATAAATAATAAATCGTTCAATAATCCTCATTTAAATTTTTTGTCGATTATAGTTTTTTCTATTTCTTACCACGATCTTTTACATATTCAATTATCATATCGGCAATATCAATTCCAGTAGCCAGGCTTGCTCCCCTAAACTCGACGGTATTATTTATTTCATGCACTACTAGTCCCCGTTTTTCATCCTCCATCATGTCTATGCCTAGAACTCCTGCCCCTACCGCCCTAGCAGCCTTTAGAGCTAACTCCTCTAACTCGGATGTTACTTCAATTAATTCAGCCTTACCACCTTTGGCTACATTGGTCCGCCATTCATCATCAGATGAATATCTATATACTGCTGCAATCAATTTTTCACCCACTACTATACAACGAATATCTCTTGGTGGCCTATGAATCAATTCCTGAAAATAGAAAATACTTGAGAACGGACTAGTACTTTCTTGTCTCATTTCTACAATTATCTTTCCTATTTCTTTATTCCGCACAGGGAATACACCTCGTCCCCAAGAGCCAATGACTGGTTTGAATACTAATGGATTCTGTTCAAGGTCTATTGTACTTATAAAGTTAAATGCAGAATCAGAATTAAATGAGAAATAAGATTTAGGAGTAGGGATGTCGTTTTTCTTTAGGATCATTGAGGTTAATAATTTGTTACCACATATCTCCCCGATTCTTGAACTATTTATTACATTATAGCCACACAGCTCTAAGCAATAGGTTAGAAATTGTCCCCGAAAGTGACTTATGCTACGCTGCAAAAGTACATCTCCGAATTCAAATTCATTTGAATCCAAATCATCAGTATCAATAATGATATTTCTTGAATCGACTAACCTCACGTCAATTCCCTTTTTAACTGCAGTATTATAGAGAGCCTTTTCTTCAAATCTTAATTTATCAAAAAGGATATCTAATTTTGCCATTTTTACTCCTTATTTTCCATGATTTTTGAATTAGCAGCAGTAGATTGTAAGCCCCAAAGTGCGACAAAACCTTTCGCCAACGTTTGATCATAATTAGAATTAGACAAATAAGTTACTGTGTCATTGCTATATAGCGAAAACATTGATTTTCTTCCTACAACACGATAGGATCCGTTATGCATTTTAACCTTTATTTCACCGTTTACTCTTTGTTGTGTTTTCTCGACAAACGCATTCAAATCAGATAATAGCGGGTCCAACCATAATCCTGAATATGATAACCATGCCCACTGTTCATCGACTAATAGTTTGAAACGGAGTTCGGAGTTAGTCAACACCAATTTTTCAAGGTCCTTATGGGCTTCTATTAATACCAGTGCAGCAGGAGCCTCATATACTTCACGTGATTTTATGCCCACTACTCTATCCTCAATATGGTCAATTATGCCAACTCCATGTGATCCAGCAATACTATTGAGGTCATCGATTAGCTTTTCGAGATCCATTTTTTGACTGTTCAAAGAAATAGGTATCCCTTTTTCGAATCCGATCGTTATATATTCAGTAGAGGTATTGTCCTGCTGAACGTACTTTAGAGAATCACTAGAAGGTTCGTTCTCCAAATTCTCCAAGAGGCCTCCTTCAATGGCCCGACCCCAAAGATTTTCATCAATACTATATTTCTTTGCTATTTCGCTTATTTTAATTCCATTCTCATTTGCATATTTTAATTCCTTATCCCTTGTAAGGTTCATATCTCTAATTGGAGCAATTATATTCAAACTAGGATCCAAAGATCTAATTGTAAGATCAAATCTCACTTGATCGTTACCCTTACCTGTGCACCCATGGGAAATAGACGTTGCATTAAATTTTTTTGCCATATCGACAGCTTTACTAGCAATTAGCGGTCGAGCTAACGCGGTTGCAAGTGGATATTTTTGTTGATATAGGGCGTTTGCCTTAATTGCTGGAGTAACGTAGTTTTGGATGAATTCTTTTTTTGAGTCTACATAAATGTGTTCTATAGCACCCAATTCTGATGAAATTTTTTTGATTTCGTCAAAGTCATCATTTTGACCTACGTCAACAGTAAGCGTAATAACATCGAGTTTATGAAGATTCTGCAAATATTTTACACAAACAGATGTATCTAATCCGCCAGAAAAAGCCAGAATTACTTTACTCATTAAACACGGGTCCGTAGTATAATTAATAATTTAATCTTTGTGAAACAAAAAAGGAGAAAAGGTTTATCAAAAGATTTGTTAATCCATTAAAATAAGTTATACTCCTATTTCCTTGGCTAATCTTATTATTTTCTTTCCTTCTTTTGTCAATTTATTGTAAGTTTTGTTTTTAACGTTACTTCGTTCAACTAGTCCCTTTTCCTCTGCTTTTATGAGTAATTTATGACCATACCCATAAGCGCCCAATTTCTTTAATAAGTCTCTTGTTGAATACTCTTTTTCCCCTATAGTTTTTATCAATTTCACTAAAGCTCTTTCTTCGATCATTATTTTTATTAAATTTGCGTCACGCATGACAGTAAAGTGATATTAAGGTTATTTATTGGTTACTTTTTTTGGCAACAAATATCGATATTAATCACAGAATAGTATGATCATTGGAAAAAAATAACAGTAACAAAACAGGAGATCCAACTCTTTTTACCAGAGAAAACAAGACTGCAGCTCAGAATCTTGAGGTCGTAGAGGTATTAGCAGGAAATAATGGGAAACAAAAATTTTTAACCCTCGTAGAATTCAAGTTGAGTATGAAGATCACTGTTTCAGCAATAAAAGCAGACATTGGAGGAATCGGAGGACACACCAGACCGAGTGATAGATTGGTTCAGACTGTTAAAGATTTTGTGATTAAAAATGGAAAAGGAATTTTGATTGATAGTTATATAGGCTACACAGGCGATGATATCCACATTGTGATGACTCATACGCTTGGGACTGACAACAAAGAAATTCACAAACTCGCCTGGGAAGCATTTACCGAGGGGACAAAAATTGCTAAGGAACAGGGATTATACGGCGCAGGGCAGGATTTACTTAAAGACTCTTTCTCTGGAAATGTAAAAGGAATGGGTCCGGGAGTTGCTGAAATAGAAATGGAAGAAAGACCTAGCGAAGTATTTTGTGTATTTGCTGCAGACAAGACTGAACCAGGGGCCTATAATTTTCCCTTTTGGAGAATGTTTGTCGACGCAAGAAGCAATACAGGACTGATTATTAACGAGGAGCTGGCCGAGGGTGTAATATTTAGGATCATGGATGTAATGTCAGGCAAAATTGCCGATCTTAAACTATGGAACGATAAACCAGAGTTAGAGGCCGCTTTGATGTATCCAGGCAGATTCGTAGTTCATTCTGTGCTAACTCACCAGCGCGAACAGATTGTCTCTTGTTCTACCGACAGGCTTCACAATATAGCAGGAACTTATGTGGGAAAAGATGATCCTATAGCAATCGTAAGAACCCAAAAGAATTTTCCCGCCACAGAAGAAGCAGGTAGTGCTTTTAATGATCCTCACATAGTAGCAGGCAACACTAGGGGTAGCCATCACATGCCATTCATGCCGGTTGCGTTAAATTCCGCAGCTAGTTTGAATTACTCCATTCCCATAGTTTCCTGCTTGTTGTTTAGCATGCATAACGGCAAGCTTACTGGTCCTCATGATGGATTCGGGACAGCAGATTGGGAATATCAACGCAGATTGGCATCTGAGCGGGCAACGGTATTAAGAGTTCAGGGATTTATCCACCCAGCGACTCTTGTACCTGATGAATTAGAATATAATAAAGGATATGAGGCTAGAATGGCTAAATTGAATGAAAAATTCAAATAAACCTACGACAGGCGCAATGTCCGAAAGAAAGGGGCCACTCATAATCAATTTGAAAAACTACTTGGAGATTTCTGGCGACAAGGCATTATCCCTTACAAGAGAAGCTGAAAGGGTTAGCGAGCGGACGGATATTGAAATAATCCTTTCGCCACCTCTACCCCTTTTAGCATGGATTACAAAAAATACAAAATTAAGTGTAATTGCACAGCATGTAGATACACAACAACCAGGGCCAAGTACTGGCTTTTCAATTCCAGAGATTGTTAAAGGTGCAGGAGGAGTTGGGTCACTAATTAATCATAGCGAGCATCCAGTAAACCAAGAGATCATAAAAGATTTAGTTCCCAGATTGCGTTCGTTGGGTCTCTTAAGCATCGTTTGTGCCAAAAACTTGCCTGAGCTAAAAAACATTACTTCTATGTGTCCAGATTATGTAGCTATAGAGCCCCCAGAACTGATCGGAACTACAAAATCTATTGCTACAGAAAAACCTTCCTTAATTTCTGATTCTTTTCAACACTTAAAATTGGTTGCAAGTCAGTCCAAATTGATTTGCGGAGCCGGAATTAATTCTTCTGAAGACATAAGAATTGCAATCAAATTGGGCTCAAAAGGGATCCTCGCAGCTAGTAGCGTGGTAAAGTCAAAAAATTGGTACGAAAAAATTAATGAATTGGCATCACAATTTTGAAAGTAATATTCTCACGACAAAAAAATTCTTTTTAAATGATTCTAGCCAAAACATTGTGACCAATGTATAAGAAGTACGACTTATCGGATATCCAGAAAAGAGTAATAGATCTCTTACAAAATAATAATCCTATGTCTAGTAGTGAAATTTCGCATAAACTTGGAACTAATCGTATTACAATGTCTAAATATCTTGATATTTTATATTTCCAAAAAATCCTAAACAAAAAAAAAATCGGCTCCGTAAACTTCTGGTTTTTAGACCCCGGGATAATCAATTTAGATTTAAAAGATGAAAATTTCCTTGAGATTCAGCAAAAGCTCATTGAATCTCTAATCAATGGTCAAAAGGAAATCACAGACAACATAATTCTTAGTCTGATCAACCGTAATATCAATTTGAGAAAAATTTTTACAGATGTTAGTTTTCCGGTTTTGAATACCATCCTCGAGTTGTTTAACAGAGGAAAAATAGGTAAAACCGAAAAAATTCATTTACTTACCAATCTTACAGACTCATTTAGATTATTGAGAAACACTATCAATACAAATAATAGTCATGAACGAAAGGTCAGTAACGCCTTACTTGCAATAGTATCAGGAGATGACGAATCTTTACCGATCTGCATCATGATTGACATACTGACTAGGCGAGAGGGACTGAATCCTACAGTGATAGGGAATGTTGAAAATTTAATTGATCCCTTTTTTGATATTGATTTTCAGCGTTATATCAACAAATTATCTAAAAGAGCGAAGGGGAAAACTAGTATCATAGTTGTTTCACATAACGAAACGGCCATTAGATTTTTACACTCGGCTCTTGTTAATATGGATGTCAAGCAAAAATATCAAATCATTGTATTCTCTAATAAGTTAATGAAGGAAAAATTAGAAAAATCGGTATCTAGTCCGATTTATTCAGACATTGAACAATTCTTAAGCGAGCTAGAAATGATTAACACTATTTAGATATCTTTATGCATACTGCGCCTTAATTTTTTCAATTACTTTCTCGTGTTCAGGACTCTTCCTACGAGCATATCTTTCCATAGCATTTAGAGGTACACCACCTAGTGTCCTAGCGAGTGATGCAAAAAAGAATTTCTTGATGGGGTCATTTTGACCTACTTTATGCATGAATTTATGAATGGCATATTTAAAGTTGTGTTGCCACGTTTTATACATTACTCCCAATTTTGCTGGATCCATTGTGTTTCCTATGTCAAAGAAGTCGGACTTTTCTAATAGACCAATCGGGACAAAAGTCAATGGTGTTACGGTAAATTTGGAATCAGGTTGTTCTTTCTCTAATTGATGGATTAGCTGGATAGTTTCCCAGCTATCATCAGCAGTCTCGTTGTTATCTAATCCCATGATCAGAGTGAATGCAGGTACCCAGTAGTTTTCGTTCAAGGTTTTTACACCTTCTTTTACTACCCAATGCCATTCAGATGGCCTAAATGGGGCTAACTTTCTATCAGCGTATTTACCAATTAGTCTTATGCTCCCCGTTTCGAATCCACACTGCACACCAATATGATTAGTAGGACCCGATTTTATTATCCGCGAAAGATTAGGGATTAGTTTTTCGTCTGCAATGGCTCCAGCTAAAGTCCCGTGTGTAGGGTTAGTATGTTCTACTCCTGTTTCCATAATTCCTTTGAAGAGTTCTTCTATTGCTTCCCTATTGGGTTGCATATTCTTGGTTGTCCTGGGATTTAGCCCATAAACAAAAATATCATCGCTATGAATCCAAGCATTTTTTAATCCACCATATTTCATATTTACTCGGATTTCATTCTGTACTTTTTCTACTGGATAATAACGTAAGGGTCGAAGTGTAACATCGCAAAATTTGCACCCTCTACCACATCCCCTCATTACCTCAACCATCCCGTGCATACTTGGGTTGACTATGTCAGGAATTTCATCCACTTTTGGTTCTCTAGAATAATGAAGAAACCTACCATGATATTTCCTGCCGTTTCTATCAAATTCTTTAACTTCAACTTTAAACTCAGATTTCTTGAATGGATTAGCGGTTTCTAACTCGTTATTGATTACAGCATCAAAAAACCTTCCTCCTACTCCATCGAGTTCAGGTCCAATACCTCCTAAATCTCCCTCTACGATTGCGTATAATCCATACTCTTCAATTTTGGCTGGGTCATAATTATACTGCCAAGTTCCGGAGGCCCCTACCACAACTTTGGCCTTGCTTCCATTCTTTTGTTTGGCAGCATTAATTCGATGATGGAGATCACGATTATAAAATTCAGCGTATGACATTTGTTTTCTGCCATAAGTAAATGTCATTGTAACAGGGCCCATTCCCAGGGGGTCCATTTCATAAGTACCTACGAATTCAGTTTGTGGCCCAATAAACTTATCAATATGATCGGGATGAGCAACAACTACATCATCTCTAGAATACCCGTCCCTCAGTAAGGCGGCTTCAAGTTTTCTCAAGCCATAGGGAGCGAAGTCAGCCAATCCGTTTGAATTAGCAATAGGATTACAAATAAAATCAAAAAGCAATTTAGGAGTTACTTGATTTCCTAATATTTTATACCAAATAGAATCATGACTACGATTTGGATCCAGTGCAGGAGCACATCCAAAAAATGATGCGAGTGAAATTCCTCGATATGGAGACATTAATGTTCTATCAGCAGTAAGAACAACCTTTGGGTACTTCATATTATTTGTTATCTCAAAGTGTAGGAAACAAAAAAGATAATTAAAGTTTTCTTATTTAAAAATCAAAAAATTGTCAACTATATACCAAATACTAGATTATTTCTTTGCACCTAGGGTTCTATTCTTTAATCGCATTTGGCTGCCATGACACTTTCTACATCTAGTTCCGCCTATTGGATTTTTTGCTCCGCAATCAAAACAGATTTTGAAAAACAATCGGCGCTTTTGTGCAATACTTCTTTTCGTTACATCGGTAATTGGCATAATAATTTTTTTATAACCTATTCACATTTTTATCTTTCTATTCTGCGAACTTGAATCCCCTCATAAAATTTATAAATTATCCGATTGCGGTTATTTAGTGGCTGATTACTTTGAAGTTGACAGGCTAGCTGAAGATGTAGCCAAAATTTATGCCTCACAATTAGCTGTCTCATGGTTAAAGGTTAACAATAACAAGAAACCCTCGAAAGAGGAATTTAGAGATCTGGTTATCGAGTTTATGAGTCAATTCGATTTTTCACTTGGCAAATTCCCAAATACAGAAGAGGGAATTAAGTTTAAAGAATATGCCAAGAGTCTATTGAAGATTGAAATCGATAAAGTTCGCGAAGGGAAGAATAAAGAAGTAGAGAAGAGATACAAATATTACGCAGAATATAGTTAAATTGTGACTTTAGTCAGCATGGGAAACATTTTATATATAATGTTTCTTAAATATAACACTGAGAGATAGTGATAGATAATAACAAACAATTCTTGTCTCAACAATTATTGTGGATTGGTATATCCTTAGGAATAAGTCTTGCAATCTCGTTCTTGCTCCCGTTTCCGTTATCTTTACCGGTAATAATAGTAGTTTTCATTTTGCTTAGTTATTACATTAGAAATAGAGCCATGAAGAAGATGGGGATGGCAGGCTCTGTATTTGGAGGAAATGGCAGCTCCGTTAGCTATTATTGTATGAGTTGCGGAACAAAACATAATCAGTCTTCATGTCCAAAATGCGGATCAAAAATGAAGAGAGTAGGCTCGTAATTAGAACAGAATAAAGTAATGGATAAGATCCAACGACTAGAGAAAATTAGAGAATTAAAAGAATTTGTGGATCAGATTAACAATGAATCTACCAAAAATTCGTTAATTTTGGTAGAAGGTAAAAGAGATTTGGAGGCATTATCATATTTGGGCTGTTCTGGGAACATACAAGCATATCATAATTACAAAAATATTGTCGATTTGGCGGACAATTTTAGAGTTAAATACAAGAAGTTAATTTTGCTTTTAGATTTGGACGATACTGGTAGAATAATGACGAGAAAAATTTCTTATTTATTAAATCAAAGATATATTGATAATTATTACAGAAATAAGATAATTAGAATCACACAAGGGAAAATAAGGACAATTGAAGAGTTAAGATCATTTTATAATAGTATGCTATGAAATTAAAAAAAAGTTAAGAGATTTTTGAATAATTTCAAGGTCTACCAGATATTTATTATATAACCGTTTAAAGGTGTAAACAAAGGCTGAAAAATTTTAAAACAAAAAACTTAATCAAGGTAAGACATTATAGTTATGATAATCAGTGAAATATGATAAATAAAATTAATAATGAAGTTATAAAAATGCCAAATACTGGTATTGTAAAATATCATGTCAAGCTAAAATTTGATGTCGATGGGCTAGTGGAGAAGGCAGATATTATTGGAGCAATATTTGGCCAAACTGAGGGTCTTTTAGGTCCAGAGATGAACTTGAATGAATTACAAAAGGTTTCGAAAGTCGGCAGAATTGAGGTAAACGTTGATACAAAATCCAACTCAGCACGTGGAGATGCGTTGATTCCTATGAGTACTGATATATCTACTGCAGCGTTAATAGCGGCGGCTATTGAAAGTATCGATAAAGTGGGACCTTTCCAGGCAAAATTTTCATTGGTGGGGATTGATGATATTAGAGCAATAAAGAAAAAAGTAATAGTAGACAGGGCCAAGAAAATTGTTCAAGAATGGGCTACTAAAACGATTAGTGAAGGAGAAGAAATGCTGAAGGATGTCTACGATGCGAGCAAACCAGGCAGACTGACAACATTTGGAAAGGCGCAATTAGCATGTGGTGTTGGCGTTTTTGACAGCGATTGGATAATACTCGTTGAAGGTCGGGCAGATGTTATTAATCTCCTAAGAGCAGGATACGATAATTCAATAGCGATAGAAGGTGCAAAAATTGATGAAACCATATTAAAATTGACCCAGGGTAAGAGAACTATCGCATTTATAGACGGCGATCGGGCGGGAGATTTGATACTAAAGGAATTGCAAGGGTTAGTAGATATAGAAAAAGTATACAGAGCTCCTCCGGGCAGAGAGGTAGAAGAGTGTACTCCACTGGAGATTTCAGAAATATTAAAGGACGTTGAACAATTTATTAATGATAAAATCAACGATACCAACACCATCCCATCTAACGTACAACAAATTAGGAATCATCACAGAATTGATCATAGCCAAAATCAATCAAACAATCAAGACCAAAATAGCTCGATTACATATAATAGAAATTTAACTAATCAAAGTTTAAACAAACACAATAATTATGACAATAGCGACCAAAAACAAAGTCCAGATAACATGATTTCTAAAGAAGACGAAGAAGTCATCTCCATTGTGAAGAAAGTGTTTCAAGAGATAAATGAAACTTTAGAAGCAATGGTTTTTGACAAGTCAATGAAAAGAATAGTCAAAATTCCTATTTCTGAAATAATGAAAAAAATATCTGAATTAAAAGACGGAAATTTGTTGATACTTGACGGCATAGTAACTCCAAGGCTCGTTGAAGCCGCTAATAAATCAGGTATAAGGTACATTATAGGCCATAGAACCAGTAATTTGAAAAGGACAAACCCAGATGTTCGTGTTCAAACATTTTCGGATATGGGGTTAATTAGTCAACCTATTAGTAGCAGATAATTGCTTATGATGGTTAGGGATCATTCCCACTTCAACTATTATCATTTTTTAGTTATGATTCATTTACTGTCAAATGGGGGTAAGGATAGTTATTTGGAAATAACCAGTACTCAAATAAGTAGTCTAATAAATAGGTCACAACAAACAGCTTCAAAGATATTAATCGACCTAGAGAAAGAAGACCTAATAGAGAGGGTAAAAAACAAAAAGAAATTTGGAATGAAGCTTACAGAATCAGGTTTTGAAATATTACAGAATATTTATGATTTGTTAAAAATATCTATGGAGGAATCTCGCATCAAACCTGTGCTTTTTAAGGGAAAGATCGTTACTGGGATGGGAGAAGGAGCTTACTATATGTCATTAGAAGGATACAAGAAACAGTTCCAAAATAAACTAGGGTATGAGCCATTCCCTGGAACGCTTAATGTAAAGATTGAAGATAAGAACTATATGAATTCAAGAAAAGATTTGATAAATTACCCCTCTATTTACATTGATGGGTTCAAAAATTCTGATAGAACTTTTGGCTGGGTTAGATGCTATCCAGCTACGATAACTCAAGAGCCAAAGCTTCCTAGAGAGATGATTGAATCACAGCAGCCTGATATTTTAAATGATGTTCATGTTCTTTTATTAGAAAGGACCCATCATAACAACAACCTGATAGAGGTCATTGGTCCTCTGAACTTAAAAGAGTCTTCCAATCTAAAAAATGGAGATAGTGTTGTAATAAGAATTAAAGAATCTGTGAGAAACACTCAAAGATCATAAAAGGAATTTCCCAATTCGCTTTTAATTAAAGAACTTTTGAGTTCTGGAATTGGTGAAGAAAGTCTGACAACATCAAGGTTCAAACCTCGATCAAGACAGTTCTTTTTCATAGCTATTTCATCATGGGTTTGGTCGTATCCCAAAGCGATGATATCTGGCCTAACAAATTCTACTGTATCATATATCGATTTTTTTCTCCCTATTACTGCTTTGTCTACAAATTTTATAGATGAAACTAGCTCTAAACGACTTTTTTCATCATGATAAATCTTGCGATTTTTTTTCAAGTTGCTAACGGTGGAATCAGTTGCGACTACAATTATCAGGACATCGCCTAATGATTTTGCAGATTTTAATGTATGAATATGACCAACATGAAGTAGGTCAAATACCCCGCCCACTAGCACAACTTTAATTTGTTCACGACCCAAGTTAGTAAGTGTACACGTTGTATTCGCTGAACCTGTCCCAGAATCTTGTTCATTTTGCTTTATAACAATTAAGCCTAGGTCTTCAAGACTAGCTAATTGATTATTATAAAAGGTCACTTCGAGTTCCAATTTTTTCATCAAATATGGCAATATTGGACTAGGAATTCGGCTATCAATCAAATTGTTGCTATATATCGAACATAATAGGAACCGTTGTATCGAATTCATTAAATTTGATTTACCATGAACTTTCACCGTATATAATTTTACATCTCACAAATACAAATATCCTTAAAGATAGGTTACAATACATTTTACCAAATAATGTCAATTCCGGTACTGCTAAAGAAATCAAAATGGCAGTACTATACTTGAATTGAGTACCTACCTCATTTCCCACTAGCAAGGAGAGTATTATCATAGTAGAGTGTGCTTTTGAGGTTAGTTTGATCTAATAAATGAGTGGAACAAGTCTACAAAATATATCGGTTGAAAAGTTTGATGTCTCAGTACTCATAATCTTCGTCACCATATAATTTCAGACGGCTCTTCGTCGTCATCATTGACATCAATATTTTAGGAATATGAATTAATATATTCTTTTGAAAACAGAATCGTCAGTAAAGATAATTAAACTAGGAGACCATGACTTTGATATGAAAGGGGCTCAAATTATTAAGACAAATGAACCATTAGTAATTAACGAAGTAGAAAAACCTAAACCTGAAGGAAATCAGGTTCTAGTTAGAGTTGCAGCAACGGGTGTGTGTCATAGTGATCTTCATTTATGGGAAGGCGGTTATGCAGGACCCAAAGGCGTCTTTATGAAGGTTGAAGATAGAGGTGTTAAATTTCCTCTTATACCCGGCCATGAAATATCTGGAACAATAGAAGAGGTAGGTAACGGCGTAAGAAATTTCAACGTAGGTGATAAGGTGCTTGTATATCCGTGGCTAGGTGAAGGCAAATGTCCCGCTTGCTTGTCTGGTGAACAGAATCTATGCGATAATCCAAGAACCCTTGGGATTTATCAAAATGGAGGGTATGCACAATATGTTCTAATCCCAGATTCAAAATTTTTGATAAGACTCGACCATCTTGAATTTGATTCTGCCTCTTCATTGGCCTGTTCGGGATTGACAGCATATAACGCTGTAAAAAAGGCAAAGTCAATACCAGGTTTAGAAGATAGACATAATATCGTAATCGTAGGAGCTGGTGGATTAGGGCTTATGGCAGTACAGGTCGCTAAAGCCATATTCAAATCAAAAATAACAATAATAGATGTCAATGATCAAAAACTGGCAGAAGCAAGAAAGCTTGGTGCAGATAACATTATCAATACAAAAGAGAAACAAGACGTTGTAAAAGAGGTCAAAGATCTTACCAATGGTTTTGGAACTGACGTTGTTATAGACTTTGTAAATAACAACGTTACATCGGTAAATTCATTTAATATGTTACGAAAAAGAGGTAAGCTAATTATGGTTGGATTATTTGGCGGATCAATGGAGTTGAACCTGCCAATGATCCCCTTGAGAGGGTATACATTGACAGGAGCTTATACTGGAACATTTCAGGATTTGACTGAATTAGTGGAACTTGCATCAGATGGAAAGGTACGTACAGTTTTAGATAGAACATTTGCGCTCGACCAGGTCAATGAAGCTCTACATGATTTAAAGAATGGTAAAATCATTGGACGTGCCATAATAAATCCCAACCAATAAACAAAATTTTTATCTGTTTGTATCCCGCGAGCAGGATTTACTCCAAAAAATAATCTCTTATTTCTTGATTGAGCCTGCGACTCTTCGGTTACTGTTGAATGTAAGCCTGATAGGCTGATGTACGATTAGCAATATTTTGCCAACAACTACAGCCGAAAGCTCTACCAGGCTGAGCTACCGCGGGATATTTAGGATTTAAAAGAAATGATATATATTCTAATCGTAACGGCATAAATCAATGATTATATAGTGTTTTTCTGTCAATAAAATACCTTAATGAAGCTTGATAATGCCCGCAATAAAGTAATATTCATTGTTCTTTTATCCATTGGATTTACTTTGGCAATGTATTGGGTACTGAGTTACTCATTAAGTCAAACCAATTCTTCTTCTCCTAGACTCATACCAGAGGAAGCTTATCTAATAATTCTACATGACGTATACAATCAATCCTTGGATCAATTAAGCAAGATTACATTTGCTGATCTTGATGGAAAATTTACATCTCAATATGTAATGGTAGATGCTAATGGGACAATATACCAAGCAGATAAAGATACTCACGATACAGGGAAGGTATTAGGCAGTACGGTTGAACCTCTAACTGGCGGTAATCACTATGGTTGGGAAATTACTGCAAATAATACAAAATATTACATCGATTCTACAAGTGGTCAAATGATCTTAAACCCAGCAAGATCAAATGAGAATTCAAACTGATAATGTAGATTCATTCTCAAAGTCTACAAGCAAATCAAATATTAAGTAAGAAATTATTTTATCGGCACCAGCCCTTCTTAAACTTTTGAGATATTGAACTGTCCATTCCATTTGGTCAATAGGGTCTATTTTTGAGCCTGCCTTTAGTAAAGCATACTCACCTGAGACATTCTGAACTACTAGAGGAACGTCCACTAAATCCTTAGCTAATCTCACTAAATCCATATACCAAAATGATGGTTTAATCATTACCCAATCCGAACCCTCTTTTATATCATATAAAATTTCTCGCATTGATTCCCTAGGATTGTTAAAGTTACATTGATAACTTGATTTATCAATAAAGTTAGGACTATGATAATTATAATTACGAAATGGGGAGTATAGACAAGAATTATGTTTAGCAGAGTAACTCATGATCTTTACTTTTTTAAACCCACTCTTCTCTAACAAATTAGAAAGGTACAAGATTTGACCGTCCATCATTGACGATGGAGCAATGAAATCGGTTCCGCTTTCGCAAAGACTTAATGAAATTTTTCCAAGAATATTTATGGTCTTGTCGTTGTCTATTCGCATTCCATACTTAGGCTGGCTGTTACCTTCTCTAGAGCCATTTGTAACACCACAATGGCCGCTTGTATTATACTGGCATATGCAAACGTCTGAGAGAATGTTAAATTTTTTGTCAAAATTTTTTCTTATTGTTTGAATTGCAATTTGAATAACTCCATTCTTTTTGAAAGCTTCACTTCCTGAGCGGTCTCTTTTTTTTGGAATGCCAAATAGCAACATGTTTGATATTTTAAGTTGAGCCAACTCCTCAAACCTATTGACCAAATTTTTCGAAAATACTTTTGAATTATTCATGTATCCAGAATCTAAGCTTTGCTTGTAAGCCTGCTCGTCCTCATATACGAATATAGGAAAAATTAGATCCCCCTGTATACCTTCAAGAAATGTCAATAGATTTTAAATAAGTGGACCAAATGATATATTAAATCTAACTGATAGAAAGAGAAAAGATAGTTTTGATGTAAACTTTTTTGAAACCTCGTCTTTGATAAAATCCTGTTGTATTATCGCTATGCAAAGCTTGAAGGCCTAGAAAATCATATCCTTTCGTATTAGCATAAGATATTGCGAAGTCTATAATGCTTGAAGCAATACCAGTATTTCGGAACTTTTTATCGGTACCTAAGCAGTACAGACCTAAGACACCATTTGAAGGGAAAAGCAAGCAACAGCCCAAAGCTCTTAAACTATTATGGTTATTTTTTTTATCATCGAGTTCTTGTTCATACAAAATTAGTTTACTTTGACTAAAATTCTCTTTTTGGAGACTAGTTCGAATAGTGGTTCTTTTTTGTATGTCGATTCCAAATGAATTTAAATAAATATCTAGCCAATCATCGAATTCTTCGACGGAGCTGACCACCTTACAAGATTCGATATCAACGACCTGTTCTTGTTTTTCATAATCATTCTTTGAAAAGTATTTTTGGTCTCTAACTACATTGATCAATCCTGTCAATTTATCGATACTTCTAAAGCCGTTCTTCTCAAGGATTGATTTAATAAATGAAAGGTTATCATCGATATGGATGTAAACATCTATTTCTTGTACTTTGGAAATTTCTTTAAGTTGTGATACGATTGATAAAATAAGCTCTTCTCCCCTTTTAGACTCCTCAATCCCCTGAAGTAGAATGACCCTGTTGAGGAAATAGTCGCCTTTTAACGCTCGATAGGCTAAGATTTGAAAAGAGTCGGTAAGGGTAATTGTCTTATTACTCCAACTCTTGCAAAATTCAATTTCATTTGATTTTAAGATATCAATAATATCGCAATCCAAGTAAATCAGTCATCTTCTTTACATAATTAGCATTTTCTAGATCTCTTATACACTTTCTTATGTAGTTGATCGCGGATTTGGTGTCATAATTATTATTAATTATTCTCAAAAACTCGGAAAATTTTTGTGACTCAGAATCATTTAATGTTTCCGTAGATTTTCCGTTCTTGACATTTTCCAACATGAAAAATGATGAAATTTCATTATCTACAAGAACAGCATCCGACAATTTCCTTTTATTAAGACTAAAGTCTTTGTCGTAACATTCGCTTAGAAAAAGTATCTTTAAAGAATTTGGAGAATATTTGTTAAGGAAATCGCTTATAGTAATAGTATTACCTCTAGAATTAGACATCTTTTCAGATTTGATTTTCAAAATACCTATGTGAATCCATTTTGGTTTTTTTTCATTTTGATGGTTAATCTTTTGGATTTGATGAGAAATTCTATAAATGAATTCATGGTGAGGATAAACTAGTTCGTCTGCCCCCCCGTGTATGTCATAGTCAAGATTAAAAACAGACTTAATTATTTGATAATCTTGAAAATGCCATCCAGGAATCCCGCTAACTAAATTCCTAAAATAGAATTCGAAGCGTTCGTCGCCCCTCATAGATAAATCATAGAAATTCTCAGCATTCCAAAGCATAATGTCTTTTTGATCCTGTTTACCTGGCGCGATATCAATTGGCATGTTATCCAATTGTTTGGTTGTAAAACCAAAAGGACTCTGAGTATCTGGGTCTATTTTAAGATAAATATTACCCCCATAGGAGTAAGCTTTCTTAAGTTCAAGCAAGTTTATTATTTGGTTTAACATTTGAACTTGGAAACTAGATACTCTGGTGAATGTGAAATTGTTGATAACTTGTAATTTTTGTAAGTCTTTGATCAATTGGGTAAGATAATTCTTTGTTATATTTTCAAGTGAGAGATTACCACTAGCACCTGCATCTGCCTTGATTCTGGCAAATATTTTGGGATCGACATCAGTCAGTTGTACTACAGCAATTGGAGATTTTCCCAGAAATTTGTAATAATTGATCAAAAAGTTAAAAAAAATAAAAATTCGGGCATGCCCCAAGTGGCTTTTTTCATACAAGGTTGGACCACAGATAAAAATTTTCAATTTTTCATGTTCTTTACTCAAAAATGGAACACTAGATTATTCTACTTTGTTTGTAAAAGGAAAAACCGGGCCATGAAATTCAATTATATGTCGCTTTTACTTGCAACTAAATATTTTTACTGTTACCAGCGTTTGTACTATCATACCTAATAAGGGTCTTTATTATCGTGTAAACATCTTCTTTATTATTACAAATTCGACCTATTTTGATACAATCTCTTATATCCCTAGATTTCAGTTTATTCCAAACCAATCTCGCAATCAGAGTTGAGACTTCAAAATCCATATTACACTCACTTGCTAAAATGTGGTTTGCTATCTTCTCAAAAGTAGGATAGTCATATTTCTTAAAATAAAGTACAAAGAAGCGCGACAAGAGTGGGGTTAGAAGTTTTTTTTCATCATTACAAGATGCAAAAACCCATGTCCTCATGATCGAATTACGAGTTTTTTCATATTTAGTTTCGCTTAATATTCCTGTTTCCATCAAGCTAAGAAGTGCTGCCTGATCCTTTATTGCCATATATTCAATTTCATCGACGATTAGATTTTTTGGTCTGTTATTGAATAAGTAATCTAACATTCCTGCTTTCGTGCTATGACTACCCAACGTAAAATAGGAACGAGAAAGTTTCATACATTCCATCAAAAATAGCGTCTTAGCAGAACCAGGAGGACCTACAAGCAATATATGAACTGGTAACGATGAATTAAATGCATAATTAAAAATTTTCTTAACATCATCATACCCCACTATGTTTGCAAATAAGGTTTCTGATGATTCTTTAGAATTTTTTTCAATCATCAAGGACTCTAAATTATCTTGATCATCTTCATCCTCATACTCAGTCTTTTTTCGGATTCCAACCTTCTTACGGTTACTAATTCCATTCTCCTGCACATTCGTAGAATGGTCTTGCATGAATTCTAATAATCAGTAGTCTATAAAAATATACTTGTAAAAATAAACATACGGTTGCTGCTTTTACTTTTATATATTTAAGATCGCAACTACATTCCCTATCTTTTGTTGGGCCTCAACGGACTTTCTTTAAAAATATCAAGTAGCGTTCAGAGCCTTAAATATACAAAACAATTCATTTGTATTACTTAAAATAATATGCGATATTGAGCTGGTGGATTATCATGTCCCCATGCACTTGTAGTGACGAATATAGAATCTTGATGGTCTAGAAAAGTACACTTGATTCAATTTAGAGATTGAAAAGATGGTCATCATTACATAAACCATAACCTTTTGCTCCAACAATGCTGCAGACATAAATTTTTGAATAAATCATTCCTACAAAATTAACAAATAATATAACGGAAGCTCAATAGACAACATTTGTCAAAGAAAATTAGACCGATTGTGTTGGTAACGAGACCGATTCCAGAAGCAGGTTTAAACATCTTAGAGCCTCATTGTGACTTAATCATAAATCGAAGAAATGCTCCTCTTCAGTATCCGGAATTATTAAAGAAAGTGAAGGGTGTAAATGCGATTTTGTGTTTTCTTAACGATAAGATTGATAAACAAATCATGGAAGCTGCTGGTCCATCACTCAAGGTAATTAGCACATTCAGTACAGGATATGAACACATCGATATATCAGAAGCTAAGAGGAGAGGAATAAGGGTAGGTTATACCGGAGACATCCTTACTGATACTACTGCTGATTTAGCAATTGGGCTCATGCTTTGTCTTGGAAGAAGAATGGTTGCAGCTGACAACTACCTCAGAAAAGGTAAATGGAAATATGGCTGGAATCCAGACCTTATGATTGGGAGTGATTTGCATCATAAAACTCTAGGAGTCATTGGCTTGGGAAAAATAGGCAGCGCAATTTGTAGACGGGCAACAGGATTTGGAATGAAAATATTATTTACAAAAAGGAATTTTGATCAGAATGATTTTAATAGAAATAAATCGTCTGACAAGTTAGAATATTGCAATTTACAAAAACTTGTCTCAGAATCAGATTATGTTGTAATTAGTTGTACCCTCAATAAAGATAGTTATCATTTAATAGATTATGATAAGATAAAAATGATGAAAAGGAATACTTTTATAATAAATATTTCAAGGGGCAAAATTATTAATGAGCGTGATTTGATTCGTGGTTTAAAGGAGAGGTTGATCGCAGGAGCCGGCTTAGATGTCTTTGAAGATGAACCAATCAAGAGTAACAATCCGCTAATCAAAATGCAAAATGTAGTTCTATTACCACATATAGGTAGCGCAAGCATTGAAACGCGAAACAAAATGTCAGTAATTGCTGCTTCTAATATTATTGACGTGTTGAAAGGTCGTCAAGCCAAGGCATTACTACTAAGATAATATCTCTACCAGCTATACATCTAGTCTCTTGATCCGAACCTCTTCCTCATCTTCTCGGTTGCCCTTAACACAATCCGTATGGATTATTCGTATGTTCGTCAAACTTATCTTACCCGAAGGAATAACATTCTTTTTTTGCAGTAAATGAAACCTATCTTCTAATAAAGCCCTGTGATCTGAACAGGTCACTCCTATCATAAATTTACCGTTGTGGTCAGTTTTATCTTCTACTTCAATAATAAATTCAGGAGGAAGACGGCATGCAAGGCCGTCTGATACAAAAGAGCAATGTTCAGGGATCAACTATTAAAATAATCCATCATATCAATTTAAAGTTCTCTGTTTCTCTGGTTAACCCTTGGGACTTTCCAGATAAGTATCGCGGAGTATGAAAGATGAGGATTAATTGTTAAATTAGAACCGTATATCAAAGCCCAAATGTTAATTCTGTATAAAGTTCCATGGAGCAACCTTATCATCTATGCGACTTGTTGATATAGACTTATTCCCTGATAGGGGAAGAAAATGCATGAAGATAAACCTAGATAATAGAAAACAAAACATATACGATTTATAACGTTTCATGTTATAATATAACCGTATACAGAATGAATCAATTAAATAATAATCTAAATAAGATAACCCATAAAATATCCGAAGAGGGTGTGCCCATTTTAGAACAATTAGTTGAAAAGTTAACTGGAAAGGGTGCAGTTATTACATATTCATTTGATAACCTCAAAATAGAGATGCCTAAAGCTGAAGGTCATGAAGGGTGTCAGATTTGCAGTGGCAACCTTACTGTGAACGGTTCAATTAGAATTTCCGCCGAAGTTCACAAGAAAAACAAAGGTAGCGTTAAAGAGACAAAAGGTAATGAGACCACGATAGAAGAGAATATTCAAGGTTATGATAGTAACAATGATGTCAACCGATGATAATAATGAATCTGAACCCTATGACAACCTGGCCTTTGGAGGCTTCCCAATAAATAATTGAGATTTGGTTGGATTGACAAACATTGAACACAAAAAAATGGAGAAGTCTAGTAATTCATTGATTGATAAGTTAGTAAAATCGGTTAAAGCGATAAAGAGTGGAAAATTACATATTGAGATCCAGGACAAATCAGCTATAGATATTGTTGCAACCTCAGGAAACAATGCAAATAGGATCAATATCGACATAATAGAACCTGATTTGTTTGATTTCCTTAAAGGAGGTATCAGCGATAGTCACGAGGATAAAGGTTTGCCAAATGGCAAGGAAAACGAAAGTTCGGTAAATAAAATATTAGATAAACTGGATGGTGCTAAGGAATTCATTCACTCCATGACTGATAAAGAATCTTCTTTCCAACAGCAGTTAGATTTAGCCAAGAATTTTGCACATACATTGACAGAAAATAACATGACTTTAGTATTAATGCGAAGAGGAAAGGAGGCAATGATATTGGGGAAGGAGGCAAAACCTACTTTGTCGAAAATTATTTCAGGTAGCGATGATTTACAAGTTGTAAGTGTAATTGAATCCTCAAAACTTATTGGAGATATTAACCCCGAAAGCTAAAATAACATTGAGTGCGACATACTGTGAAAGGTTCATCGAATCATTAAACTATTCGGATTTGTATATTTGTATATTAACAAAATGGTGACGCCTCGATTAGATGACCCGTCCCTACGTTATGTATAATACAAGCAAAATCATTTTTACTTCATAGACTAAGTTACAAAACAAACCAGACTTGTCCGAATTCAGACTACGTTACAGATTAGTTTTGCTATGATACTTTGTTTTGTTACTTGTTAATGGAATTGACATGTATACTTAATTGACAAAATGTGAAAAGTCGGTCGATTATTTTCAAAGACAGCTTGTGTGGTCTAATTTCTATGTGCATAGCAAAGTAGTCACTAGGAAACTAGACGGATCACTCCTTATATAGAATGTTGCGCTAAAATTTTCAAACATGGTCAAGATCAGTTTAGATGAAATCAATTTGTCTAAAATGCATCTAGAGTTTGTAGGGGAAACGGATCGGAGATGCAAGACCTTAAACAAATGTTTAGGTTTGAACACCGTTAAAGTTCCTTTTAATTATAGTTCCATTATTCTGAGGACAAAGATTGGTCTGAATAATATGAGTGAAATCGGCGGGATATTGTAATGAAACTTATTAAGGATGAAGAGAAAACTCAAAACATTTTAGTTATGCAGGCCGTTATATTTCAGCCTATTTTGCTAATGTGTGTGAAAGGTACTCCGATCCAGCATATTTATTGGAAAATTCAAAGATTGTTACCTATCTCTGAAGAATTAATAAAAAAATATCTCTTTTACCTCATTGAATATAGATTGATAAATTATAATGGTACTAATCACTCGTTTTATACCAGCAACGCGGGAGTAAATTTATTATTTAAGATAGAACGTAAAAAGCTAACAGAAAAGATTACAACTAGTGAAATTCTTTTATATTTGGAGTAACTTTATCCGAACTTGATATATTCTCAACATATTTACTGTATGTCAAAATTGTAGTCAAGTAAAAATTAGAAGGTCCATAATTAAGACAAATATTTGATCCTTTTAGAATTAAAGAACATTTCAGTGTATAGTACATTTAATGCAATTTGCGTCAATTGATGTAATGTATTGGTTAAAATTAGTATTGAAAACGGTTAAATATTCACGCATGCACTAAAGTATTCGATATGTCGGAACCTGCGTCTGTAATGGTGGTTGAAGACGAAAAGGAACTGGCTTCATTATTTAAAGCATTTCTAGAAAGAATGGGTTATGAGCCTATCACTTTCACTGATCCAATTATGGCACTTGAATTCTTTAAACAAGGTACGAAGGAATTTTCACTAATACTTACTGATCTAAGGATGCCAGAGATGTCAGGACTAGATCTTGCTGCTGAAATCAGAAAAATTAATGAAAAAATTAAGATCATTTTGATAACAGCATTTATGGTTGAGGATCTAATGATAAGTGAGACTTATAAGATCGCCAAGATAGACGACATAGTGCAAAAACCAGTCAAGATTTCAGCCTTAAAAGAAATCATCGAAAATGTATTGCAGAGGGATTAATTATGGTGCGTTAATATTTTGATATTGCGATTATTTCAAGGGTTATAATTCAATCTTTGATTTAATGGATATTTGGTTCATATATGACTCAAGTCCACCTTGAACTAATCATGATATATCTATTTACTATTTACTATGTTACTGATGTTGGTAAACAGTCTATTTATTGCAATGATGAAACATATTTCTTTCATTTTTTTATCATCATATGTTAACTGGAATTATATCTACTTATATTAAGACAAATGTCAAATCTTAGTATGTTATTGGGAAAATATTTATTCAACAAACTTTATACGATCCTCTTTTACGAGTAGTGCTTTTTCTGTTCCGAAATGGCAGAATCAGAGGAGAATCTATTATCACACTTTATATTGTTGAAAAGTGACTTGTTAATCAAAGTTGAAAGGAATTTTGTTTGACATGGATGGCGTACTCATAGATGCGATGCCATTTCATGCAGAAGCTTTTCAAAAGGCATTTAGAGAAATCGTTAAAATTGATATAGACAAAAGAAATGTGTTTTTACTTGAGGGAATGCCTGGCCCCTTACTAATACGGGAAATTTTCAAACGAAGTAATCTCGAATCGCCTGATGAGAAACTTGTAGAAAATATTAGTAACCGGAAAAAAGGATTATTTGAAGAGCTTCAAAGAGCAGGAGCTTTTCCGGGGGTAAAAGAATTAATTGAATCGCTCAATTGTAAGAATTGTTTAACAGCAGTAGTAAGTGGAGCATCTAGGAAAGAGGTCGAGTCGCTGTTAGAACAAAACAACCTTTCCAAATTTGACCTAATCATATCTAGCGAGGATCTAGAAGAAGGCAAACCGAATCCTCAGCCGTTTATCATGGCGTTATCTAAACTCAAATTGAATCCTTCTGAAGCATTAGTTGTCGAAAATGCGCCTCTAGGCGTTGAATCAGCTGTAAAGGCCAATATTGAGTACATTGTTACACTGAATAATACCCCACTAGAACTCTCAGATTTTCGTGTCCTAAATGATAATGATTTTGCAACTAAAAATGTGTATGAAGATACTCAATCAGCGGCAAAATTTCTAATTGATTGGTGCTGTCGTGATGTTCAGACAATATGACGTGAATTACGAACAAGAATTTTTAGAGAAGTTTTCATATCCCACTACATGTGAAGAAGCGTGATTCTAGAACTATTATTAGAAGATGATAATTACCATATAATACTTAGAAACCCGACTGGTGCGTAGTATAATAAGTATCTATTGATTTATTGATAGGTAGTCCATATTTTATTCACATGGGGACAGTTATCAAATGATTGCCCCTGCAACTCATATTTTTTGTTTTAAAAGAGGTTGTTAAACTTCTGTCTGACCTTTTAATGTTTCTTAATTTGTGACATCTTAGAAAATCAAACACGTAAACAAGGCTTGGACTGTTATAAGGTATCAAAGATAAAACAATTGTCCATCCATTATGAAATTTTATTGATAAAATCTGCGTAGTAGATTGTGCAAAGTCAAGGAAAACTTAAATTATTCAATTATTGAGAATATGTGCTTTGAACATGAACACAATTACCATTGTGCAATTTTTGATTTGGTTTTCGAGCTATTAACTTAAATTATGAAAGATATTTACCCTTTGAGTCATATGCAACATGTTGCATTTAGAAGCGGTATGAGGAAACTTGGATGAAAGAAAAGTAATAAAAAAAATCTCAAGATTCTTAACCAAAGAGACTAGTTCAAGAAACGCTAAATGTGTTGTAATTGGGATTAGCGGCGGAATAGATTCGACCGTTACAGCATATCTCTCAGCACAAGCATTGGGACCTGAAAAGGTTTTAGGTCTGTTACTCCCGGACTATTCTGTTACTCCAAAGGTTGACGTAAAACATGGCTTAGAAATTTCAAAAAAATTGGAAATTGGTTATGAGTTGATTGATATCGGTAAGGGTAAACATCATATAATAAAGAACTTCCCCCGAAATAAGCTAGCAAGAGCCAACTTCCTAGTCAGGCTAAGGATGGCAATTCTGTACTACTATGCTGCTGCTAGTGGAGGCATAGTGGTGGGAACTGCTGACAAAAGTGAATTGCAACTTGGTTACTTTACAAAATACGGAGATGGAGGAGCTGATATTTTTCCAATTGCAGATCTCTATAAAACAGAGGTTAGAAAAATTGCCAGATACATGGAGGTTCCACAGCATATTATTGAAAAACAAAGTAGTGCAAGGTTATGGAAGGGACAGACAGCCGAAGGCGAAATCGGATTATCTTATGAAACCATTGATAAAATTCTAAGTCAAATAAATTTTGACAAGACATTGAAAAATTCCTCTTTCCCTGAAATAATAGGCGTGGATCAGAAAGACGTTAGTATCGTTATTGAGTGGATAAAGAGCAATAGACACAAACATGAGTTGCCAATCCCAAGATGCAAATTTAAACTAAAGTAACATAATTATTTTATTCTTTCATGATCCTCCTTTTTTTGTGATGATCTCAAGAAATACCCAGATAGAAATACGTACTACAACATAAGAACCTTTTTCAACTACTATTTAGATCAATTAACTTGTAAAATATCGAGAATTATTTAGATTTATTGACCATTATCGTAATAATTTATCATAGCGAACATGATGATAAATGATAAAGAATGTAAATAGTCAAGTTAAGGTAAGTATATGCACAAAACTGACTTTACATATTAATTGGATTGGGAGTAAATAATACCGGACTAACCACTCAAAAGGACTGGATGTTTAAGAAGATCACCCATTATCAGCCTCCACCAAAATCATTTCATTGTTTATCTCTATAGCGATACTTTTTTGCTTTAAAATTTTTCTGAGATCGTTTGCCTGTTTTATCAAGTCCTTCTCGGTTAGCTTATTCTTATGTACTTCTACCCGAACATATTTAGTGGGTTCGATTTTATTTTCAAAATATCCATCAAATTCTATTAGAGTCATCCCTTCAAACTCGTTTGATAACTTTTTTACAACTTCAAGATATCCCTCCTTTCGAGGTAAGTAAAATTTTATAGAATTTTTTAGTTTTTGTACTTTAAACCCTTTTGAATTTTTGGTCATAATACATTTTCTAATTTATTATAAATAAGCAGTTAGGTTATCTAATTTTTTTGGCCGGAGTGATATACCTTTTTTATTTTTCTGCTATTTTTTTATTAAGATTTATGCTTTGTCGCCTAACTCAACATATTTAGCTGGAATGAACAGATTGATTATTTGTGATAGACTGGCCCTCTTACAATCGCTCATTAGTTCAACGCGGTGAGATCCTCTTCTCGTATGATTTCCTTGATGGTTGGGGTTCAGAGATAGAGAATATGAATATAAACAAAAAGGGTAAACCATTTGTATTTCCAGATTCTTTCATCTTGGCCATTGGTTACATTCGCTATTTATTTCACCTACCATACAGACAAACCCAAGGTATAATTAAGGCCACAGGAAAAAGGTTACCTGCTAATCCACCAAGTTATGGTCACATCTGTAAACGAATCAACAAGCTAAACATCGATATTAAAAGAGACAAGATGGATGACGATGATGACCTAATAATATCAATAGACAGTACAGGTATCAAGATTACTAACAGAGGTCAGTGGATGGATGAGAAATGGAATACACAAAATAGAAAAGGATATCTCAAGATCCACGTTGCTGTAGACATAAAGACCAGGAAAATCATTGCTTTGGAAGTGACAGATGAGAAGGTACATGATGGGAAAATGCTAAAGAAACTAGTCAATCATGTTTTGGATTCGAGAGAACCAAACACTGTAAAGATAAAATCGGTACTAGCTGATGGAGCCTATGATTCAAATCCAAACTTTGTGTATCTTGAGGACAAAAAGATCAATCCAGGTATAAAGGTAAGAAGGAACTCTATTGTTTCTCCTAAAAACAATAGGTTAAGGAACAACGAAGTAAAGTTACAAGCAAAGGATCTGTTGAAATGGAAGACAAAAAGAAAATACGGACAGAGATGGATATCTGAAACTGTGTTCTCAGCTATAAAGAGAATGTTTGGTGAATACACATCAGCAAACAGGTTTCAAAACATGGTAAAGGAGATCATGATAAAAGTATCATTGTATAACATTTTTAGAAGAATATAACATGATGATCATGATGATAACCGGAGAATAAGGAATTATGCAACAAAGCAAAGATTTAGGTTTATCTCAGAATCAACCAAGATGTGTTCTTATACAACATGCAATAGAATTATACGGAGTAGAAAATAATATCTCGTGTCACCACAAGCCCAACAATATCGCCCGTATCACTGATGAGTCCTTTTAAATTTGAGTATATTTATGAATTTTCTGATAATGGTGTGTTCTGGTTTATTACCCGAGGCAAAAGAGTGGCATTTATTAAGTAAAAGAACGGCCAATATTCTACAATTCCTAAGGTAATGGAAAGAAAATATTAATTTCAGTGCGCTATCAAGAACGGGCATTTTGATAACAGTATCTAACCAGATTAAGGTTCAATACCGAGTACAGAATACTATTTTCTTCATACCAAAAAAATTGCGGGTTTACTATTTAATGATGTTAAAAAAAGGTGCAATCAATCTATACTGATGAAATAATTATTCTATGTCCTTATATATTATTTTACATACGTTTGATAATAAGTGAAATGGAGAGTTGATAAAATTAATAGGTTCCTCAAAGATACTTATCTGAAATATTACAATACCTTTTCCTTAAACAAGAATTTATTAGTTTCAGGGATAATCGGGTTCCTGGTTAGTATAGTCGTTGCACACATTTCTGCTGAATATTCCGTCGATTTTGTATTAAATTCAGCATTGACAGTCATAGCTGGATATCTCACTTACAAAACAGTTTTTGCGATTCTCTTTCACATAGACAACAAACAAAAATATACAAGGAGATTGACTGGAAAACTAAATTTCCAAAAATTTAAACAAATTCTGATCAAAATGCTGTTTGCTAGTTCTGTTTTTGATATTGTAAATAATATTACAAGATTCATTCTCATGATTCAGCTTCTAAAATGGGAATATACAGCAGTAGAAGCGACAACAATTTCTTCTATAGTCGCTTCAGTATTATCATATGTCATCATAAATATCATCATGAGATATATTCATGTTTTCGGCTCAAAGAAACAATAAATTCTTAGACTAGATGTTTCTATGTTCTATAATCGAGTATCGTTACACTAATAGGATCAAGCCCTCTATTCCAGGAGCTACTTCTATGACCATGGTGTAGGTGATTACATGATTACACGAGAAAATGAAAATTTGAACCAATAAATCATTGAATGTAATTGATTTAAAAAAGGTTACATAGGTATGGTCATGCCAAATGCAACTCCTACAGCTGCAAGTACAATTAGGATTACACCTATGATTGCCAAAACAATTCCCAGAATCCTGGCAATTCTTGTAGCAACGGGCGGTAACATTCCGGCTATTGCATACAATATGATTCCTATTATCAAAACAATTATTCCTCCAACTAAACTCATATCTTCACATTATACAAAAAAGGTTATTAATATCTAGTACAAATTAGGTCCAGGTTTATTAGTTGTTTTCCAAGAGGGATTGACAACTTATGCAGTCACATTGGCATTCCTGACGCAGCTATTAATGCACCTTGGATCTCATATCTGACAGAAAAGGACTGTTTCTTGATATTCACATTTCTATTTTATTATGATATGAAGGAAAGAGGCGAATATCACTTGAATATTTCGTATTGAATCAAGTATCTTTTAGATTGGTCCAACGAAAAGGTCTGACCACTATCTTTTTTTGAGCATCTTTAAACAGAAAATATGCTGCTCTTAAAAATTGTATAGTCCCTATAAAGAAACTCTCCGTAGGATATGTATATAGTAAATTTATTGATATTACTTCTCTTCGAATCCATAAATCTGCCTAAGAGTAGTTATGGTGTTGTTAGAGCTATGCAGATGTACATTCTCAGATTCGTAGCAAAAAGGTAGCCTGTGAAAAACAAAGGGAACTAATCCGAATCTAAGCTTAATCTCTAAATCTAAAACATTTATCCAGATGAACGTGGTCCCGTTAAGTAGCAAAGTACAAACCAATTATTGACTCACCACATTACACAATAAATTTGATATCAAAATTGAAAATGCTATTTGATATTATTATGATACCGTCCTCCAAAGTAACCAAATAGCACGAAAATAAAAAAAGTCACATAAATTCCAGCGAATGACATTTGAAAAATAATCCAAAAAATATTTGTTAGATTCGTTAGAAACTTGTTGAGAAATGACTAGCATTTTATTCTAGATAATTAGAAATAATATATCTCTGAAATTTCAAAAGTCAGTTCTAAAATTCAAGTATGTTTGAATCAAATTGTATTTATTTAATGTCAGATTCAATCCATAACATCTCAGCCAAATTCGAGTTTCTCAAAATTGCGATAATGAGCCGCATTTTACTTATGGTTGTAAGTTACAATTTTTTGCGTGCAACAAAGCCATGGAACGGAAATTAACTATTTTTACAGCATTATTATCCCTTTCATAATATTTATTATATAAAAGATTAAGCGTAAATTTCACCGTTTTTTAACAAATCGTGATATTATGGTCCGATTATTATTTTGAAAAGGTTAAATCCACTAAATCCATAATGGGACGTTTCAGAACTAACATTTTGATTGATAAGAAATGACGACTTTTTAAACAGTGAAATGAAAATGCAGATCGAGGCTTATGAATTCTTTTATTCCACTAGTTCTAAGAAGGTTTGTCCCACTAAGATTAGAAATTAAGTTTCAAAGTTATTCCATGTTATTGATTCATCGCTGGGTGATGAAGTGGGATCAACTGATGCCAGAAGGATTATTGAAATATTTCGTATTGGCTTAATTTTGTATCAATCTATGCAATAAAAAAAATTACAGATAGATTTAACTGACTTGTCAGCCGACTAATATTGAATGATTAACGTCGCAATCACAAAGCCCGATTCTATTCCAACAGATGTTCTGAAACTACCATAGACTGTCATTAAACCGGTGATATTATCTTTTTATATGCTTAACACAAATAAATTATATCCAGATCAATTACGAATTTATATTATGTTAATCTTTTTGAAATGTGAAATCACTAGTATATCATGGCACTAAGGATATCCGAATCGATGACAAACCCAAACCTCGAATAACAGATAGGGAAGACATAATATTGAGGGTAACATCTTCCGCGATTTGTGGCTCTGATTTACATCTTTATCATGGAGTGACTCCAGGAATGGAACCAGGACAAACTTTGGGTCACGAATTTATGGGAGTAGTTAGGAAGTCGGTCCGGCCGTGTATGAGATTAAAGAAGGAGACAGAGTTGTAATCCCGTTTAATATTAGTTGTGGTCAGTGATGGTTTTGTACTCGGGGTTTTTGGTCCCAATGTGACAGATCAAACCCTAAAGAAGAAGTGGGAGCTGCCTTTGGTTATACTCAGTTGTTAGGTGGCTATGATGGAGGCCAAGCTGAGTACGTTAGGGTTCCATTCGCAAACACTATTGCATCGCTCAAAGTCCCTGATAGCATATCCAAAGATGAACAAGTATTATTTCTTAGCGATATACTTCCAACTGGGTATTTTGGAGCCGACATGGCAAATGTACAACCGGGTGATGATGTAGCTGTTTTTGGGGCCGGACCTGTAGGTTATTCTGCGGTTATGAGTTCATTTCTAAGGGGTGCTGCCCGAGTATTTTCAATTGATCATCTTGATGAGCGCCTCTCAAAAACAAAGGATCTAGGAGCTGAGATAATAAATTTTGATAAGGACAATCCAGTTGAAATACTGCATACAGAATCTAAAGGAAAGGGAGTGCTGTGCATTGATGCGGTCGGGTTTGAAGCTGTTGGACATACACCCGGATCGATTAATAAAGGTTCTTCCAGCGGCATCCATGATCACTCAACAGTTTCAAACCCTGTTTATGAACCTGTTAATCCGATACAAGTGTTTGAGTGGATGTATCAAAGTGCGAGAAAATTCTCCACGGTATCAGTTCCATGAGCTTACTCCTGAGCCTATGACAAATTTCCTATTGGACAGATGTGGAACAAAGAACTCTCCATAAAAATGGGCCAATGTCCCGTCAAGAAATACAATGAACAATTACTACATTTAATTGAAACTGGCATAATAGATACTACAAAGATAATAAGTCATACGATGAAGCTTGATGAAGCCCCGAAAGCTTATGAGATTTTTGATAACAAAGAACAGGATGCAACAAAAATAATATTCAAACTATAGTTAGGAACTATATAGATCATACCACTCACTTGATATTCCAGATCTGAGTAGTCGTTAAGTTTAGTAATATGTGCATTCATTATCCAAATATAGGTCCGAAATTTACAAAGATTTAAGTCTGATCTATGGAACATTATTGTCAACAGAACAATCAAATATTATATAAGATTGGAAAGATTTATTTCGTATATGATCGATGAATTAAATCCTATCTCAATTTTGCTTTAAAAGTGTAAAAATCTTAGATGGTCTGTTAATGTTTTAATGAATGAATCATATTATATAGTTCATCTAGTTAAAGTTCTAACTTTTTTAGATGGAACTGTCGGCGTCAAACCCTTTGTATAAAATGTCACTTAAGATGAATAATAAAAAGGAGAATTCATACAAAGTGCAATAAATGAAACAGGCGAAGCCACGAACTATGTAACTGAATGATTAGGAAAGGCACTGAATGAAACCAACCAAGCCTTCCAAATGCTGCTAGAAATCTAGTATAAGGGACTAAACGTGTAGTTAATGGCTCAACCTAGTTACCTTTTTTGATACTATTAACAAAAATAGAAAAAGAAACCTAACTATAACATTTATTTTTCTATTATTTAGCTCCCGTAAGATTAAGATACAAATCAATTATGATTCAAAACTGCTTGTATGAGTTTACCGAGATAATTTGTGATACTTAATTTCGTTCCAAATTTTGAAACCAGGAAACGTACAAAATGTAAACAATAATTCATTAACTAAATAGATTGAATGCTTGACCTTTTACCGAGTTATTTATGTTATTATGCATATATGTTACAAGTGCCAAATAAAAAAGAAAATATAGAAAACTTGCAAAAGAATTGGGTGAAGTATTAGGCTTAGAGAGAGCAGCTCAAAAAGCAGTGGACGAATTGATAGAAATGAAATTATTAAAATCTGTGACCAAAAATGAAGCAAAGGAAATTCAAGGAGAAGCAAGCACTCATGAGGAAAAAATTCAAGAAGTTGCTCGTATTTTTTCTGAAGACAAAGAAGTAAGACTGGATATAGCCAAAGTAGAAGAATCTGCCAAAGAAACGGAGGAGAAAGCAGCCAAAATTATGAAAGTATACCTAGGAGAGAAACCTGATACCTCAGAAGCATTAGAATTCTTATGTTTGGCAGAAGGAGGGGAGGTAGCACATTATGAGGTCCTCCAAGCCATTTGCTCAAACTTCGACAATAAAAAGGCACAAAGTTCGGTAAAATCCATCCTAAAAGAAGAACAAAGGCATCTCTCTCAGTGTGTTGGTATGGCAAAAACAGCCGTATCTGCGTAACTCCTTTCTACTGTTGCTTTTATGAAGAAATGATATTGAGTAAACATCGATGCAGCTTTTAATCATTAACTTCCGATAAATATTTGCCTATCATTTTATCATTATACAAAACTGATATACAAATTTCTCGGTATTTAGATGGAATGTTGTATGAGACTCTCCAAAGGTCATGTCTACTTGAATATTAATCCAAAAGATTCGCTAATGATCAATGCCACTATCATTGGTGGATTCTTGATACTACTTACAATTTCATCGTTCTCTCCAGTCGAATTTCCCAATCGTTCATTGTTTGTAACCATTGCAGTAGTAATCGTAATAATATTTTCATTAGCTTGCTTTAATTATCTTAATAATGATGACAAGAATGGAATATTATTCTCTAAAATGGGTTTCATATCCATAATCTTATTTATGATGTTCATAGGTATACTAAACATTATTAATCTAGTAGATCCTGCAATATGGTCTGAAATCCCCGGTGCAGATAAAATAGCAACAAATAACGGGACTCTGAGCGGCTAGTTATACAGAAAATTATGGAGCTGTTATAAGTTCTTATTATTAATCTAGCGAGATGACCATAACTTAAAAAACCGGGGTATTCGACTCCAATATTTCTCTTGATATATAAAATAAACAATAATTCATTAACTCAATATATGATATCGATTCATTGATCATTGATGATCTTACTAGCGTAGATAAGGTATCAATAAAATTACCATGAATAGAACAACACTCATCAAAGGATCGCTTATATCTTTATTTCTCAAAAAATTCTAGTCAAATTTTCAAATACTAAGTTATGTCATCTACAATAGTTTACGCAATATTCTGTGGTTTGTTCGATTTATTAATACAAGGATATACGAGTAGTTGTTTCATCGTCAACATTCAGCAAGATACGACATACAATCGTTAAAGTGCCTTGCTGTGGACAGGTTAATTAATAGTTTCTAAAAGAAAAAAAAGAGATTATTGTCCGAAAGGAGGCTGTAATTCAGCTCCCCCGAATGTTCCGGCAGCATTTGGATCGGCATCACTGATTGGCTCCTCAGTTATGATAAATTGTGTATATGTGTAAGGGTTGACCATATTCTCAGAAAACTTTAAATTGTTTCCATCTACTACACCCAAACTCAATTTATAATTGGAACCATCGCCATCAACTAACCAACCTTCAAAAACCTTGTCTTGTTTCGGAGTAACAGTTAGATTTGCAGAAACATCTAAGGTATTGTTTTTAGCATCAACGGTAAGTGTACCTAATTTATCAGTACCAAATCCAGGACCCGGATCTTTAGCTTTATTAATATCCATAGTCAGGGGTTCGGCATTGACCGGTTGTAATGCTAGAGTCATTGAAAATATAGTTGCTAGAACTATTCCAAATAGCGACATGTTTGTTTTTGACATTGTACAAATTTATTGTGCAAACTATAAATAGATCACATATTAAAGAACCTGATTATGTTTAGACAAAAAGGCTGGCTGCCAATTCCGTTCGATAGAAATAATTTTGTGATGAATTGGGATATAGAGGTTATGACCACCAATTGGGGCCTTTTGATGGCAACCTGACCAATAGAATTCTGATTTAATTAACGGAGTATTTCGAATTCCATTCTTAAAACTCAAATATTCTTTAGTGGGCTCTATGGTTAGGTTGGTATTGTGACTGCTTTAATTGTTGAAACGCAGCGATGTTGATCATCTAACCAGAGGAAACGCACATTTTCATTGTTGAATCGAAATATTTTTGTATATGATATAGACGAATGGCTTAGTAATTAGTAAAAAAAGCGATTTAACTACGGAGGAAAAAGTATGCAATTATGTAAAATCTTTCTTTATCTTTTCCTTGTCATATTCCGTGTCTAAATCTCTATCGGGATCTTTTAAATTGTTTCCGACAGCTATTGCTTCCGCTTTAATTTTATCTCCTGCTTCGTCAAGTGTTTCTTTTGCTTCGTCAGCAGTTGTTTTTGCATCTCTCTCTATTTCTTTGGTCATATCATCATCATAGTTTTGCATAACTTTTACTATTTAATAATCTATTATAGATTATTAAGAAATATGGATAAGTCTATAAGGTAAAACTGTATGTTAAAAATAAAAGCATCTCGTCTTTTTACATAGGCGCAGTCTGTAAACTAATCGGCCATGGTTATGTATTTCTTTCTCAATAATATTTTTTGATAAACAATCAAATACTATATTCAGAAAAATAAGTAACGTTGTTTATGACTATTTAATAGTTTTCACAAAAATGATATTCATAGAGCCAGGTTTATAACGATATCTATGATTTGATGCTTGCAATACAATGATTGTAATACTGTAAAATCGTTGGAAAATGACAATCCTAGATATATTTTAACTATTATATACAATATCTATCGCGTTAAATTTTGCATCCAAATTTGAAAATTATGATGGTAAGCACTGAATACCCTCCAATGCATGGCGGTGTTGGTCGCTTCACATATAACTTAGTTAAGTCTTTACGGTTAATTAACTTAGAAGTTAGAGTTGTATCGGATCTTCACGGAACAGGAGATTACCATGGCATATCACCATTTAATAAACAAAATTCAGAAATATTACAAAGTATAACACAAGAGTACAAGCCGGATATAGTACATATTCAACATGAACATGGACTATATGGGTTTAATTTAAACCCATTATTGCCTTTCCTAACAAATACTGGACTAGATAAATTTTATGATAAATGTACTGTTCCAATTGTTACTACGTTTCATACATCCATGTGTTTCAAACAATGGATGCAGCTAATAGATACAAAGAATGGTAACAGCAAGGATTGGATGAGGCTGAATTTATTATACAAATATTGGAAGCAACTAATCAATTACTCATCATTGCATCGAATTAACAAACAAATAATGTCGAAAAGTGCGTACGGAATAGTTTTTTCTAATCATATGAAATCTTTGATCCCCGGAACTAACATTGTATATCATGGTTCTACTCCTTGGCCAACAACTATTGACACAACACAGAAAGAGGCAAGGAAAAAATTAGGATTACCTCAAACGGGTAGATTGGCTTTGGCGCAAGGCTTCTTTACATCTACAAAGGGATGGGACATAATAAAGAATATGAGGATGCCACTGAACTGGAAATTAGTTGTTAATTACTCAAAAAACTTTTACAATACAGAAGGTGCTGACTTAGATCTAAAGAATAGCAAAATTAATGATCAAATTATTAACTTAGGCAAACAATATCTTACAGAGGAAGAATTGTCACTACTATTCATTTCGAGTGATGCCACATTCCTACCCTATAAGGTATCTTCTGGATCTGGTATAATGTTTGATGGTTTAGGTCACGGGAAGCCCTTTATCTCTTCAAACTTAGATTTTTTCAAGGAGTTTACACAATTTGGTCTAGGCATAGTATCCAGTAGAACACCTTATTCTTTTCAGAAAGCATTTGTTAAACTCGAAAAAAACTATAAAAAATTTGAAACTAATGTCAAGGAATTTAAACGGAATCTCGATTGGAATACTATTGCAAGACAACATTATTTGATTTACGAAAACATATTAGAAAAACAGAATGCCTCTAAGAAAATATCTCAAGAAAGAATAACAAATTAGGATTTCATTTTATCGTAGAGACAGTATGGGGGCTTAAGTACTTGGATATTACATCATTTGCCAAGAAAAAAGTTTTAAGATAAAAACAATATAAATAGGAATAATCGAATATCTTAGTAAGTCTTTTTATTTCTAATTATTATTTTGTATCTGCCTTAGGTAAACTAAATACAAACGTAGAACCTATTCCGTCATTATTGTTAAATGCCCATATTCGACCACCCATGGCTTCAATTAAATTCCGAGTAATGTATAGTCCAAGACCTGTTCCTGTGTCAGAACTTGTAATAAATTTTTCAAATAATTTAGGCATGATATGTGGGGAAATTCCTTTACCATTATCAGATATACCAACAAGGATTTGTTCCCTTAATTTATTCCCTTCTATGTTCAATTCATTGTTACCTCTCATATTATCTACAATAGTATTCTTATTTTCTACATCTAATTTATTCATATGACATACATTTTCTGTGATTATGATGTCAATCTTACCATTTTGACCTGTAAAATTTATTGCATTACCCACTATGTTATTAGTTATCTGATTTAGTCTTGATTTATCGGCATATGTCCAACAATGCTCATTGATGTATTCTTTTATAAAGTTAATTTCAATATTCTTATTTTTGATTTTTTGTTCAAGTTCTGTGTTAATTATATCATTTATTACCTTAACTATGTCTAAATTTTCTTTACGTATCTGTAAACTGTTTATTCTATTTGACTCAATTCTTGCTACATCCAATAGATTATTTATTAATTCGTCTAATCTATTGGAATTTCGAGATATAGCATCAAAGTGTTCTTTGAGATGATTAATAATCCTTCTTAATTCATCATCGGATGTCACTTTTGTATTTTCTAACAGGTTGTCAAATACTTCCTTGTATAATTCCGCATATCCCATCACGGCTTGGGTGGGGGTTCTTAGCTCATGAGCTGCTGTGTTAATGAATTCTCTTTCTAATTGTTCACTCTGTATAAGTTTTTCATTGGCTAATTTCAGATTATCAAACATTTCCGTTTGATCCCAGAGGCTTTCAAATATTGATATGTAGGATAAGACAGTAGGCTTACTTGTTGAATATGTTGAGACTCCTATAGCCTCTTCAAATAATTCTTGAGAATCATCCTTTAGTTCTGTGGCTAAGACATATTTTCGATCTACGATTACAATTGTAGATATCAAATTCTCCTGCTTTCTAATCTCTCTACTAAGAATGTTTTCCTTAAATTCATATTTGCCTTTTATATTCTTTGAAAATAATAATTCTCTGATATTTTCGTTTACAGGAGATAGAATTCTAATTCGAATATTTTCAGTGATCCTTTTTTTCAGTAAATCAATAATACCCATTGTAACTTCTCTTTTTACTGCGTTTAATGAAGGGAAGAGTATCAGAATTTCTTCTTTCGCATATCGTACCAAATCTATAAAGTATTGTTTTGTTATTAACGGATTTTCAATGATTCTTGTAGCCTGTACGGTAGCACCAGTTTCTACCTGTCTTATTCTTTCTCTAGCATCTATACCTGTTTCCCACAGTTCATCAAATACTTTCTGATAATGCGTTATGTAAAGTGGCTCCGAGCTATGAACAATTCTCTGAAACATCTCTCCATTTTTTAAATCTTCTATAGTGGTAACACATTGTTTACGCGACACTGAGAAGTACAACGGTGGCAGGCTTCTGACATGTTTTATTTCAATATTCATATCAAGAAATTTTTTTATTAATTTTAAATCGTCCTTTTTGTTGTCTATATAAGTAACCCAACGTATACCGCCTTTTACTTTTCCTTCTTTATTCTTTGAAAGGTGATTCAAATATGCTTGAAGAAGAGTTTGGTTTTGTGCAAGTAATTTGAAATACCCTATAGACGTTGAATTTGAAAAACCTGTATCAGCGTTCTCAATAAAATTTTGTGCATAAGCAAGAGCTTCAGCACTATCCTCTATGAGGTAGGTTTGAATTGGTAATCTTCTCCTTTCGATTTCTTTTATCTTCTGTTCTACGGGTATTGCGTTTTTCCAAAAGGTTTCAAATACCAATTTATTTTGCTCTACAATCTCTTTTACGTTGCTGTGTATCATTTCTGATAGCGGTTTACTTTCATGTATTACTGTCGATGCAAGATACTCGCTATCATCAGAGATTGCAAAGTTACCGTTGATGTCTGATAAATGTTTTATTTCAATTCCATATTTGTAGTTGTTCTGATTCCAATATCCCAAGTTGTCTGAAGTTATTTCTGTAACTATTCTTATCTTTACGGAGTTTCGGTGCAATACTTCATAAAATCTTGTAATTGCAGGGAAATTGACAATTACAGAGGGCATGTTTTTATTAATACATATATTGAGATCCCTTTTACAGGTCCTAACAAATTTTTCAGCTATTAGTACTATCTCTTCGCCATAAACAATTCTAGTTGCTATCGTTTTCTTTTCTTGTTGTTCTTCTATTCCTACTTCGTCATTTCGCCTATCTGACGGTTGGGACGAAAATGATTCTTGGTCAACTAAATCATTTGTTGCCTTAAGAAAATCATCTCTTCCGTCCATTTACTACTTTAACTGTGTAAAAGATAGTATAAAATACATAGCATTTTGCTCGATGATTCAAGTTGGCACTTCAATTGTATGTCTCACACAATTGATTGATCCTGCAACTTATAGCGCGATTTGAATTTGGACTGATTAAATAGATTTTATGATACTTATTGCATTTTCAGTCCTGGGGGCTAAGAAGTATTAAACTATGCAATTCTTCAAATATGACGATACGGCCAGCTCAAGAAGAACTATCGTGTTGTAAATAACGCAATGAATTATTTAGAAAGCAATTATTTCTGTGTTAATCTATCAGAGTACTAACGATCAAGGTTCGTTAAAGTGATCCAAACAGTTACTTTTTATTTTTTTTCTTTCTGATAATTGTGGCTTCAATTCTATAATGAATTGTTTATGCTAAACATAAATATTTTTACGATGATAGAAAACGATTTTTCGTTATTTCCTATATGTAAAACCTAACACTCGGAGAACAAAATACAATTCGACATAATTTAGGTCAGATTTTTTGCTAGTTCAACTATTACTTATATCATATTCAATTAATCACTTTATTTCTAATCTTTAGTTGGATCGATTCTCTGTTATTTTTGGATGTGTTGAATATTCCATGGAAGTAAAAACCTATGTACGTATGCTCAAAATTTGAATAACATGTGTCAATTTTAGAAATCAACCGGTATTAAATTTTATGCGTTTAACTATACTTAAATAATATAGTATTTTAGAAAGTATCTGTCTCGGTTTTTTAGATTGAAAGATTAATTGCGAATTTAATATATTAATTAAACAAGTCATCGACAAGGTATTGAAATTTCAGGAACAGCCGTCACACGATTCCGACTAGCCAACGATACTTCAGATTTAACCATTCTAAGATAATTTTAAGATTGGCCATAATTTTTAATCTATTTTGATATCTCCATCTGATTTGCTTCACTAATTCCAATCTTTTATGAAGGTTATGATTTACAATTCATAATTTCACCAGCCGAGTTTCCAAATCATTTAATATTTGTTACTAAATCAAAGTAAATAGAGCATAATAATAAGGGTCCGTAAACTAATAGCGAAAATAAGAATGTCGAATCTTTTTGTTCTTTTCCTTATACTTTGATCAAAATTATCCACTATATCTCCATCTTTGCGTACATTACTTGGCTCTTTCGACTTCCACATATATCTTTGAAGATATGGCATAAGGAATTACTTGTTTAACTTTATTTTCGATATCATCAATTACTAATTCAATCGCATCCGTATTCAAATCATCGACCAAACTTACCTCTAGTGCTATGAGTACATCCTCAGGCGCAAAATGCATAGTTCGAACTGAAATTATTTTGTTTACTTGAGGAATTTTCGAAACTACCTTGTAGATAGCCGTATAATCTCTTCTAGACATTGCTTCTCCTATAAGCAAATCCTTGTTTTCTCTAGCCAAAAAGAATGCAAAAATCATTAACACTACTCCAATTAAGAGAGAGCCTATTGCATCGTATGCGGTATTTCCGGTGATATCTGAAAGATATACGGCTGTACCAGCAATAATTATACCTAAGATGGCTGCCGAATCTTCCACCATAACCGTCAAGACAGATGTATCCTTACTTTCTTTGAATTCTATGATAACTGTGGAAAAATTCAATTTTTCACCTCTCTCTTCTATTCCTTTCTTGAATATTCCAAATGCTATTCGGAGAGCATTTGCTTCAAAAACAAATGATATTGCCAAAATTACATAAGTAATCGATAAATTTTCTAACTGGTGAGGTACTCCGCCAAATAATGAACTAAATCCTTGCTCTAATGACATTACTCCAGATATACCAAAGATAAGCGTGGCTACAACAAAAGACCAAAAAAACTGTTCTTTTCCATGTCCAAAAGGATGTTTTTCAGAAACTTGCTTTTTACTAGTTCTAATTCCTATCAATAACAATACTTGATTAAAAGTGTCTGAGAATGAATGATAGGTCTCTGCCCACATGGAAGTACTACCAGTTAGGAGTGCAGCAATAAGCTTGGATATTGCAATTCCCAAGTTTCCAAATAAAGCAGCGTATACTGCTCTTTTCGAACCTCCACCTACCATTAATTTTTACACTGGATCATTCATCTAGATTTAATATATACTATTAAGATATTAGTTCAGCTTTATAGACTGATTAATCTTATTCCTTCCTCTTTGACAGATAAAATTTATGCTATGATTAAACTAGTATAGAAATTCACTCCAGATCTACAGAACTACTTTAAAATATTCCAAACGAAGATCACCCAGAAATTCATCTTAAAAATTTACCATTTGTGAAACCAAAAAATCAATTATTTTAATAAGGCTATTTAGCTTGACTAGAAGTCAAGAGGAACGAATGATTAGTACGGTTACATTGTTTGGTATTAAGATCGCATTAATCTAAGAGTTATTGATTTATTAATCCTCTCTGATATCTGCATCTGCTTCTGATTGTTACAGTCACCCCCACGAAAATTAGTAAGAGCATGTACAATCATATCGATTTATTCAAAGAACTGAAAATTTAACTATACAAGATCAGATAATTGATAATATGTCGCACTATCGTTGATTTTTGACTCGAAAAAGTGATGGAGGTCGATTATATACTATTAAAGACAAAACATGAACGTTAGGAGTCAGAAAAGGTCATACATTTCGTCTAGCATATATGTTACTATTGCCATTGACACTAAGTATGCATACGACGGAGATTTCTTTTTATCCAACCACCAAGGGGTTAGAAAGGGACATATTCAATTCATGTTTAATAGTCTTAATTCTGATGGTCTCGAAAATCCTAAGACTGAAAATGGTATTTTTGGATAACTTTTAAAAATGACTCATCTTCATATGAACAATGTGAATAAATGGAGAAAATTATGACGGTCTACAAACTGTATGATCCTAAATTTAGCTAAATTGAATTGTTTAGCCTTATTTTTTTATAAACCTTGTTTGCGGATTTTGCTTTTTATTAGATAAAAACAAATAAAATATAACGGCCAGGTTGCTTATCCACGCCATTAAGTAACTTTAAATTCAGTCATTGACTCCTCCATTTAGATATAGAAAATCCATTCAAATAATGCAGAAAAAATAAAAAGGTCATATTATTTACTTTTGAGTCATATGATGTTTATATTATTTGTAATCCATAGTGATTCGTGAATAGCGAAAATATTCCATCTCCAGGAAAAGAGTCAATTATTAACGGATTAAATCAGGATCTAGCCAGAGAATACAAAGCAATTATTCAGTACGTAGTATTTAGTTCTACCCTAAAGGGTGCAGAATATGGAAATATTGCAGAACAATTAGAGAAGCATGCATCTGATGAATTAGAACATGCATTGAAGGTTGCAAAACAAATCGATTATTTGGGTGGGACTCCCACAATGAAGAGTGAAGAAGCAAAACCTTCTGAAAATCCAAAAGAAATGTTGGAAATTGACCTTCGTGCAGAACAAGAAACCATCAGAAACTATAGGGAAAGAATCCGACAGGCTGAGGAAGCAGGTGAATATGCTTTATCAGAAGTATTAAGAGGAATTATTGCTCAAGAACAAGATCATGAGATAGATTTGAAGGATGCTTTAGGATTGAGATAACGATAGACTCCAGAGGGACAATCATAAATACTTTTTGTATGTCAATGATTTTTTTTGATTTTTTTGTTGTTCAATTGATATATTAATCCAATTAAGTATTTTTAAAAAAGGAATTATCGCGTCTATATAAATTTTCATAATATGGTATTTTAATAAAGTTGATAATTATTTTACATGAGAGAATTCAAAAAGCGAGGCTATCTGTATGTTACTAATATGTTTCTTGCCGTAACATGGCTAATACAGGGAATTACTACATTTAATCAATTTGTATCAGAACAGAATGAACATGATCAACCGGTTGCTATGAATCTTTTTTGGAATTAATTCATTAGGCAAACTATGGAGAACTGGCAATCTGAATTCTTGTAATTGTCAAGGCAGATTGGTGGCCTGATGATTTTGTTTGCCGTGGCTTTTCCTCAAGACAGAATAGGTGAAGAAAGAAAAGAGAAAATCCTTGAGAAACTTTTGGGGGTAGAAATGTCCAAGGAGGATTACCATCAATTTATTAAAAATTTGAAAGAAAAGTATTCCGATAAATAAATTGAGAAAGATAGGTTTGTACAGGACAAATGTAATCTATATTTATGTGTGCACTATAAAAATCCAAAACAAGAAAGATTCTTTTTAAGCAAAGGCAACTCATTGATTCGATATGTCCTAGGACCAATTTTTTTGAATAGTTACACTATATCAGATAAATCTTGTCTATATTTGTTGAATCGATTCTTTGCAAATAGTTTCTTAGTTAAATGCAAGAGTAAATATTTTCTGTCCTTCATACCAACCATGTCATCCAACTGCCAACGGGTTTACATATCGAACTTTATCTGTTCCCCCTGATATGACTGTTCAAAATAGACACAAGTTTCAAATTAGTTCGAGTTGTGTATATCAAGATCACACCTTGACGGCTCGTTAGATTTGTCAATGAATCTGTCCTAATTAACATAGTTTGTTATGCATCTTATATTTAAGGGTAGAAATCAAGAGGATGGGCCTTTTCCAATAATTGTATTGACGAATCCTCCAATTTGTAAATTAGGTCTGATGCTATTTTTTGTATTCCTAACATTTAGTATCATCGAACTTTCGCATCAGAATCCAGTTGAAGCACAAACGACGATGTACAAATGTACTCCAGATATGGGTATAAATGTATCAATGGTAAACTGCCTGACCAATTCCACATCGGATATTTATAATCATTCAATGATCTCTGAAATGAGGGAATATGCAACCAAGTAGAATTCCCTTCTCATCCTGATTCTTATTTAATCGGTTGGTTTTGGATTAGACGGTTTTTTTATTACTATATTTCAAGACTATATTTCAAGACTATATTTCAAGATAATCTCATTTCTGATCAAAGCGGTTGGATAAATTCAATTAACCTCCTAGTAGTATTTTTGAATTAAGTCCAAAGATGCAATTAGGTATTAATTTCCCTTTTTTTGATGGAGTATGCGAAAATGAATTGATTTGTATTACTATGTTTATTCGGTAATCAGATATCCCTCAAATCAGAAATTTAACGTTTATGAAAATTCTTGCTTTGTCGCCTAACTCAACATATTTAGCTGGAATGAACAGATTGATTATTTGTGATAGACTGGCCCTCTTACAATCGCTCATTAGTTCAACGCGGTGAGATCCTCTTCTCGTATGATTTCCTTGATGGTTGGGGTTCAGAGATAGAGAATATGAATATAAACAAAAAGGGTAAACCATTTGTATTTCCAGATTCTTTCATCTTGGCCATTGGTTACATTCGCTATTTATTTCACCTACCATACAGACAAACCCAAGGTATAATTAAGGCCACAGGAAAAAGGTTACCTGCTAATCCACCAAGTTATGGTCACATCTGTAAACGAATCAACAAGCTAAACATCGATATTAAAAGAGACAAGATGGATGACGATGATGACCTAATAATATCAATAGACAGTACAGGTATCAAGATTACTAACAGAGGTCAGTAGATGGATGAGAAATGGAATACACAAAATAGAAAAGGATATCTCAAGATCCACGTTGCTGTAGACATAAAGACCAGGAAAATCATTGCTTTGGAAGTGACAGATGAGAAGGTACATGATGGGAAAATGCTAAAGAAACTAGTCAATCATGTTTTGGATTCGAGAGAACCAAACACTGTAAAGATAAAATCGGTACTAGCTGATGGAGCCTATGATTCAAATCCAAACTTTGTGTATCTTGAGGACAAAAAGATCAATCCAGGTATAAAGGTAAGAAGGAACTCTATTGTTTCTCCTAAAAACAATAGGTTAAGGAACAACGAAGTAAAGTTACAAGCAAAGGATCTGTTGAAATGGAAGACAAAAAGAAAATACGGACAGAGATGGATATCTGAAACTGTGTTCTCAGCTATAAAGAGAATGTTTGGTGAATACACATCAGCAAACAGGTTTCAAAACATGGTAAAGGAGATCATGATAAAAGTATCATTGTATAACATTTTTAGAAGAATATAACATGATGATCATGATGATAACCGGAGAATAAGGAATTATGCAACAAAGCAAAAATTCTAGATCATTCTAAGATGCAATTTAAAGGAGAGCAACTGTAATTTTCAAGTAAAATTTAATAGAAATATCTAAAAAGGCACAAAATTCTGCGTTATGGGCTAATGCATTAAGTAATATTTATTTGTTAAAAATCGAACACCATCTACCTAATCTATCTTTTTGTAGTAGTAACGAATATTAACAAACTGAGAATGCATTCATGAACTAACTAATACAATTGTACCTAATTGTGAGACTACGTTTACTATATACAGATCTCTTAACTAAAAGGTGTATTGTCCATACCGATAGTTGTATTTCTTAAATCGTTTAATGACATCGACATATTCTTCATTCCATTTGGAGCATTAGGCATTTCCATTGACATGTTCTGTTGTGCTAACACAAATGTCATCATTAAATCAGTTGATGCGATAACCCCTATCCCTATCCCTAAACATAACATCATGATAAAATTTATTTTGTTCACTGATAGTTTGTTATGCCAAAAACTATAAATAGATAATAGTGACTGTTCCAGCTATTTAGATTTTATTAATTATTAATGACATTGGGATTTGAAATTTGGTATTTACTTTTTTTTCTTCGAGGTTTATATCCCGGGAGTACCACCAAAGCAATATCCTTTTCACAAGTTCAACACAAGTAACGTTATAGTAGGATATGAATACAAATGTGTGAACTTTCTTCCTACAAACTTTTTCCTTTCTTCTAATAGTAATACTATTAGAATCTGGCTGTTTTTTGGCTCTAGTGCTACCTAACACACGGGGTTTCTGATCCAGCCTTTATTCGGATCGTAAGCGATATGATCTTTGAAATCCTCTTTCCTTGTGGTGGTACGTTTTTGGGATGTCTCTTGTGAAAACACTCCAGCTTGCAAAGTAACCTATTTTATTCTAAAAGGAACATTGTTTTGACATTACATCTATTAGAGCCTCAGTAAATAATAATAAAGTGAATGACCAATATCTAATAATAAAGAATTTCGACTTCTTTTGATAATTATGACTGAAAAATGTATCTTTGAGTAATAATTAATCATTAAGTTCGCAGAATCAAATAAAGAGACGACATACTAATATCAGATGTTTATATCCCTTTATAATCAGAAACTAATTAATTGAAAACTAAGCAACAAATATACTATAATTCTAATGGAATAAGAACTGAGCAGGAAGGGGAATCAGATCTACAATCAAACAAATTATGGATCGATATTAGTGATCCTTCGGCCGATGATCTTCAATCTATTGCAAAAGAATATGATCTAGATGAAGACAGTATAAGACTGATTGGTCAAAAAACCAAAAGGCCTCAAATAAGAATGCTTGATAATTACATCTTTAGCATTATTTTAGATATTCGATTTAAGACCATCAAACAATTGCTAATAGAGGGCATCTATATTTATGTCGGTCAGAATTGGATAATTACTCTGCATTCATCTGAAGTTAATATATTTTCAACCATCAAAGATACCCTTGAAAAGAAGAACCAAAAATTGTTAACATCAAATATTAGTGCACTTTACTATACTCTTATAGATGAAATAATATCAAGGTATGAACAACTATTAACTTCAATTGAGCTTACTATTACAGATTTTGAACAAAAATCCTTATACAAAAAACCTTCTAAAAATACGCTTAGTTATTTGGATATGGTGGCAAAGCAAACCATCATAATAAGGAGGCATTTTTGGTATACAAGAGACGTCATAAATTTTCTAACACACATGCAAGACCAAGATAGTGATATAAAGTATCTACAAATAGCATATGATGACATAGGGCAACTTATAGAATTAGTAGAATCGTATAGAGACACAATAAATTCAACGCGAGATCTATACATTGCGAATATATCGTTACAACTTAACGATACAATGCGAATTCTAACCGTTTTTAGTGTAATACTCTTACCATTGACACTTTTAACAGGAATATATGGAATGAACGGATTGGACTTGACAAAATTAGGTGATATCCCACAAGGTATGTTCGTCGTGCTAGTCACTATGGCATTAATTTCGATTTTGTTATTGATTTTTTTTAAGCGTAAAGAATGGATTTTTAACAAAGAGGACATATTTAATAATTCAGATATCGAGTCCCCTTCAAAAGATTAGTTGGTTGAAAGATCTTCCCAAATCTTATTTCTTTGGATTCTAGACTACAAGCTCATCATTGCCTCCCTAAAACAAAGGTTCACAATGGATTGTAGTAAAACCGTATAATTGAACATGATTGTTTTTATTCTGAAGTCGTTTTATTTTAATAGACTTTATTCTTATTTATCAGAGACTATGGTTTTTGTTATTTGAGAAACTGGTAGGGTATCGAATATAAATATTATATTTGCTAATAGTAATGGAATGTCACTTTTAGATAGAGTAGTCATAGTTACTGGTTCGAGTAAAGGGATTGGTTTTGAAATAGCAAAGGAATTTTCAGAGAGGGGCTATAGTCATAGTTTGTTCTCGTAATTTAGGCCAATCGAAGGCAGCTGCTACAAGGTTAAAAGGTACAACTCTAGCCCTCGAAGTAGATATCACTGATGGATCAAGTGTAGAAACATTTATCAAAGCCGTTTTAAACAGATATCAGAAAATTGACATCCTGATAAATAATGCGGGGTATGCATATGACGCTAAAATATGGAACAAGCAAATACATGAGGGATCGGATGAGGAGTTGGAAAAGATAATTGAGGTAGATTTGTTTGGCTCGATGAGACTTTGCCGGGCTGTCCTACCAATTATGATGCAAAATTCATCAAATATGAATCATGGTAGTAACATAATAGGAGGTAGAGAGGGTGGTGGAGTAATTATCAATATTTCCTCAACCCCGGCTATTTCCGGTCGTGTGGGGGGTTTTCCATATTCCATTGCCAAATCGGGAAATATAACATTGACAAAATGCATCGCCAAGGAATATAGCAGATTTGGTATCAGAGCCTATACCCTTGCTTTAGGTAATATTGCTACACCCGCTACACTAGATTCAGTGACAGAACAAATAATTATAAAGGCCGCTCTGGGATCACCGATGAAAAGATGGGGTAAAGCTAGCGAAGTCGCAAGTATTGCTGCAAGCCTCGCCGATGATAATTTCTCCTATGCTACTGGAAATACCATTGTCATAGATGGAGGAACGGTATTAATTTAGGTGCGTCTAATATTTTCTTTTTTTGAGTAGACAAAGTAAGCGTAACAAGTGCAGGATGATTAGCTCTAGTGTACTATTTCAAAATTTATTTTTTCTTTCCTAAATAAATCTAATAGTGTATTGGCTTGGTTTTTGTTCTCTAACTCTAAGCTCAAGTATACACCTGCAGTACCAGCAGGAACATTTGAACTAAGCCGATCATGTTCTACTTCGACGATATTCACACTAGCCTTTGATATTTCGTCAACAATTTTTTTCAAGGCTCCAGGTTTGTCGTTAAGATCTACAAATATTTTCAATAATCTGCCTGTTTGCATCAACCCTTTTGCAACAATTTGTCCCAATAGATACATGTCTACATTTCCACCAGAAATGATGGAGACCAAATTCTTACCTTGTTCCTTACTTTTCTTCTTTGAATTAAGGTATGCAAGAGCAGCTGCGCCAGCAGGTTCCGATACGATTTTTGATCGTTCCATCAATAAAAACATCGTCTTTACGATTTCATTATCATTTATCAATACAATACTATCAACGTGCTTTTTTACAATTTCAAAAGTAAGTTTACCAGGAGTTTTGATAGATATCCCATCAGCAATTGTATAGCCTTCTTTTGCCTTTGTTATCTTATTTGCAGTAATTGATTTTTTCATAGTCGGAAAGGCAGTAGATTCAACACCAATAATTTTGACTTTCTGGTTGATTGACTTTATCGCAATCGATATTCCAGCAATCAAACCACCTCCTCCTATAGGAACATACACCTCATCTACTTCTTCTAATTCTTCCATAATTTCCAATCCAATTGTTCCCTGACCCGAAATTATGTCTGAATCTTCAAAAGCAGGAATAATAGTTTTATTTTCCTTTTCTGCAAAATCTTTGACGTAACTAGCAGACTCATCATAACTGTCTCCCTCCAAAATTACTTTGGCGTCATATGACTTTGTAGCAACAATTTTACTAGGGGATGCATTTTTGGGCATAACAATAGTACATGGAATATCGTGAATTTTAGAAGCAAAAGCAACTGCTTGAGCATGATTTCCTGCCGAAGCGGCTATTACCCCATTCTTTTTTAAATCATCTGACAAGTTATGAATTTTTACCATCGCTCCTCTAACTTTAAAGGACCCTGTTTTCTGAAGGCATTCAAGTTTCAGATATACATTGTTACCATTTAACTTGGAAAACGTTGCAGATTTTATCAGATCTGTCCTTCTGATGTCATATCTTGTTAGTAGCTCCTGTGCCTCTTTAATCTTATTCAAGTCTAAGTTAAAAATTTCTTATCTTTAAAAAGAGCATAAGCGGTTAATTTAAATCTGTTGTGTTTAACCTTTCTTGTTTGAACATTTGACCTTGCACTGTTTATATTTGATACATGTAATAGTATCACGATTTTGCATTGTAACTGCATAATAAATAAAAAACATAGCAAATTTGCGCCATCGGTCTCCAATTGAAAATTCATACTATTATATTACTTGAACCGAATAACAAATAACAAATAACATTTTAGAGAATTTAGTCCGGCTATCAAATCCCGGTTTAAATCCACAGTTCATCTAGTCAAGTTATGTTCTTGACAAATAAAGTATATTAAAGCCTCGTCAATCAACGTAGTTTTATCTATTGAGAAAGGTCATTCAATGAAGCAATTTATATTGGTATCGCTACTTTACAATTCAAGGTTATATTTGCCAATTATCGATAGGGAAGAATAATATCGTAGTGTTTTAAGAAAAAAAAGATTAAGCTGGTTCCTTATCTGTATTTTCTGCATCGGTTTCTTCGAGTGCTTCTTCTCGAAGGTTTTCAGACGGACCAGTTGTTTTTGGATCTTTCTCTGCAGAACCAATTTTTTTGGTTCTCTTGAGATTCCTCGAGATTTTCATTATATTCGTTTGACAATCTGCTGTTCATATATAGAAGATCAACAAAATATAATAAGATATATAATTACTTTATTAACCCTATCGTGATTCACGCATTATTACAAAACATGCATTTTAAATCCAAAATGGCATAAGCCGATTCAGGAATACATATGGTTTCCTAAGTTGTCAAATTATTGCATCGTCTTCAAAATATGATGATCTCGGATTGTTAGAGTAGTTGGTTCATATTCCTACAACCTCTTTATTACTTGGTGTCTATGTAGTATATCACTTATATTTTTAATCTAAAAGATGATAATCTTGAAATAAACCTATAATACTAAGGAAGCTTGGCTATGTATATGCTTGAGATGATGAAATGTTATTGTGGGGAACAGATTATAATTGAACCAGAAAATAACGAAACCGTAGAGCAATTTATTAAAAGAAGACAGTGCCCTAAATGCGAAAGAATTGGTCAATGGACTGCCTCAATATAATACCTTAGGAGACAAATAAGACAAGATATCTAATTTACAAACAAATTAAGAACTGTTTGGTTCGTATAGCTAGTCTCACAATGGAGTTTAGATCCTTCCGTAGCACAATCATATAATGCGTTTGAGGGGAATGAAAATCATCCCCATTCAAGATTGATTCGCGGAACAGATAGTTTTATTTCCAAGAGTATAACTATGGACTTAAGTCTAAATTACTTCATACAACATTTTTTAAGTAATGATTACAACGCTATTGAATAAAATGACTTTATCGTTTTGTTGTTCTAAAAGTGATGTTTTGATCTAACAATAGTTCCCTATTTAATCTATATCTCTTTTAATTTACTTGAATATATTGTAGAACATAATCAATAAATAGGAGATACATCTTTCGATGGTAACTACTTCAAAACCAATATTAGATGATATGTCCCTGATAATTGGATTTCTAGAGATAGAATATATTCCCCCAATGTGCACGAAGCTAAACCCCAGTTTGTTAAAATTACATATAGGTTAAATAAAATGTTAGACATCATAATATACAAAAGGATGTTCCGGGTTTCTATTCCGTTCACCGGTTCATTATTGTGGTAGGGGAGAAAGGCCAAACACGGAATTGGCTGATAATAGCTCCCCTATCTTTTGATAAAAAACACTACTCAAGAAATGATTTGATTTTGATCTAGTAGTTTAAAAAATCAAAGAAATAATAAACCATCAAATGTCCCCGGTTGTAACATGAAGAATATGGTAGTTTATCTGAAAATTATTTATTTTAAAAAGTACCTATTTGTCTTAGAAATTCTACACATGTTACTCAATTCCATATTTATCTTTCAAGACGAAAAAATCTATGCGGGTTTACTCTCAATAAGAATAATACTAGATAATCATGACAAGATTACGGTATTAAATAAAGTATCAGAAGAAAAATTTTATAATTTTATTGATTATGGAAGAGATTACAGATTTGTAAAAAAAGACTAGATATAGTTAGGTATTCGTTTTACTTGGGAAAGTCTTAATCAGCTCTGATATTATGTCCAAGTCATGCCTTAAAGTAACTTCAGTTACTCCTGCAATCTCTGCAATCTTGTTTTGAGTAATTTCCTCATCGTATTCCTTACATGACAGGTAAAGAACAGCCCCAGCTAAACCCCTCGGATTTTTCCCTGCAGAAATCTCTGTTTTCATTACAGTCATCATCATTTTTATCGCACGTCTTTTCGATCTCTCCGAAATACCGCAAATATTTCCTATCTTGATGATTTCTTTCAGTGCGTCGACTTGAGGGATTTTGAGATCTAGTTCAAACATTACCTTCCTGTAAATTCTTGCTATTTCTTTTTCCTTGAGATTAGAGATTCTTGCAATTTCCTTTAGGGTTCTTGGAATCCCTAATTCTCTGCATGCAATGTAAGAAGCGACAGCCAAGGCACCCTTTATCGTCCTTCCTTTAATTAATTTCCGTTCCTGTATTTTCCTATATAGATAAGCAATTTTTTCTATTGCTGATTCGGGCAAACCCAGTAGGTCTTTCAGCGTGTACAACTGAATAAACGCAGATTGAAGATTCCTCTTTGAAGAATCGTTTGTTTGTGATCTAGCATCCCAAGTTCTCCAGCGACCTACTCTACTTTTCATTGCTAGGTCAATTTGACGGCCAGATGCATCTTTATCTATCTTACCTATAACAGTAGAGAGTCCACGATCGTATTTGGCCAGAGAAGTTGGTGCTCCGGTTCGGTCCCTGAAATCCAATTCCTGAATGTTTGAAGAAGTCCATCCAGACCTTGTTGTTTCAGTATTATCAATTATGACACTTCCACAGGCAGTACAAATCAATTCACCAGAATTCTGATCGGTAATCATATTAGTGTGCTTACTACATAAAGGACATAATACTGATAAATACGAATTAATTAATTTTTGATTCAATTTGTTTTTTTCCACCACATTTTAGTTCTTATTATAATGCGTGACCTTCATTTTATCGTTTCTAATGTAATAATCACTAAGTTAACGATATGATAAGCATGGATATACATGTTTTAAACTTTAGGATATAAAATATTGATTAAATTGGTCGTTAAAACCTAAAATTATCACAAAATATATCAGATCAAAGTCATATTGTTTTTTAATATTCACAGACCACAAGTTAATTCTTTGTATTACTATTTTAACCCATACCTACATTTATAGTCGCATAATCCTATCTATGAAGGGAATCGATCTACAGATTGGCTGGTTTCGTTTATTTGTTTGATGCAAATATGATAAATATTTCCAATTGCGATAAACAGAAAAAATATTCTAATGACTACACAAGTTTATCAAAAAAGATAGTGGATTTTATATGATGTTTGAGTGGTTTAGAATTTACATGGTCCTAAACAAATCTTACGAAATTATTTTATATTACAAAATTATAGAAAATGATATGAAAAATTCTAGATTGGTTATTCTTATTTTGCCGATATTAATCATTGGACTACCGCCGGTGTTTGCTCAATCTAACAATACCAACATAACTAATAGCACTGGTGGATTATCCTCTGAATCAGTAAGTGCAGCAATTACAAACTCTACATCGAGTCCTGCAAACTTGATAGTTAATTCCTCATCTCCGGGAGAAGATACTCAAAATAGCACTGGCGGATTATCCTCTGAATCAGTAACTGAATCAAAGTATTGATTCTAGAAAAATTCCTTCTTCTTAAATACTTTTTCCCACCTTGAGTTCTCAGAATGAATCATTAGAATCAATAAAGAATGACATCATCCGTTGTGTCTTGTGCGGACTGTCATTAACAAGGAAGAATGCAGTTCCAGGTAATGGCAATATTAGCAAAAAAATAATAGTGATAGGCGAAGCTCCAGGGAAAAACGAAGATGAAACCGGTAGTCCCTTTGTGGGGAGTGCGGGCAAAATTCTTGATCAAGCACTAATCAACGCACGAATAGAAAGAAAAGAAATTTACATCACTAATGTAGTCAAATGCAGGCCTCCTAGCAATAGGGTTCCGACAGATGAAGAAATTGGAATATGCACTAGAGAATATCTTAAAAAAGAAATTGATATAATTTCACCCAAAATCATTTGTATATTAGGTGCTACAGCGTTAAAGTCACTACTTGGACTAAAACACATGACACCGTATAGGGGGCAAATAGTTAATCGCCCACCATTGAGATACTTCATAACATATCATCCAGCGGCTACTATATACAATAACAAATTAAAAGAAATCTTCTTTGAAGACATCCAAAAACTTGCAAAAATAGTCAACACTCAAGATCAGGGAATAGATAAATTTTTTCCAACCTAGCTTAAAAAAAGACTAATTATAGCTTAAAAACCAATACTCCAACGTACCCTGGAGATTAGCATTTGAGTTCTTAATCATATCGATAATTGAGTCTTTAAAGTATTTTTTCTACCAATGGTAACTAGATTTTTATTAGAAATTGTACTCTAATCAATATTTAAATCGAGTTTGATAATTCAAGAAATTCTGCCTATATTAACAGTTCCAGAGAGTGTAACATAATAAAATCTGGATTTTGGGAGAATTCAAGATTAGGGATCAGGGAGAGAGTAAATATGGTCTAGAATAGAAAATGATAGGGATAGAAAAATAGAGATGTTAGTTTGCACCTAACAGATGAATCAAATCATTAGGTACAGCCATTGACGCTAAGTCAAGTAATGGTCCGTACCAGATACCAAAGATGATCATGAATCCTAATGCAAATAACAATACAGCAACTATCGGTTTTGGTTCCTTCTGTCTTACCCTATTTTCGCCCTCTTCCATGTACATTTTCCTTATGATCCAAGCGTAATACCCCAAAGATAATGCACTGTTTAGAATACCAGCTATTGCAAGATAAGGTCCCCACCATACTACTTGACCACTATCTATAGCAGCTCCGAATATCAAATATTTACCCCAAAAACCACTCAGTGGAGGGACTCCGGCAAGTGCAAGCAGCGATATTGCAAACACAAAGGCTGTGATAGGCATCCTATATCCTAGTCCTTTATACTTTTCGATTGTATACGCCGCCAGAGTTATAATTACACCTGCCGCTGCAATAAATGCAGCAGATTTCATTACTGCATGATTCATGATTTGTAACAAAGAGGCATCTAAACCATAGTCAGAGTATGGAGCAACTGCAAGTCCGATCAGAATATACCCGGCCTGAGCAATACTGGAGTACGCAAGGATTCTTGGTATACTTTTTTGAGTCAGAGCTCCCAGATTTCCGAGCGTCATAGTAAAAATGGCTATTATTGCAAGGGTAAATGTCCAGTGGACATTAAGCGCTATCATACCGATAACTATGACCCTGATGGCAGCCGCAAATCCAGCTTTTTTTGTTCCAGCAGCAAGAAGGGTAGCAATCGTAGTTGGAGCCCCAGAATATGTATCAGGCAACCACATGTGAAATGGAACTAGTCCCATTTTGAATCCAAATCCAGCAATAAAAAGTCCTACTGCCAGCAACGCAAACGGGACCAAATCTGCGTTCAAATGCGACATTGCAACAATAGAATCGTAAATGTTTGTAGTGCCAGTTAATCCATATACAATTCCCATTGCTAAAACAATGATTGCCGACGATAAAGCTCCAAACAAAAAGTATTTGATTGAAGCCTCGTTTGATATTGGATCTTTTTTATTAAAAGCAGCCAATGCATAGGTAGGGATAGACATTAGTTCCCAAGCAACTAGTAACATTACAAAATCAGTTGAATAGCCTATGAGGATCATACCAATGCTTGATAATAATATCAAAGAATAGTATGCAGCATGATTGCTTCGTTTTTTCATGTAACTCCATGAAGAAACGGTAACCATAATGGAAACTATAAGAAACGCAATAGAAAAGAATGCACCAAAAATATCGTCCCCTATGGCTCCACTGTTTGCTAAGGACATCGCGGGAAGATTCTCCCCGGAAAATATCCTGTATATCACAACAATAAGAGCCAGGGCTAGAGCTCCGAAGGCTATTGCACTATAAACTTTATTCTTTGAGCCTCGCTCTTTATTTAAGGCATCTATTATTGGAATTAACAGAGCTACGCTCCCCAAGATGATGGTTACTAAAGCAGGGGTAGACATTATATCAATCATCGTTACTCATTCTCTCCTTAACTCAATAACAGCATGGTAATTATAATTATACCAGCTGCAAATACATAAAGATAAGTCTGTACGTTACCTGTTTGCACTACCTTTGCCACTTTTGACATCATCACCATTGATTGTTGAACGGAAGGATTAATTCCATACATTAAGATGTTTTCAAAATACTTATAAATTCGTCTGTAGGCCGCCAATGGTATCACTACGCCTATCCAATAAAGGATTGAATTAAGATACCATCGGTTGTATAGGAACTTCCATAATGCCTTGGAGACGACGTTGTCGCTGATTTTCTCCGGGTCCCCGATTCTCTTGATGTAAAACAAGTATCCTAGAAATCCGCCTACACCAAATGCTGCTACTGAGGAAACAACAGCAAGTGGATTGAGTTCTAAAGCATCTTGTTTTGACCCTTCAACAGTAGCTGCGCCTGATTCGGCTAATTCGGGTGAGCTCTGTACGGCTTCTGTTCCTCCTAATGGTACCACTCCACCCTCATTAATTCCAAAGTAACTTGCAAGATAGGTTGAAAAGATATCATGTAGTTGACCCTCAAATGCAAAGCCCACAACACCGAATCCAATTGATGCTATTGCTAAAGCGGCAAATGGCAGCCACATCATCTTATCCACTTCACGTATACGATGACCTTTGTTTTCGATATTGACAACATTTTGGCTGGGTTTTCCGAAAAATACAAGGCCGACCATCCTGAAGGTGTAAAAGGATGTCATGATAGCCACTGTAACAGCAATCAAGAAGACGTAAGATGAGAATTCATAGTTAGATTCAAGAATGGAAGCAAAAATTGCGTCTTTACTCCAGAAACCAAGCGTGATTAAAGGAGCACTAGCTAAAGACAAGCTCGCCAACAAGAAGAAAATATAGGTTTTTCTCATATTCTTTTTTAGCCCGCCCATATCGTTCATGAATCTAGAATGTACGGTATGTAATATTGCACCCGCCGCCATGAACAATGAAGCTTTAAACAGTGCATGGCTAATTAGATGAAAGAATCCTGCAGTATATCCATCAACAAAGTTTGTTGATAGCCCTGCAATTCCCAAAGCCATCATCATGTATCCAATCTGAGACCCGGTAGAATAAGCCAGGACTTTTTTTATTTCAGGATTGACTATCGCTTGAGTAGCTAGCAACAAAGCAGTTATCGCTCCAACCCAGGTAACAATTTCAAAGAACTGATTCATATTAAATACAGATAGGGCAAAAAATAGAGGACCTATCCTAGCAACAAGAAATACTCCTGCCTTTACCATTGTAGCTGCATGAATAAGAGCAGATACAGATGTAGGTCCTGTCATAGCCTCCAATAACCATTCATTCAGTGGAAACTGAGCTGATTTGCCAATGGCTCCGCCAAATATTAAAACCGCCGCCGGCACCAACAGATTTTGTTGCATCATCACATGAGCCCAAGTTTGATCGGCTAACAACTCTCTAAAGCCAAAAGTACCAGAATACATAAAGATCATAAACATTCCAGACAGCATCATGACATCCCCTGCCCTGTTAAGTAAGAATGCTTTTATCCCCGCATGTGTTGGTGATGTCCACTGAGGTATTCCCCAAGCAGTATGTCCCTCTCTGCCAACATAATCTTTCTTTCTATCGGTATACCAAAATCCTATTAGGGCATAAGATGCAAGTCCCACACCTTCCCAGCCGAAAAATACCATCAACAAATTGTCAGATAACACAATTAGTTGCATCGATCCGATGAAAAACAACATAAAGAACCAATATCTTATAAGTGATTTTTGTCCGTGCATATAGGAAACAGAATAAACAAAAATTGCCACCGAAATCCAAGCAACCAAATTACTCATGATTATGGCAAGGGGATCAGCTAATACACCTGCGTCTATATTTAGGGCAGAAAACCAAGGAATTTGGCTATGAATCTCGCCATTTGATAAGCCTAATGGAAGTATACTCAAAGCCAAAAGGGCACTAATAACTGAAAAAGCGACAGCAACGTAGCCTTTGATTTTTTCACTCTTTTTTCTTAGAATTGGAATTAGTGCAGCTCCTATAAATGGAGTCATCCAGATTAACCATGCATTTACACCTATTCCTTCAAAACCTATAACTTCAACCACCGCTATTCACCTAAAAAGTGGTTGGATGATCCACTTGGCTTTTAGCTAAAGGATATGTCCTCGGGTAGTCAGTTCCGCCTGAAAAAGCAACATTACTAGCCTGCGTAGTGTTTGTAGGTTCATCATTTACTTGTCCTGTTCCAGGGGTGATCTTTACTGGTATAAGCACATCGGAATCAGGATACAAACTTTCAACATACCCTATAATGGGTTTATAAAATAAATCGGGATATAATCCCAGAACCAACGTTAATGAAGCCAAAATTCCCATGGTTACTAAAACATACTTACTCGAATCACGTACGTTTTTTAATGTTTCTGGAGTAATGCCATAGAAGATTCTTTTGTACATCCACAATATATAAGCAGAGGTCAATATCGTGGTAGTAATAGCCAAAGCAAATGAGACAGCCTTTACAGCGCTCCAGTTAACTACCGCATCTTGTAAGGCTCCATTAAAGAGGACCCACTCAGACATAAAACCACTTGTTATTGGTACACCTATGATAGTTAATCCACCGATCATTGCAAATACAGCAGTATACGGCATTTTTCCTCCCAATCCACCTAATTTATCCATATTTCTTGTTCCTGTTTGCAAGATAACTGAACCTGCCATCATGAACAACAGACCCTTACCTAAAGCATGGGTAACATACATAAAGATTGCACCACTAAGGCCAAGGACACTTTCTGAGCCTATACCAAAAAGAAGATACCCCATTGAACTTATGCTAGAATATGCCAAAACTCTTTTGATATCTTTTTGCATTAGAGCCATGGCACCTCCATATATCATTGTAGCAACTCCCCAAATGGTTATGTAAATACTATAATCAGTATAGTTTCCAGGACCTGATAACAGTTCAATCCATATTCTAATCAAACCATAGGCTCCTATTCCAGTCATTGCTGATGATATTAGCACTGAAATTGGAGTGGGTGCGTCAGTGTATGTATCTGGTAACCAAACGTGGACAAGAAAAGCAGCTAGTTTTACACCAAATCCAATAATAAGCGCCGCAACAATTACAGCAATCCATGCTTGTGGAATTTGGGATGCGTTTGCCCTAACTGTATCATAATCAAATCCACCAGTCAGAAATCCCATTGCCATTAATCCCAACAATAAGATAACGGCGCCGACATGGGCCCAGAAAAAGAACATTAATGAAGTTCTTTTTTTGTTTCCGTATCCAAAAAATGCAATCAAAAAGAATGAAGGAACTAACATCAGTTCAAAAAATACATAAAATTCAAACAAATTGGTAGCCAAAACAGTACCAAGCATACCCATTGCAAACACAAGATAAAGAGAATAATACAGGCCCAGCTGACTATTTAGATAGGACTTTTGATCGGTCGATAAGACCAAAGAAGAGAAAGATTTCCCGTCCTTATTAGAATACAATTCGCTTTCAGCATCATTCATTTCCAGATTAGAGGAACTCTTTAGCTGTTCATACTGAAGAAGAATTTTTCTGATCATATATGGCTTTGAATAAATCACAATAATAGTTGATAACAAATAAATCGTAATAGCAAAAGGAATGCTCAAACCATCTAATTTTAACCCGAAATGACCTAATTGACTCCAATCAAAGACTTCTTGATACGATCCTCCAGAACCGAGACCTATACATGGAATAATCACTAGCACAGTTGAGATAGCTAAAGTTCCAAAAGTCAACCACGTTGTAATGTTTATTCCCTTTCGTTTTCCCAAAAAATACACTACCGGAGATAATATCAAGGGCATAAATGTTGCCACCATAAGATAATAGGAAGAATCCACCATCTACATCTCTTGCTCCGAATACCCCTACCTCAACGACATTGACTTCCTTTATATATTATACGGTTGAATTTTCAAAAAAATAGTTGTTGAGTAAAATTAATTCTTTAGGTTCTTATATTCAGTAATATCTATATCTTTGTAGAACCTATATGCTATGATAATAATTCCCAAGCCTACTGCAACCTCTGCTGCAGATATTGCTATTGAGAATAGTACAAAGACTTGTCCCTGAGGACTAGGCAGCATTCTTGAAAATGCAATAAGTACCAGATTTACAGCATTTGCAATTAACTCAATAGAAAATATCAACCGCAGTGCATTTCTTTTTACAACTAATCCATAAATTCCAATAGATATGAGGATTACAGCTATATATAGAAAATCAGTTGGTTGGTTCATTTCTTTCCTCAATATCCTCTCTGCGTGCCAAGGCCAGAGCGCCTATTACAGCTGCAGCCAGCGTTAATGCCAATACTAACAATACCGGTGAGTAGTACGTTAATAATTCTTTTCCTATTGCCTGTACATCAAATATTGGAACCGTATCATTAAATTTCAGCTGGGTTGCAGCAGAGTTTCCTAATATGGATCCAGCTAAAATAAGGAAGGCCAGCCCAAGCAGAATACCAGCTATCTTTCTTTTCCTGGTTTCTTTTTTGGTTATAGTATTTGGAGCCCGTACTAGCATTACTGTAAATATGATAAGAACCGCAACTGCACCTACGTATACTGCGATTTGGAACATTGCAACAAATGGTGCGTCTAAAATGATGAAGTAGCCTGCGATCCCAAGCATCGAAACTGCCAATGCTATACCTCCGTACAATAACTCGCGGCTTTCAAGAGATAAGATAGCTGATCCAATGGTGATAACAGATAGACCTATGAAAATACTATCTACCATGATATGCACCTCGTGAGCCTATTTTTATTTCGACCTCGCCATCATATTTTGGTTTTACAGCCAACTGGGACGGTGTGTATATCAAATGAGATTTGGTGAAAGAAGACAACTCATAGTCATTTGTCATATATAAAGCATAAAAGGGGCACGCATCGACACACAAACCACAGAAAACACATTTTCCATAATCTATTTGAGGCATTATGGATTTCTTATTTTGCTTCCACTGTTCATCGACTTTTACCATAGTGATTGCTTCTGCTATCCCCTCGCAAGCTATAGCGCAAAGTTGACAACCGGTACATTTGTCATGAAATAAAATATGTCTACCTCTGGTCCCCGCAATCCCGACTCCTTTCTTAGGGTCAAATTGGTACCCGTCACCCACAAATTTCAACTTTTCCTGGGGATAACGAAATGTAAATCTTTTTAAAACTAAATGCTTAGTTCCAGACTCCAGCGCTTTTATGAATCCTGTTGCAGTGTTCACCTTATCGAAATCACTCCCTCCGGTCCAATAATTCCACCGTAAATCAACATCAAAACAACAAACAGATTTATGAATGTTAAAACTATTAGCTTGTACCATCCTGTGTGAAGTAAAATATCAATTCTAATTCTCGGATTGATACCTCTAATAACTAACATCAGAAAGATGATGAAAATTGTTTTTATCAAAAACCAGAATACGCTGTTTACCGTAATAGCATTGTATACTCCATCTAAGGCTAGCATTTGCAACAATGGTAAGTTAGATTCATGAGCTCCAGGAATTAATTCAGGAGGAAATATTTGTGGTCCATACCATCCACCTAAAAAGAGAATTACAAACAAACCTGCAAGGGCGTATAGTTTCAAATAACTACCAAGCTGGATGAGTCCATAAATCATCCCAGTAGTCTCAGTTAACCAGCCTGCAACTATTTCACTTTCAGCCTCGGGCAAATCAAATGGAATCCTTTCTAATTCAGCCAGAGAAGATATAAAGAAAACAAAAGCGTTAATCGGCAGCAAAAATATATTCCAGATCATATACTGCGATCTCGCAATCTCGGTGAGATTAAGAGACGATGATAGTAAAACGACCGGCAATGCCGACAAGAAAAATGGTATTTCAAAGGCAATCATTTGATGGAGGGCCCTCAGTCCACCAATGAACGGGTATTTACTGTTACTTGCCCATGAAAATAATAACGCAATCAACGGGAAAAAGCCGAGTATTGCAAAGACAGCGATTAGCCCTACGTCAACATCAGCGACTACCCAACCTGGAGCTACCGGAATCAGTGCAACTACCGCAGCTGCAGTAGCTACGAACATTATTGGAGCTAACCAGAATATGGGCTTATCAGCTCCCGATGGTACTATAATCTCCTTGGTCAGAAGCTTCAGTCCATCAGCCAGTAATTGGAATATACCTTCAACTTTGCCAGCATATAGTGGCCCTACACGTAGCTGCATCTTAGCCAGCAATTTCCGCTCTACAAATATCGTGACCGCTGCTATCAGAGCTGCAAATACAAAGCCCGGAAAAACTGCTGCCTTAAAGAGAGTCGTATGCATAAAAAATTGAAGAATAGGAAGTGTCCTAGACGGATCGACCATCATCGAGAAGAACAGGTACGGTGTCAAGACTTGCCCGTCAACTACGGGCAGAGGAATATAGAATAGAGTAAAAAAGATTATTGGGAGAATAAGTACGGTAACTAAAGCTAAGACTACAAATAAAACCCAAACAATACTAGCTACGAAATTCCCGAATCTAAAATCTGGAGTCAGAGAAGCCATTATCTGTCAGCCTCCACCGGCCAATAATTCAAAGACCAATATATTGCAGGCATATCCCCTAATTTCGAACCAGTTAACAAGAAAGGTAAAGCGAGTAAATTCCTAAAGGAACCTACCGATGCCTTTACTCTATATGGTCTGGGTGTCCCATCACTCACTACGTGATATCCCAACGCGCCTCTTCCTGATTCCACCCGTTTGTACGTTTCGCCCGGGGAGCTTTTAATATTAAATTGCAGTTTTTCTCTTACATCTCCTGAATCCGGCATCTTATCTAACAATTGTCTAATAATGTGACATGACTCTCTCATATCAAGTACAGGTACATAAGCTCTAGCAAAAGAGTCACATGTTTTCATGTATTGAACCTTAAATTCAATTTCATCATAGACGTCATAAGGTTCCACTTTCCTAACATCAAATGGTACTCCTGATGCCCTCAAGACAGATCCAGTTACCCCCAGTTTGATCGCATCTTCTTTAGTCAATATTCCAACACCCTCAGTCCTCTGTCTTAGCAAAGGATTGTTATAAAAAATATCCTCATATTCTTTGAGCCTAGTCTCAAAATAATTGACCTGGGCTAGACATTTTTCTTTAAAATTATAAGGAATATCATTTCTGACTCCACCTGGAATATTGAATGCATTAGTTACTCTTGCACCACTTAAACGCTCCAATAGATCGATAAGTAATTCTCTATCTCCAGCAGGCCACATGAACATCGTAGAATGTCCTAGAAATATTCCATAAATTGCTAACCAATACAATGTATATGAAAGTCTACTAAGTTCAGATGCAAGTGCCCTAATAAATTGACCCCTTCTAGGAACGGTAATGCCCACAAGATCCTCCACGGCCAAACTGTATGCATAAGTAATGTTACAAGAATCATGAATCACGGGACGCTCCAAATGAGGTATATTTTGAAAGTGATTTCGATATTCGCACATCTTTTCATGTCCCCTGTGAACATATCCAGGGTCAGGATCTACGAATACGATATAGTCTCCATCAACCTTAATAGTAAATCTGAAATGGCCGGACCCTGGATGCTGTGGACCAACACTCAGAGTCATCAATCTATCATCTTCAGTTTCCTTTGTTATTTGAAGTGATAATTTCTTTGCCTCGTCGATTTTTTCTTGCAGACTGCTCATTCCACTATCATCTCCCCTTTATGCGAAAATCCTTTCTGAGAGGTGGCATATCTGCCCAATCTTCGGGTAAAATAAAGCGTTCATTACGTGGATGTCCCAAAAAAAACACACCCAGCATTTCATATGTTTCACGTTCATGGTATTCAACACTCGGAAATATATTTATCAAGCTGTTTGATTTAGGATCGGTTCGATCAACTCTAGTTGATAGCACTAAAATGTAGGGATAATAATCGGTATTGCTATACGAACCTAAATGATAATTAATTTCAATTTGATTGTCAGCTGGATAGTCAGTGCCCGAAGCTGATTCAGCATGATCAAATCCATGATTATTTCTTAAATATAATGCTGTTTCTACAAGATTTTCTGGACTCACCAATATCTTGGATCTGTTTTCTTTTTTATATACGAGTTTAACTTGATCTCCAAAATTAGTAGTAATAGAATTAATAAGACTACTAGATAGTAAATTACTCTTTTCTTCTTTTACCTCGATCAGGTTCGTTTGATTATTTTCGGTATTGTTTTTTTCCATTATTTAACTTTCGACCTTTTGATTTTTTCTTGCAACAACATGGTACCTTGAATTAACGTTTCAGGTCTAGGAGGACATCCTGGAACATAAACATCTACTGGCACAATGCTATCAATCCCAGGCAAAACATTGTATGAATCCAGATATAGACCACCTGTTATTGCACAAGCTCCCATGGCGATAACATATTTTGGCTCTGGCATCTGATCATAAACCATCCTAAGCCTAGGTGCCATTTTCCTAGTTACGGTACCCTGAACTACTATTAGATCACATTGTCTTAATGAACCAAAAGCTTCCAGTATCCCAAATCGTTCGGCGTCATAGCGCGGACTTGAAACAGCGCCGAATTCTACACTACAACAAGCCGTTTCCAAGTGAACGGGCCATAATGACCAGACGCGACCCCAGTTAATTACATATCCTAAAGGTGCATCCAAAGCTTTGACCAAAACATCACCTATGTTTGACACTAGAAGATTAAAATTGGTAGGGTTAACGAGATCCTTTATCATACCTCTACACTTGTTAGATAATTACAATCCAAGTTATTAATATCTATTGGGTTTAATATGACTACCAAATTCCTTTTCTCCCTGCCAAAAATAATGCGTACCCCATCGCAGCAAACATCACACCCAGAAATCCTATCATCGGCAAAGTCGCTTCCTTAGGGATTGAAAAAAAGGTAACACCCCACGCGTACAGAAAAATAGACATTACATCGAAGACGACAAACATCAGGATATAAGAATAATACTGCATCATGAAATGAGATCGTCCTTCGCCTGAAGGGACTTGACCACATTCCATTGGAAGGAATTTTACTGGATTATACCTCCTTCTAGTCATAAACAACCGAGACATGATTATTGCGGGTACCCCAGCTAAAATTCCAAATCCAAATAAATATAATATTGGAAGAAATTGTGTAGCGGTTTCTCCTGCCAAATTAAATGTGGCTGACAATTTAAGATATTTATATCTTCTTATTTGATATTCTCAAAAGAACCTATTTTTTTAATACTAGGTTAAACAATTGCTTAACCATCATTTTAGGATGGTTGAAAGCCAATTTAGCCATTTTGCTATAAGTAAAATCTGACTTGATAAAATCCAAAAACTCATCTATTGATAATTCCTTTATTATTTCAATTTCTTTATGCCATTCGGAGTCAGATAAACCAAGCCACCTTGACTGAACTTTTAATGCTGATTTTATTTTCTTTTCGAGGAGATTCTTGTTTGCTACTTCATAAGGCAATAGTGAATCTCTAGATGAATTATATTGCAATGATTCGGCTCCTACCCTCCCAGCCAAACGTCCAAATTCTATAGCATATCTTATTCCTTCCAGTACTAACGGATTTGCCTGACCCACAGTATCTCCAACCATGATTAAGCCATCGAAAACACTGGTTGTACGCAATCCTTCATTTGGAATCATACCGTAATGAAGCTCCAAGGGCTGAATTTTTCCTAGGGTATCTAATGGAGGTAAGCGATTTTTCATGATTTGGTTTAATTTAACAAGTGGATCGGTGCTTGAATTTGGTTTCCCAATGCCTACTCCTATTCGTAGGCGATTTTTAGATAATGGAAAAACCCATGCATAACCAGCCTCAGAATAAATCTGCCCGACCATTAGGCATAAAGTTTCGTTATCCACATTATCACAATAGCACTCATATTCTGCACCTATGCCGTATCTTTTCCACGATTCAACGTAGCCTAATTTCCGGGATACAAAACTGGTAAAGCCCGATGCATCTATAATTAAAGTTGCCTCCACATCCAATGGCCCACTGGGAGAGTTGACTTTCAAAATACTTGAATGTCCCTGTAAATTTTTCTTAACGTCAATGACTTGACTTTTTACCAGCAAAGTACTACCTTCGCTGGCTGCTCTAGATGCTAAATATTGATAGGTCTTTCTGACATCCAGAACACATGCAGAATTAAAATTGCCAGAAATCATAATTTGATTGGTTGGAGAGACAAAGGAAAAATTCTTGATAGGATTATAGTATTCCCTTGAGATTTCGAATTTTTCAATCTCCTTTATCCAAGTGACACCGCTGGTCCTAACATTATGTCCAAACGAAGGATCCTTTTCAATGAGGATTACCTTAGCACCATGTTTAGATGCAGAATATGCAGCAGACAATCCTGCTGGTCCTCCTCCTACAATAGCTATGTCAAATTTCAATAACTAAATTACTTTGTCTCAGAGGGGTATTATACACATTTCCCTGTCTTAGGTAGTATTTCTTAAGATCTCTTGGTTGTTAATAAATTGTCATAACTTGGTTGTTCTATGCGACTTTACAATAATGTCGACATATTTGACTATGCTGGTATCGAATAAATTTCTAGGCTGCTTTTATATTACTAAGTTATGTTTGCGAGCATCATCGAAAATGAGCACTGTTAACTTGACGAAATTTTCTTCCTCTTTTTCACTTAAAGAGCATGCAACAAGGAATTTGGAAAAATGGGGTCAGAAAGTGTACTCAAATTGCGGCAGTTAGGCAGAGTCTGTCCGTAATATACAGAATTAATTCTACATTGTCGATGGTCAGACACTCAAGTTAGCAGGACCCAAAAATTGGAAAACCAGGCACTGTTGCCACGTCATTTAGACTCAAGCCTTCTTGTTTTATCATTACAGCAACTGCTCTTAACACATCTATGTCTGGAATTTTGGATTTAAAAGACTCAAAAATTCTAAATACACTACCATACCTATTCCATTACAGGTAGCGATCATATTACTCGGTATGTCAAAAAGCCAACTGTCAAGGACCTTGTTTTTAATTTCGCTTGGTATTCTTTTTCCCACATTTATTACATTTTTTCATATGGAATTCTACTTATAAAGAAAATAAACTCTTTTCCATAAAGTTTGTCGGGTAACTATGCATGGACTCTGAAGGGATGAGATTCTGACAGGTTTGGATGAGAGATAAATTATGGTTTGAGAGGATTCTGATGGTGTTTGGACTAGTAGAATAGAGATGGAGGAGATTCTGATGGTGTTTAGGTCATGTAAACAAATTGATGCTTTCTACCTGTAAACCGATTATGGTAGCTTTGAATCTATGCTTTGGTATAAAAGCATGTCCAGTCAGAAATACGACATTGCCTATTTCTGAATCATCTTCAAATGTAGAATTGTTTATTGCCTGTCTGCTAAACATAACCATCCTACCCTATCAGATTTAGTTCAGGAGATCTTGTTGGAAGAATTACTAATTGTATTCTTGGATGGTATTTGGCTATCTTTTCTTTTACCTTGTTTGACTTGTGTATTGATACGTTATCCAGTACCAAAAATATCTGTTTGATACTGCTCCTGGCAGAGTTTCCAGAATCATTGCCCTCCTTATCTTTTACCAGACCATACAACGTGTTTCTTCCATCATCGGAAATCAACCAGTGGGTCGTTATCCCTAAAATGCAGGTATTCCAATAATATTAGCATAGGGCTCAGTGTATAGCAAGCATTATAAGTTTGCGCTCAGCTAGAACCTCTTTTGTATAACTCTAAAAGTACCAAAGGACTCTTGATTTTATCGCTAATTGCTTCTTGAGGCCGACATTCTAACAAATAAATAACAAATATGCGCACAACCAGTGTTTAGTTTGATATTCTTGCGAAAAAACCCCAATGAGGATGACCAAATGGAGACAGGGCGATTAAATGATAATATTGAGTCAATTATCAGGTCAATTGAAGAAATCAGTGATGAGCAGAGAGATCTAGTAAAGAAATTTAAACTGGATATGGAACTATTCGCTTCTGAGAGAACACTTGAGAGTTGCGTACAAACTCTCAACCAGTCAATGCAATTAGCAAATATCAGAGAACAATTGGTAGAAACCTACAAACAATATTGCCAGTTATTGGAAAATGAATTAAAAAGGGCTTTACACAAAAAACCTTAGATCCTAATGCAACGGGCTATAGCGACACATAATCACACCAGATTGCGTCGCATATCATCCATAAAATCAGCTATTATCTATACTAATACTAATTAAACAAGATCCGATTCCTGATCGTTCCCAATCCCTCTATAGTAATCTCTACCGTGTCATCATGTTTCAAATACCTAGGTTCTTTCATTGACATGGCTACTCCGGCTGGAGTACCTGTAGAAATGATGTCCCCAGGTTCGATTGTTATAAGTTCACTCAAAGAAGATATTATTTTCCTAATTGGGATAACCATATTACTACTTGACGAATTTTGCCTTATTTCACCATTTACTTTGGTTGTAATGCGTAGTTTTTGAGGATCTTGAATTTCATCCCTAGTAGTTATCCAAGGACCACATGGAGCAAATGTATCAATGCTTTTTCCTCGTGTGAATTGTTTATCTCTAAACTGGATATCTCGAGCAGAAACATCATGGAATATCATGTAACCAAATACAGCATCTAGAGAGTTTTCTTCAGAAACTTTTTTGACTTGTTTTCCAATAATGACGGCTATTTCGGCTTCATAATCTAGTCGCTTTACATACGAAGGGGAGATGACATTTCCATGAGGTGAATTTAATGCTGTTCTTGGTTTTAAGAATATCACAGGTTCTTCAGAAGGAGTCAATCCTGCATCCCGAGCATGATCGTAGTAATTAAAAGCTAAACAAATAATTTTAGGTGGATTTGGAAGTGGGGCCAACAGATCAACTTCGTTTAATGGTAAATCAAAAGTAAGGTTAGCTCCAACAGAATTTACTTCTTCCAGCCAACCACCAAACAAGAATTCTTTGATTCGAGGTGGGATAGGGACTCCAGTCTTTTCCTGTATCTGTTCCTTGGTAATTATTTTCGTACCATCTTCAGAGACAATTCCATATGTTTCTACTGAATTTTTCAACCTAATCCTTGCTATTTTCATTTTTTTAGTTCACCTATGTGTAAATATTGCAGTAGATTTATCATCAATCTTACAAAATCCATATCTAACAAATTGAATGACAGTTCCTAGCTCAAGTTTTGATATATAGGATTCAGATAATCCGCAATCCACTATCAAATTATTTTCATTGTAATTGTCCCCATTGTATAGGGGTAATGGTCTCAAAATCTTATAATTTTGGGAGTTGGATTTAGAAACCCACTGAATCTTTGGCATATGATGAGAAATTTCATTTCCCTTATTTTTTGCATTAATAACAATATTAGGCTCATTTTCGTTGGTTTCATCCTTAATGAGATTTTTTTCAATTGACAAGATTTCTATGTTGCATAAGTCCATTAATCTTAATGTATCTCCGATTTTTAGTTTAATTGCATCATCGTTAGATATATAAATTATATTTCCTACCCGCACCTTTCTTTTGCCCATATCAAGAGTAGGATGATTTCTAATCTCAACTGTATCGACATTAAGACCATCTATGTTCACTATGACTGGACTCTTGACAAAAAAGAGCCTTTGGGCTTTGGAGTCCAGCATTTTCCTATTGAATGATTCCAGTATTTCCATTGAGGGTTTCGTTTCTGACAGTGTAATACTGAGTGACAGAACGAATTTTCTTATAGCTTCTGGTAGGATACCACGTCTCCTTAATCCCATCAGTGTAGGCAATCTAGGATCATCCCAATTCTTTATTATCCCCTGTTCAATTAAGGGTGTAATTTTTCTTTTGGAAACTGGAATCCCTTCAAATTCCAACCTAGAGAATTCAATCAGCCTTGGTTTCCTTAAAGATAAATTATCCAATATGGAAAAATATAATTCATTTCGTAATTCGTATTCTTTAGTCCTAAATGCATGAGTAACGCCGTCCAGGCTATCTTCTATAGGAGCAGCAAAATCATAAGTGGGCCATAACGAATATTTGGAACCAACCTTAGGGTGATGACCATCTTTTATAACCCTAAAAAGAGTCGGATCCCGCATCGCGGTATTTAGACTGGTCATATCTCCTCTGTACCTCAGGATTGCTTGGTTTTGGTTGTATTTTCCTGAGATCATATTTTCAAATTCTGACAAGGTATTTTCGATCGAATTATTCGTACATTTACACGCAATCGCATTTAGGCGGTTACGCTTTATAACTTCTGGTGAACACGAGCAAACATATGCAAAATTTTTTCTAATTAGCTCCTTACCATATTCATAAATTTTAACAATATCATCAGATGTATTCTTTATCTCATCTGGCTTTACTTGAAGCCAATCGAGACCATCTTTTATAGCACTGTAATATTCAATTTTTTCTTTTTGAGGGTTAGTATCATCATATCGCAAAATCAGCTTTCCCCCATATTTTCTAGCATATTCTTCATCAATTACCGCAGCTTTAGCATGACCTATATGAGGGTAGCCATTTGGCTCAGGAGGAAATCTTGTTATTACTTTACCTTGGACAGCCCCTTCCAGATTTGGGAGTTCAAATTCGATATCATTACCGGCCGAGGTTGATTTCTTTTTGTTTTCCAGATCCTTTTGGATATTATTGGTTGTTCCCGTATCATCTTTGTGGTCCTTTAAATAATGATTATTTTCCAAAGTTATAGAGTCGTATAGAGTCTTTTTTTCATTAACTGGCAGAGATCCTAGTTCACTAGTAATTTCTTTTATTTCTGGAACCAAATCTTTTATGTTAATACTTGCTCCCATTTCTTTAGAAATTGAAAAAATCTTTGAAATTACAACGTCGATTCTTATCGTGTTGTTAAACTCCAGCGCATTTTTCAAAGCTATTAATTTAACAGTGTTGACAAATTTCTGATCAGTAATCATTTTGAACTATAAACTCCGCTCTACAATGTATTTTGCAGAATTTTCTAACGAAATTAATGCAGGAGATCGGTCATAACTTTTCAATGTCTCGAATGCTTCCTTAGCATAACTGTTTGCAATGTCACGAACTTCCCTATCTACCCTAATTTCAGCAATCTTATTTACCATCTCTGCAATTTCAGAATCTTTCGCATTCTTACTTCCAAACAGGTGTCTTAATAAATCCTTATCTGTAGATTTCAAATTCTGAAAAGCTAATAAAATGGGTAGAGTTTTTTTTCCCTCTCGTATATCATTTCCTACAAATTTGCCAGTTACTTTGGAATCGCCATGAATTCCAATTAGATCATCAATGAGTTGAAATGCAATGCCGATTTTTTTCCCGTAGCCAGACATATTTTCCAAGTCTTTTTCGGTAAAGTCGGGTGAGGATAGAGTACCTAATTCGCATGAGACTCTAAATAGTGCGGCGGTTTTTTTTTCAATCATTTTGATGTATAAATCTGTAGATGAAAATTCATCGTCTTGAGCCATTTGTATATCCAAAGCCTGTCCTTCGCAAACATCTATACACGAGGTTGATAGCAAATCAACCATCCTTAAAAGGACAGATTGATTGAGTCCAACCTTCTTTCCATAAATAGATATTACTTGAAATGCTTTTGAAAAAAGGACATCTCCTGCTAAAATTGCCAAAGGAATTCCAAATTGTCGATGTACTGTTGTTACATTATGCCTAACGTTATCATTATCCATTATGTCGTCGTGAACTAATGTAAAATTATGAACCAATTCCACAGAGGTGGCAGCTGGAAGTGAAGATTCTAGACTCCCATTTAGAAGTTCGCTTGATTTAATGGTCATAAAAGGTCTCAGCCTCTTCCCCCCGCTCTTAATGTAATGCAGGGAGGCCGTATACAAACCAAAAGGCTCACCGGAAATATTATTGAGAATAAATTGATTTATTTTAGAAGCAACAAAATTGATTTCAGTTTTTATGTCCTCTGAACTCATAACTATTCAACATACTTGCTAATTTATCTTTCAATATATATCTTGTATTCACCAAGGAATCAATATCAGGTGACCCTAGTAAGAACATCGTGCCTCTCAGCTGTGCCAATATCAGCTGCGTAAATTGGTCTAACTCATATTCAGATTCTGCGGCCTTCCTTAAAAAAGGAAATGCCATTGCACACATTTTAGCTCCAAGCATCAAGCACTTGGCAATTTCTAGGCCATTGCGGAGTCCGCCTGAAGCAATCACGGGGATTTCTATTGATCTTGAAGCCAATAATACGCATAGAGCAGTTGGAATACCCCAGTCCCAAAAAAGATTACCCAAATTAGATTTTATGTAACTGTTGACATTATCCGCTCTTATTTTTTCAATTCCGGCCCAGCTCGTACCTCCAGATCCTGCCACGTTAATGGCCTTTACCCCAGCACCTTGAAGTTTGAGGGCAACCTCAGGAGAAACTCCAGAGCCTACTTCTTTGACTATGACAGGAATATCTATTTCTTGTACTAGAGTAGTTATTTTTTGTAGAACGCCCTTAAAATGTGGTTCCCCCTCTGGCTGAATTAGTTCTTGAAGTGGGTTTAAGTGTATGGCCAATGCATCAGCATCAATCATTTTTATGATTTTTTTGACGTCATCTATTGACAATCCTTCAGCAAGTTGGGCTCCACCTATGTTTGCAATCAAAAAAGCATTTGGGGCAACGGTCCGAGCAACAGCATAACTCTTAACAAGTTTGTCACTTTTTAGTCCAGCCCTCTGGCTTCCAAGCCCCATTGCCAATCCGTATTTCTCAGCTATTTGGCCTAGTCTCTTGTTTATGACTAGTGCTTCATCAGTACCACCAGTCATAGAGTCAATGATAATTGGAGCAGAAAAGTTCCTACCAAGGAAAACTGTATTTAACCTTATATTCTCGAAATCAATTTCAGGTAGTGCATTATGGACCAAATAAACATCCTCCAAAAGGGTTGTATTTTCCTTGCCCTGAACCTCTTCTTTTAAAGGAATGTCTATTCCTTCTTTCTTCCTTTTCTTTATCAATTCAATTTGTTTCTCTGAGATGGAAGGATTTTCTTCGGTCATACCTAATTCCCTCCTAGACTTGAATATTTCATTTTATTGTTAACTCCCAGACCCCATTCTTATACATGTGCCAATGTATTTACGATCATGAATTATATCTAAAATCCTTTCTGGATGGAAACCATTGATTAAATATGTTGAAGTACCTGATTTTGCAATTTGAATAGATTCAGTTATCTTTCGTTTCATGCCTCCTGTAACATCAAAAGAAGTCTCAGGGTTTTCTTTTTCTGTCTCACCTTTCAAGAAAATATTGTTGATATCTGTTTTGCCCACTCGAATCTCCCTAACTATTTCCCCTTTACTCATATCGTCGTATAATCCATCTACATTAGTGGTGAAAATAGAAAACTGTGGATGTAATTCTGTGCACAACATGGACATTATTGTATCCCCAGAAAGAATTGAAAAATTATTTCCAGAGGTATGTATCACATCTCCAAACGTAATTGGTATAAGCTCATTCCCAGTGGTCATATCAAGGATATTATGTATCCTAGTAGGGTCCGCTGCACCGTTAAATACGAATGCGGATGGTTGGATCGAATAAGGTTTAAGATTGGATTCTATGAATTTTTTGATAATTATATGATTTAGTTTTATCATAGATTCATGGACCACAGATACACCTTGATCGGAATATGGGTATGACTTGGTATGCATATCATATTTTACAGACCAAAAGTGACCAAAAGAGCCGCCACCATGTACAATAATAATCTTAAAATTTTTCTTTATCTCACCTATTACTTTTAATATATTATCGATCCCCTCGTAGTTTGGGGTTAAAGGTTTTTCTTTGAATGTAACTACGGATCCGCCTAACTTTATGATTATTAAATTACTAGATATCAAGACGTATTACACTAGTGAAATCTCAAGATATTATTAATTATGTGATTAAATAAAATGTTTTAGGATATAGATTCTATCGACAAATGTGCTATGGTATCTAGTCATCACAAACGATCCTCAGCCCCTCTTGATCAATTTTTGCAAAAAAATATTTTAGATTTAACAAATCTAATCTTTTCAAGATATTTTTGATAACTGAAATATCATCCTTATGTAGGAGAGACAAGACAGAGCCGCCACCCCCAGACCCAGTAATTTTTGTTCCCAATGAACCCCCTGAATTACAAATATTAATTATCTTATCTAGTATTGGATTAGACAACGAAAGACTGACTAACAATTCGTGATTTCTATTTAAGAGTACACCGATATCACCAACCTTTTTTTGCTCAAGGAAATTGAGGGCTTGATTATAAATATCTCCATACTTATTACATAAGTTATCAAAATCATTAGGAAAGTTATTTCTGATTTTGGCTACCTTCTTAACCATAGAAAATGTATCATGGGAAACCCCACTATCGATTATCAGAAACCGATAATCACTAAAATCTATTGAGATCCTTTTAAAACCATTTAATTTGTCGAAATGACCCAACCCTCCAAATGTGCAAATACTACAATCTGCTCCCGAAGTATCCCTATTGAGTACCTTCTCCGCGTTAATAGACTCATAACAAACCTTATCCTTGTTGACCATGTTATCTAAATAATGGTAAAGAGCACCTGTTAATGCAACACAAAAAGCTGAAGAAGATCCAAGTCCTCCTCCTAGTGGAATTTCAGAATCTAAACTAATCATAATACTATACTTTGATCTATAATCAAGGTTTATCTGTGTGACAAGATATTGGATAACCCCATAAAGCTTTTTGATAATTTCATTATGCACACTATCTTGACCAACTGGAAAGTATAGCACCGAGTTTTTAATAGTGGCTCTAAAACCTAGATTTGATTCAATTTTGATTTCATCGGTTGTAGATGGAGAGAAATCTACTTTTACCTTGAATAACTTATCTATTGACGCGATTAAAGATGGATATCCATAAACCACAAAGTGCTCTCCAAAGAGGATCACCTTCCCTGGTGCTATTGCTTCTATTTGGCGTCCAAAAGTGGTAGTATTTGAATTCAATCAAACTCCCCTCCTTCTGCTTATCCTCATACTCATCCTCAAGCCCTCTAAAGTATCAGAATCGACGAATAACCCACGACTGAATCCTTTTTGTCATCAATATCACCACTTGTTAGATGTTTTAACAAAATAACATCAAGATTTCCGAATAATTTTGAAAATTCTATAGCAGTAGCTACACAGCCATATCCACAAACATATCGAAAATAGTTCTTTAAGTTATCATAAAATGAGTCGAGGTCCATCTTCGAAATCTCCGATATCAGTTTCTTATCAATAGCATAGCATTCCTCATAACCTAGATAGTGAGTAAAGTTAGTGCTAGATAATAGTATAACTTTTTCATCTTGGGGTATGATGCTTGCCAATACCTTTGCCAACTGTACGCATGTCTTTTTGTCCTGTTTTCTTTGAAGTATAGGCAAGAATGTGAAATTATCCTTCTTTAGCACTTGGATAAATGGTAGCTGTGTTTCAATTGTGTAATCAATTTCAAATGATAAAGAATCTATTTCTACAAAACCGGCATCACTTTTCTTTATCAAATTATGTGCCATGGTCTTGTTGATTTGTGCTGGCCCCAAAGGAGTATTCCAAGTACCTTGCTCCAACACGGAGATGCCTGGACTCGTTCCACGATGATCGGATGATAGTATTATGAAATTTTGGCATTCTATCTTGTCTATCAGGTAATAAGTGAACGCAGACACATATCCAGAGTAATCGTAAGAACCATGTGGGACTATGAAACTCAGAATTTTCTTATCTCGAATGTATTCATTTACCATTTGTAAGAATTTGCTATCTACAGAAGAGGAATTCAAAAGCGAAAAAAAGCTCTGAATTGAAGCATTTAATTGCCCATAATCTTTAGGATAAAAAACTCCACTAAAGTTATGTTCACGTGTCAATATTTAATTAAATCAATTCTTCAACCAGTTTAGCCTCGAAATCATCTATTGTCAATGGCATCTCAGAATCAGATTTTATCTTTCCTTGCTTTTTGAGGACTTCTTTTGTTAAGAGCCAATAAACAGTAGCTAGTGCTTTTCTACCCCTATTATTTGATGGAATTACAAGATCAACTTTAGAGGTAATATTGTCACTATTTGATAATGCGATTACAGGGACCCCAGCTCTTGTTGCTTCCAATACTGCCTGCTCGTCAGCCTGCGGATCTGTGACTATTACTATTTCGGGCTCCAGATATTTTGGTAACGAAGGATTCGTAAATGTACCAGGCATAAATCTCCCAAATATACCACGAGCACCTGTTAATTCACAAAATTTTTCTATTGGTGTTTTCCCGTACTCCCTTGCAGATGTTACTGCAACATTTGCGATATTCGTTCTACCTATAAATTTGGCTGCAACGTCAATTCGGGCCAGCGTTTTACTAATATCTAGGATATACAATCCTTCTGGATTAGCACGAGTTATGAATGATGTCATAAATTTAGTTTTGATTGGGGTTCCAACCCTGATCCCAGTTGACAATATCATTTTCTCTAAGTTATTAGGATCCTCCAATGATTCTGATTGTTCTACCATATCTGACGAACTGTTCGAATCCTCATCGCTTATACTAGTTTGTTCAATTTGTTCGGAATTCCCGTAATCTTCAGGAGATTCATCTGCGATGCCAGTGGTATTGTTTGAATCTTCTTCCTCAGTTTTAGGGGTAGCATCATTAACAGTTTTATCTAATTGTTCATTATCAGAATTATTAGGAGAATCCAATTCATCAGTATTCATATTCATGATATATTGCTCCATTTAGCCATTCCTTCTATTAAACCATACTCTGAAACTCTTAATAATTCATTTAATTTGGAAATTCTTTCTCCCCCTACAACACCAGTTTTTATCATTAGTGAATTTGTAGCGATAGAAATATGAGAAATATGACTGTCAACTGATTCACCCGATCTATGAGAAGTAATGATTTTGATGTTATTGTTGTTGCATTCTTCCGCAAATAACATTGCATCATATAAAGTACCTGCTTGATTTACCTTCAGAATTGCTCCAGAACATGCCTTTTTTTTAGCAGCAACTTTTGCTCTATTTGTATTAGTAACCAGCAAGTCATCGCCTGTAACAAGACACCTAGGATTACCTTGAGTTACGATTGACATATTCTCAAAATCCTCTTCATGTAATGGATCTTCGGCATATATGAGGTTGTAGTCACGGATCAATCTGTTAACGTACTCTATCTGCTCCTCTGTTGTTCTTGTGACGCCCTCACGCTTGTAGTCATATACCTTCTTATTATTATCCCATAATGAGGAGCTTGCAAAGTCTATGCCCATTCTAATCTCCTTTTTTGGATCATAACCACAGCTGATAATTGCGTTTTCCACTAACTCAATGGCACGATCATTTACAATAGAAGGTGCCCATCCTCCTTCGTCTCCTTTTCCATAAGTAAATCTACTATCGATTTTTTCGATACTTTTTTTTACTTCTTTATGAATACTCGAATTCAAAGATATTGCTTCGATGATCGATTGTGACTTTACAGGACAAATCAAGAACTCCTGCAAGTCTGGGGTTCCCGGCCCAGCATGAGCACCTCCCCCTAGGACATTTCCTAAAGGGTACGGGAAACTAATCTTATCCAATTTGGGGTTCAAGACTTTGTAGAATGGAACATTCATGGCTTTTGCAGCCGAATCTACGCTTGCTAAAGTAAGAGCGTAAGCCACCGCACCCCCAATATTTGAATAATTATCAGAAGGATCCAGTGTTTTAATTGCATCATGCAGACTTTTCAGGTCTGCGCTGTCAACATCAATAAACTTACTCTTTAAATTTCTAAAATTTTCAAGGGTTAATTCCGGATCATTTTTGACAAAGCTTTGTGCCTCATACATACCAACACTAGCACCCGATGGAGCACAGGCCCGACCTCGATATTTGTTGTCAGATAGTACATCGATTTCGATCGTTTTATCTCCTCGGCTATTGAAAACTAGCCTTTCCTCAATTAAAGTGATTTTAGGCAATCTTTATCATTCCATTTCAGATTGTATCTCCGCCCGTCGTTTCCTCAAAGCTTCATAATAGGGAATGACCTGATATATAGTCTCTACGCTAGAAACGAACATTCTTCTACAACAGTATCGTGTAATTTTCAAAGAATCCATAACCTTATTTGGTTCTTCTCCTTGTTTTAATTGGGTTAAATATTCATTATATATATTAGCTATCAGTTTTCCACATGTAAAGCATCTTACTGGAACAAGCATGATATAAAAAAATGATCTCCATAATAAAAATCATTCAAATAGCATGACTATCTCAGTGGGAATATTCAAATTATCCCTCAAATAATAAAAAGTCAAAAGCGGGAGTCGCCCAGCTTGGCCAAAGGCGTAAGGTTGAGGGCCTTATCCCTCAGGGGTTCGTGGGTTCAAATCCCATCTCCCGCATTTGATATGACTTTAAAAAAATAGCGTAATGACTAGAAAACAGACATAAATTACATTGGATAAAATAGTCTTTAGATGAATATTATACCTGCCGTATTAGCGCCAGAGTTCAAAGACATCAAGAATTGGAACGATAACGCAATGCATAGCATAAAGGACCTAAAAGGTAAGGTAGTACTTTTAGATTTTTGGACATATACTTGCATTTTTTGCTTAAGAACCATTCCAACAATAAAAAAGATTAAGGAGAAATATGCGGATAAGGGTTTGGTGGTATTTGGGATTCATTCGGCTGAATATGAGTTTGCCAAAAATATCGCTAATATCGGAAGGGCACTAAAGGAGTTTGGAGTGGATGAGGATGTAACCGGATATGATAACAACAACAAGACTTGGGAAGCATATGGGAATTCGTACTGGCCCAAGCACATATTAATAGATAGGGATGGGTTTGTTAGGTACGAACATCCTGGGTATGGAACCTTTGATGATTTTGAAGAAGCCTTGACCGATTTACTTGATCTCCCATTCTCTGATCCAGAGTTGCTGCAGGACAAGAAAGACGGAAAATCAGAACTAGACAATGATCTCACTCAAAATGACAAAGAACAACAGAACAATAAGGAACAAAATGAAGTGACTAAGATATACGGAATGCATTTTGACGGCATGGCCCCTGAGATCTGTGTAGGGTACTCACGTATCAGAAGGTTTGGAAATAATCAAAAAGCTAAAATTAATGAATATAATGTATTTACCGAGCCCCAAACAGTGATGGATAATACCGTATATTTAAGGGGCAAGTGGAGATGGGATAAAGAGGGTATAGTAGCATCATTTGACAACAAAGAAATTCACCCCGCAATAATCTTCAAGTACAATATGGCATCAAATGTAAACGTGATTGTTGGTAGCACCGATGATAAGCCTGCAATAGCTGATATGAAGTTAGATGGCAAATACTTAACTGATAAACAAATAGGCTATCATGGAAAAAAAGATAGTAGATCGAGTTTTTTTGAAATCACATGGCCACATATGATGAATATAGTCAAGACTCCTAGTCCTGAAATCCATACCCTAGAAATATTGCCAAAGACTGATAATTTCTATTTTTACACGTTTGTATTTGGTTAATAAACAAAAACATATACCATGATAAGCACAAGGTTGAGATGCATGGTTAACAAAGAGCCAGAATGAAAACAAACATGTATTTTTTAGTGTGCTAACAGTACAATATGACAAATCAAAAAGACTATGAAATCCAAGTTAAAGAGGGTGACAAACCTTTCGACTTTGAGTATCAGGATTCAAAGGGTAATAAATTCAAACTCTCAAACATGTTAGGGCACAAAAAGATAGTTATTTACTTTTATCCAAAGGATTTTACACCTGGTTGTACCATAGAGGCCGAGGAATTTACTCGAGATAATGCTTTATTTGAACAACAGGGGATCGAAATAATTGGAATCAGTTCGGATTCTAACGATTCTCATACAAAATTCAGAGAAAAGATGAATATCCCTTATATGCTTGCATCTGATCCCAACAATGAAATTTCAAAGGCTTACGGGGTGTACGGGCTCAAAAAATTCATGGGAAAGGAATACTATGGAGTTAATAGGTCAACTTTTTTGATTGATCAAAGCGGAAGAATTGCCAAAATATATTCGAGTGTTAAACCAAGAGGTCACAGCAAGGAAGTTCTTGAATTTTTTAAAGATTTATGACGAGTTCACTCAACGGCTGGTTCATCTGTCTCATATCCATAAATAGACAACAGGATCTTATTAATTTGGATTTCAGTAGTGTTAAATTTTGTGAAATAATCCATATTGAGATTTATTGTATCGATGTTTTTCTGATTAAGAACGTATTTGACCGTGTCGTCTTTATCCCTTTCACGGTATTCATGCGTTAATTCAGAAACCTCTAACAGTATAGCATTGCCGTGTTTGTTCAAGTCAATCAAGTCTTTGGCCCTTATATTAGGTTGAAGTAGGACATCGACCAATTTATTTATGAACATAGTAATTAGTAAGCGCATTTTTTGAAATTTTAGCTTGAAGACATCGTGATCAGGCAGAACGGGAATGTAATTGCATAGCAGAAACTGATACTCATCTAGATTCTTAGTTATGGCAAAAGAAATACCTATCCCGTCTATTTTGTCTTTTAAGGCATTAACATTCTTGCAATTAAGTAATACTTTTCCTGTTTGATCCTTGAGCAACAGATTGTTAGACGATATACCATCAGAAGCCAAAAATTTCTTACAGGACGCTGGAGAAATAACAGACTTTGAAATAAACGAGCGCATAGATTCGGTCAAACTTTCGGTCATATTCAAAAAGTACTTATACTATATAGTAATTCTGATAGGCTCCTTAATAAAAAAAGAGATCGAGTAGCCCATCAATCTAATTTTTATACCGTGTCTATTACTTTTGAATAAAAGAATTGTCAAGAAATAAGTATAAAATACTATCGAGGTGTTATATCCGTCATTTTTGATTTTTATGCTTTCGCATAAATAATATAAAACGATTTATATGTTTCATCAAACCCTCATACAGTATTATTTGGCATCCAACATGAATTTGATTTGCGATTGCCCTTGTCACAAGAAATACGGCGATAAATCCATTTGTCAAAAATGCATTGAGAGGCACAAAGGTTCTCCTTACTATAATATAATTAAAAAGTTCAACTAACTCTGCTTGGGTATGCGTTAGACGGAATTTCATTGGTTCGTAAACTACAAAATTCAATCTGATTCAAATGTTGTCATAACAAAATCATTTTGGGCATCATAATCACTAAATCGGAAGAGAAGGCAATATTGCTTTAAAAATAATTAGAACAAAATATTTAACTAACTTGGCTCAAAACAGAGAATATTATGGTAGTAGACAATAAGGCAACAGTTTCATATATCAGGGTTTTAAAGGAAGACCTTGCGATATTTCATATTAAACCAAACGAGGGCCAAGTCCCAGACTTTAAACCAGGTCAGTTTGTTACCTTGGGTTTGAATGTTCCTAATGAAGGTAAGATAATAAGGAGAGCATATTCAATCGCCTCACCTCCAGAACAAAAAAAACACTTTGAGCTTGTGGTACGATGGGTTAAAAAACCACTGCCCGGAAGGCTCACAACTCAGTTATTTGATAAGAGGGAAGGTGATGAGATTAATTGGGTAAAGCCTACGGGTATTTTTACAATTAATGAAAAAATGCCCGATGGCAGTCCAGATGATAGGAGATTAGTCTTGATTGGAGGTGGAACTGGTTTAGCCCCTTTTATATCATACTCGCTGCACCTGAAATCAAAGGGGACTAAGAGGCAAATCGTAGTACTTCACGGAGCTAGCTATGTCGATGAGCTGAGTTATAGGGAGTTATTAACCGAGCTGGAAGAACAGAGTTTAGAAAGTGGAAGTAATGAATGGAACTTTAGATATCGGGCAAGTATCAGCAGACCCCAGGAATGGTTCAATAGATCATGGAACGGACATAAGGGCAGAGTAGAAACATTCCTACGCCCCAAGCCAGGAAAGGATAAATCACCGTTGGAAGAACTCGTGGGTGAGAAAATCACGCCGCAAAATACATCATTCTATGTGTGCGGGTGGCAGGGCACCGTAGATGGTGTTTTGGATTCCCTAGTACCAAAGGGTTTTGTAACTGAAAGGAACAAGAGAAAGGATGGCACATTTGACGTCAAATTCGAATCATATGGATAAACTTTTTTATAAAGTTTATTTAACCTACTTTCAGATAGTTAATTTAAATGAAATTTGAATTTGAAGAGTTCGAAACCATCGAAGATGTTTTAATATATTTGGTTTCTGTGGCCCCCTATATGAAACAAATCCTACCAATTAGTTCTTACAAGGGATACGTTTTTTCGATGGTCCCGATTACCCCTTTATCGGGAGAAACATTACTCATGATTTATACAAAAGGGAATCTTGAGCATGGAATGTACGAATTTGATATATCGGTAAAAAAACACAAATTGGTCAATGTCATGGAAAGAGCTGATAAGAACTATTTTATCGTCATTACACCTAAGAGAGACACCATTGCTGATGCAGCCCTAAATCAAATTAGCTCATCACAATAGACTTGGTGCCCCCTCTCGGTTCAATTCTATTAACCACTACTCATATTTTTCATTAAAACCCTAGCTATGATCGAAGCATAAGATTATAGTTGTAAAATAAACTCGTACTTTTTCATAATTTTGGAGGCATGGGAGCGGTGACAGAACGCGGTCTCACATACTTTGCAACAATATCTTCAGCAGGTCTGCCTTCAAATAAGCCTTTAGAAAGCCCACGTAAATATCTCATGATGGCCCATGTTCCAAATTTTATAAGCATTGCCATGAATACCTTCATCGCAGGTCCGTAAGATTTGTTACGAATAATTATGGGTATAATATCGCTTATTACCCTAAGATTATGTTGCCAACATGTCCAAAAGAGTGCAAATTGTGATTCGTTTAAATTTCCAAAGTGCATTGAATTTTTCTCAGAGAAATCCTGATACAACAATGGAGCGACCAATCCCCTCATATTCATTTGTCTGAAATCCTGGATCAAATCAATAGTATATTGAGTCTCATCGGGTGTTTCATCAGGCCATCCAATTATTAATGTTAATGCTGGAAACCAATGATTCTGATTGAGTATTTTGCATCCCTCTCTTACAACTGATCCCCATTCTTCTGGTTGGAAAGGTCTCGTTTTTACTCCAAGGTGTTTTTTTACCATTCGCGGGGCAACAGTTTCAACTCCGAGGTTGGTTGCAAGCCAGCGACCATTGTTTTCCATATCATTAACCTGCGATATATTTTTTATCAGATCTGGTGATGAAGCAACGGCGGACAAAGTCATGTGTGTAGTACCGACGAAATTGGCTCCTATCGATTTGAGACCCTTCCAGACTCCTAGAATCGCATCTTGGTTTGGAACAAAATCTTTGTTATCGCAACCATAAAGTAACATCTCATCGGACTGCAGCCAGATTGAATCGAAACCATATTTTATGTTTATTTTAGCTTCTTCTTGCAATCTCTCTAATGGAATGTCTTTTTTAGATCTTTTATTGACGTCACAAAAATCACAACCGCGTCCACAACCTCTCATCGCTTCAATTAATGAGTTGATAGTGGGTCCACGGATAACGGGAATATTTTCTATATTGCGCACAAATGTATGAAGGAGTTCGGGTGCGTCCCCAGCTTCTAAGTCATGGAACAAATCCAATGCTAACTCATCTGCCTCACCTATAACTACGGTATCAATTCCGTGAATTTTCATCCTTTCAGGTTTGGCTAATTCCCAAGACCCATTACCTCCAACAACAACTTTAAAATCATATTTCTTTTTTAATTGAATGATTGAAGCGCACATTTTTTTAAATTTCATTGCCACATAAGATAATTTTTCAGGTGACATCGTCGTGGTAACCGGAGCCATTCCTAACGGGTCCATGACATTTATTCCTACAACTTTGGTTTGTGGTCCAATACATTTTTCTAACATTTCCGGATGGGCTAGAAATACCTCACTTTTATCGTATTCTCGAATTAGTGCACTTTCGATACGACGTAAGCCACATTGGGCAACTTTGATTTCGCCAGTATTCTTATCAGTTTCAACACTTGGGCAAAAAAGTTTATCAAAAACAAATTCAGGAACAAGTTCGTATGGCCCACATGCAATGAACCCATAAAGAAAATTACCTCTATAGTTGGTCATCAAACTACGATCGGCAGTTAGCACAATTCTTTTTCCAGCAACCATTTTTTAATCTATATCCGCTTCTATTAATAAAACGTAGGTATAAAATTATTTTCATAGCATTTAGAGTATGCAGAGTAGGACTGCAACTTTGTAAATAAGTCCATCAATAAAGGCCTCGTCTTCTACCTTTTAGTATTATGGATTTCAGTTGACGGTGATCTAAAAGAGAAAGCGCATCTTGATATGTTGTCCATTTGAAACCTTCGTGCTCGTTTGATATGACAACTTCTCTAACTGGAGTAGTTGCAAAATAAAATTTAACTTCCTTCTCTGATCGAATTCCATCAGCTCTAAAATATTTGTACTGAATCTTGCCGATGTACTGGTGTATGTCTAGATCAATAATTCCGGTTTCTTCCTGTACTTCTCTCTGTAATGTCTGAATTTCATTTTCCCCTCTTTCTTTGTGGCCTTGAGGAAATCCCCAAAATCCACGTTTATTTCTTAACAGTAGAAATTCTGAATGATCTCTATTGAATTCAACAGATTGATATCTTATTATTGCACCCACTGATAGCTCTATCGTCACTCTTCTCTATCCCAATTACGTAGACTGTAAAGTAATAAATATAATACTGTTTCTATGGATTTTGTTCAGCCTACGAAAATAATTGGATGTATTTGTTAGATAGAGGCGCGATACAGCACTGTTAATGATAAATGAAAGATCTAGTAGGATTAAGTCCGCAAACAAAAAATCTTGAACGCTTTATTCCGTCACTAAGTCTCTTTACAAAGATACACTACCAGAGTCCTTTTTCAGAGTCCAGATATACTAAGACATGGCCAAATTAGCACACACACAATATCCATAGCATGTATCTATCCGCGCACTCTATGAAGATTCATATAAGAAATAGCAATTCGAGAATCAACCTTCTACCTATCATAGACCAATATCATAAAATTCATTATTGGTTTCATATCTTCATTTCGATTGAGATTCATAACCTTTCTATACGGACACATCGATATCATTCAAAATAAAACCTCGTTTTCGCCCAAAAAATTCACGACATGGTCATAAAATACTCTGAATAGCCCAAGTGAGTTAGACGTTCTTCAGACTTTGCGATTCATCAAATATCTGATGTTACTAACTTACAATACAAGACCTACAGAGAGATAATTGTTATGAAATAGATCATAAGGTTAAAAACCTCCGATTTAATTAAGCAGTGATGGATTACTCATCTTGTTTGATATATGCTTGAAATCCATGAAATAACTATGGAGTACAGTCATATAGTACTCCGCCCGCCCACGCCTGATGATTTGAATGGTTTATGTAGTGCAGCTGCTGACGGAGAAATTTGGAAAAACCCATTCACATCATTTCCCAGCATTGAAGAAATGTCCATTTATTTGCAGAATATGATTAAACATGATAATAGTAGTTTGCCATTCATTATAGTCGACAAGGATTTGAAAATCATAGTGGGGACAACCCGATTTTTTAATATTGATCACCAAAATTATAGGGTAGAAATAGGCCACACTTGGATTGCAAAATCTTATCGCAGGTCTTCCGTAAATACTGAGGCCAAATTTTTGATGCTGCAATATGCATTTGAAAAGCTACACTGCATCGCAGTAGAAATAAGAACTGATGTTCTAAATCAAGTATCAAGAAAAGCAATCGAAAGAATTGGTGGAAAACAAGATGGGATCTTACGTAATCATAAGATAATGAGAAATGGGAGGATAAGAGATACGGCCTGTTATAGTATTATTAAAGAAGAATGGCCCAACGTAAAGGAGAATTTATTAAACAAACTAAAAAAGTAGGTTTGGAATGGACCCATCTGTTACTTACGTAGAACCCGAACTTTCTAGGAATCATTTTGTAATTAGGGAGTATTCGATCGCTATTGCACAAATTCTCCCATTTCTCATTTTTCTTTAAGACAAATCGGTAAGTAGAACCTGTATCTCCATTTCATACATAATAGAAGAAAATAAAGTATAGATAATGCTCATAACGATCTAACTTTCTTTTTTTCTTTTGTCAAACAACACCTTAGCAAAAGCACCTATGAAAGCGCCGGCAAAAATCCCTATAAATGACCCATATGTCCCCCAAAACTCCTTAAAATGATCGTTAATGGTCTTTGGAGCTATTACAGTGACGGTCAAGTTTATTGGTTTAGTCAAATAACCTACAGTAGGATACTTCTTCGAGATTTCAACTTCTGGGTCCACCTTTCCCCCATACGAATCCACGCTTATTGGTTTTGTTATTACGGCCTCAGAAGGTTCTCTTATAGTAACAATCAAGGGAATCGAGTAAATGCCCAATGGAGTCTCTTTAGGAATATCAATTTTAAACAATGGAGGTTGAATTCTTTCTACATTTACAACTATTTCACTAGAGTTAAACCCAGAGGCTATGGCATATTCACTATTTTTATCTCCTGATAGAGTAATGTTAACCACGTCGTTTGAAAATCCAGTGCTAGATTTTATTCTAGCAGGAACCATCATATTTTCTCCCTGTCTGATCGAAATATCCTCTGGAGATGTTGTTACCTGTAATGTAGGTGGCGGAATACTAACCCAATTCGTAAATTGTCTCACTTCGTTAGACCCTAATGACTCTGCAGAATAGAATAGTAGATTATAATTGCCAGGATTATTTATCGTATCTAGATCTAATGTAAAGTCAACAGAACCCAGGTATGCACCAGACTCATCATAAACTTCCGTAAAATTTGTATTTGACCCGATCAATTTGTAACCGCCTGTTGATGAAAGTTGGTATATATAGGCACTTAGATGACCACCCGTTAATTCCACATAGAAATCATAATCTGCCCCTCTATATCCTGTCTCGGAATTAGAATCAGCATCTATAAGCATTCCATAACTCACTTTGTTAAGGGGTTTTTTGTAGCTAAAGTCCGTATAATTACTAATGCCGGCGTTCAACCAAAGAGTGGCATTTAGGGTTTCACCGTCGCTAAGATAATTTACAGCTAATATGTCGGTGTAGTTGTTTTTTAAATTAAGATCGCTATTACCATAAGTTTGAAACCAATCATGATTTTCGTTTATCATTTCCTGCAATTCAAATGAAGGAGAAGATAATGCATTGACTGATTTATGATTAGAGGTGGCTGAGAAGGCACCCACAGATATAAACAAAATTAAATAAAATATAATCGTAGTAAAATTAATCTTAATAATTTCCTTTTGTATGTGCCTAAATAAGGAATAGTATGACCTGATAACATGATCTTATCATTAGTAGATAAAAACTTTTGCAGGGTGTTTTATAGGCTTCATATTCAACCATGCATAACACATATGAAGCCAGATCACGTCCATTTGGTGGATAAGGACAATAATTGCCAGAAGGAAGCCAAAAAAAATTAATAACTTTTTGATTTCAGATTTTATTTCAAAAGTTTTTGACGCTATAGAATCCACTGTTGCACTTTTGTTGTTCCTTTTCTCCATTTTTTGCAGAATGGTATTCCTGTCACTTTTGTAAAGGTAATAATGATAGGTTAGGAAACCATATATCAAAAGGACTTTATTTTTTCATATTTACATAATTATTGGGTCCTACTAATCCAAATTGGACAGGGTTTTTGCTATTAACCCATTCTAACATGTAATGGAGTGCTTGGAACAATCTTTTCAATTCTCTTCGATCTTCTTAGGATTATGGCAAGGAAAGGTTCAGCTAAAGTATCGGAGTCTGGATAACACACCATAATATGATATGATTATTTGATAAAAATTCAATGATAGAGGTTCTATTAAATCCAAAAGAAAAATTGCATATCAACTCAGGTGATGCAAATTGATAACATGAGTAGCAACATCGGTCAAACCTCAAACTTTTAAAGGAGTTTGCTTTTTTTGATTTATTTAGGATTGAGTAATAATTGGACAATAGAACCACATATGATTTAGTTGTAATAGGAACAGGAACAGCAGGCACTACCGTAGCAACAAATTGCCGCTCTAAGGGACTAAAAGTTGCCATTATAGATTCCAAACCATTTGGTGGTACTTGTGCTTTGCGTGGTTGTGAGCCTAAAAAAGTTCTTGTTGAGGCAGCAAAAACAATTGATGCAAATCATAGACTTGAAAACAAAAGCATAAGCGATATAGATAAAGTTCATTTGAATTGGCGTGACTTGATAAACTTTAAGAGAACGTTTACTGAGCCTTTTCCAAAACAAAGGGAAGACAGTTACGTCAAAGCTGGAATTGTCCCTATTCATGGAAAAGCCAAATTTATTGATAAAGATGCAATTAAAGTAAGATTCAATGAGACGGATGAAGATACAGGTAATGATATTATAAAAGGAAAATACATCTTAATAGCAACTGGAGCAAGTCCCGTTAATTTAGGTTTCCCAGGTTTAGAGAATGTAATCACAAGTGATCAATTTTTGGATCTTGAAAGTTATAGACTACCTGATAATATTGCATTCATTGGTGGCGGGTACATATCTTTTGAGTTTGCACACATTGCAGCTCGCTCCGGTGTCAAAAAGATCACAATTTTTCATCGTGGAAAACAACCCTTAGAGCACTTTGACTCCGACCTCGTTAGTCTACTGGTGCAGAAGAGCAAAAATATTGGTATAGATGTCCGATTGGAAACCAAGGTTGAGAAAATAGATAAAATAACTTCTCCTTCAGCAGAAAGAAAAGGTAAATTAGTCGTACACTATTCTTCAGTAGCAAATTCCCCAACAGACTACAAATTGCCAAAAACACTGGAAGTTGATCTGGTAGTACATGGTGCTGGTAGAGTGCCAAATATTGAAGAACTTGATCTGAAGGCAGCTTACATTGAACACACCTCCAAAGGGATAAAGGTTAATGAATATCTCCAAAGTGTTTCTAATCCTATTGTTTATGCAGCCGGAGATGCTGCATCGAGTGGAGGTACGCCGTTAACGCCGGTAGCAACCTATGAAGGAAATATTGTATCAACTAATATTCTAAAGGGAAACAGTATTAAGTCTAATTATGCCGGACTCCCAAGTGTTGTTTTTACCATCCCACCCCTTGCTACGGTAGGATTAACAGAAAAAGATGCAAAAGAACAAGGACTACAATTTAGGACCAATCATGAGAACACTTCTAAATGGTCTTCTTCTAGACGTTTAGGTGAAACTCATTCTGGATTCAAGATCTTAATTGAGCAAGGGAGCGACAGAATTTTGGGTGCGCATTTGATTGGACCTCATGCAGAGGAGGTCATAAACATATTTTCTATAGCTATCAGACTAGGGCTGACCGTCAAAGATCTCAATGATCCCATCCTGTATGCCTATCCAACCCATGCATCAGACGTATTCTATATGTTGTAGATATGTTACCTATCTAACATTTTTGATTTTCTCAAAGAACGATAGAGCATTTGTGATAATTAGGAGACAAGGAAAAATGTAAAAAATAACAAAAATTTTGGCAATTAAGACCTATGACATGAAATTAGGTATGGACAGAAAATCAAACATTTCCAAATTGTCCTTAATATTCTAGGCGGACAAATTCGTGGCACTCATTGTAAATAATTCTGAATATCTCGCATCTGCTTCAAAGGCTGTTGATTTGTAAGCCTAATACTTGAATTTGACGTGTTAAAAATCAGCGTAGCTGTTCCTCTTTTGATCGAATCCATTTTAACTTTTTCTGTTCTTTTCTGTGCAGATTTTGAACGGATTTTATATGTACGCCACTCGTGTAGGTTTTACCTTTAAAATGACTCTTTTTTCACCTGGTGCTCTGAAGGGATATTTGTCCTTGTTTAGATATTTTTTTGCCATTTTATCGATGTGACTGTCAGCCAATTCGCCTGTAATCTGGTCAATCACTTGTCCTCTCAAGGTTACCATATGATAAGGATTATTGCGATCTGCTATTGATACCGCTATCCTTGGATCCCTAGTTACATTCTTTTGTTTTACTCTACCTATAGCAGTATTAATCAGGATTTCATTGCCTTGGATATCGATCCAGGTAGGAGTTATTTGAGGAGATCCATCTTTCATTAAGGTAGAAACAAACGCTAGGTTTTTGTCTTCTAAAAGATTTTTGACAAGTGGCTCATTAATATCGGGTTGATGTTGACTCATAGTACATAGATTATTTTTCACCATGGTTTTTAAACACAATGTCAAACGAAAATCGAATCTTCAAAGTGGGCCTAAATCAGGACAAAAAATGGATGAGGAACAAAAAAGATATGAGTCCCAATTGCATTGAGACTATATTTTTTCAGATTTAATAGACATTGGCTAAGATCGATATAACTTTAAAAGATAAAATAATACTTTGCTAAGAAATCAGAGAGGCAATATTGATTCTAGGGATAATGGAATAATATTGCAATATTTTGATGATAGAATACCATCTTAACCTGCTTGTATCAAATCACTAAAAATTAGAGACAATAAACGTTGACTAACGATATTTTAATAGTGCTTTATCGATATATAATCATGTCAAAATTGTTTAATTTACGTTCTGATATTTTCCTGGAATGCGATGAATACCATCAAATTAATGAATATTTGAAAAATCAAATTAATCCCAAAGAGCAAGAATTCTTAACTGAAGCTATCGAGTTTTATGAGAAGCATAGACATGACACAGACGACTCAATTTAATCCAAACGGATTAAAATTTAAGGTTTTTAATCCCAAGAGACATCAACTTCCAAAAATAGATTTCAGACAAACAAATGGTGAGGACCCGCTATCAGTTCAAGAATATTTTGAGAATTGCATCTTTAGCGGTAAATCTGACACTAATGAAGTAAAATATGTGATAAAGTACTTTGATGATTGGATCGGTTTTTTTTCTATTGATCTGACACGGTTGTATGCTGAACAATCTGAATCGATTCCTCGATGCGATGATAAAGGGAACAGCGAAAAAGATTACCAAGAACCAACTTGCGCACTTTTAATAAAGAAAATAGGTATTGATCAACGATACAGGTGTTTTGGGATTGGTAAATACATAATGCTATTCTGTAGCGGCCTGGCCCAAACAATAAACAAGGATAAACAAATCAAGCTGGTTTTATTTAAGACAACAAAGTCGTTGGCCGAGAAAATCTATTTCCCAAAATACCAATTTAACTTTACAGGTACAAATGGAAGATTGGTATGGGCATTTAAGAGAATCTATTAGAATGTCAGGTATCAAGGCAAATTAATTTGATTTCGGAAATTTGCTTATATAGCAAGTCTGAATATGTGACTAAAATAAAACCATATTTAGAAGTGCTCATTGCACATAAATCGGCTGACAATTATTTTGTTGACTAATATCTACCCTTAAATGGTAATTGAGCTAAGGGGATTCTATTGTTATTACCAACCCTTTTTCATGTAAGACGGCTATCTCTGAATCCTGCCTGATTACACTTGAGGGTTTACAAATATGTTTAAATGAGCATTTGATACATTTCCATTCTTCGGCCACCTTGGGCAAGAGAGCGTCGTTAATGGCATCGAAGGCAGATTGTAGTAATGAAATCTTGCTTCGAATTTCTTCTATTAAAAAATCACGGATAGGAGATCCATTTTCTAATATCACTGTTCACGATTCGATCTCTGTCAAACCTCTCACCATCTTGATTTTTTGTTCTTGGACAAACATAATAGTCTCCATGACTGTCCCTTATTATCCAAACCATTCTTTGGTAAATTGCACAACGAATACGAAGTATCCCTGTATCATATCCATAAATGACCTAATAATACAGTAATTGACGAAGATAGGATTTGAATCGCTTGCTATCTGGTTTTAATTTCTCAAAGCTCATTGTATATTAAATTCAACGATAAATTCGGCCTATTTACCTTTATTTGTTGAAACCATGTCTTGATACTCTGTCTTTTGAGATTGGACTCCTGTCATTAGGTCAAGTCTTGCGATAAGATTACCTTCAAACGAGAATTCATTTTGACTTATACCAATGTCTGCAAGCCCCACTAGTATATATTCAGAAGGTTCACCTCTCACAAAATAGTCGATATCTTCAACAGTTAATTCGTAGTCTTTAGCGGTGTGAGCATATAATGCTTTAAGTAAGCGCGAACCAGAGAGTATATCAGAAACATGAATCCTGTCCCAGGGCTTTCTTTTCCTAGAGTTAAATAGAATCTCGATATTTGTACGTAAGTTATAGGAATTGATAATCCTCTGATTTTATGATTAGCATTTCATTTGCCCCTGTCAATATTGTAAAGATCCGCCCATATTGAAGCGTTCATGTTTCATGGTTTAATCATCGCAAATCTGTTGAAATCTGCTCCTAATCTTTCAACGATATTTCAGTTTATATTACCTGTAGTGTTATAAATCGTGTTTGCATTATGATCCCTGCTGGATAGCAAGTGTACTCGTGTTCCCGTGTAAAATTGTTATTCAGACAGGACTGCTGTCATAATGCAAATAATATTTTTTTGATAGAAATTTGAATGTCAGCTTGAGCATGACGTATGGACTGTATCCAGGGTCTGAATCTAAAATATAATTAAGCCGTATGATCGATAACCCTCTTGGATCATTTGGGATCCAACAACCAATTAGATAAAATGAAACCTCTTAACTATTTTCTTGCCATTGCAGAAGAAACGATAAAAAAAGAAACTTTAATTGGCAAGACAAGCTTGTTGATAATTAGTCAATTTCACCTGCTTGCAGGAATATAACATTATTTGAGTAGTTATTTACAATTTCAAAGACTTGTTAGCTTGTTTAAAATTATTCAATCTCAATCCATCTAGACTCAAGCCAAATATTATTTTACTATTATCCAGATCGTTTTATTATATGATATCCGAATTCTGTCTTTACAGGCTCAGCGGTAACTTCTCCTTTTTTTAACTTGAATGCTGCTTCTTCAAAGGGTTTGACCATCATCCCTTTTCCAAAGAAACCTAGGTCTCCTCCTTTCTTGCCACTCCCTTTGTCAATAGAAAATTCCTTAGCCAGATTTGAAAATCCTTCCCCTTTTTTCAATTTCTCTAATATCAACAATGCTTCACTTTGTTTCTTTACTAAAATATGATAACATTTAATTTTATCAGCCACCTTATCCCGTTCACCATCTAAGTTGGAATTCTCGCAATAAATAAACATTATGAAACTACAGAAAACTCATGACTAATTTCTACTTTAACCATATTGCTCTCAAGCATATTTTAGTTTGGATGAATTTCAAACCATGAAATTGATTCACACCTAATCCTTAAGGTATTACAACCAAAAAGACAAAATAGATTGATTTAAAGGCGTTCAGAAGAGATCTGATTGCATTACGGGGTGGCAATTGCAATGTCTACTGTTTTGGATAAAATCAAAGCTGTTCTTTAAGGTCCATTTTGGCAATAAGAATTGGATATTGGTATCTAGCCTGCTAATAGTATGCTATAGGGTTTAACCCAAAGGGGTTTCTGGGAAATGGACTAGACCGTCTAATATCAATTGTGGGGTATAGTGAACTGAAGGAGGCATCATAGAGTCCATAAATATAACTAGTACTACACATAGTATTATTTCATGAGCGATTTCGCCTTTTTCAGATTTGCAAGTTTGAACCTGTTAACAGAAGAGGAAATAGCACATAAGAACGAGATTGTTGATATTACTGAACACGTTTTGGATGCAGAAGGTATTGAATGTGACTCAAGGATATCAAAAATTTCTGAAGAACAGTTAGCACAGATTCTTGAAAAAGTCAGGAAAATTAGAAAAAAGAAAGTGAATCCTGAGAATGAGAATGAGATTACTAATTAATAAGAACTGTGTGATAATTAATGGGACAATATGGGAGCATGAGTAATTCATGAATGTTTTAATGATTGGAAGCATAATCATGATGGGGCTAGGCATACTTCTTATGGTAGGTAGAACCTTTCTCCCTGGCTCTGTTGTAATCATATTAGGAATCTTAATGACGTTGTATAGCCGTTACCCTTCATTCCAAAAGATGAGGACAAAAACAGATCCGGCCAAGATATGTATGTGTTCTATCTGTAATCACACAAAATCAAAGATTTGTCTGGATTCTCGTTGTCATTGTTGTATCATTATCAAAGAAGACACTGTCATCGGTCATCATAACAGTCCCTTACAATAGTAACAATTAAATGATCGAATATTTATCTTAATAGATTCTGCAACTGATAGATTCACAACCTATGACTCCGTATTAATTTTGTTGATTATGTACCTTTGACTAGATACGTTCTAAATATTCCATCTTTTTGGTTAATTTAAGAATCTTTATTTCTTTGATCAATTGGTAATGAGGTAGAGATAAAGGAATTCTGAAAACTCATATCTGTGGAGTAAATCTTGACACAAAAACCTCAATAAATTGGCTCTTTGTTCAGAGTATTTTTGAGGCTTGGTGACGTAAAGAGCTGTCTATTAGGAATATTGGATAAGACTTTTTCCTAATATTAGACATTTCCATCAGTATGACCAAAAGAACACTATACAGAAGTTAAACAAGATAAGAAATTTGACTTGAGTCAACCTCTTTGCTTTTGAATAATTTATTAATTTGGGATTTTTAAATAAAACCATGAATGAGAAGAGAGTTGCAATTGTGACTGGAAGTTCGAGTGGAATAGGTTTTGAAATATCTTTGATGCTAGCAAGAAACGGATTGACAACATATGCAACGATGAGGGATTTACATAAAAGTTCAATGCTGACATCTATTGCAGACAAAGAGAAAATTCCCTTGAGATGTGTTCAACTTGATGTTACAGACGATATGTCAGTTAAGCAGGCTATCGAAACTATAGTAAATGAATCTCATAATATAGACATTCTGATTAACAATGCAGGATATGGATTGAGTGGAGCTCTCGAAGATCTTTTGATAGATGAAATAAAGTTACAATTTGACACAAATTTTTTTGGATTGATAAGAGCTACACAGGCAGTGTTACCAATAATGAGAAATCATGGATCTGGGATAATTGTCAACATAAGCTCTGGTTTAGGCCGTTTTGGTATCGCAACTAGTTCAGCCTATGCAAGTTCAAAATTTGCCGTAGAGGGATTGACTGAATCCATGTCTTATGAGCTTGAGCCATTTGGGATTAAAACTATACTTGTAGAGCCCGGGATAATCAAAACCAACTTCATTAAGGCTGCAGTACTGGCACAAAAATCCAAAGACCCTAATTCACCATATTTTCAATTTATGAATAATATGGATGAAGGGATGAAAAAGTTAATTGAGAATAGCGAAAGCCCTGAATATGTTGCTAGGGTTGTATTAGATGCTATAAACGACAGCAATCCAAAGTTGAGATATCTTGCAGGCAAAGATGTTGAACAAATTATGGAAATAAAAAATAAGATGTCAGATGAAGATTTTCACAATATGATAAAGAATATGAGTAGCTAATCATTCGATCTTAACTTACTCAGAGACAAAATCCTTTGGCAAGAATCTAAATGAATCTTTGATTTGTTGAAACTCTTCGTACAGTTGGGACACCTTTGACTGTGGACCCATGAAATTGACGTGATACAATTGGTCATTATAGATTGTATATGTATCCACTTCGAATGTTCCAAGATTTTGGGTAAGAAAGGTCAACTCTTTGGCAGGGTGATCACCAAGTCTGGTGTAATTATTTCCGAGTAGCTTGACATTCAAGTTTCCATAAATCGATGATGGATCTTCAAAAGAACTTATCTTATCAGCGACTAACTTGTCTAGGAACTCTGCTGGTAACGACTTATTGTCTTCTAGCAACCTTTTTACATCGCTAACAGAAATGCTAAAAAATATTTCATTTAATGGAGTGACAGTCTCGTTCATTATTGGTCGAAGGACTAAGGCTGTAGTCTCTCCATAATATGGGAAAGTTGAATTTCTTGGGGCTATTTCCCAGTCTAAAGGATAATTTAGACTGAATGTATGATTTGGTGAGGTGAATACTTGGGTCGAATTTGTTTGTGCTTCGACATAACCTTGTTGAAAATTCGTTGTTCCCATCAATAATAGCAATAAAGATGAAGGAAGGAGTATAGCAAAAATAACGAGCTTAATATGCATTATTAACAAAAGAATCACTAGGTATTTAATATCATCTGTTCGGAGAATAGAACATAAGGAAATAGGAATAAAATCAACTCATTTTACGCTGCATAACGTACTATATTTGCTGTACTTCATTGATTATTAAAGTTATATATCACTATAATGTAAAATGACTAGAAAGAAAGATGCCTAGATCAAATTCTGCTGAATTAATTACTTTAAGAGTTAACATTGTAAAAGAGTTAAGAAGTAAATGGAAGAGGGAAAGAGAGAGAAATCCCTATATTAATGAACACTTTGGAGGATTTGTAAACGAGTTACTACATGAGATACTAGAAAAGGATGAATTTTTGAAACACTATGCCCCTTTCTTGTCAGAGGAGGGTTGCACTAGGGATACTCTCTACATTAAAGACTCTAAAGAAAATAAGGTTACGGAAATCCATTTTAATGAAGAAAAATTGCGGTGCTCACTCTGTCAGTCATCTACTTGTTTTCACGTTCAATTTGCCATGGCCACCCCCCGTGTTGCAAAATTGAACATAAGAAACCAACAAGCCGATCAAGAAATTGAAGTAGATGGACAACAAGTAAGGAAATTAACAAACAATAAGAGAAGGAAATCCACAATTTCAAGAAAATGATACTGAATAATGTGGTGTTGGGTTTATCAGGGTCCAATCACAGGATTTTTCAAATTAGTGGAGCCATCAAGAACTTTAATTAGTTATTCATGGATTTACTTATTGATCGAATTTGGAGAAGAGCGTCATAGACAATCATGCGGTAAACGACTATCCTATTCATGATCTTTTAAGAAAAAGATGGAGTGCTCGTGCATTTTCGACCAGAAAGGTGGAAAAAACAAAGCTTTTTTCGATATTAGAGGCAGCGAGATGGACACCATCATCCAGAAACGAACAACCTTGGCGTTATATTGTTTTTACTAGCAATAATCCCAGTAAATTATCTGAGGCCCAGTCTGTCCTTCTAGAATCAAATTCCTTTGCAAAACAAGCACCTATTTTGATTTGTGCCATCACAAAAAAGTCCTATACAGAAAGTCAAGACCCAAATAGACTTTATTTTCATGACCTGGGAGCCGCGAATGAAAATATGTTCTTAGAAAGTTTTAACCAAGGTTTAATTATGCATGAGATGGGCGGATTTAATGTATCTTTGGCTAAAGAGGTATTTAAAATACCTGATGAATTTGAAGTCGGAATTATGATCGCGATAGGTTACCAAGGTACTAATGATAGCTTACCAGAAAAATTAAAAATCAAGAATACAAAACCCAGGCAGAGAAAACCACTTTCTCAAATAGCATTCTCAGAAGACTTGGAACACGGTTTACAAGATACCATAGACCAGTAATAAACAAGAAAAATTTTGTGTTCTATTTTAGAGAAAATTTTGGAGTCCACACTAATTTTGCAATTTTATCTGAATAAGATACTCATATCAGTAACGTACCGCACAAATTCGTCTAAAGAATAGATCAAAATTATGGGTATGTATGTATCCAAAAAAAGAAATGTTCTTTTCTTATTAAAGTCAAGCTAGAAAATGCTACTCTAGGAATTACTTAATTAAAATTCGTGGGATGAGGCATCAATTGGATTTCCTTATTCATTTTTTTTCCATATCTATTGATTTGAATAAATATTCGGTCTTTAATGTTCCTCTTTCGTATATGATTAGAAATCTGATATGGATCAGTTATCTTAATTCCATCCACTGATTCTATGATATCTCCTTTACGCAGATCAGCAATGTAGGCTGGACCATCACTTTGTACCTCTGCAATTAAAGATCCCTGGTTGGTCGGTAGTCCATAAGAATGTGCTAATTCACTTGTAATCTTTATTGTGGATATGCCTATCCATGGTCTATTGGTAACGCGTCCATTAACAATTAGATCATTTATTATCAACTTTGCAACATTTATTGGCACTGCAAATCCTATACCTTGCGCATAAGGCATTTTTGCAGTATTTATGCCAATTACCTGCCCTCTGGTATTTATGAGTGGCCCCCCTGAATTACCAGGGTTGATCGATGCATCAGTTTGAACAAGTTCCATGATACCTCGTTCAAATTGTAATTTTCTGCTTAATGAGCTTATGATTCCCGCGGTAACAGATGGACCCCCATCCAACCCAAAGGGATTTCCAATCGCAATTACTATTTGTCCTATTTTCAATTCATCCGAATTACCTAGTTCGGCATAAGATAATGCGTCTTTGGATTCGATCTTTATTATAGCTAAATCAGTAATACTGTCTGTTCCAACCACGGTTCCGTCATAAACGTTTCCATCTGTGGTTGTAACTTTTAACTTGTTTGCCTTCTCAATGACATGATTATTTGTCAATATGTACCCCTTCTTGTCTATTATTACTCCAGAGCCTACCCCTTCTACTGGAAAAATTCTTAATAATTGATCCTTGACCATTCTTACGCTGGCTATATTTACTACATCTTTGTTAACTTTTTCAACTGCATTTATGATTATGTTTTCATTCTCATAATCAAATGGTATTATTTAGAAAACCCCTCCTTTAATGATAACCGGAGGCTGATACCCAGTACATCAGAAAAGCATAATGGATTTAACAAATATACTAGCGAATGCTCATTTGTTATCGATGATAATTTTTTTATCACTAGTAAGATTAATGGAAGTCGTCTAATATAAATAGTATAGTTAAATCTAATGACCAATTTTCTACAAAACCCCTACTAAAAAAAAGGAGAACGATTGTATTTGTTCATTTCCTTTCCAAACCCAATATTACAAAAGAAAGGCTCGATTCAAAATCCGCTCATTTCATTTTGCGCTGAATCAAAACTGAAATTACCATCAAAACAGCAGAAATAATGAATATCCCGTGAATAGATAAAATAAATCTATCAAGGTCGGCGTCATTGAATTGAATTGAATCTTGATGAGTGCTGTTTGTCGATCCTGAGAAGAGCACAACGACTACTTCGGCTGGTAATAAAGCAGAGAATATCAAAAAAACCAACCCGATACTAAATGCGCTTCCAGCCATAACCAAGGTAGTGCTGATACCGGCAGCAACCCCTCTCCTGTTGGGTGGTACAGAGTTCATTATGGTGGCTCTGTTAGGCGATGTAAATATTCCCAATCCTGCTCCTATGAGTGCTAGTGGCAGTATAGCATCTGCATATGAAATCCTTGACCCCAGGGTAGCCAGTAAGATAAAACCTATCGCAGATATTATCAATCCAGTCTGAGAGATAATCTGAGACCTGTATTTATCATAAAACCAACCAGTTATCGGAGCTACTATGGCCAATGCTAGAGAGACTGGAATTAAATAAATACCCGATTCCAATGGGTTTAAAAGCATTGTTGGACCTTGAAGAAAAAACACCATCACGAAGGTAAAGGCTCCACGAGCAAGAGAGTTAAAAAAAATCGCAATATTACTACTAGTAAATAGTCTAAGTTTGAATAAGCTAAGATCCATCATTGGAAAACTAACTTTTTTCTCATTCTTGTAAAATAGTACCAACAAGGAGATTCCTACCAGTATAAACAGAGTTATTTCGAATATGTTTAATAGATGAAAAGACCCAAATGTTATTCCGAGTAAGATGGAAATTAATCCCCCAGCAAATAACAAATTTCCGAGCCAATCAATTTTTTCCTTTTTTATCGTTCCCAATTCTTTTAGTTTTGAGAATGCCCATACTGTAGCAAAAATTCCAATCGGAATATTAATCCAGAATATAGACCTCCATCCAAAATATGAGGTTAAAGCCCCACCAATCACTAAACCCATGACCGACCCCACGACAATGGATATTTGATTTATTCCCAAAGCTTTTCCTCTCTCAGATTCTGGAAATGAGTCCGATAAAATGGCAGAGCTGTTTGAAAAAATGAAAGCGGCCCCAAGTGCTTGGATAATTCGAAAAACAATTAATTGTTCTCCGGTTTGAGATACACAACAAAGTCCAGATCCGATCGTAAATAATGCAAATCCGAGATTATACAATTTGACTCGCCCAAACATATCAGCAAGTCTTCCAAATGTCAATAACATTGAAGCCGTTACTACCCAGTACCCAATTGCTATCCAGACAAGTGTAATCAGTGAAGTGTGCAATTCGTTAGCAATTGATGGAAGAGCGATTATGACGATATTTCTATCAAGAGACGCCATTAGGGTGCCGATAGTTGTATTACTTAATGCTAGCCATTTGTAATTCAAAATTCTTTAAGTATTTTAGCAAAACCATCATATACAAATGCTTCACAACACAGTATAAACAATTCACAGAGTAGATGAAAACAAGACAAAAGAACACCTCTTTTTTTTAAAATTGATTATCAATTTGACTGAAAACTGAGCAAAAAATCATGAGTTTTCACCAGACTTGATGGGAATTTAGCTATTCTATTTGAACACATTACCATCACAGCCTTTTTTTCAATTTGATAATAACAATAGGACATCAGGATGCAGTCCTACATTTAGAGATCTATCGGACCAACTTTTTAATAAGCAAATATTGTTTAACTAATTAGTAACATTTCAATCGGATTTCCACATAGATGATACCTCCACTTTCTAATTGTACAAGAAATTGTATAAAGAAGGTATGAAATTATGATTTGTAATATACGGTGAAAAATTCAAAAAAAATGAAAGAATAAAAAACGAAGTTTATTTTAGTCTAATCTTGTTGTCCTGCTGCATTGTTACCTTCATTTTCTTGGTTTTGTACGTTTATGTTGTTCCCTGATCCTTCTGAATCGTCACCAGAGACTACTCCACTTTTTTGATCAGAGTCTTGTGATTGGCCGATTCCTTGGTTGGCGCTGTTGCCGCCGTTATCGTCACCGTCATCATCACCACTTCCTCCACTTTGTGCTGCTGCATTGTTTCCACTATTTTCTTGGTTTTGTACGTTTATGTTGTTACCTGATAATACTGAATCGTCACCAGAGACTACTCCACTTTTTTGACTGGATGATTGTGATTGGCCGATTCCTTGGTTGGCGCTGTTGCCGCCGTTATAATCGTCATCATCACCACCATTTCCTCCACTTTGTAATAGTGCATTGCTTCCACTATTTTCTTGGTTTTGGAAGTTCAAGTTGTTACAAGATATGAATGTCCCTTCTCCAGAAACACATAATGCACTTTGTTCTGATTCTTGTGATTGGCCGATTCCTTGGTTGGCGCTGTTGCCGCCGTCATCGTCATCATCACCACTTCCTCCACTTTGTGCTGCTGCATTGTTACCTTCATTTTCTTGGTTTTGCACGCTAAGGTTATTACATGAAATTAAAGTCCCATCGCCTGATACACAAATTCCTAGTTGGGTTGAAGCCTGTGATTGTCCGATTCCTTGATTAAGTGAGTTGCCTTGTGCGAAAACACCCAGTGTCATCGATGTAGGTCCCATCAAAAGAATGAATGAGATTGCGAGCGCTGTTGTTGTAATTATAGCTTTATTTGCTAATGATCTGTTATTCATCTAATTATACTACATAAAAAACTATATAAAGACATTTATAGAAAATTATATAGTAAAAAAGTTATAGAATATTATTTTGTAATTTAGTAACGTAGCCTTGATAAGTAATAATGATACACTAAACAAAAAGAAATTGGAAGGCAATTCCAAGATCTAGTTGCACATTTTTTATGAAGTAGAATAACCTTATATGAATATCACAAACTTTAGGTCCACCTCCAATGTCATCATGTCATTACTGGAAGCTAATGCTGGTTTAATATTTGCCTTTTTTCTCTAAAATCCTTAGATAAGTGTAACCAAGATCTTTCTATAAACGACATAATATAAATTTGTAAGGTGAAGAAATCTTTATGAGTAGCATAAATCGACATCAAAAGGATTATCTGTTTTTGGAATTCAACTTCTATACTTGAACCTGATTGTTGTACTGCTTATCGTAATATCTACTTTCATATTGAATATTTCATTAAACATTAATTCTAATATGATTTTATGATATAATGACCAATTTTCACCGAGTTCATGCTTTAATACGTAGACTTGATAACCATCTTGCAACGTGTGATTAGTTTCAGTCAATGAACTAGCCATTCTTGTCTCAAACCAAGAAAGAAATGATTCAAGGTCCATCCGATTCTTCATAAATAATGCGATATCATGAACTACGTCCTTACCGATATTTACAGCCATGTTCGTGATTTCCTCTTTACTCATCTTTTTAAATAATTCAACAACAATTGGTTTTGCTATTGGTATCATGCCAACTTTAGGTTCGAACATATCCCAATCAACATAGCGTTTGAGGAGCTGATTTACCAGACTGTTTAAGGTTATTTGACCCCTATCCGATTCTGTTCTCAGCACATTTAAGACGTTTTCATCAATCCTAAATGTCATGGTAGCAGTTTTTTTGGATTCGCCCGAACTTGGATTACCAATGTCATGCATCCAATAGAATTTTTCCTGGTAATATAATAATATCCTTTGTTTGTTTAAATTTGAACTTGGCTTATTAATTTCTTTTTTTAGTTCGCAAAGGGTAATTACAACATGGACAGCGCGTACCACTAAATTTAATATATAAACTGCATCCTGAGCACCGCTTATATCCCAAAGCATAAACAGATTCTTTTCCTCCGCCTACTCTATCGTATCTTATGCATAGTCCTTTACAACCCAATACAAAACAAGCTCAGCTGATGAGAATTAAACTTTAAGCTTCAAATGCAATTATTTGCAAACACAAGTCATCAACAGATGAGATAGGAGCAGACAGAACTTTCAATATTTATGATAATAAAGATCAGTTGTAAGCATGAGGCTTCAAAGGGTTAGTGTCTAATATGAATGGCCGTATCTATTCATCTATTTTTCATTACAAGATGGTATTGCAAGAAAAATGGATTCAATAACAATACTTTTATACTACATTTCCCTCTTATTTATATGAAGATTTTTAATCTTATTGCTTTAATCGGTCTTTTAGTATCCATCACTGCGATAAGTGGGGTTATGATCCCAGCACTGGCACAACCTCTTGACAGTAATCAAACACAACCAACTCTTGAATCGTTACTAGGAGGGAATATGACATTAAGTCTAGGTTCGAACAATACCAATGAAACTAGTCCAGCCTCACACAGGTAATATGATATTATTTCTTTAAATTTTCATCATCATATTTACAGCATGCACACACAAAAGCATCTATAGTTTAAATAATTATCTGTCCATAAATAAGTATGTCTTCAAATAATAATTTTAATGAAAGTCCCAATCATTTCATGGTATTAGACGCAATCTCTAGGGGTATGAAAAAGATAGACAGCATTGCCAAGGTTACAAAGTTATCTAAAGATGAAGTAGAATTGATCATAAATGACTTAAGAAATCAGAAATTAATAAACGCGGTTGTCAAGAAGGGGTTTTTTGGTAATAAGAAAACGGAGTTTCATATTTCAGAAACGGGCCTGAAATTGTTGGATTCAAAAAAACAGGAATTATCACATAAATCACAGCGACTTCAACAACTCTATGAAACTGGTAACAGAGGTCAAATGCAAAGTTATATGGACGATAACAGGATGTGGATGCCGATGATGCTGTTTTCGGGCATAATGAGCATGGTAATGTTTGGATCTATGATGGCTTTTATGGGAATGGCTATGAATCCAGCCGAAAGTGCTCAGACTGAGGGTCAGGTGGATGAATCAGGAGGATCAGGTGCTGAAGATTCAGGGGCAGCATCGGATACGGGTGCTTCGGACACGGGTGCTTCGGACACGGGCGATACTGGCGGGTTCAGCGATATGGGTGCTGATGGTGGAATGGATACGGGGGGATTTGATTCATTCTAGAATGATAATTCAAATACGATTTTTTATTTATATCGACCAAAAAACAAATTTTTTTATATAATGGATTAGAACCATCTTAAGTAACATGCGGAAGGCAAATATTGTTATGCATAGCTTATGAAGATGATATATGACACTGTTCGTTACTAAATCATAACTGTTAAAGTAATTCCTTACATAAGATAAGCCCATCGTCCTAAAAGAGATTATAAGGTATTTTTACTACATCTAGTATACCAGAAGCGATTGCCCCTTGAAATAAATGGATCCACTACAAAGTATTAAACCACACTAAAGAAGATAAGAATTTGCTGATTTAGTTCACATTTTCGATGTTTCTGCTATTTGCTTTGATGATCGAAAGATAAATTATGATTCAAGGAACATCAGCTAGATCAATTTTGAATAAATCAAGACATTGAATTACTAACAACTCAGTATTAGAATCAAAAACCTTTCATGATGTTAGAACACTTTATCAAGGATGAAATAGTATTAAAAAAAAGGTCACTGTTGACCTGCAGCCAGGTGACCGTGTTGATCTTGCGATTGTATTCCAACATTGTTACATGAAAACAAAACAGCCTCTCCAGATACACATTGTGCTCCTTGACTAACCCATTGGCCTTGCTTATCAACTTGCTGTCCTGCATTTTCGTTTTTCTCACTAGTTGCTTGAACCATTTTATGATCAAATGTAGCAAGCGCGGTAATCATAGAAACAGCCAAAAGTGTTGCAAATACAATTCTTTTCTTATGTATTCTTGTTATGTTACTCAATATAATCATTCTATTTAGTTAGAATTAACTATATTATAGCTTAGATACATGATACTAAATCCTTCTACCAGAATAATATCAAATAACAAAATTACGCTTTTTTATTATGGCTATTAATTTACAATTAACCTTATCTAACAAGAATAGGTAATTTATTAACATACATTGTAAAAAATGAAATTTATATTGCCCCAATCACTCGTAACCAGTGCTTTTACTGGCCGTGAAATCTTACAAGTATTTAATAAACGATCATTCCCCTTCGGGGTTAACATATTGCATTTTGAGGTAACTTACTTTGTGAAGTGGCAGTTGGAAATTGATTGGTAACCTCATTATTAAAAAGAAAGTCAGACGTTACAAAACTCTTGTATACTTCAATCATTGTTAGCAGGAGCAGTTCTCAATCTCTATTTCTTGTAGGGCATCACAAAAACTCATCTGAGCTTTAATTTATTTTGTACAGGTTGGAACTTTGTCAGGTTGCCATGTTTATTTTTTGATAAATTAAAACCTGAGTTCAAAGACTACTGTATTTGAAAATAAATGTAAATACTACAATGATCGGATTTGAGAAAAGATCACCCATTGCCTACCCCTTTTTTTTGTGGCATAGAAATGACAAAAAAAGGAGGCCTAAACAGAAGAATGATTCAATACATTTTGGGCTTTGCTATGAATTTGTTCAAATAGATAAAACCAGTATGCTTTTCTTTTGAGTCATATCAAATAATGCTCGAAGCTACATCCCAAAACCCGATAGAACCTCGCTTGGGTAACAAAACTACAAATGTACCGAGTTTCAATGTAGAAAATACATAAAGTTACTACTTTAGATTCCTTATATTCTAATTTGACAAATGAATTGATTTGTCAGTATCTTGAGAAATTACCTATTGCTCATTCAAAACTTAAATAATTTCCTAGTTATACACATACATGTCATCAAATAATAATTTTAATGAAAGTCCCAATCATTTCATGGTATTAGACGCAATCTCTAGAGGTATGAAAAAGATAGAAGACATTGCCAAGGTTACAAAGTTATCTAAAGATGAGGTAGAATTGATCATAAATGATCTACAAACCCAAAAACTAGTCATTAAACAGACAAAAAAAGGCTTTTTTGGTAATAAGAAAATTGAAGTTTATGTTGCTGACACAGGATTCAAAATACTAGAATCAAAAAAACAAGAACTAGTCAACAAATCCAAATATCTTCAACAACTCTATGAAACTGGTAACAGAGGTCAAATGCAAAGTTATATGAACGATAACAGGATGTGGATGCCGATGATGTTATTTTCTGGATTGATAAATGCAGTAATGTTTACTTCTATGATGTCTTTTATGGGAATGTCAATGAATCCAGCTGAAAATGTTCAGAGTGAAGCACAAGCATCTGAATCAGGAGGATCAGGTGCTGAAGATTCAGGAGCGGCTTCTGATACAGGCGATACAGGTGATTATAGCGATATGGACGTTGGAGGGATGGATACCGGAGGATTTGATTCCTTTTAGTAACCATCGCAAATTACTACGATCACAACCTGCCTGTATTGATGGATAGAATCATGGCATCCTAAATCCTTTTTATGAACTAGTAACTAATACTAATAATTGATTTCTCTTGTCAGAATTTAAGAGTATTTCCGAATTAAAGAAATTACTTGATGCAGGCTGCAAAATAGAAAAGGTTGAACCACCAGTGTATGCTTCAGACATTGAAACCACTATAGTAAGGGTATCGGTAAAATGCCCGGATGGAAAAGTTTACACAATTAAAGCATATAAGGAAGAGTCAAATGCCTTAAGAGAATTTATACGAAAAAATAAGATAGAATAATTTACATATCCATTGCACAGACCCACCTAGGTATTCTTAAACCCATAATGACATTCCTCAACGCTACTTTATTACTCAAGGTATTGTTTTCCAGCAATTGACAATCAATAGGATTACGCTATAGATTTTAGATTTGAAACTAACAAAGGTGGCCGGATGTACAAATATGATAAATAAGGTCTAAGGTGACCACTTGTTTAAAAAAATAATTATAGCATATTTCCAAGCATAAGATCTATTTAATACTATTAATGCTATTTATAATCACATAAGAAGAGAATAGGGTCGATGTTCTTAAGCGGTGTACTTTGATAATCGATTCAAAATCCTATAGTAATAAACCTGCTATACAGATAAATAATAATCAGAATATGGATAGAAAGTTTTTTGATTTGAGACCAGATTCGTAATGAACTAGACTTTTGTCCTTTAATTCATTCCAAATATTATCAATGTATTCTCTACTATACATCGATTTAATTGCGTAGACCTTGTTTAGAGATTCTTGTTCATCTTCACAATAATTAGTGCTGTCTACTAGAGTTGATGCTACCTCCAACCACTCGGGTTCCTTGTCTTTAAACAGGGTCAAAAATCTGTCGGTAAAGGCCGAGTAATTAGTCCACTTCTTCTCGTTTGTGTCAGAAGATATCCTATCAAGATCTAATCCTTCATAACAATAATTTGTCAAGTCTGGCGAATATGGACCATTTCTATAAATATTATACTCATAGCCAAAGTCATTTTGTAAAGAGGTTTGCGCTAAAAATACATATTTCTGTAATTTTAGTCGATTTATGAAGCCGTTTTCATCGTCTTTCAATAGATTGGGTACATTTATCATTTTGTTATTGTAAAGAAAGCATATAAAATCTTGCAATTTCATATTCATTTGTTGCTGAATAAGTATTATACGCAGAACTATTATATTAATAAGACGGTCTCAAATTTTTTATGTGGAAATAGTCGATTACAAACAAAGGGAAGACGTTTCAAATAGTATTTGGCAATTCTCCCAAAATATGGGAACTAAATTGAAATTCCGAAACCAAGAAAGTGGTGAAGATAAGACCTGGATAATAACCTCTTTCATTTGACTCATTACCTAACTACTATCATTATGATTATGAACTTAAGAAAAATGAATGGAGATAGGATTTAAACTTGATCGAATTGCAAAAATAAGATACTACCTTAAATGAACATGAATGATGAATTTTGGTTACAGAACAAGTTCAACAAAGAAAATGAAAGTACAGCTACCCATGTATGTCAAATAACAAATACTTTTCAAATCAATACCTTGGATCAAATTTCAAATATTTTGACAATTGGTTAAGCTAAAAATAACCAGACATGTAACTCCATTTTTGAAAAATAAACGATTTACGTCAGAAAGATTCTATAAAGTAAATTCTTGAAAATAGATTTAGATCCGATTACCTCGGAATGTTCCTGCCCAAAACGAATGAAAGTACAAGATCAAAACTATGAAAATTGAAGAGTTTATGCCTTCCGCGCAAGAAAATTATGAGGTTATGAAACAGCAGGACTAAACTAAACTAAACTCTATTTTAATAAGCGGTTACCTAATTCCCATATTAGTCAGAAATCAACTAAAAAATATCCGTGTCCTGTAAAAGTTCTTCGCTGTTAATATAAACTTATATTCTATCGTCCGTTTTCACAGTTCATTGAGTAAGAACATTTATGACAGAAAAATGGAATTTATAAAGGAGGTAACATTATGGCAGAAGTAGTAGAGCTTTCCATTACTCCGATTGGAGGGTCTCCCGGGGTCTACAAGGTGGAAGTTAGGGGTTCTGGCTTCATACCAAATCAGACTGTGTATTGGCGTTTACGGGGCGAAGACCTAGGGCATGAAGATTTTATCAGTGCACCTAGTGGAGGCGGCGTTGTAGGCCCAGATGGGACGGTATTCTTCACTGATAGTGCTATCGGTGCGAACTTGAACGAGGACTGGGGAGGCCAAGACGAGATCTTTGCCGACGTATACTATACTTATCCTGGCGCATTTCACCACAAGTCCAACACGATCAAACGCAACTTCTGAATTCCGCTAACGGCAGATATGACCGAATGAACCATGTTGCAGTACTAGAATTCAGCATGTTAGGGGAGGAGTTAAAAACAGACAAACAACGAGTAATCCGCACATTAAGAAATCTTACAACATACAAATCTTTTAGGCAACTAAATCTGAATTAAGACAAATGAAATACTTTGGCGCAATTGCATATGCAATATCTCCCAACACTTCCCATGTCTTAGGACATTTACCGACAGTTGTGTAAACCCATACTTTTCAATTAGACACCAAAACACCTTTATCTAACCATTTTGGATATCATCACGAGGTATACAATCCTCAGGTTGATTTCTGATGATAAAAGAAACATTCTGTACGCTATGTCGCAAGATGAGGGTAAAGAATCTGGATTACATGTCAAGATCATACCACTTAAGAAGGCACCTCATGGTTTTACAAGTCAAAGATACCAAAGGCTCAAAAGAAAAAACGAACTCTAAATGTGCTTTAAAATAAAAATAGGGAAGACATAAAAAATGAAGAGTAATAAAATGCAGATTCCTTATATTTAAAATGAATGAGATCTGCCATAACGACAGATACTTACCCGAGTGCCTTAGAGATTTTCTTTACATTAAGAGTCCAAAATAGTGGACATCCGAAACTTCAATTTGACTATTCTATGAAATCCCACCACATATATACTTTAGAAAGGAACGATCTTTAGCCATCTTATATCATAGTAGTGTCATCTTGGCTCTAACTAATGGTAAATACAAATGGTTTTGTAACGTTACTGGGCTGCATATTCTCTGTTAGGTAATATACAGTGGCAGTCGCTGGAGTTTTCCCGGCTTTGATTGCTTGGTATAATGTTCCAGGAACTGGACCGGCAACCGTAACCTTTTCTCCCTGCTTTAATTCAAATGGGGATGAAGGAGCGGTACAACCTTGGAATTGATCCGGTCTTATAACCACATTTGCCATAAAGAACGCTGTTAACGGTGAATCGCAAACCCCAGCAGGTAACATTATTGACCCTGTGGAATTGTTAATTACTGTTGCCAATAGTTCAAAAGTGTTGCCCGTTTTTACATTTGATGGTGTGGGATGAATATTTAATAGGTCGACTCCAGAACTTGCTGAATTCACTGTGGAACTAGTGTTGAAAGATTGGGAATATGCGTTATGATCTTGGCCTAATGGAATAACGAGGAGAGCGGAAATAAGTAGTATTGCCCCTAACGGTATTATGATAATTTGTCCAAATTTGCGGTTAATTGCCACCTTCTCATTTTTCTTCGAGGCCTGTTTTTTTATTGTCACACATTATTGATTCAAACCTATTTTATAACATTTTCTATTTATTTTGAAATTATCATCAAATGAGTATGACCACTACTAGATTAGAGAAAAATGAAAAAATTATTGCTTTGGTATTCAACGAAAAGACACTAGTATCTTTGGTCCTCTTAACTGTTACCTAATTATTAAACTGTATATAATTCTTAACAAGCAATATTAACATTAAGGAGCCAGCTCGAGAGTTGAAAATATCGATAGCATATCTTTTTTTAAAGAATAGATTGCCTGGCATAAAAATTATTGACAAAAGAATGAGTTACTTTATAGGGTACATTAATGATTTAATACCATTCAGTAAATATGCCAATATAAGCCAAAAAATGACAATAAGATACAATTTTGATAAAATATTAATTATGTTGGGATGAGAAAATGCTTTTTATAATTGACATATTCATGATCACCATGGCAAGCAATAACAATTTGGACGATTTAAATAAAAGTTATGAAGAAACAATGCGTAAAGTCAATGATAAGGTTTCTTCTGAATTTAAACAAAATATGGACAAAATGAAAGAAAAGAATTTAAATAATCTGAGACATGAAATTGACCAAGTGAATCACGCCCTTGATAATAATGATCTTTTCAAGGCTCAGTATCATGCAATGAATGCAAGATTTTACAAGTATTTGTCTGGACTTTAAGTCTTTATCAACGCAGTCAACACCGGTTTTGTCTTGCTTGTAATAATTTTATTTATTTCCGGCCCATTGAAGTATTTTACAAACCCGGAATTATTGATCCCTTAATGCAGTAAATCTATGAATCCAGGTTTTATCACTAAAGGTCATTAGTTTTGCAGACATTCATATATATTTGAATGTTTTAAACAATCCAATGGCAATAGACATTGAAGTTTCACATAAGATATCAATCAAATTTTATTATACTTTTTTAATGTTGATTGGAATTTTCGTGATCATTTCTATTGGATACGATGTTGAAAGTATCGCTACCTTTGCACAATATGACTCTACGAATTCAATTTCTCAAATAGAACAAGAAAATTTCTATCAGCCAGAAATTATTTCAACTAATAACCAGGACGAAGAATCTTTTTCTAAAAATTCTTTTGCCAATCCAAATGTCGGAAGCAATTCTAACAACACGGCTAGTAATGGTTCAGGCACCCCAGACTTTAGACAAGATCTTAGTGGAAAATATACAAATCCCAAATATGGTATATCGGAATTTGAGATTCCAACAGGCTGGTATGCAACAGATAGCATGAATGGCGATAATGGCATTATCCTTACCATACTTCCTTCCACAACACAAGAGTTTTTTACTGACCTAAATTCTCTCTCAAACAATGATACCCTTCCTATAATTAATTTGGTAGTACAAGATAAAGAGGATCTCAAGGAACGACAAAGTGAAGCGTTCGCTGATTCTGGACCATCATCTCTTTCTACAAAGTGTACAGAGCTAAATCCAAATTCGACCTCCACAATAAATGGTAAGCAATTTCAAATCTCAACGATGAAATGCTTGACAGCAGATAAAGAGCCTGTCCCAGGAGGTATTGACTTTGGTCACAATGAAATAACAAAGTCTTACAAATTTGATACTTTGACCAAAATTTATGTTCTACAATTAGTGTTGTCTAGCGAATATTCTTCAGATAAGATCGTAAATGAGGCGTATCTATCTAAATTCCAACCAATTCTAGATGATACAATTCAAACATTAAGAATAGAATAGTTATTTGTTACATGGGGTGTATCATAAAGAAAAAATGATTATTCTAATTAATTTTCAGTTAATTTATTGACAGAGTATTCAATCAAGGGTTCCATATGTTATATCCCATTAATTCAATCGCTTGGAGTGGCTTAACTTTTCTAATAATCTGTCTTCTTATAAAAAATTTCCATATAATTGGTTATGAATCTCATGTGAACGATATTTGAGCAATACTCAATACAAACTCAAAAATTCACTAGCTTTCTTATCGTTTAATCCACTCAGAGATTTCCCATCTATTTGATCTAAATAAGGTAATCCGGTCAAAATATATTGTGAGATTGTTAATTAACACTTTAACAATATACTGGTTAGCTGATAGAATATACCTAAAAGAAAATTGTCGATAATTCCGCACGAAAAGTATACACATGATACCGAGGGCACATTGTTTATTTAGCAACTAAAATATAGTGATTTCATAATTTTTTGTTACCAATTAATTGGGACAAGTATATTTTGGTTCAGATGGGAATATGTCCCGATTCAAGTTAAAGTACAGATTTTTATTTATTCTATTGCGATAGCTCAACGTATATTTTTGAACGGTCAGTATAGGGTATGGCCTCTTTGATTTTATTTTCAATATTATCAATGATAGATTCGATCGCATCGGTACTTAAATTCTCAATCAAACTAACTTCAATTGCTATCAGAACATCTTCGGCCGCAAGGTGCATAGTCCGTATTGATTTTATTTTTTCAACTTCAGGGATGCTAGAAATTACGTTATTTATCTTTTTTAGATCTCCTTTAGACATTGCTTCACCAATAAGCATGCCTCGGTTCTCCCTGGCCAAAAATAAAGCAAAACCCATTAATACTACTCCAATCAGGAGAGAACCTATTGCATCATAAGCAAGATTTCCAGTAATTTCAGAAAGGGCCAACGCTACTATAGCGATCAATATTCCCAAAAGAGCAGCGGAATCTTCTACAAGTACTGTTATGATAATAGTATCTTTATTTTCTTTCAGTTCCGCAAACAATACGGGTAGAGTTAATTTTTCACCCCTATCTTCTATCATCTTGCTAAATATTCTAAATGCTACCCTAAGCGAATAGACTTCAAATACTAGAGCTATTGCCAAAATCACATAATTTACTATGTAATCTTTTACCTCATGAGTAGCGTGATCGCTTAAAAAATAACTTATCCCATGTTCCAAAGATAACACTCCTGATATACCAAAAATAAGTATGGCTACAACAAACGACCAAAAAAATTGTTCCTTGCCAAATCCAAAAGGATACTTTTCATTTGCCTCCCTCTTGCTTGTCTTCACACCCACCAAAAGTAGTACCTGATTGAAGGTATCTGAGAATGAATGGTAGGTTTCAGCCCACATAGATGTACTGCCAGTAAATAACGCTGCAAAGAGCTTCGAAATGGCAATTGCCAAATTACCAAATAATGCAGCATAGACTGCCTTCTTTGATTCACCTCCGCCTGTCACTCCCTTGTTTCACTTGGATGGTTAATAAATTAGATTCAGATGATTTTGATTTTTGAATGCTTTTGGGTTTTTGTAATTGGTGGTTAACATTCATTTGATTGTATTAGAACACTTTTTGAAGACTTTTAAACTGAAACAATGAATGTCATTTATTTGATGTACAAAGTTTTTTCAAATATTGATAGGTTCAAAAAATCGTGTTTGTGACCAAGTTGATCTAATTTATAATAATGAAACAAATTCTTATCAACCATTACAAGGCCAATGGTAGTGTACAAGTAAACTCTAGTAAGTACATTGGAAGGCCGAAGGTGAATTAGTTGGATTTACGGTTAATGTAAAGCTGTCTGATCTTGTCGATGCTGTGATCCATTGTGTAACTAATTTAGAAGCTTTTTTCTTGTATTTTCATTTTAGGAGCTCTAATTCTGAATTTTTAATAGTAAACTTTTGCAATTATCTTTTATATAGAGAGACCATAAGGATATTAATGTCATTCTGTCATCAATGTGGTTATTCTCTTGAATCGGATAATGAGACCATATGCCCCGGCTGTGGAATCGATCTGAGACCTTCTAATGATCAGAACAGCACAAATGAAGCAGGTAATATCTCCTCCTCAGAATCTATAAATGATATAAATAATACTCCTTCTTCTGGAACAGCAACTTTCGATAATCAATCGCTAAATTATACAATAGTTGAAAACACAATTATTTTTGATGACAAAGGAGATGCTTCAGTAAAGGTTTTAGATCTATTTCAAAGATTATCCCATAAATCTAACCTGTTGTACCAATTATTAGCGGATAACTATCAAAAAAATGAAAATAAGGCTCAAGAATTACAGGACTCTTCTATTGCGTTGGTCAAACCATGTCAAGACATATTAGATGAAGTCGAAAAAATTGAGGCCGAATGCAAAACCAGGATAATCGATATTAAGATAGGGGAATTACAAATTTCAAAACACGACCTCGAGCTAAAGCATTTAATATTAATGGGTAACCAATATTTCTATCTGGGCAAGTATGATTACGCCCTTGAATGCTACGACAGGATTCTACACATTGATGTCCGTTATTTTGAGGCGATACTCAATAAGGCATTTACATTGAATAAGGTAGGAAGATACAGTGAAGCAATAGACTGGTATGACAAGGCGCTTAAAATACATCCCAACCATGTAAACGCACTAAATAACAAAGGTGAAGTACTCTATACCCTTGAAAGATACGGTGATGCAATAGAGTACTTTGACCGGGCATTGCAGGTAAATCCTAATTATGTAAACGCTTTGAATAACAAAGGTACTGGACTTTATAAGCATGAAAGATATAGTGATGCAATAGAGTACTTTGACAGGACACTAAAAATATATCCTAACCATGCAAATGCTTTAAACAACAAGGGTTGGGTTTACTATACTTTAGGAAGATATGATGAGGCTATAGAGTGGTATGATGAGGCGTTAAAAATAGAACCAGATGATGCGATTTCCTTAAACAACCAAGGAAAGGCTCGATATAGTCTCGGACGATATAATGAAGCTATAGAGTGGTATGACAAGGCTTTGGAGGTAGATCCTAAGAATGTAAACGCTTTAAACAATAAGGGTGCGGCATTTGATAAATTAGGTAGATACATAGAAGCTATAGAGTGGTATGACAAAGCTTTAGATGTAGATCCTAAAAATGCTAACGCTCTAAATAACAAGGGCAGGGCCCTACATAGTCTCGGAAAGTATAGTGAGGCTATAGAGTGGTATGACAAGTCGTTAAAAATAGATCCTAAAAATGTTAACGCTCTGAATAACAAGGGTGCGGCATATGATGAGCTAGGTAAATACATCGAGGCTATAGAATGGTATGACAAGGCTTTGGAGATAAAATCAACATATACAATATCTCTAAACAACAAGGGCGCAGCATTCTACAGCCTTGGTAGGTACAGTGAGGCTATAGAGTGGTATGACAAGGCGTTAAAGTTGGAACCCAATGATCCTGATTCTTTAAATAACAAGGGCAGGGCCTTACAAAGTCTCGGAAAGTACATTGAGGCTATAGACTGGTATGACAAGGCGTTAAAAATAGATCCTAGACATGTAAACGCTCTAAATAACAAAGGATGGGTGTATTATACTTTAGGAAGACACAGTAAGGCTATAGAGTACTTTGATGAGGCACTAAAGCTAAAACCACAAAATGCTAATGTTTTAAACAACAAGGGTGTAGCATTAGACGAATTAGGTAAATACAATGAGGCTATGGAGTGGTATGACAAGGCGTTAGCGATAGATCCTAAACATGTAAACGCTTTAAACAACAAGGGCTCAGCTCTTGACGAACTAGGTAAATACAATGAGGCTATAGAATGGTATGACAAGGCGTTAAAAATATATCCGGAACATGTTAATGCCACATTCAATAAAGGCGCATCCCTGTTTAACCTAGGTAAGTACAATGAGGCTATAGAATGGTATGACAAGGCGTTAAAGTTGGATCCTAAAAATGTTCAGGCTAAAAATAACAAACATTTGGCTGAAGAAAAATTAGGTAAGAGTAAAGGGGTCAGCAACATTTTATCGAAGTTAACAAATGACTAGAATGTTAGTAACAGAGACACCTATACCGAAAAATCCTAAAACTGGCCCGTAAAGCATATTTTTATGGGAAATAAGGTTCGAAAAAGCAAGCAAGAATATCATCTGACTAATGCTCCTAAAAAAGGTACATTTTTTGAGTCAACATTAGCACAGTAAATATACCGATGCATAGTAAATGATGCACAAACAAAATTTTTTGTAAAATCACTAGGTCCTTTCAATAAATTCGGGGACTCGAGACAAATTTAGAAACAATAGATGAAACCAATTTTCTATCTGAGTTATTTGGAAATCCAATTCTGGTAATGTTTCACAAATTTTGAGATTGATAAAACAAATTTTAATCCCTCAAGTAAGATAGTAGAGGACTCATTATAGAATTTTGAGCGATCGAAAACTTTTTTTAGGACTTACTACGCCTTTTAAGATTTGAAAAGGTATAATTTGCGATGTACTTTAGATTACGCTATTCTCCACATATCTCTTACTAAAAAAACAGATAAATTCGTAAATTCTTTTCATCCATAAAAATGTGATAAGATTGAATAGTTCGGAGCTCAGCACTCCATGCTTTTCTTCAGATGAGTTGGTTGCTATTTTATCATCTGGATTCTCAACTTATCCGATCCCATATGTTGAGGTCACAGGCAAGGTGGTTACACTTGTCATTAAATCCACTTATCTCTAAATCAGATCTCATAGATGTACTGACAAAAAGTATCCGATGTGAAATAAGTACTAAACATATTCCTGAAACAAAATATTTAAGAGGATCTATTCTTCGAAATCAGTAGAGCTTATTATAGAAAAACGTTACCTAACTATCATATATACAGACTTTCGATAAACTTCTTTTTGTTTTAAATATTACCCAATATAGGATACATAATAAACAAAGAGGTTACTTCAAAATACAGACTTCAGGTAGGAAAATAAAGATGTACTTACTCAAAAGAACTCCATGGACTTAAATCACAAATAGTAAAATAATTAAACTGGTAACAGAAATTATCTTTATCAATTCAGGGTTGAAGAGTACTTTATGAAAAAATTATAGTCAGTCCTGTCTGTGCTATTCACAAATTCTTCAATTCATTTTTATAGATAGGCATATGCCCTACTTTTTTGATTTTTTGTAAGTTTCTGATGATTTTTTCAAAGGATTTCCTTAAATAGGCCCAACGAAGAACTGCTCCAGTCAGATTTAAGCATAGTACGGGCATCCATATATTTGGTCTAATTTGAAATTAAGTGGAAATTTTATAACTTAATTTGTCTAAATGTGAAAATTTTATTAAACCGTTAAATACCTCAGATGACTGGATAAAATATGATGAAAAATTTCTCTGCTAGCCCTATGATGAAAGGAATAGTGGAGGAAGTTGAGATTAGTAATTTGATTTTACCCAATTACACGATTCATGAAAGGGGGAAGGAGTCAACAGATGAATTAGCCCTATCAATCTTACAACATGGTTTGCTACACCCAATTATTATAAGAATCAAAGAAAGCCAGTTTGAAATCATTTCTGGAATCCGTCGATACCTTGCTTGCAAGAAACTGAGATGGAAAAAAATACCCTGTCATGTGATAGAGGTAGACGATAAAGACAGTTTTGAAATATCCTTGGCTGAAAATATTCAAAGAAAAAATCTCAATCCTATAGAAGAAGCAAGAGCGTTCAAAGTCTATATCACCGATTTTGGATGGGGAGGCGTATCCGAACTAGCCCATAAGATCTCCAAAAGTCCATCATATGTATCAAAAAGGCTTTCACTCTTAGAATTAGCAGTAGAGATAGTTGATGAGATTTCAAAATCTAAAATAAGCCCGAGTGTGGCCGAAGAATTAGTTTATGTAAAGAATCATGCAACTCGACATGAAATGGCTATCGAAATAGTAAACAAGGATTTGACAGTAAAAGAAGTTAGGAAACTTGCAAATGCACTATCTATCGCTGATGCTACTGAAAGCCTTGAGTATAATTCACTAATGGATTCAAAAGAAAATAGAGATTTAAAAATAAACAGGTGTTTTGACAAAATTCTTACAACTCTTAAGATTACTCAAAATAGAATTGGAACGATTATTGAAGAAGTCGACGATAACTGGATCATCTATGAGACACTAATGCATCACAAGAATCTGATAAATAATCAAATAGACATCATGATAAGAGAGCAAAAAAGATTTAATCAAAAATTGAAATATAAAATGCCATAAGAATCACTCAAATTTTTCGACGTCGAAAAATTCATGTAATCTTGTTTTGCTTTTAACATTAGTGAATATATCCAAATGGTGCATTCAGGCTATTTTTTGGTGTCTATTTTCAGTCTAGAGAATTTTATCTTTCTACCCTTCTACTCTAAAGCAGGCTGAGTAATCAAAAATTCAAAACGTAGGATACTAGGGCCTGATAAACTGAAAAAAAATGTCTACTCAAAAAGATAGAAAAAAAAGAAATTATTGTCCAAATGGTGCTGGTAAGACGTAAATGCCTACTTGGTTGGAATAGGATGGCTTTGGATCTTTATCATCTTTGGGTTCCATGGTCACAAATAAGTCAGTGTATGTGTATGGATAAACCTGGGTGGATTCCATACTAAAAGATCCATCAGCCTTTATCATCCCAACACTTAATGGATATCCTGATGCACGATAGTTTCCATCATATAGCCAAACTTCAAATACTTTGTCAGTTGGTGGGATATAATTTGCAACCCCAGCAATGTTTAACGAGTGGCCATCAGAATCAATATCAACTAATCCAAAGACACTTCCCTCTCGCCCAACAATAATGCCACTTGAGTCACTTACCTGACTGTAAGCATTAGATACGTATACTGATCCTATTAAAACTATCAAAGATGTAAAAACGATAGATATTTTTAGAGATAACATTACGGTTTATTAAATAGATCTAATATATAAAGATAGAAGAACTCTTGCCTTTGAAATTCTAAATCTTTAGTTCAATTCAATCCAATTGAATTTTAGAGTTGAAAATAATATTTTCAACGATAATATGTAATCTATTCAATATTTCGCAATCATTCTAATTGACTCGCATAAATAAGGTAAGTCTGTATGAATTAATTGTATGGATGTTTTTTTGGCGTGAATAAGAATTAAACCTTTATACTTGTTTCTATAAGTCAAATCATGAAAATCATTTATAAAAAAGAAGGAATCGGGATTGCTCTTGGTATACTTGTTTTTGCAGTCTCAGTGGTACTATTGAATAGTGATGGATTATACACTAACAAAGTATTTGCCCAAGGGGTAAACTCAACTTCAGTTCAAGAACCTACCGATAATCTGGATAAGGTTATATCAAAATTTAAAGAGATAGTTGGAAATAATGGAATTAACATTACATCTCTAACAGTGTCTAACAGCTCAGATATTTCTCAAGAATTACAAAAGATAGTTGCAGCCAAAGTAGTTGCAGCAGTATCGGATGCATACAATCAAGCCCTTGAAGAAGCAGGCGTTGCAAATACAACTCAAGGACTGAAGGAAAAATATGCTGGCGACCTATCAATGCTTGCACAAAAGTTCAATGAACTAAAGCAAAATTTAACCAGCTAAGTTCAGGTTTTCACGGCGTTGGAGTTTCTCTAACATCATGATGAAACCGAGTTTAGGTTTTAAGGATAACGCTAGATTCAAGCACTATAACACCAGCATTGGAAAAGGGCTTTAGAAACCTGGATTATCATTAGACCCATCTTTTGGGGTATTTAGAATAACTAATTACAGGATTTAACCAATTCTGGCTTTTGAGTTTCCCCGTCTAGGTACCTCATAAAACCACAATTTGAATTTGCAACACTAATAATTTTCCTTTTTATATACATTGTTTATTAACACCTTTTACTAACTAATGTAAATGCAACGTGGCAATAAAATACTGCTAGCAGGTATAATCATTCTTGTATCAAGCGCGATTATATTTGGATTATCAGCATATAAAGCTATTTTAATGATCGAAAATTTCCCCGATATATCAGCCAAAGGATTAGCAGACAAGGCTACTGAAAAATTAGCAGGCAAGGTAACTGATAGAATTAATGCTTCAGCCAAAATTCCTGATAGATTAGCTGACAGGGTTACTGCTAGTGTTAATGCTTTCCTGAATACATCCACTGATACCGAAGATGTGTCTACTCAAAATATTAAACAAAAATTAATGATTGATGCAGGAATATTGTTCTTTGCCATAGTCTCGGGTATTGTACTTTTGATTAATGGGCTGTTGGCCATGATAATTGGAATTTATATTTGGGTACACGATAGGAGACATGAAGCATAACGCTGAATAAATTAATTCATCAAAATCAAGATCTGGTAAGAAAATAATTAGTGCATAAAAATAGTGATTGGTTAAAGACCAACGCTATATCCCACCTATGATTTTCTCTTATATTTCATTACTATCTAGAAATGTATATACTGCCTCTTTACAAGTAATCATACACCATCAAAGACATCTTCAAAAAAACGAGAAATTTTGGATGTTAAGATTCTCATAAAGATAGGCAAAAATAATTTCAATACAAATATCGTAATCCTTGGAGTTTCAACAAGATATTATCCAAAGGAATGAATTAGAATATCCAGATAACTATTTTAGTTACGAACACTTTGATATAGATATGAGAGGAAGATGGGCAGCATTTGCAGTTGGAAGAGCTGCAGCTAATAGCAGAAGTCAAGCCGCAATGCAACAACAACAACAACAAGCAGACATGGCAATGCAACAACAACAACAGTTAGCACAGCAACAAGCACAAGCACAACAAGCCGAAATAGATAGATTGAGAGCACAACAATCACAACAGACTCAAAATGTACAATCATCTAGTTCCCAAGGGGATGTGACCGAAAAGATTCAAAAACTTGGAGATCTTCATCAAAAAGGTTTGTTGACTGACGAAGAGTTTGCAAAGATGAAGATGCAATTGCTATCACAAATGTAATGTGATCATTGAAAAGCGGATTTAGAATATAGTACAATCCTGACTTTAGGGTAGTCAAATTGATCTGCGAATTGTCATATAGCAGAAAAATCGTTTAATTTTTTTATTTTATAACTATTGCTTTTACAGTATTCCTGTAATGAAATCTCAATTTTGATACAATTTTCTGTGGAAATGGAGATATTTGAAAAGTGTTTATTTGGATAAAGTTTTCGATATTTGTCTTTAAATTTTTATGTGTGTGATGCTCATTCAAGGTATCTCAGCTTCAAATCTTGATTAAAACTGGCATCATTAGCTGATTCAACAAATATTGAATTTGAAAGTGTTCGCATCAGGTCAAAATTTTGCAAATTGACCATGTTTATGTTATTGATCATTTAGGCCTATTATTAATAGACACGGTTGAATTCTAATTAATCAGTATTGTAATTTACTGGATCACTTTTTTCTAATTCTTTTGACATTGCCCAGCTGAGTAGTATTCTTATCACCACTATAGCCAAAAAGTACAAGAGTTCGCTTTGTGATGGAGTCATAATGGTTTTTAAGATATCTACAGCTATTAAGAAATCCAATGAATACAGTAACCCCCTTAGCATTCGTGTTACTATTTGACTGTTATACAATTGCTGCTGTTGCAATACTTGCTTCTTTCCAAATCCTGTAACATATTTTTTGAATAGGTCAAATAATGTTCGGGAAACGATCACTATGATAAATATCGCGATTACCACTTCTAGCGCAAGAACAACATACTCCATTAGATGTGTTATAAGTTCCGCTAAGCTGCCTTCACCAGGATCCAACACAAATACTTTTAAAATCAGACATAAAAAAATATAACTGATCCTAGTATCTTTATCCTCCAAAATACGGATAAAATTAATAAAACCTAATCTGCAATATTAACCTCATTTGCAAACAATGCAAATTCCATTAATTCAGAAAATCCGATGCTCACTCCTACAAATACACTCTACTTTTTCTTACTGATACTCTGCCACGGTAGGTTTGATCCATATGACAATGTATTAAAGAAATATCTGCTTTGGTTTTAAGTCAGTATGGTAGTATATATTTTCATACCCATATATTGAATTTTCTACAATAAAATTCGCATCAACCTAGTCATAATACTAACATTCGAATTTTTAATTTGTGGCCCCAATCAATCCACCACATTATCATATAAAAAAGGATTTCCTTAATTACGTAATACCTTTGCTTTTCTTGTTATCAGTGAACAAAGCAATCAAGTTTATCAATTAGTCAAATGGTTGATTCACAGCTATCGGTGTGGGTACAAATTATCATACTCGTATATTCGCTGGTGTTTTATGATATTTGGTTGATTACCAAAGATGGTTATTTCCCCCCTTGGGTTCTAGTCAATCAAAGGAAAAAAGTAACTATCATAATGTAAGTAAGAATAGTAATATTTAGATGTATTTTTGAAAAAGCGAAATCGATCTTCTACCAATAGAATGGATCAAACTAGGCAATAGTCTTAAAAAAATGGAAAAAACATTTTGGGGTATAAAAATATCCCTGCTACTTTGTCAATGTATTTCTCCTTCTGGAATGACCAGTAAGCCCAGCTGCGATTATTTGGATGCTTGTTATAAGTAGAGCTATACCTATCAAGATTCCTGCTAGGGCGATCCCAATATTCGGGTAAACAATCACTGCAATTGCAAAGATTATTTCTAGAACACCTACACCAATGCCAAATATATTTGACTTTCCAGTTTCTTTTCTGCCCTGGAATGCGTGAAATATTCTTGATATACCATCAACTAGCAGTGCAATACCAAGCAATATTACTATGATAGCGGTTGCTCCTTGTGGGTATGTCATAGCTAACAGGGAAATGACGATTACGATAATCCCTAACCCTATGCTGGCTAAGCGAGCCCTTCCCCTTCCAATGATACCAGAAACGACTTTTTCGATTCCGGCAAAGAACAATAAAAGTGCTAAGATGAAGATTACTGAGATACCTCCCATAATTGGATTGAGCAAGACCAGTATAGACAGGATTAAGATAACTGCTCCCAGACCGATCTGGGCCATACGTATCCAGCCAGGTGATTTATCAATATTCAAATGGAAACCCCCATTTGAGAAAGGTTGGAACTAAACTTTGGAATGCCAGACATTAGAACCCAGCATTGTTGGATATGAAATGCATTTATTGCATATGTATTCAAATACTTCATAATACTACTTGGTAGTAATAGGTTGCTGGAAATATAAAGTTTTATAAATAATAAAGATTAGTATACATCAAAAATTGTGAATCACAAATTAGTCAAAATTTCCAGTAGAATTGAAAAACAATCCACTAATCAAAGACTAGGTTGTAGTTCTATTGGACAAAAGCATATTAGGTATCAAATTTGATAAGATCCCTTAATGTTTGGATTATCTTAACGTCCACCCTCTTTTTTATCAGTCTAGAAATCAGGTATTAAGTATATGTAAGATATTTCAATTACTTTTTCTTGCACAACAAGACATTTACTTTAGAATAATCATTTTCAATAGGTCAATGTATCAAAAAGGAAATTATTAAAGAATTAAGCTAGAACGGTCAAAAATTAATATCATATTAGTTGGACGAATATAATTTTTTTACGAAAATGATGTATTCGATATGTTAAATTATCGGAAGATCACAAGATTTCGATCCAATTAATTGGATGTTCCAACCATGTATTCAGAGAGATCTTCATGATACTTTAGTGGCTATAACCAAAAGGAATTAGTAATTCACTGAGATTTGAAATTGTCAATGAGGGATATGAAATATCACAGATTCGGTCATCAAGATTTAGTGGGCTAGCTATTAGATTTGATTGTGAGTAATCTTTTCAAATCTGAATTGAAATTATGTTTCCTTTTTAATCTTCTTCTTGGATTTGTAACACTGTAAATTTTCACATTTGATATGTGACCTAGCTTATAAGATGGAGATACGGCCTTTGATGTGTTACTAAATATAACGTATCATCTACAAATTCGACCCAAACTCTATGTTCTGAAGCCAGTCTGTTTCTTTTAAGAATATGAAAAATAATACACCTGAGATTTATCTCGCTACTTTGATCAGAATCCATGATTGTTCTAAAACTATTTATGATACATTGTACTCCCCTTCTAAATGCACCGACCGACACCCGCTTTAAGACATTCATTCTTTTGGATTTTCCAGATTATTGTAGGGACCATTTGTTTGATCCTTTCAGGAGTAGTTGTGTTTTATGGAACCCACACTGCGGCGGGCGCATATATCTGGCTATTCTTGGCTGGGATAGGTCTTATGATGCTCGGGGCAGAAAGGCTGATAAGCGGTTTGACCTCCAAGGGTGTCAAGAAAAGATCTCGGTTAATCAATATTGGCATTGGTCTTGGGCTTATCATCTACATTGGCTCAGGTTTTTTCTTTCCAGAATTCGCGACTAAATACCTAATATTATTTCTTGGGTTTGGCTTACTTGCCAATGGGGCTATAAGGATAGTAAAAAGTCTAAAGAAGAAAAAAGAAGAGGGTTATGATTATGAAGCCATGCTTTTGGGAATATTAATAACTTCCCTATCTATTTTGGTAATAGTTTCTGAAAAATTTGGGTTAGCACTTCTTCTCATAATGACGGCAATAGCACTGGCAGTAAGTGGCATACAAGTAATTTTGGCTGGAATTAGATCTAGAAAGCAGGCAGCTAAGTCTCAGACTAATTCTGACAATTTAGTTACAAAAGAGGCTAGCGACAATGAGAGTGTCATGCCTTTACCAAAGGACGTTAAGGGATTTTGGAAAGATGGCTCATGGTTTAGAGATGAGCATGGAAGGTACACCATATTTCGGGGAGTAAATTTTGGAGGCCGGAGTAAACTGCCACCATACCTTCCCATTTCGCCGCTTGAGGTAAAGGAATTATCAAAGCTAGATTTAGATGATGAAATTCATTCGGTCAAGCCTGGACTGGACCTTCTAAAGACTAGTGGTTTTAATGTAGCACGTCTTCTTGTATCGTGGAAAGCATTAGAGTCCAAGCCAAATTCAGACCTAAATGACCTCTCCGAAGAAGGTAAAGAATATCTGTCATTCTTAAATAGAATAATAAAAGAGCTTTATAAAAGAAATATCTACGTTATCCTTGATTTTCATCAAGACGTTGCAAACGAGATATATGGAGGAGATGGGTTTCCTGACTGGACAATAGCGGTAGATGAAGAACATCCCAAACCAGCGCTGACTCAGATCCCACCACCCCCTGACAAGAAATGGCAAATAAAGTACATGACAAATAAATCCCTAAAACATACTTTCAAATCCTTTTGGGAAAATGACTTGACAAACAAAGATGAAGGTTTAGTACATTACCCAGTACGTACGCACCTAGAAAAGACAATTGAACTAACTGTCAAGCATTTACAGTGGTTAAACAACGGAAATACCCACCCCGCTATATTAGGAGTCGAGCCTTTTAATGAACCCCATCCAGGGCTGATACCAAAAGAAGAATTTGAGCAAAAGTATCTTATGGACTTTTATCGAGATGTAAATTCTAACATCGGAAAAGTTGACCAGAATCTCTTTATATTTATTGAACCTCGGGTAGACTGGACTTTCCCTGCGGAAGGATCGCCTATGGCCTATGGGGCAGCACCACTTGAGATTAAACAATCATTTAACATGAATTTTATAAAAAAGGTGATGGCTGATAAGAAGACAGTAGAAATGAAATTGCTTACATATCTTCCCAAAGATCCATCATCGATTTCTAATTTTGATTCTAACGGTGTCTTGTCGTTTCATTTTTATGATCCGATGGCAGTTGCTAGCTCTTTTGTACCGATTCCTGAAAGTATATACACGTACAAGAAACAATTTCCTGAAATGTTTAGACAGCTACACAATGCTGCTATCGAAAGAGGATTTATTCCTTTTCTAACAGAATTTGGAGCGTTTCAAGAAGGAGAACAAGTCAGAGAGTATCTGAATCTACAATATGATCAAATAGACGCGCTCTTGCTAAATTCAACAATTTGGAATTATGATCTGTATAATACCGAAGAGTTAAAAGATAATTGGAACCTAGAAAATTACTCACTCCTTGGACCAGAAAGAAGACCACGGAATATGGACGTAGTGGCACGTCCATACCCAATGAGGAGTTCGGCAAAGCCATACGCTTTATTTTTTGACGTTGATTCAAAATATGCAGCCATTGTTCTAAAAGGGAAAGTTGTTTCCGAAAAGCCAACTGTCATTTTTATACCGTTTGATACTCATTATACCCCAGAGTTCACAGTCTGGGCCACCTCTAGTAATGAGATAAAATGGGATAAAGATAATCAGCTTTTGTATTGGCAACCATCAAACGACCTTCAGTTTAATTACCTGATAGTTGCAAAAGGAAAAATTGATCAACTGGATATGAAAAATTTGCCTAAAAAGATAAGCGAAATGGCCAATAATGTCACCTTTACGACATTTAATTTTAAATGATATAATTATCTTTTTTAAACCGATAGTAGCATTACATCTTTTTTTCTTCACTCAGACCACGAATAGACTTTGGTAAAAAAAAATTATTATGTCAAAATAACCGCTTTAAATTAATTCTTGAGTATTTTGATATGCACCAATTCCTTAGGTACGCTCGTATTAAATTTATCATCGCTTTGCAATTTGTGATAATAAATGATTTTAAGTTTCATATCCTGCCAACCATTGTTGGTTTGGAAACTCGCCAAGATATTTAGTTACCATAAATAGTACAGTCATCAATTTATAGATTTGTAGATATTCATATTATGTTCAAAACAAACGTGCTCCCTTGTTGTTTGAATATCCCCATGCGGTCATGTGCAAACCCTACAATTTTTTACATTAGGCTTCCCCTGTCACCATAATGTAGAAATTAAATGAGGTTTCATATTGAAATCGGTCAGTTATGAGGATTTGAAGGTTACTTTAATGTCTAAAAGTTTAATCCAAAGGATATCATATTCAAGATAGATCATATGAGTAATAAAATCAATACTATTCCAACAAAAGAGAGAGCATTGGTACTTCAGGGTGGGGGTTCGTTGGGTGCTTATGAAGCTGGGGCATACAGAGGCATTTATGAATTCTTGTCCAAGTGGGATAGAGATCACGGGAATGAGAAAAAATCCACATTTGATATTGTTGCAGGGACATCAATTGGTGCGATAAATTCTGCAGTATTGGTAAGTTATGTTATAGAAAATCAAACCTATGAGGGGTCAGCAGAACGGCTCATAGAATTTTGGCATTATCTTTCTAAAGAATCAAAAGTAGATAAAAATCCGTTCTTTGAAATGTGGTGGGATTATTTCCACAAGTTCAATAAGAATACTGCTACTTCCGAAGCTGCCCGGAGATATTACTCAGCAAAGGAATTTGCCCTTTATGGAGTACCCAATGCTTTTTATCTTCATACCCCTACCTATGATCATAAGTTCTTTGATTCAGATAACGTGTGGTATAGATATAGTAACGAACCATTAAAAAAGAGCCTGGAGCGATTTGTGAAATTTCCCATAGCTACATCGGAAGAGGCCGATCAACCTAGGCTACTACTTGTTGCGGTTGATGTTGCTGAAGGAATTCCGGTAACGTTTGATAGTCATGCGACTGAGGACGGTTCAAGAAAATCTGAATATGGGGAATTTTTAATGAGAGATGAAAAAGAACCAGTTTTTAAGTATACAATAAGATATGATGATGGAATTACTGCTGATCATGTCATTGCTAGTGGGTCATTTCCTGTAAATTTTGATTATTGCAAAATCCTCGTAGAAGATAATCACACTGGATTGACATCTTCTTCACCTCAAAATAAACCCAGAAAAGATATTCGATATTTCTGGGATGGAGGCCTTATGACAAATACGCCATTAATGCAATTAGTATTAAAACATAGATGGTACTGGTACAAAACCAGAGGACTGAAAGAAAATGTACCAAGATTGGGTGTTTGTATTGTTAATCTACACCCAACAAGACAAGATGAAATTCCACAGGATAGGGATGCAGCCATCAACAGAAATAATGATATTACATTTTCTGATCGGAGCTCCCAAGAAGAACAAACATTATTAATAATATCAGATTACGTAAATTTAGTTAGGAGATTAATCAAAGTATCAACAGAGAACGGAGTAAAGAAAGAGATTATCGATCAGCTTTTAGATGAAAAGACAGCAAATCCTAGTTTTTTTCCAAGACTTAAGAAATATTCAGATCTTCTTGCAGGAAGATTTCAAATAGATGAGCTTATTCGAGTAAACCGCAAAAATGATGAACACACCATTTCAAATAAGATATTCGATTTTTCAAAAAAGACGATAGATTTGTTGCTACAGCGTGGTTATGACGATGCAATCAGCGAATTTGACCGGTTAAAACAAACTTTTACTAAACCAGGTTAGATTATGTCAGCAAGTATTTTGGTAAGGTAAAATGAGGTTCAAATCTAGCTAATTTGTGCAACGAGAATACAAGCTTACTTTAGCGCTTGTAAAATTATTTATCAAAGAGGGCAGAGTAAAAAGCATTCAAAAAATAGAGCAAATGAGTGTAAAAGATTTTTTTATCTTTTAGCTTTACATCGTCGTCAGGTTTAGGTAGAAGTATTTTCTACATTTGTTTCTGAATAATTACTCAATGTACTGCTAAACAGAAACCTTAAATGCAACATGTATTAAAACAACGATATGTCTGAAACCGACAATTTGAATGCTGTCACGAGATTTATAGAAAATGTCTGCAATAAAGGAGAATTGAACGAAATTGATGAATTATTTACTGAAGACATAATTTGGCATGGTGGAGAATATGTTACTGGGATTATCGATTTTAAACAATCTATTAAGGAAACAAGAGAAACATGGCCCGATATAAAATTCAAGATCCAAGATTCATTTGCAGAAGAAAACAAGGTCGTTATTAGATGGATTGTAGCAGCAACACAGGAAGGAGAATTCATGGGAATCCCAGCCAGTCATGAGAAGTTTGATACCTATGGTATGGAGATTTTTCATTTTGATGGTAATAAAATCAAAGAAGTATGGACAGTATTTGATGCACTTACACCCGCAATGAAGATGGGTCTAGTGGAGGCAGTGGTGCCTGAACCTCCTAAATAATCTTTTTCTTTGTAAAAAATACATAATTATTCAACATATCTAAGCATTGTCAAAACATGGTTGTACAATAGACATAAAGCTGATTTAATTGTGAACCTCTAAGCCAAAGTGGAGTTTGTACTTTTTATCTATTGATATGTAACGCAATATCATTTTTTGTTATGATCATGGAAGTATCTTGCTTTTGGCAATAAGGAATTGAATATCCAAAAATATCTTGCTCCTCACTAGATACCACTTAATAAAGACTAGTTACAAATCCTTTTGTGGTACAAAGGCTGCTAATATTATCTATTTATTTCCTTCCGCTAATATTATTGGTACTAGCTCCAACTTTCTTTTTAACTCCAGTAATTCTTGCCCAATCGTCTGAAAATCCTAGTGCATCAGATAAAACAGCTAATCAAACTGCAGCGCAGCTCGATAGAATTATAGAGCTTTTAGAACAGTCAAGACGTGGGAGTACCTTTGCACTTTACATTACCATAATTGTATTTATGACAGGATTGGCTTTTGTGATATTTGGTTTATACATAGGGCAAGAGCACAAGCTTTCCCTTTTTACAAAGCGCCTTTATCTGCTTGCATATTTTTCCCTAATTGTTCCAGTTACGGTAATATTAGTAAGATTCATTGTAACACAGTTGATTGCGGGACAACTAAATGATCCATTACTTGTTGTCGCGTTTTTACTTATAATCCCAATAACGGCTTCATATATATTGATGGGAGTAAAGGTCAGACATGATACAATCAGGTCACCTCCTTCATGACTGAGGAAAGTTACACATTATGGTTAATATTAGATCGTCATGGTTTAATTTGTCTAATCTAAGGGTAAGATCCTATGTTCACATCACCACCCTAGATACTTGTACCCAGACTCGAATAGATAGCCCAAATGAATATGACTATGGAACAAGAATTTAGACCAGCTAAATTATGAACTCTCCAACTTGAGAATTAGTTCTTGTTTAGACTTATGATACATGAAAACTCCTAATTGCTTCAAGATTTTCTGGCAGGAGAACATATCAATTTGATACAAGAAACAATTGAGAGATATTATTATTCTTAATTTCCATACCCCGCAGTCTGAGGATTACAATCTCACTATATGTTGGTGAGTACATATTCACTTCATCTCTTAAGATTTGACATAATAAAAGAGAATCAAAATGACAAATGATATGGTCAATTCAAAGGAGCAGATAAGTCTCCGTATATATTCACTCTACTAAGGCTATAAAAAAGAGTTTTTCTTGATATTTTCCCCAAACCCTCCATGGAATAATCACTGATATGAGGCAAATTAAAAGCCCAGTGATTTAAAATAGGATTCAAGACCCCTATAAGATCAAACTTGGATGAGTTTAAATTTTACATAACCTCTGGTGCACAGTCAATTCCTACAAATTAGTTTTTAACACTAGATAGCAGACCAATATGACCAAAAAAAAATCAAGATACCTTTGTGAGGTACATTCATACTAAAAAGGGTTGCTTCCAGAGTTTTTGTATACGGAGTCTATCTTGCTGTTGTCAAGCAAATTTTCAGAGTCATGTAACAGTAAATAAAAAATTATTCATGTGGTGTAAGCATTATAAAATACATATTAACACTAAGTTATTATACTGGATCTTAATGGTTGATGTTTTCATTAATTATCTTCTCATAGTATCTGGTTATTTGCTAATAGCTAGCGTTGTTTATTATTATACTCGGAATTTTATTATTCCATGGGTAACCATCATGATGATAGCTGGGCTGATCATAATTGCAGCACCACAAGATCTTGCTGAGACGCAAGAGATTTATAGTTTTGTTGAACACAGCCTACCGGAAATCATTTTGTTAATTTTCATTCCACTTTTGGTTTTTGAATCTGCCAGAAGTTTGAAATTGCAGGATCTTAGAAAAGAAATAATCCCAATTGGATTTTATGCTGTAGCTGGGGTGATCATTACATTGTTCCTGATAGGAATAGGTATTAGTGTAATTTTTGGTATTCCGCTTATCCATGCATTACTCTTTGGAGCCATAGTTGCATCCACCGATCCTGTAGCTGTGTCAACAATCTTTAAGAAGTTTCCCATTCCTTACAGACTTAATGTACTTATAGAGTGGGAATCACTTTTGAATGATGCCACCTCCTTGATTTCTTTTAGTGTCATATCTGGTATCGTATTTTCAAGTCTTGCTTTCTCATTTGTAAATACATCCATTTCTTTCGTTTGGTCCATGGTTGGTTCTGTTATCCTTGGGAGCGCTATAGGGTATGCAGGTGGTAAAGTGCTGAATCGTTGGAAAGGAACTGAATTTGTAAGTTTTACATTGTCAATAGCAATGGTCATTGGAGGATATGTAATAGCGGATCACTTTTTGCACGTCTCAGGTGTAGTAACAATAGTTTTTCTTGCTTTGGTTTTGATAAAAACACATAAGGATCTACTTTCAGAAATGATGCAATCATTTCACTTGTATTGGGATTACCTGGCTTTTATGCTAAATGCACTTTTATTCTATCTAATGGGAGTATCCATGGCGATTTATTATTTACACCTAACTGATATCTGGTCATGGATTCTTATCACCCTTGCCCCAATTGGTATAGTAATACTGGCAAGAGTAGTCCTGGTTCTTGGAGGAGACGCATTATTGCGTATAGCACACGTTAGAATACCTACTAAATGGCAAAAAGTTCTCATATATGGGGGATTGAGAGGCGGAATATGTGTGGCTTTAGTGCTTTCTCTCCCAACTGACTATGAATACAAGGCTCTTTTTGTTACTTTGGTGTTTTCCCTAATCCTAGTTAATCTACTTGTAAATCCAATACTGTTGAGTAGATATTTAAGAAAATCAAAGTTAAATGTGGATGCAACAACAGACGGAAATTCCTAGCTTTTGAAACTAATATTGATTTGGTATCAAAGAAGTCTTGTTCTGCATATATACTTTCAAAATACTTGGATCTAGATTAAAACGGGTTGATCCAAATAAGCATACCATGTTAAATACCCCTTTAAGATCATATTACCTTGAGGTATCCAGGACTCTTGTCCTTGATTTGCAAAGTGCTAGCTAACGTTACTAGAATTTGGATAATTATTGGCAAATAAAGTGGGAGTATACCGATAATAATAGATAATTTTTCAAATACTTCTCTGCAATTTAAGAGATGAAAGACACTTAAGTCAGAGTATCTCACATTACAAAGGTCCTTTCAATTAAGATACTTTTTGGATATGGATGATTCGAAAAGACTTGGATTTCTTTTAATTACCATCTGAATCCCTGAACCAATATTTATATACACGACCAAGCATGTAAATTTTATTAATGGCCAAAGTAGGCGATACCAAGGATGTTGACAGTGGTAACACCAAATATAAACATCCAAACTTGATTTTATGGACAATGGGATTTAGCATAGTTTTAGTATTGTATGTTCATACATCTTTAACCCCTGCCTTACCCTCGATGGCTACAGAATTTAATGTAGATTATAGTTTAGTCACTTGGACACTTACTGCCTATCTTGTTTCAGGAGCTGCCGTAACTATTGTAATTGGAAGGCTGGCCGACCTCTATGGTGCCAAAAAAATGCTACTTATAGTTTTTATATGTTATACGGTTGGGGTAATGCTTGCTCCTCTAGCTCAAGAGTTCTATTCCCTCATTGCGCTTAGAATATTACAAGGGATAGCTGTAGCGCTTGTACCAGTCAGTATAAGAATCGCAAGAGAAGTTTTTGGAGTAAAGAAAATACCCATGGCTCAGGGCGTAATCTTATCTATGTATCAAGGCGGTAGTGCAGTTGGGCTGGTATTAGGAGCTGTAGTTGTTGCTATTGGAGGTTGGGAAGGAGTATTTCTTTCTGCTATTCCGTTCTCCCTAATCTTATTGTTCCTACTTTGGAAATTTATCCCCAATATTGGAACTCCTACAGTTAGTAATAATGCAAATGGAGCTTCAAATGGCAAAGTCAAGAAACAAAAATTTACAGAACTAGTAGACATACCAGGACTGATTACCCTTGTTCTAACTATTTCATCCTTCATGCTGACTTTTACATTCTTAGGGATGGGGGCAGAGGGAGCTACAAAGTTCTGGACATTTTTGGTATTAGCTGTAGCTTCACTTGCAGCATTCTTGATAATTGAAAAGAGAAGTAAGATCCCCCTTGTTAACCTAAAGTTAGCGTTTGGTAAGATCGTCTTGATCGCCAATATGACTTTTCTAATGCTGGGAATTATTCAGTACTTGATTTTCACTACAATTCCTACTTTAGGTCAAACACCCGAACCGTATGGATTAGGAATGAGTACAGCTAGTGTTGGATTGCTACAATTGCCACAGGCTTTGTTATTCGTAGTTCTTGGCCCTATAGTGGGTTTTATGGCAGTCAAACGTGGTAATCTTAGATTTATCGTACCAGGAGCCATAATCCTTACGATCGGAATGTTTGCTCTACTCGCTTTTCACGATACACCCTTGCAAACAGCAATTGTTCTTCTAGGCTTCGCATTGGGAGGAATCTTTATCACACTCGTACCAAACATAATGCTAAGTTTTACACCAAAGGAGTCAACAGGAATGGTTTCTGCAACAAACGCAACCATGAGAATTATAGGTGGAGCAATTGGCCCTGTGATCTCAGGCGTATTCTTATCCCTTTTTATTGTCCCTGCTTCGGATCTCCCAGGTACAACTGATCCAACGCCTAGTGCAATGGCCTTTAACTTGGTATTCTTGACCGGTGCAATCCTTTCATTTGTTACCATAGTCCTCTGTATAATGATGAGGCGAACCGCAATCAAAATGGGAGCAGAATCAGAGCAAACCAAGCCAAAGCAATAATGTCAAACAATCCAAATGTTGGGTAAATATCCATACCTCAACAACGGATGCATTTTCATTTTCAGAGATCATATCTTTGGTATATTTTGTGGCAAGATATTTCCACCCGATTTGACACCCGATAAGCCAATTCATGACTTGATCAGTATTAAGTACCTCTCAGATTATCCTTGATTCTGATTTTTTAGGCAAACTCTAATTTGATCTGGTGTTGGTCTTTGTAAGACCTTCATTAGATCTATTTTTTGGATTTCTAAACCTTATACTTGAAATTAAATAGCATAGTCGGACATCAAATTATTCCTTGTCCCTTGCTAGATCAAACGTTATTAAATTGATTGATAGTACATCTAGCTAGAACTAAAAAAATTCTGTAATCATTTTTTAGTTTTATTACTTACGAACTTGGAATTTGAAATTAACGTTAAAAGGGAACGAGTTTAGTACATGAAATAAACCTCACGGTTAAATTTAATCCTCCTAACTCTGCTAGTTAATTCGGTATTAGAAAATTTTTAGTCGTGAGTGTGAGATCAATTGATAATTTCAGCTGTACATTGGTATCATATTTCCTTACCAATCGTAGTTCCTTACTTATCAGGTCTACAAAAATTTTAAGAGTACTTTTTCAATAGTAAGCATGACAAGATATCGGGTAAAGCAGATCTGGAATTGAATTATCTTTAGACCTTGTTAGAATGAAATTACGACTTTTAACCAGAGTAATGGAATCAGGCTTATATCATCAATCATAACATTGGATTTACCATTCTCCAACAAAAAGGTCTGAAAAAATAAAAATTAAATAAGCGATACAATAGCATCAAAAATATTACTATGACCAATAAATCATCTTTACCTATCTTTACAGTAGGATTTGGGATCATGACTTCAATGGTACTCATTTCATCTCTATCGCTTTTATATGGAACTGAATCATGGGGCAACGATGTCTATGTGTTTGCAACCTCACAGCAACAACAACAACAAGAAAAGAACATAATTGAGATTGCAGCTGGTGGAGGCAACTATAGTGCCCCATATACCATGTTTATACCTGAAAAGGTCGAAGTGAATGTAGGTCAAACCGTGAATTGGTATAATCCCACAGATGTAGGCGAACCGCATACAGTAACATTTGTAATGGATAACAGCACAATGGCAGGAGTAGTTTCCCCCTTAGCCGTTTCAAATGTCACAACATTTGCAGCTCTACCCCCAAACTCCAATAACGAGCCAATAATAATACCAGGTCAAAATGGAACCAATACAGTGATTGCCGTAAATGCAAGAACATTCAACCCAGTTGCAATTGACTCCTCCGGGAATGTTGAATTCATGAACCCCAATGCAAACTATACCATGGACGGTACCGAAAAATATGTCAATTCAGGGTGGTTCCTTCCAAAAGGCATGGAGCAACAATTTCCAGGTGCAGGAAACACATTTACAGTAACATTTGAGAAACCTGGAACTTACAACTATCTCTGCATACTGCATCCTTGGATGACCGGAAGTATAACAGTAAGGTGAGATAAACAAGGATTATTATAGAGAAATTGTATCTCCAGCCTGTAGACCCTTACCCATTACCTATATTTAGAAGTCACTAAATCTAATCGCAATCAGGTTGAATCAACAAGAAACAACCTTCAAATTTCAAGTTTGCTTTTTTGTTCAAATCATAAAGATAGAGATTTGAATTATGAATGTATCTAAACTTTGGTTATTATATATTGCAATAATTTCGTCATGGCATAGTGCTGATAAAAGAAATACACTTCAGGCCAATTTCATTTAAGCTCATGGAATGTTACGTCTAATTAACTAGGGATATCCCATTAATCTTTACTAATCTCATTTTCATCTTAGTCTATAGTCCCTCATACTAAAATCATATCACCCCAAAATAATAATTTGTCCATCCATCCTCCAATGATATTCCACTTAAAATTATGATGGTATTCTCAGCCTTCCATGGGTTGGGCTTAGCTTTTTGCCGAGCTTCAATATCCATATTCAACAAGGATATCATATAATTTTTCACAAGATATAGTTATGGGTTATTCAGATTGCAATTCATAAAGTTGATCCAAGTTACTGATTTCAATATTAGGGTTGATACTGGAATCATGCATGGGGGATAATCATTATAACAGACTAGCCCACATCACGATCTGTGAAGTCCAATGTCAATAGAGCACTGATATTTCAGGGGGGAGGTTCACTTGGAGCATACGAAGCTGGAGTTTATACTGCCATCAAGGAGTCTCTGTCAAAATTATTTAAAATTGAAGGTAGGGAAAACGAACCACATTTTCATATCGTATCTGGAACTTCGATAGGTTCGATAAACGCTGCGATTTTGGTAAGCTATGTAAAGGAAAATAAAACATGGGAAGGATCTGGTGAAAGGTTAGTTGAATTTTGGGAGTATCTTTCTACGCGATCCTGGGTAGATAATATTCCAAATTTTGTAGACTATTGGGATTCTTGGCATAAGGTGAATAGTCGAGTCGCATCAGGTGAGTCCGCTAGAAGATATTTTAGCACAAAGCAATTTATTTTTAATGGTGTTCCTAAAGTGTTTGTTCCCAACAAGCCTATACATGACAATCGATTTTTTGACCCTTCAAATACATGGTATACCTATGATAATAAGCCGTTAAGAGAGAGCCTCGAAAAGTTTGCCAAATTTCCTATTTCCACGAGCCTTGAGAATGGAGAACCAAGGCTCTTGCTGGTTGCTGTGGATGTTCAAGAGGGATCTCCGGTAATCTTTGATAGTTATGAAAAGGAAGATGGAACAAGAAAATCCGAATATGGTAGATACGGTAGACTGAAATATGGAGGTTCGGAAAAGAATCCAGAAAATGAAGGGTTTGAACATATCATAAGATATAATGACGGCATTACATCAGACTTTGTACTGGCTAGCTGTTCAGTGCCTGTAAATTATGATTACACTAAGATCAGCGTTGAAACTCGTCCGTTGATATTCGAGGGACGTGACGACATTATAGATCCTGAAAACGACGGAAAATCCGCCTTAAAAAACAATAATATTAGCTTGCACTCTTTTTGGGATGGTGGGCTTTTAGCTAATACACCATTAAGGCAGACGATAGTTTCTCATAGGGAATATTGGTACAAGGTGAAGAAATTAGAATATGGAATTCCCACGCTTAGATATGGTATAATAAATCTTCATCCAGCAAAACAAGAATATCTTCCCACCGACTATGATGGGGTTGTTGACAGAAAGAATGACATTATCTATCACGACAGAACATTGTTTGATGAAAATATCGCAATTCTCCTCTCTGATTTTGCGGCGTTCGCAGAATCTCTAATCAAATTAGCAGAAAAAAAAGGAGTAAGCGATGAGGAACTAAAGCTTCTCTTTGCAGAGAAAACTAAGGGCGTTTATCTTGCAACTGGAAAAAAACTAAAATACGAGGATTTACTGAAGGGTAGGGTAGATGTTGATTTCGTCGTTCGTCTAGAGAGAAAAAACGATAGCCATACTGTTTCAAACAAGACATTTGATTTTTCCGAAACCACAATAAGACAGTTAATACAAGATGGGTACAAAGAGGCTAAGGAGCAGATGAAAGGGGTTACACAAAGGGTCCAAACAGAACTCCGGTAAGATTTGTTGTGCTTTAAGTATATTAATGACAGGATAGATTACGCATCTATTATGGGTTCTCAACCTATTGAAATCTGTATTGAATTATGGGATTTAAATCGTCTACGTTTTCCATATCAATAAGCAAATCCAAAAAGATGGGTGGGTGGTCTATAAACCTTCCCCCATTCTGTCCAACAAGCATTATGAATCCTCTGTTTCCCTTTCTTATAGACCCTTAATTGTCTTATTGTTAACGTCTGCACCTTGCAAGATAAACCATCCTCATAATCATCATTATGATTTTGAATCCTTATTACTTTTGTAAGTCCAACATGCGGTTTAACTCATCCCTGTAGGTTATTGTTTTACCCGTTTCAAAATCGCTTTTTTCTTATATTGTATTTAGGAATTTCCAAATATCCTGCCTACATGTATCTTACTTCAGATCATTTGATTGAATATCTAATATTTCTGGCGTTCCGTACTTAGGACAATTACAGAAACGTTCACTCTTAACTAAATATTCCCAAGACTAGTTTCTTGTATTTTAATTTCTCCTATAGGAATATTTTTACATATACCAAGGTATAGCCAGATAGTAAAAGTCTATTATCAATTTAAAACCTAAAGAACAGTACTTTAGTTACATAATAGAATAATCCATGGTAAAAGGATTGAGTCAAAAAATATTTCCTAGGTAGACCGAACTGCAAATAATTTCTTAGTTAGACCGTAAACCACGTACTTTGGAGGAATTTACCGATATAATTGCTTTGTTGCATAATTCCTTATTCTCCGGTTATCATCATGATCATCATGTTATATTCTTCTAAAAATGTTATACAATGATACTTTTATCATGATCTCCTTTACCATGTTTTGAAACCTGTTTGCTGATGTGTATTCACCAAACATTCTCTTTATAGCTGAGAACACAGTTTCAGATATCCATCTCTGTCCGTATTTTCTTTTTGTCTTCCATTTCAACAGATCCTTTGCTTGTAACTTTACTTCGTTGTTCCTTAACCTATTGTTTTTAGGAGAAACAATAGAGTTCCTTCTTACCTTTATACCTGGATTGATCTTTTTGTCCTCAAGATACACAAAGTTTGGATTTGAATCATAGGCTCCATCAGCTAGTACCGATTTTATCTTTACAGTGTTTGGTTCTCTCGAATCCAAAACATGATTGACTAGTTTCTTTAGCATTTTCCCATCATGTACCTTCTCATCTGTCACTTCCAAAGCAATGATTTTCCTGGTCTTTATGTCTACAGCAACGTGGATCTTGAGATATCCTTTTCTATTTTGTGTATTCCATTTCTCATCCATCCACTGACCTCTGGTAGTAATCTTGATACCTGTACTGTCTATTGATATTATTAGGTCATCATCGTCATCCATCTTGTCTCTTTTAATATCGATGTTTAGCTTGTTGATTCGTTTACAGATGTGACCATAACTTGGTGGATTAGCAGGTAACCTTTTTCCTGTGGCCTTAATTATACCTTGGGTTTGTCTGTATGGTAGGTGAAATAAATAGCGAATGTAACCAATGGCCAAGATGAAAGAATCTGGAAATACAAATGGTTTACCCTTTTTGTTTATATTCATATTCTCTATCTCTGAACCCCAACCATCAAGGAAATCATACGAGAAGAGGATCTCACCGCGTTGAACTAATGAGCGATTGTAAGAGGGCCAGTCTATCACAAATAATCAATCTGTTCATTCCAGCTAAATATGTTGAGTTAGGCGACAAAGCAGATATAATTATGAAAAACAAGACAGTATCCTTTGATACAGTAAATGTTTTCATCCATAGTAATATTGTAACACTTTAAAATTAATGGTAAATTTTATTCGCAAATGATCATATGATTATGACATTCAATCAATCTCTTTTTATCTTTCTCCGTTAAACAGTCTAAATCCATCTGTCGATATGCACATAACGGAATAATAGGTATCTGAAATTGTGAAGGCAAATTACACTCATAATCTACAAGCTCTGATGAAAACCCATTTTCGAAAAAACAATCCATCATACAAAATGCCCTTAGGCCTATTTTCTTTTGCTGTATTGATCGGTTTACTAAAGCATCCCACTGATTCATTATTCTAGGTACGTCGACTCTGCCATCTGGAATATACCACTTTGAATTCCTAATAATAATAAGAGATTCATCTTCTATCAAAGTATCAACGTTTGATAATCCTTTTGATCGTAAGGTACAAATAGTATTTTCAATGTCCATATCATTTCTTATCAAAAGCAGATTTAATTCGTCTGAATCAACGCCTTTCTTAATGAAATCTACCGCATCCGTTAATTCTTCCTGCATAGAGTTATAAGAAGCCAAGACATGGTCTGTCAATTTCAGTTTAGCAAATTTGTCCTTAGTAGGAGATATAACTGCGAGTAAATCTGAAAAACTAAATGGCTTTCGTAGTATAACTACACCAGATACTAAACCTTGACAAATCATTTCATTTTTTATTATATGAAGGTCTGCCGTTGTTGTAAAGACTATTTTTTGTTTAGGTATATTCTGAAGTATTTTCTTGACAGCTCTAATTATATCATAGTCACCAACATTAACATCAACAATGATAGTGTCGAAGTTAGATTTTTGAGGAGGGTTGAATTTGTTGACATTTAAACTATCATTACCAAAAATCATTTTCTCAATATCGTCTGCAATAGTACATGAAACATGAGGTGATATGACCTTCATATATTCTTGGTAAAGATATTGAATATCAGGATCCGTATCAAAGACAAGGATACTGATCTTTTTCTTATTTGCAGCGTATAAATTGGTTATTTTTATGTCATGCTCGACTTTATTTTCATTAAATGGGTATTTTTTTGGATCCTGTGTTGGCGTACTCACTCTCCATTCAACCCCACATTAAAGATATCCATTCTTTTCATCATATAGGAAATAAGTTTAGATTGATGCTCAGAATTCCTTACATAGTCAAGGAGAAAATTACCACGTGAATCAATAACTATATCATCGCTGTGGAAAACCCTAAAAAGATAATAGCAATAAGGAAACTGATCAAACAAAGATTTTGAATAAGGGCAAAGGACCGAACCTTCAAATCGTTTTTGGTGTATCCAATTTTCTAAGTTAATACATTCTTCAAAGTGTTTGTTTTTGAAGAGAAACTCACTGCAATCATCGATAAGTCGAACATGTTTATCATTTCTCTTTATATCGTTTCTAACTTTATCCATCAACTTATTCTTAAGATTGTCAAACTCCTGTAGGTTATCCATCATCGCTTGAATGTAGTATTTGGCCATATCGACCAGCATCAGATTCTCATTCTGTACATTTTCTTCAAAATTTATTATTCTCGAGGAAATATCTTTTAAGAAATCATTGTTTTGTAGAAGAACAGAGGCAAAAACACATAGCTGACCTTGAGCCAAACCTTCATTGATATATGTGATGTAGGCATCATTCAAGTCCTGTTGATTATTATATAATAACATGATATGCGCATTTTGTAAAGGGTAAGCGAGTTCCTTGATACTATCTTTATGAAATACTCCATGATGTTTTAAGAGTGATTTAAATTCCAGATTGCTAAGCTGAACTATGTCTGCTTCCTCATATGCACAAATAACTTTCAATGGAAACGGAAAACGCTTTTTCAAAGAGCATTCATATTCTACAAGATTATCAATAAAACTAAAAGGAGTCTTTTCATTGCTTGATCTTTTATCCTTATTAAAGAAAGATTTGGTGTCGCCAAATGCCCTCAGTCCACTAACTTTTCCTTTTCTTGATGAATTTTCTATAAAGAAACTATTTAATAGTGATCCTACCGCATCCTTTTTCCATTTGATCTGAGTCCTGTTACCATCAAAATAATCATCTATAAGATGACATTGACCAGTTGATTTTATGGAAATTACCCCCCTCTCTAATAGATCTAAGACATCGAACCCGGCGTAATCCTTTTCCATGCGTGTAATTGCATCCTCCTTTGTTATCTCGTCAGTTATCAACAAAACGGCTTCATTATTCAAGAGCCCATCGTGTAAGAATCTGAATGCAGCATCTAATTTCTCTCCACTATTAAGATATATAGCTAGGATATGATTAGAGGATCTTACCAAGGAAGAATCAAGGTCAGCACCAGTCAAATTAATAATTAAATACCGACTACAATCCTTTTATACTTTTTCCCATAGATTAAAAAATTCATTGTTTATTAGATATGTATTTAAAAAAATTACAAAAATCTAAGTAATTTAACTTAAAAATTGGGTAAAAAAAGGAGTATTCCTTCAAAGAAAAAGGTCAAGACGATGGGGACTAGCATCATACAAAGTCTAAGTTTGCCAGATTATCCGAGACTATCTATTTACTGTTCTTTTTTAGTATTAATATTGAAACTACCGTATTTCAGTATTGTTACTATTATGGACCGAGTGGGATTCGCGGCAAAAATGACATGGAATTATAAGGTATATTAATAGTTCAGGAAAGTTCTGTGGTCAGTCTCTCTAAGTGTCTAGAGGTTTGCTAAACAAAAATGAATAAATGAAAAGGGATAATCTTACAGACTATTTTCTTGCCTAAAGAAAAAGATTATGGACCTAATAGTTAGGTGAAGCGCCTAAAGCATCGGTTTCATCTGTGAAACAGAAATTTAGCCCATCCTGTTGTATTTGGGTAAACCCGGGTTGGGCGGCTGCCAAGATGCTATCAATTTCGTCCAATACCATTTGTCTGTCATTTCGAGTCATGACCTCATTTCCCATTAAATCCCATATACCCTTCATATTAGTAATTGGACCGCTGCCTTCAGCTATATTTTCATTTATTGATGTTAGTTTATTGTTTGCAGCTAGTAAGGAGAAAAAGCTCTGTACACTGTTTGTGTAGTTTTGAGCATCGCCGGTGCTTACCTTCCCTTCTCCAACTATCTTGAAACAATCCGTTGTGGAGTTACTGAGGCCTTTGAAGTGTGAATGCATAGGACAAGTATCTAAGTTATTGTTTGTCCTGAAACAATCATTTGGGTCGGAATCTTGGGTTTGTGCTTCCACAGACGATTTTGAAACATTACCGGGGGTTAAATTGGGATGTTTGTTCAATCCAGATAATTCCGCTACCACAGACGGATCTGAAAGATTTACTGGGCCTTGTGCTGCCACAGACGAATTTGAAAGAGATGTTACTGCTGTGAGTCCAGCTATGGCGAAGACTAGCATTACGAACAAAGCCACTGTTTTTCCTTTTTGGGATATATCTGTCTTTAACATTTTACTTATCTCCAAATCACATCATCACCTATTTAACGACCTCAAAGATCCCCATCATGCCAAAGTCTCCATGAAACATCAGGTGGCAGTGAAAGACAGATTTTCCCACAAAATCATCAAATGGGATTCGAATGACCACATCGCCTTCAGTTGGAATCATAACTGTATCTTGTAATCCGTGTGCGTTATAAGGCTGACCATTAACTGACATTACCTGAAAATCATTTATATGAATATGAAACGGATGAATGTTGCCAGATGAGATTTTATCAAGGTTTACTAACTTCCACTCCTCTACAGTTCCAAGTTTAGGTTTAAAGTCTGTTCTGTTGACATCAAATGTTTTGTTATTTATCTTGTAGATATAATCTCTATCGTTTGATGAGAAATTAAGGACTCTATGTTCAGCGATGGTGGCATTACTGAGGTCACTCCTTGGAATTAAGCTTGTTGGAAGGATATCGGCAGGTTTTTCATTGGTTTGGTTACCTTGTATATTCACAGTCGCAACATGTGAATCATACGGTGCAGTAAAGGGGTTAGGAGGAACTCCTAATGGAAGAAACCCGCTACCGTTGGCAGTCACCAATACATCAAACCGTTTACCAGAGGGAAAGAAAAGACTATCATTATTCCACACCTCCCAAACCGGGCTTCCATCTTCTGCGATAACATGGAATGTATTGCCTGGGAGTTTAATTATATATTCATTCTCAGAACCGATGTTGGCCAGGCGCCATAACTGGGTCTCGCCTGATGTAATGTTGATGGTAGGATTGACTTCCCCGTTAACGGTTAGGCTTTCATGGCCTGACATTGTGTTACTCAAATCATGCGTAGTTACCCATAGATTGTCAAATGGAAAATCCTTTATGGCAATGGTTTGATGTGTGATATTCTGTAATGGCTCTGGCAATAACTCTTCTAAACCTTCAATAATGAACAACCCAGACAGGCCTCCCGAAACTTGTCCATAAGAAAGCATATGCAAATGTGAATGATACCAATTCGTGCCCGGTTCATGATCTTTTGGAATATCTAGAATATAGTGCAGCGTTTTGCCAGGCTGAACATCCAGAAATATATTATCAGATGTATTTCCAGGAGACACATGAAGTCCATGGAAATGGAGGTTGGTAGACTCTCTGAGATTGTTTACCAAATCAATCTCCACTCTGTCTCCAGGATAAACATGGAAAGCGGGCCCCACGAGAGAACCATTGTATACCATTGCAGTGGTTGTCTTGTTGTCCACTTTACCTATCTTATAATCTGCAACCAGTGTAGTTTTCAAAACTCCGTCTTTACTGTATACGTCTACAGGCTTTGAAAAGTTCATTTCAGCCAAATGATCTTTATCATTTATTTTTCCTAACACTTGGTCGCTATAAATATCAGAAAAAGGCAAGGATTGATTTTGAGCGAAAGCATTAAGATTCGAATGATCAAATGCAAACATCATTATCAAAACAAACATGGAGATGGAAAAGGTGGATAACAATCCAAAGGTATTAACGGAGGATCCTATTCGGTGGATCATTTAATTACATCCACCTTGTTTTGATATTTCCGAATTATTTCTTATAAGTTCAAATTCTACATTGTTCTGTTTATGAATAAAGTAGGTTTTTCTAATCTGTCTCATTACTAATACTCATTTATAGTAATGGATATATAACGGTTGTGTGATTTTGCCATTTTTTGACCATAGATACAAAAGACCAAAGTAAATGTTAAATCATGACCAGAATCTTTGGAAAATCCCAGAATTATGACAAGTATTACAATCCGGGCGTTAAAAAAAGAAATATTTCACTGTAAAAGTGACCTGGAACTAAATGATTATTCTAGGTACGGGACCGGAGGGAGGAGTGTCGATATCGGTTCTATAACTTGTCTTAAAGCCTCCTATTTTAGAAAAAAGTTTTAATGAGAAGCCTCAATCTTTGGTTTCCTTGACCTGTATCCGTTAGGCCAAAAAGAGTCAAAATGGTGTTTATCTTGCTTAAAACTGCTTTTAAGGGCGCCCAAATCAGTAGCCTCGATCTTATAAAAAAAGAATAAGTCAAATCGCACGGCTCAGATCAAAGTAAATCATGGAAAGTTTGGTATAGAACGCCGATTCACTAGTCATTTATTTAGTTCCGTAGAACAGGATCAGGTTCAAATGGATTAGGTTGTCAAGCTGAGAATATTAGTAAATATGAGGTTTGTATATTTTTGGAGATGATTTTAATATAGATTCCTTTAGGTCCCTTTATATACAATGGCTATTGTCAACTACTCATGATCTTATCCAAAGTTATTGTTAGTACAGTCATTGCAAGTTTATTATTATTGCAAACTATGACAGTTTACGCAACAACCTCTCCGCCTACTACCTATATGCCTAACGTAACAGATATGGAGGCCCCAGGTAGTCTTATTGGAATTTACAATTGGTCACACGAATTGTAGAATGCCCAGAATATTTCCGCGTTTCTTCCGTTCTTTGAGTCAATATTCTACTATGTAGATCATCCTACGGGACATCATGTCTACACCATACCACAGATGAAAACCTATGCAAGTTCTGTTTGGAATTTCTCTAGCGATGCAAAGTTGGTAGACCGTCAATACATCAAAGAAAATACCAACGATATGATTCTAATGAATGGTATAATGAATGCCACAAACGACGTTTCAATTGTCGGCCCGGCTACCGGCAACACGTTTGAAGTACCACTTGCCGAGTTCATCCTATGGGATGATAGTGAGAGAGTCATTGGTGGGGATATATATTATGATAGGTTGGGTTTCCTAGATCAACTTGGTAAGGCCAACCGGACAGTCCCTGATACCCCAGTACCAACACGTATGGCATCAGCTCCACCTGAGACTCTACCTCCGGGCCCAACAGCAGCCCCATCAGACGATCTCAGACAACGTCATAATTGGTTACATTAGAAATGGAGTGAGCTAGACTTATCTGCAGTATTACCATACATAATACCTAAAATTCAATATGCAGATCAAGCAACAGGCCAAATCCTGATAACACCAGAGGAGTTACCAAGCCATCAAATATGTCTAGTGATGCAAAGATAGCCAACTACCAGTATTACCTATCCGGCGACCAAACCTTCTCAAAGGTTACCATATATGGCACAAATGATCAGTCTTATGAAGGCACTCCTGCTACTGGTAACAAATTCTAACTTGATGCAGTTGAAGTTCTTGACTGGGACAGCGCAGGAAAGGTAAAGGCAGGTAAGATCTTTTACGACAGAATGACCTTGTTACAACAAATTGGTCTGATGCCACCACTCAACAATACAATATTGCCATATCTACACTGACCAATCCACTACTTCAAACAACCTCATAATGGTGGTACGTTCTCACCACTCTTTTTTTTGTGCTGTTTGATAAATTTCGATGTCCATGTTTAAATTATTTTGATAATTCTAACCATTCTTGCAATGGGGTCAAATCAAAGATATTTAGGAATCAGCCCCCACATCTTGAAAGAAATACCAACACAGTATCAGATATCTGAGTCCGATCAATGATTCCCCAGATGTTCAACAGACGTATGCAGAACGAATGAATATAACCCCTCTATCACTACGTCAGTCTTACCATACGTCATGTATCACATCCAAACGAGATAACTATTTTCATTCTAAATGCAACAATAGGAAAGTAGGTGATAACAGCTCTCGAACTATAAGCCCTTTTTTGATTAATCTTTAATTCAACCAGAATTTCACAATTTTTCTTAGATTTGATATATTTTTTGGTTAAAAAAGTAGATTTTGATAGGTTAGTAGATTAATGAAAAAATTTGCGAAGGTGATTAAGAATAACAAGAATTTAATCTGAAGGAACCATCCCCCATCTACTCCAACTCTTCAGAAATACCTGAAATATAAATCTCTCTAATGGTAATTTACTTAGATGATACACGAATGCAATTTTAATCGCTCTATATCACATACTTCTCTATCCTTTACTAATAACCTCTACCAGAATATTACGATAAACGAATACTCGATATGAGAAATTAACAAAACTTAGTTTGAAATCCTAGAGCAGTCCATCTTCTTAATGCTTACAACGTATCCATATTTATATTCGTCAATTTTAAAGGAACCATCTTTGTTAGACACACGTCGTACCCGCTTACGTTGTTGTAAATTCAGATACACTGCTCTGGAAGAATTGTAATGAATATTATGACATAGCGGATAGTTGCCCAGTGCAGTAACTGGTTGAGCGCAAAGGGGTTTCCATGACAACCCAGTCCTCAGAGGTTGATGTTGCAGTGGTCGCCGGCGACTGCATCAAGCGCGGGCTTCAAGAGCACGTTACATAAAGACTTCCATTAGAAAGTGTTGTCTTGTGCTGCATAATTCATTAGTCTAGCCTTGGAGATCACATTAGAAGAACGTGGAGTCATTAAAGATACAATCATCTTTACAATTTTTATTCCCATTTTGCTTATGCAATTTTGTTATTTTTGCATCAAACCATATATTGAACAACTAAGTGTAACCTTATAAAGGTCGCCTAAAAACAGTTAATATATTGCAAACTTCCGAGTCTCAGCCTTGGCTTAGAATGCTTCAGATCGTATTAGGCGGAATATGCATATTGTTATCCCTCGTTATTTTAGCATACATTGGTCCTGCAATATTGACAATTATTTTGATTCTTTCGGTGGTTTTGCTGATCATCGGAATTGAAAGGATAGCTGTTGGGATTGCTATGCCTACATCTTCCAAAGGATCACGCTACGCTAATATTGGAATTGGTCTGCTGGTGATAGCCTTTTCTGTTGTACTTATGCAATTCCCCGTATTCACATCAGCGGTTTTAGTTGTTTTGGCTGCAATCGCCTTACTCATAAATGGTATTGCGAGGATAATACAGGGTATAACATTCAAGTCTTTAGGTTCGTCGAGAGCTTTTAGTATAGGCGTAGGAGTTCTCTGTGTTACAGTGTCTATTCTGGTGATAGCACAACCAGTGTCTTTTGGGTTGGTTCTATTCGCTATTATGATCTCTATTGCATTTCTAATAAGCGGAATAGAGATGATGGTATCGGGAATATCTGGTAAAGAACGATTTACAAGAACTATCTCTTCATCTTAAACAGGAAGTTGGTGTACGCCTAAAGTTTGTAACACGCCTATTAGCTATCTGAATCTTTAATGGCATTGGAGATTGTTGTGAGACTCCAGAGACTTCACGTGATGTCTTTGGTTGTTAACGGCGTCATCTTAGTAGCAAGGTGTTTCATCCTGAGAGCTAGGACCACAGATACAATTGCCATTACAAGCCCAATCCCAAAGACAATGTTAAATGCAACTGGACTTGGATAACTTCCCTCAACATTATCAACGGTAATAGAGACCGTAACAGATGTTAGAATTACAGTTGTGATCACTGGACCTATTGCACCTCCTACAATTCTCATCATATTAGTAACAGCTGAGGAAATTCCAGTAAATTCTTTAGGTGAAAATGCTATAATCGTGTTAATAAATGTGGTTGGTAATAGTGCTCCAGCGATACCAAATATGAAGAGTGCACCATTAATAGCTTGTGATGAGGAATGGAATAACAAAAGCAACAAAAATGAAACAGCGGCAATTACAATACCAGGTACCAATAACTTCGTATTGAGTCCTCTTCTTTTTGCTATAATCAACCCGAAAATTGGCCCAAAGATCATCATTGATAGACCAAAAGCCAACTGTAGAAATCCCACATTTTCTGGTTCTAGACCTAACCCTGATGGGGAAGGAGCAGATCCCAACGCCGGTATGCCTGTAATAACGAAATACTGTAAAATACCGAACATTAACATTGTGATGTTTCCAACAAAAATAACTGGATGAAAAACTAATTTCAAGTTAACCAACGGATATTTTACTCGCTTTTCCACAATTAGGAAAAGCATAAGAAAGATAGCACCTATGGCGAGAGGAACTACAAACGCTATTGGATTAGTGGCCATTGATCCACTATATGTTATTGCTATGAGAAAACTGACGAGTGTCACAGCCATAGTTATAATACCTATAAAGTCTATACGTTGTTTTCCAGTCTGCTTCTGAGCCTTAGTAGGAATATCATTTGAAGCTGTGTCAACATGATCATGCTCGTGTATCTTCTTACTTTCATCGACGTGAATGAACTTCCAGCATGCAAGTAACAAAACTACTGCAATAGGAGCGCAGAAGTAGAAATTAGCCTGCCAACCTGCGTTTGCAGCTACTACGGGTCCTAACACGGCCCCTAGCGCCATGCCACCAGAATAGGCGGCAAGATATATACTCATGCCGATTGGAAATTTGCTCTTAGGGAACTGGTCTCTTATTAATTTAGTTGAAATCGGAGTACTAGCTATTGCTATTCCCTGAAGTGCTCTAATGGCAATGAGGGTTGATATGTCATTAGCAAATGGTGCCAAGATAGTTCCTACAGTAAAACATGTCATCATAATCATTAGCATTTTCTTGGCTCCAACAAGGTCTGACAACCTTCCCATTACCACTGTCATAACAGCTCCTGACACCATGTATGCTGTCATCACCCAGGATGAAAGAGCTTCGGAAATTTGAAAATCCTCAGCTATAACCGGAATAGCCGGTGCCATGGCAGTATTGAGAAAGAGAAACATCACAATAGTACTGGCCAATAATAAAAGCGTTTTCCACGCATTAAATGATATTTGTTCTGTAGGAGGAGATCCGGGATCAGCAGTTGCAGACAATTGGCATTATCATCACGTGCAAGTATTTAAGACTACATAAACTTTGAATATGGATCTATATGTACGTGAAAATTTTGCTGATTTTCAATTGGTGATATCTGCATTGAGGATACCATTGTAATGGAGAAGGAACCATAAATCCATACAGAAATGATATGGACCGAGTGGGATTCGAACCCACGACCTCGGCAATGCCAATGCCGTATCCTACCAGGCTAGACGATCGGCCCCTACTATTTACATTAATTTTTGTGACGCATTAATATTTGTTGAGATGAGAGTCATTTCCGTTGATGAATTTCTGAAATAGTTTTCACTAATATCGGAAAACGGTATGAATCAAACGGCAAAACTTGCATAAATTGTCTATTATTTTTTTTGTTCCAATTAATTTTTAATTTTTATGCACTAATATGCATAATGGGTGAAAAAAAGAGATTAGAATTTGAAAAAAAACCTTACATCGCAGTAATAATTCCAAATAAGGTCGAAGGAAAAAAATTTAAACCTATCCCTATCGAATACATAAGCGGCGACAATAAAGAAGAGATATGTTTTATCAATGAGAGTCTTAAAATTGATTCAACTGGATTAACCAACAAGGAGGTTATTGATGATTTTATAAAGAAATTCCTTTCAAACTGGAAAAATCTTAGGAACAATCAATCTGTGAAAAATTACTTGTATATGAATGCTCCAGACATACAACCCACTGAATATGAGAGTTTGAAAAAAAAGTATTTTGAGCTAGAAGAGAATTATCAGAATAGATAATCGGTTTTTGAAAAAATGATGACGTAAACTTAACCTAGAAAAAATTGATAATAAACCAAGATAGGAGTCTGTCGTTTTTCTGCCTTTGTTACCGTTATACAATATCTAATCTGAAAAATTATTTGGTTTGTTAGATTTGCTATGAGGTCAACCCCAAGAGACATTACGTAAAAATGGCGCCTGGCATGAAGGATAGAACTATCAAGTAAACTTTCACCCGTCGTCGCTAGGGTTTATCGTTCTTCAGTTCACGCTTTGAATAGAGCATTATTAAAATAGGATAAAGGTAAAATTGATATAATATACACCGTGTAGAATTTTATCTGTGATGAAAGTAGTTATGCCAAGCTGTAAGAATTTATTATTAAATTCGTCATTGACAATTCTTTTCTTCTCTATCCTGTTTCAATCCCCCTTGTCAACAAATAATATGGTATTTAGTTCTACGGTTAATGATTCTGCCGATGTCAAGCTGCCACAACTTGACCCTGACAGAAATATTATTACAAGTCAAAACACGGGAAATTCTAAAAGCAATACTAACGATGAGAGTCAAAATCAGATAGAACAAGAACAAGCAAGCAATGTATCGCTAAAAGATGAACAAACCAATGAAGAAACATCTGAAATTCCCCAAGCAAATCAAGAAGGAGCTAGTCAATCGTCCGGAGGTCAGCAACAATCTATCGTGGAAATACATCCTGCTTGTGGTCAAAATGTACAGGGTAACGTGAAATTAATTTCAAATTTGATTTGTAAAGGCGATGGACTGATAGTTGGGGCAAATAATACCAACATAGATATGAATGGATTCTCATTAAAAGGTCCAGGACTTGACAGCAACAAGGTCGGAATAATGATCGCTGGACAGCATAATGTAACAATTTCAGGAAATGGTATAGTCACAGGTTTCCAATCGGGTATTTACCTTTCTGGAAGTAATGATGTGTTCGTACACGATATAAATACAAACAACAACAAGGTTGCATTTTATGTAACTGGGTCTCAAAACTCCGAAATAACCAATAACATGATAAATAAAAACACCATTGGAGTAGCCCTGCATTCTTCAGAAGGTGCAGATATTAAATTCAATCAACTAAGCCAAAATAAGCTGTCAGGAGTCACCTTAATCAATTCTGCAAACAATTTGATAAATGGGAATAACATATTGAACACAACGAATGGAATTTTCCTTGATACACAAAGTTCCCTAAATTATGTGGACTTTAACAATGTATTTAATAACGTACTGGATATTAACAACGCAAATAATCTCCCGATAAATATTAACAATAATCATTATACTAACAACAATTGTCTGACTAGTCTCCCCTCAGGCTTATGCATAGGCAGGTAACAAATACAAGGGTAGCGATTAACATATCAACATCTTTGTACACTCTGATTAACATAAAATCTTTTGAAATTGAAAAATGTAATTTAGATAAAAATAAGAGAATTAGTTAGTCTTCTAGCCAACAAATTCAGTCTATTGAATCACCATGTTATTACTCATGTTCATTCCCATAGAACTATTTGAAGCTGAGGGGTCCATTATTTGAGGCATTGCAGACATATTTTCGCCATTCATATTCAGTGTACTCATCATATTTTGCATCATCAATGGAATCCATTGATCCATGAATTTTGAATCCTCCATCATTTTATTCATTATGTTCATCTCCTTCTCAGGTGTTAGTACGAGTCCATAAATTGGGGATTCACCAAAGTGATTGTTAATCATTGAAGGGTCCAATTTGATGGCAAGTGTATTATTATTAGAAATTGTCCAAGTAGTTGGTACATCTACCACAGGTCCATCTTTCATTGTTATTGTTACAAGGCCTTGAATGACTGTATTATTTCCATCCATTTTCACATCGCTAATGGTTGCATTAGATATCTGATGCATATGAGGAGCTGATCCATTTTTCATTACCATATCAAATGTTGAATGAAAACCTGAGTCAGTAAGGTTTGATGGATTATGATAACCCATCCAATGACCTGCCAAGATCCAGTCATTATTTATGCTTGCAATAGGACCATAACCAAATTTATAATCAGTAATAGATCCCGATAGTGCCTGTGCATTTGTGCCTGTTAGAGATAGTAATGCTCCAGCAATTACAAAAATGCTTAAAATTCTAAAAAAGTTAGTGTACGTAAACACAGGAATATTTTATAGTACACCGTCTATTAAGTTTTGTATAATAACATTTGTAAATGTCCAAATCATTGTCGGATGAAATCTACGGTTTGACTAATGGGAATCAGGTTTTTTAATACTAACTGTCCTACTTTCATGCTGATGCTTAAAAGTATTTAAAATAGACTACCTTTAGTATAGAGAACTAATTATTTTGCATTTTGTGAATTGGCAGAGAGATATTGCACTTTCAAAAATTGATGGTAAAATGGTTGTAATCAAAAGAAATAAAACGGTCAAGACTATTAACGAATATCTCTTAGTTTTCGTCTTTACATTTATTTCAATTGTGCTATTGCATCCTACAGCTCCTTTGAAGACTGGAAAATCAATTCTAGAAAATGAAGGTTCATTTAGTAGACAGAAATTAAAGGATCTGGGAATTCAAACACCTAGGTTAATAGAAATCAACAAGGACGTCATCATCGAAGAATATATCGATGGGGGCAATCTTTATAGATTTTTGCAAAAGAGCAATAACTTGGAAATTGTTTACAAAGTTGGCACAATAACCAGAAATCTGCATAATAGTGGATCATGCTTTATTGATAATAAGGCTCAGAACTATTTAGTCAAGGATTTAGAAATAATACGAACCGACTTGGGTTTGATACAAAACCACGCTACAGAATATACGAAAAGCGTCGACATTGGTATTTTCTTGGCTAGTCTATTGGACTTAGATAACGAAAAATATAAAATTATAGAAAAATCCTTTTTGGATGGATATAAAAACGATTCAACTGATAAACTGCCTTATCTATCGGTGATAGTAAGAAATATTGCTGCTCTCGTGTTAGTATCTAATTATTATAACCTAGCAAAAAATCTATTAAAAAAATCAGACATCAAATAAGGCTAAATTGGTGGTAATTCCACCTTTTTATCAAATCCGCCTGAACCAAATTTGCAGTAAAAGCACTTATCCGACATCATATATGGAATTTGTTGGATCACAACAGCTCCCAATTTTAGTGCAATCTTGGTAATTATTCTGTATTTTAAAGGCATAGCGGGAATTACCTCCTTGAAATAAACATTATAATGATCAGGGCAAAATTTAAGGGTAACATTTGAAGTAGGTTTTTTATCAGTATCTACATTTTTGCTATTTGTATTTAAAGTCTTGGCAACATTAATTTGCTCTCGAATATACTCATGCTTTGGACAAGGACAGTCTTTTCCTCCTGGATGTTTATAAGCGGGAGTATTTTTCCAATCAAATCCTGGAAAATCTTTATCAAAATCATCCATTATTACTCACCTATTAATCCACAAGATAGAATATAAATATATGTTTGCAAGAAATTCACAATCACCTGAAATTTGTTTATCATCATTAGTAAATCAGGATAATATTGAGATCAAGTTGATATGATTTCTAGTGTCTCAATAATCATAAGGATCAATTGTCACCAGGACATTTGAGGTACCATTGCCTTTAGAACTGATTTATTAGTAAATAATCTCGAATTTGGACTTTGAAATCATATCCCTTCGTTCAATTGAAAATCAGTTAACCGAAACGAAATCAGAAAAAATATATCTTTCCATATATTAACAGGTTGTAAGCGGCGTGGTTCAAGAACAGAACAGTGGAAATCCAGCTACAGCTCCTTCTGCTGCAGCATCAGGATCTACGACAAAAAAAGACAATAGATCGGAAAATTCAATAGATTCAAATCAAAAAACTCTGTTAGATTTCAAAAAATCATTAATAGAAGAGCAAAAACTAGGGGAAACCCAGATAGAGAAAATTAACGAAAGTATTGAAGAGACAAAGAAGATTATTGACGAAGAAAGAGTAAAGTTAGAAGCTGAGAGACTAAAACTAAAACAAATTAATGAAGTAAAGGATGCAGATTATGCAAAATTTACAGAGTTAAAGAGCAACTTGATTGAAGAAAGAAAAAGGATGAGAACTCTGGATACCAAAGCATCTAGCGGCGGCGGCGGCGGAGGTCCAAGGTCAAGAAGAGACAGGTATAATCTATCAAATTTGACAAAAGCACTAGAACAAATAGAGAGAGATATTCAAACAAAGAAATTATCAAAGGATGAAGAAAGGCGTCTGGTCTTAAAATCAAAAGAGATAGCTACTAGGTTACATGCACTAAAAGTTATTCATAAGAAAGAAGACACTTACAAATCACTGGCAACAAAGTTTGACGATATTAAAGGAAAAATGAATGAAATATTTGACCAAAAAGCAGATGTAGGAAAGGGAATTGGTAAAATAAAGGCAAGTTTGGATGAGTTGTTGAACAGAAGAGAAGAACTTTATGAGGAAAGACGGGGTGTGATTCACAGAGTAAGAGAAGCCGGGGCTAAGATAGAAATGGTAGATACCCAACTTAATGCTATAGAGTTTAAGAGAAATAGGTTACAGCATTCTTCGGAGAGACAAAGACGTTATAGTCCAGAAAGAAAGATCAGGCACGAAATACCTCAAGACAAGATGCGCAAGAACAGAGAAAATCAAGAATTATGGAATTCGTTAAAGGAGGTCGCTATGAAGAAAATGTCCAGCGGAGAAAAACTCACTTTCGATGAAATGAAATTGATTTATGCTGAAGAATCTGACTAATAGTGATTAGTCAAGGTAAATCACTTTTAATTTTTTACGCTCATACCAATTAAATGTTTGGAAGACAGCCAGTGCTATTTTAGGCATCTATTCTTTTAGATCTTATCTATTTTTTAGACTAATGAGTAATTCCAAATTTTCATCACATTAGTAGATTCAATGATTCACTATTAGCCTCTTCAGTCCGTACCTCAAATTACCCTCTACTCAATCTAGTAGATAGATAAGAAGATAATTTATGGTGTGTTTACATAAATCATCATTATCAAAAAGCAAATAGTCCTGATTTTTAATCAACCTATTAATCTGTCAAATAAGTAGAGGATCAGCAACCATAATGTTGTCGTGAGGAAAATCGATACAATGGTTTTTCATTGCGGAAGATAAAAAGCTGATCTAAATAGAAAGGTAGGACCAGAAAAACAAAATTAAGCGCCTGCTAATGATTCTGGCTATCAGGGTCTGGACCTCAATCACCTGGTCAAGGCCTTGTTGGCACTACTCCCTCATAGAGTGAGTATTGTGAAACTATGCTCGCAGACGAAGAATGATGAATTGTGCAGTTTCAAAGATCCTTTTAAAGGTTTTTGACAATCTATATGGTATAGAGGAAGGGTTGTATCTACCTTAGACTCGACTATTTAAATTGGATACAAAAAAGCGACACCATGTATACAAAAAAATATACACAGGTATACACACACTGTCATAATTTTCCAATATATATCTGACATATAACCAATTCTCTTTATAAAGCATAGTCAAATTCGTCAAACAAATAAGATCGGGCACCTACAATTAGATTGTAGTAAAATGGGGTTATCCACTTGTATGAATCCTAAATAATTCAAGATTGTTGATAATAATTTAATACAAAGGTACAAATCCTGTTAATATTTTAAACAATTGCTTAAAGGATTACGTAATTTTGAATGCTATTCAATTAGCCCATGATAAATTTAGTTAACAGCAGTGCAACAAGCCATGACCTATTCCTATTGATTATATCTATATATCTCTCAAGATTGTTAACTCAGGCATTTGGCAATAGAAATCGAAGTGGCTTATTAGTGAAATAGGCACAAGTCGTGAGATGTCCAGAAAATTGTCAACGTGGTCTACTCAAGAAAGGTTTGATATCAATCTCCATTAATATCATCACTCAAAAGCCTATCTAACATTCTACAAATAACTAGCTTTGATAATAGGAGTAACTTTTTCAGTACAAACAGAAGAGCTTTAAACAGAACCAATGTATCAAATTTTGTGAGTCCGTAGAAGGTTATGACCTGTGGTAAGAATCCTAATAATCTTAACCTCCATGATAGGTTTCTAGATAATTTGTTTAATCCATCATTCTTGAGCCTATGTAGTTTTTTCTTCCTTTTAGTATGACCGGCAGAATCCCTAATGAGCTTTGTTTTCCTTGTTTTATCTCCTTGCAGAGAAAATGTCAGATGCACCAAAAATATCAATTTCATTAACATATTATAACATGTTATAATATGTTATAATATATAAACATATCTTCTATTATGCTTTTACATGTTAATAGAAATTATTAAACGGGAGCACATGCTATTGTTATTGATGCCCGTTAAGAGAGGAGGAAGAAGCGTGGTCACGGTGGAGATCTTTGTAGAGAATTATGAGAAGATGAAACAGAGAGCAATTCAAAAACGCCTAAATATTAAGGAATATGTAAATGAATTTTTACAAGGATATTTGGAGAAAGAGGAGTTCCTGGCAAGGGTTGCTCCTTCTTTATCGGTAGATTCCTATCAAGGAAACAGAATAACTCTAAAAGACGTCAAGAAAAAAATACTAGTTGATGTGTTTTATGTAAATGGAGAGTTGCAATGTGAGACAGATCAATCGAATAACTGCATTCATACAAAATTTATCTGGATGATTCCTGAAATCTCTAAAATCAAAACAAACGGTCAAAAAATTAACGAATGATCCCCCATAATTTTACTGGATCATCAGTAAAATTACGTTGCTCTAGTTTAGAAAGCAATAATTGTACATCCAAGATCAATTTTAGAAATCTTATTCACGGTCATGGAAGCATTTGGCTCGCGGGCTGGATGGTCTAACTGAACACTTTTTAGTCCCTTCAAAAATCGTGTTTATGATGCAAAGGGTTTATTTGGCACCATATGGCGTGGGTTTGGGTCACGCCAGCAGACTATTAATCTTAGCCGAAAATATAAAAAGGCCCGGCATTGAAATGCGATTTTCTTCATTTGGAGAAGCCCGCAATTACGTTGAAAGCCAAGGATATGAGTGTGAAAAAGTTCCTCCAGTGGAATTTATGTGGGGAAAAGATGGCGAATTTTCAGTTATGAGTAATATAAATAAGATACCTCAATGGCTAGTCAATTTACCTGTTCAAATAAACAAAGAAATAAAATACTTGAAGAATTTCAAACCCCAGATCATAATATCTGATTCCCGGTTATCTCCCCTCATAGCCGCGAGAATATTGAATCTACCAAATATCTTGGTAATCAATCAAGTTAAGCTTCTACTAACTCCCAGACTACAAGAGTTCAAAGCCGTTAGATTTTTTGAAACTTGCAATGGTGAGCTTATGGGAGGCATGTGGAACATGTCAGACAGAATTCTAATACCAGACTTACCTCCACCATACACCATTTCAGAGAGTACAATAAATTCCGTAAAATCAATCAAGTCTAAATTAGACTATGTTGGGTTCATAACCCCAAGGGCTAAAATTACTGAAATTAGTCTTTCAAAGGCAAAAGAGGTCCTACAAATTGACAGTACAAAACCACTCATTTTTGTCCACATAAGTGGTCCTACAGGCACCAGGATACCTATAATAAAGAAGCTCATAGATGTTTTTAAGAATCTACCATCTGTTCAATTTGTATTCTCCGAAGGAAAGTCAAACGGCAATACGATCCCCACAAAAATATCTAGTAATATGTGGTATTTTGAGTGGTGCCCGTACAAAGACGAAATTTATTTTCTATCGGATGTCATAATTATGCGTGGAGGACACACAGCTATATCACAAGCCATTCAATACGGAAAACCGATTATCTCCATTCCTATTCAAAGCCACGGAGAACAAATGTCAAATTCTTCCAAGATTGAGAGACTTGGTATAGGCAAGGCAATTGATTCTAAAAAAATGAATCAGACCATGCTTATCGATGCGGTAAACGATTTGATTTATGATAATTCTTATAGAGATAAAATGTCAGATCTGATGAAATTAAGTAACAAACTAGACGGAATCCAAAATGTCAAAGATATCGTTCTTTCGTACGTTTAATGAAAATTTCTCAAAGTCACCGGTGTTAATTGATTTTGTATACCTATCTGTAGCCTCTGCAAAATCCTTTGGTTCACTGTCATCTAGATAATTTCGGATAAGAATGCCTTGATTGATAGTAGAGTTTAAGCCAACTAATTTTGTCAGGTTCTTCTCAAATGCTTGTGGAGGACAACCAAAAAGAAGAGGCGTGAGAAGTATTTTTTTTGATTGATTGAACAGTTTAATGTTTTTTTGAATAAACCAGTTAGGATGAATAAAAGGAACAAATGGAAAGCTTACAAAAAAGGAATCAAAATCATTACGGAGTAAGATCTGGATAATAACTTGCTCATAAATCAAGCTTTGAATCGGGTTACCTTTTTCCTTTGAGATATGATGCCCCCTAGACGCCCTATTTGTAGGTCGGACCGACGACTGCTGTGTATCTTGCATAGAGATCAAATAAAATGTTACAAACTCAATTGGATAATTTCTAATTATTTCATCAAATTTTCTTATTTTTTGTATCAAGTCAAGTTGATTGTCAAAGAAAAGAACTGGCATGGGCATATATCCTGAATCTAAAACCTGTACTAGCGACAGCAGAGAACAATCATCATAAATTGGGCATGCAACATCAGTTTGTAAGAAATTAAACGGGATGCAATCAGAACCTTTAAGCACCAATAAGCTTATTAACGCAATATCGTTACCGATGAGTATATACAAAATTTTATCGGCATGAGATTCATCTTGTACCGGAATAAGACCTTTTACCTGGCTAGATAATTCAGTTTGAATAAAAAACTCTAGATCATGTTTAAAATATGTAAATTCGTCATCTTTGGACTTGGTCAGTTTTGAAGTTTCTATCTTGATCAAGTATTTTTCACCATTCATAACTAACTTGGTTGCGATTGATAAAATGCTCCTAGATAAAGTATCGTATTCAAGCTTTAAAACGGCTGCTATGAAAACATAAGATACACCAGAAATCTTTCGCAATAACTCGGTAGCTTGAACTAGTTGTGAATCATCACGTAAGAATATTATCACGTAGAATCCTTCCGTTTTGATAGACTTTGGTTTATATTCATTTGATTTTAGCAAATCGTTGGCTGATTTTTTTAAGAATTTCAAGAATGAAATAGACTTTATCGTAGGTTCCATCACAATAGCACGACTATTCTCTGTAGACAATGGAGAATTCATGTTACTCATTTCAAAGTCATGCAACGTAGGCTGATCACAATAACGTTCATTTTTTAGAGTAACATTTATGAATTTATGAACTCGAGAATATTTTTTTCATCAGAAGCATTGGGGACACGTTGAAGATATTCCTTAAACGATTCTTTTGCAGAGACATCATTACCAAGATTTAAGTATGTAATACCCAGATTCTTGTAAATTGGTCCGTATCTTGATGGACTGATATCTATCGCATTTAGATAATACTGTTTAGATTTTGAATAATTCTTCTTCTTAAGGTAATAATTACCTAATCCTCTATGTGCCAGGTAAAATTTTGGATTTAATTCTATAATCTTTTCATAAAGTTCTACGCATTTTTCATCATCTTGCTCGTTAAGAATTCCTGCAATCATCAGCAGCAATTGTGGATTGTCTTTCTCTTCCTCGTTACTGGCAAGTGTCTTTGTAAGCAACTCTAAGGCATCTTTGGCTTTACCTTGGATTTTTAGTCTTTCGGCTTCTAGAGAAATTCGATTAGTTTTATCAAACATAAATAAACTGTTTTTTAATATATCTTTGGCATCTTCTGGGTATATCATCAAGGTCAAAAAATCCTCCTGAGCCCATTCGCTAAGAAATCTTTCTTCTGGAATTGCTCCAAAAGAATCTGGTTCAGGAACATAAGTTATTAATCGTTTTTCCTCAGGATCATAGCCAGTCACAATAGTAGCAAATTGAATAGTCTCATTTATCCCAGGTAGGATAACGATTAGAGGGATTCCTTGACCAAGTCGTTTCTTCAAATCATCTAAAGAGCCACGATATACTTTGGATAATAAATTGAATTTCTTCTCAATAATTTCTAAGCCCTCTATAAAAATTGTACCTTTATGATTAGGGTAAAGTGTAGTTCTCTGAGATATTTCTTCATCTGGCGTTATTTCACCCCAGAATTTTGTTAAAACATTTATTACGAGCGGAAAGACAACGTTATCTTCATTTTTATTAACAAGGGGAAGTGTTATCTCTATATTATTGTCTTTTTCATTCTTATACACAGCGTAAGTATACTAGATAGTAAATAAAAATCATAATGCTAACAAGTATCTTTATTGAGAAATTTCATTTGGTAGTTCTAATGTATATTAAGAAAGTTCTCCATAAGGTCTCTTCCGGGTTTGCCACTCTTTTCGGGATGAAATTGTGTTCCAAATAATGGTTTCTTGTTGAGGCAGAATAATTCATTATCGCAATGAGAAGAAGTTCCTAACAGCCTAAAATCATCTGACAAGGTTGAAATACAGAAATTGTGGCTCTCATACATCTTAACCGATTTATAACCGTCAAGTATAGGTGTAGGTTCTATTAGATCAATATCGATTGTATCCTTAATTTTTTGAATCTTTCTTAATGTGCACCCCAGAGTCAGGCCTAGAATCTGCCCCCCATAACAAATTCCCAACAATGGTTTATCCAATACTAAACACCCTTTTACAATACGAGAATTAATCTTATTAATAAGTGAGGAATTTTGTTGACGGCCTGACAAGATGACGTTATCAAATCTCTGTAGCAGATCTAAATGTGTATCAAGAGCGTGAATTTGATTACAATCGTAACATTCAAAACTATTCTCAAGCTCATTCAATAGTTCTACAATGTTTCCTATGAAAGGTGAAAAATTGTTTATTAAAAGCGTTTTCAAGAGTGTTTTAATTTATTATATGTATTGAAATTATTTTTAGTTTACTATTACCGTTTTGAAAAGGTCCAAAGTAGAGATAAATATTTGCTAAAACGTAATCAATAAAATATTAATTTGATTGTTCTCTTATGATGATAATACAAGGGATTTAAATGAGAGCCAGAAAGCCTATCATACTAATTGATGATTCACCCCAATCACAAAAGATTGTAGAACTATTCGAGGATAATGAAATAGATTTTGTAAAATATCATATTAAGAAATTTGAGGATAGTTGCTGTGGAGAGTTACCAACTACAAAGACCCCCTCAGTTATAGCAGCCGAAGGGATCTTTAAGGAAGAGTCACTGATCTTGTACTATATAGAATACATGAAGGAAAAAAAAGTTAAAGAAGATTTGGAAGTCGGGAAAGATAAAAGCTTACAGAAAAATCACATAGATGAAACAGACAGCGCATACTGGTAAGCGATGCGCAATCATTTCAAACCAGGTTAAAATAATATTTGTTTGGACAGAAACGAGTGTACCTCATCTATTTTGATTCGCTCCTGATTCATAGAATCACGGAATCTAACGGTAATGGTGTCATCTGCGAGGGTTTGATGATCGATCGTAAAGGCGAAAGGGGTTCCGATTTCTTCAAGACGACGATAACGACGCCCGATTGAGCCAGATTCATCGTAGAAAACATCAAAATCCCGCCTAATATTGGATAAGAGTTTAGAAGCCTTATCCTTAAACTCTTGTTTTTTTATTAATGGAAGTATACCTGCGTGAATGGGGGAAAGATATGGTTTTAGTTTCAAGACAACTCGGTCGTCATTTTGCCTATCTATGAAGTACGAATGCTCTAGTATGGAGTAAATACACCGATCCACTCCCAATGAGAGTTCAAATACATGCGGTAATACTTTAGTATCCTCATCCATTACTTCAAGATTAGTTTTGCTCGTAGCCGAATGTGACTTTAGGTCATAATCGGAGCGATAGTTGCAGGCAACTAGTTCTAACCATCCGATCGATGTATCCACTTCGAAATCAAACGCAACAGTAGAGTAGAACGCCTTCTCTTGATCTGACAAACGTCTGAGTCGAGTCCTCTTCTTGTCTATTCCAGTCTTATCAAAGAATTCAACAAGCAATGCTAAATAATACCCAACTAACTTATTTGGCAGGATCTCTTGCTCCAGTGCTTCTTCTACGGACAGTTCTACTATACGAGTATCATAAAACCTCAAAAGAGTGTTCTTTATTTCATCATACTTATTCAAGTCATTTAGTTTAGCTGGATTGCAAAATATCTCAATCTCAGCCTGATAAAATTCTCTTAGACGCAGAAGTCCCTGTCTTGGTGATATTTCATTCCTAAAACTCTTGCCTACTTGTGCTATACCTAAAGGTAACTTTCCTCTGCTAACTTTAAATAATCTAGAGAAATCGACAAAAATGGATTGACATGTCTCGGGTCTAAGGTATGCCTCATCTCGATTTGGTCCAATCTCTATCTTAAACATCATATTGAATCTTTCAGATTTAGAAATTTCTCCTTTACAAAGTGGACATTTAATATTGTTTTGTAGAATTAAATCGTCAACGCCTTCATTTTCCATCCTTTCAGGCACATCTATTTTTGCCACTTCTTGTATTAGTTTGTCTGCCCTAAAGGAGCTAGAACATTTTTTACATTTGACTATTGGGTCGGTAAAATTGGTCAAGTGCCCTGAAGCCATGAATACATTTTTGCTCATTATTTGTGATCCATCTATCTCAAGCATGTTGTCTCTCCTAACCAATTCTCTTCTCCATAAGTCTAAGAATTTATTTTTCATTCTTACGCCATTGGGTCCGTACTCCCAAAATCCAGCATTTGCATCAGAATATAATTCACTACTTGGAAAATAAAATCCTCGTTCTAGCGCTAGCTGTATTATTTCATCATATGTATTCATCGATAATTAATCATATATGAAAATTCAGATCCTTAAATCTATTTGTGGGAAAAAAATGTTTTATTAGCAATTTTTTCATGAAAAAAGTAATACAAAATAAGGCATATTACACTAAAAATTATTCAATAATGAGATTTTAATGATATTGAGTAATTAAGACACGGTATGAAATCATATCAAAACGAAAGTTAACAATAAAAGCGGATAATACTCTTAATCAGCGGAAGGTATGATTACTTTTCAGTCCTAGGAGTGTCTGACACGTTGGCTCCCACAGGTTCTAATTAACACAGTTTTAATCAAGATCAAATCTTGAAAAACTCGGACGCCTTATCTCAATAAAAATGTTTTATCTAATTTTCACGTCTCATCGTATTTTGATTTGTCCTCAAACGTAACTTCTTCGTTAGTCACGTCTGAAGTAATTATTTTGGTTTCCTTCACTGGTTTTTTTCTTATAACTACCTCTTCGCGAACATATGGATTCTTGATTATTACCGGGACCTCTCTTTTCAGCGGAATTGAAATTTGAGTTCTCGAAGATACTGGCCTTTCAATATCTGAACCTCCTAACCCTTGGGTTTGGTAGGTAAGGGTTTGACCAGGAGGGGTTTGACCAGGAGGGGTTTGACTTGGAGGGGTTTGACTTGGAGGGGTTTGAGAAGATACTGGCTTTTCAACATCTGAACCTCCTAACCCTTGGGTTTGGTCAGCAAGGGTTTGACTAGGAGGGGTTTGAGAAGATACTGGCTTTTCAACATCTGAACCTCCTAACCCTTGGGTTTGGTCAGCAAGGGTTTGACTAGGAGGGGTTTGAGAAGATACTGGCTTTTCAACATCTGATCCTCCTAACCCTTGGGTTTGGTCAGAAGATTTTTCTATTCCTGTTTCTTCATTGTTAATGGGTATACGTTCAATGGTAACTTTTTCATAAGTCAAATCTATCTCAACGGTTTTTGTTTCTTTAACAGGTTCTTTTATGATATCAACCTTATCCTCGACAACTTTTTTTGAAACCTGTAGATTTTCGCCTATAACTGGAATTCTGGTTTCCATTTCTTTAGACATATCTGATGATTTAAATTTAGAATAATCCTTGAAGGCAGGGTCGTTAGTTTCCTCGTATCCCAATAACTCTTTTTCGTTTACTTTAACGCGGAGTATATCCCCATCAAAACTTTCAGCGGTTGAATTTGGTATTACGTACCTTTTCTTGTTAAATAGCCCCTTCTGTATGACAATGAAATTATCGCCAATTTCTACCACTTCTCCCAAATCTAAACCGTCGGTGCCAATTACTTCTTTTTTAATAACATTTTTCCAATCTATATTATCCTTATTGTTACTAACACGCACAAATTATATTGATAACAAGATATATAAAATAATATGGATTAAGATTTATCCATTACCAATACAATACTTCTGAATCAAGAAATTTCTTCCTTGAAATTACCAGGAAATTTTAAAGTAAGTTTTTCTCGATTAACCTCAACATCGATTTTTCGTTTTTCATTGACTTGATATTTCTTGATAACAATCTCGGCTAGCTTAACCATTTTCTTGTCGATAATAATTTCTTCACCCCAGAGTTCGAAGGTTTCTTGAGTATCGGTTTGGTCGGCCTGTTGGATACCGGTTTGGTCGGCCTGTTGGATACCGGTTTGGTCGGCCTGTTGGATACCGGTTTGGTCGGCCTGTTGGATACCGGTTTGGTCGGCCTGTTGGATACCGGTTTGGTCGGCCTGTTGGATACCGGTTTGGTCGGCCTGTTGGATACCGGTTTGGTCGGCCTGTTGGATACCGGTTTGGTCGGCCTGTTGGATACCGGTTTGGTCGGCCTGTTGGATACCGGTTTGGTCGGCCTGTTGGATACCGGTTTGGTCGGCCTGTTGGATACCGGTTTGGTCGGCCTGTTGGATACCGGTTTGGTCGGCCTGTTGGATACCGGTTTGGTCGGCCTGTTGGATACCGGTTTGGTCGGCTATTGTAACATATGAAAGTGAAATCGGTATCTCACTTACCACATTCTTATTCGATTCAAATCCTTCTGGATCCCAACAAACAATCTCTACCTCGCTACCAGTTGGTTCAGGTTGTTTGATGTCCTTCTCATCGGTCTTTTCTCGTAAAAATGCGTCAGATATCTTGCTTTTTATATGAAAGAAGATTTCACCTTTCTCCTTATCGCTATAAGAATCGAAAACTTTGTCGTTAATGAAAATCTCCTCATATTTTAGAGGAATCTCAATTTCCTTCTTAACCGTAATCCACTTCTTTTCAATTTTCAAATTCCCATTCTCACTTCTTTTGGTAACGTCAAGCTTTTCGTTGTATAATGGAATTTTTTGAACCAACTCTTCAGTTTTGATCAACCCATTGCTATCAAGATTGCTGATTCGTTGATCATCCGATAATTTTATTCCGAATTTATTCTCATAAGATTGAGAGACCATGCATCTACCCTATCCTATGATGACATAAATGGTATATACATCTTTTAGAAACCACCAAGTGAAATCACTACCGGTGCCTCATTTGTTTTTCCAGAACAGATGCCTTGTAAATTATATGGTCCATATCAGGTGGTCTAATAACAACAGGATAAGAATCGTAAGCTATTTCTTTCTGATTGTCAAGTGTAAGAAAAACTTTCTCAGATTGGTCCGTGTCAGGTTTTCCCTCCCTTATTCGAATCACAAATATGGTAAACCATCTTGATTAATAAGTTTAATAATAAAGAGCATAAACTGCCTTAATACCTAAACCCCATATTAATACAGGATAGGCGAAGCTGGACATCTTTCTTCTACTCTAGGAGTAATTTTTGATTAAGAAATGTGAAAATCCCCATCAACTGAGTTGAGAATAGAACCAGTAAAATCACAATAAAGAAATAGCTTGAGATTGGGTAGGGAAAAATTATTTGGAAATTTTCTAGCTAATTTTGTAATGGGGCATTCACCCAATATTATTTAGGAAAGGTAATAAAGGCCTTTCAAAGGGTAACAGTTCCTTAAATGGTTGATCATTTCTTACAAGGCATGAACATTAGCACAACTGGATTTACCTAGTATGCATACCAATACACTTTGCCTTTACTACCTTTTTCAGTGGAGCTTGTTAATGGGTCTGGTATAAATAGTAGCGGTATCATAGTATTTAAACTATGTTTTCTTCGCACCAATTATGTAATATTTTTATATTGCAATCCAAAATTGTATCGATAATTACAATATTAAACAACATAGGATCTATTCCAAAAATAAAGCTTTATTAGAAATCTAGAGATCGATTGCAACTCCGAATCGAATAAGAATGAGATTTAGCTGATAAATAATCCAAAAATTCACAACCTATTGATCGTTTGTCATCTTTGAATTACCTCGAACTATTTAATTTAATCAAACAAAGTGATAATTTGATATCATATTTAACAAAGTAGAGTCATCATTTATTGCCTACTTTTTCTTAATAGTGTAAGAACAAAAGTAAGGCAATCATGATTGTCAATGGTGATCACTTGCATAGAACATTTCTTACGAATTCGATGTTATCAATATCATTTCTAACAGAGTCAATAGGAGTTTCCATAATAATTGGAACGTGGCTTAGTTTCTTGTAATTTACCAAACATCTAATACCGTTTTCTCCAATTTTTCCTAAACCAATGTGATAGTGCCTATCAAGGTTCGATCCTAATTCTCCTTTTGAGTCGTTTAAATGAATTATTTTTATGTTTGCCAAGCCAAGATGACTATCTATATTGTCAACAAGGGCTGATACACCACTTTCAGTAGATAAATCATACCCCGCGGCAAATAAATGACATGTGTCTATACACAAACCATAATCTTTTTTCCCAAGGATATCGAATATGCTTTGCATTTCACCGATCTGACTTCCAATACTATTTTTTTGCCCTGCACTATTTTCCAATAAGATTTTAACTTTGTTCCTTGATTGACCTAGATCGTTGTAAGCATATAATGATTTAGTACAAGCTTTTACAAGTTGGTTTATCCCATTTTTTGGTCCATGACCTAGATGACTCCCCAGATGTATAACTAAGTGAGGAATACCCAACAAATTACACCTTGTTATTTCATCTGTCAATACTGATATTGATTTTTCATACATTTCACTTGTAGGTGCCGAAAGATTAGGCAAGTATGGCATATGTACAACAACGGATTCAGGATCAATGGGGCTGTTGCCTAATTTTTCTTTAAAGATCTCGGTTTCATGTGAAGTCAATTCTTTAGTCTTCCATTGTCTTGGACTTCTGGTAAATACCTGAAATGCGGTACAGCCAATTTTCATAGCGTTATCAACTGAATTTGAAATACCGCCACTAATAGACACATGTACTCCTAATTTTAAGACCAATGTGGATAATCTTGTAAGTATTAAATTTATAAGTTGATCATTTACAGCCCCACGTTAAACTTCATGATTAGTGGACAAATAAACTATAAAGTGAGAGTCGATTCAGAATTATCACATATTGGAAATTAAAAAAACCACATTCTAAGTTGTACTAGACTGATGATACGATTATCGTGAAGGATAAATTTATAATTATGACAAGTCTAAATCAAGAATAACTTCTAACGCAGCTATACTCGCTATAACCTAATTGCGGACATAATCCTAGGGGTAAGAACACATGAGGAAGCAACGCCACAATTGGTTCGTTAACCCTATTCATACTCTTATAATGTCCGATGAAATACGTTCATCTAAAAGTATGCTATTTCTAGCGTACTAAATTAATTTATTTGATATTTATGACGTATTGTTATTTTTTCTGCTAAAAGAATATAGAATAAATCCTTTGAAGTTATCTATCTAGATTCGGGGAAATCCTTTTGTTTGAAAGACAGAATACCAAAGTCGATTTTAGGGTTCTAGTCCTTTATGACGTATTTGGCTTCTACTTTTTTTGGTGTTGGAAAGTTCAGGAGAATTCAAATACATGTTCCTTAAATCCTCTACACATGTATCCCTAGTGACTTTTACAAGATCATGAATAATTGAATAAAATAGATTTGCAATAAATTATTCTTAACACATGTTTTAATGAAGGAATGATTATATCGTTTAGTAATGATTGGATTTGTTTTTGTATCACAGAGTATAAAAGTTGATCAATTACTAATTCAGGACGGACATTTTCTGTGTTTTTCACGGTTTGAAAAAGAACAATCCTGGGAAATTAACCAACTATAAACTTATCCAAAAAAAGTACTTTATGAATTATGGCAACCGTTTATTAACGATGTCAAGAGAGTTTGATTAATACATAGAAATATCATGTAATAAACAATCTAAACAGCGCTGTATTAAAATAGTTATTTACACTTTCTCGTTATAATAATTGGAGTTATTTTTACTAAAGAATAATCAAAATAAATTAACATTATTTGTTTTCAAACTGCTTATATCGTATGTTTGAATCGTATGCTTAGACAAAGAGATGAATGACAAAGATCTAAATATTGTTTGGGTATGTACTCAATGTAATCAAAATTTTCTATTTTATTCCGATGTTCAAGATCATAAAGCTAGCACGGGCCATTCAAAGATATATAAATTTGATTTGCTGTCCGGCCGTATGATCGACAGGATAGAAATGAGCTAGTTTTAAAAAATAAATTAATATTAGATATACATAAAAAGAGGACAATTATCATCTAATCAAAAGCCGGGGTCGCCTAGCCTGGAAGGGCGCAAGCCTGGAAATTAGGAAACTATATAGCTTGTGGCCCGTGAGGGCCTCGAGGGTTCAAATCCCTCTCCCGGCGCCTTAAATGTGGGTTCTTCATCAAATGTTATATACCAAGTTTGAAAATTTTAATTATTCTTGGCTAATCTGGGGGATAGTAATTTGATAGGGAATAACACCCCTGATTTTTATAGTGATTTAGATCTCGATAGAAATATTAAACTAATAACTAAATCTTTGTCACGACCTTATTTCAATACTGCATTAAAGAGGTTAGCAAAAATCAATCCGATCAATACAAAGTTAGTTTGTGATTATATTTTAGTAGAACAGACGGAATTCAACATTAAAGGTATCTAAATTCCCCACGTAAACCATCAGATGAAGATCCATCTCATAGATGGGTAGGCTCTTACAATGGAAGGCAAGCAATTTTTCTACGTGCAATATGAATTTCATTGAACAAGTATCCTCAAGTTAGATAGATATCTACATGAAATAAATATATCTAGAGCACCGGTGGAAGGAGTGTGCATTTCCATCAGATAAAGTTCGTAATTAATACCTATCTAGATATCTATTTCGAAACAATTTGTTCATTTCTTGTTCAAAATTATAAAACTCCATAGTATTATTTTTACAATGGTAACATTCCATCTGATCTAATTTTTCTTTCTCGATTTCTATCGGAATTGGATAAATTTGAGAACAATTCTTGCATTTTACCCAAACAGTGATTACATCATATTTAGACAGATTAGCGTTTCTCTGAATTTCCCACTTAGATTTTATTTGAAAAGTTAATACTATTTCCTGATGTATTTCCTTGATTATCTCTGGGTTAGATAAATTTTCTCTTCTTGTTAAATTTACAATATTTTTTCTCTTCTACCTCTCCTTCTCTAATTTTATCAGTGTTAAATCTTTTGTATCCTTCATAGAGAACTTGTCTAACAGATTCTTCTGTTTCATAGAAAGGCATGATTTGAATAAATTTTTTTTTGTGCTTGATTTGTTTAGGTATATAATGTGAGTAAAATTGCCTTAACATAGATAAATCAGAGTAGATAACCAAACAATGTAAACCATAATCATATTCTGATATGGTCTTTGCTTCATCTTCTGGATGCATGGGCATTATAGCATTTTGAGTTGTGATAAAACCAACACCCCACCTCGTTTTTTTGTATATAATAGTTTAATAATGATATAGTTTGATTCGAAATTCTCTCGATATGTGATAATCTTGTTTCCAAAAATATGTTTTACAACTTAATAATGGATGACTACTGTCTTATATGAAAGCCATTAAAATTACATTTATCTAATATTACATTTTACTACTTTAGGAATAAAGTATCCGAATTACAATGAATTACGTATAATTGTTTTAGTTCTAAAAAAAAAGAGAATATCGCTGTATTCTGAGAAATAATATTTCATTTAGATTAAAGGAAATGATTTATTTTAGACCTTTTCTATTGGTTCTATACTTTTTTGTTACTTTATACTTTGATACTATCGTCAAACTTTGCATTTACTCGCTTAATGTATTTTGACAAGACGATATACTGTATAACCAAGGATAGTAATACAACTCCAAAAGTTATTGTTTCAAGACTGGTTTTCATTTCACTTTGTGGAAGAGACGTTACTAAGGCTACAGATATCGCTCCCCTCATCCCTCCAATCATTATAATGTTTTGCCAAAACAAAGGAACACTTTCCGTAGTAAATTTGTTTACCAATGCAAGAATGGGATATGTAAACAATGCCCTACCTATTAACACCACCACAAAAACCAGGATTATAAGGGGCATTTCCTGGCCAATGCTTACTATGTTCATGGTTACTCCAAGGTAAAGAAAAGCCAAAGAGTTGGCAAAAAAAGCTGCAATATCCCAAAAGTTAGATACCGTGTCTCTTACTTCTTTGCTCATCGAGGATTCCTTTCTCATAGTTACATTACCGAAATAAAGCCCAGCCGTTGCAACAGCAATTAAACCCGAAAGTCCAAAAGCATTTGCAACCATTGCTGAACCGAATACTGTAGTTATAGTTAATGATATCTCTGAAAAAGGATTATTCATCAGACTGTGAAGCCTGTTAGTTATTATTGCGATTGCCAAACCAACTGCTACTCCCCCAAGGGACACTAGAAGAAATAGGCCAATTTCACGCAATATATCCAAGTTCATTTGTGTTTTTTCATTGATACCCGTTGCAAAAAAATCTCCAATGGCGTCATTGGTAAATGTCGGCACTGCACCAAACACTATTCCAGCAACTGCTGTAAAAATAATTATACCTGTCGCATCATTAAAAGAAGACTCCATTTCAACAATTGTTGAAAGCAATCGAGGTACCTTTATCATTTTAAAAGTCTTGATGACTATGGCAGCATCTGTAGGCGAAATTAATGCTGCAAATAAGAATGCCAATTGGAACGGTAGATGTAGAAAGTACATTAATAATAATCCCACAACAATAGTTGTGATGGCCACTCCTATGGTAGATAGCAAGAGAACAGAAATCTTTACCCTCGTAAAGTCTTTGTAGTCGATTCTCATCATTGCTTCAAAAATGAGTGGAGGAATTACAAAATTTATTATTAAGTTAGAGTCAATTTTTATTTGGTCAAATCCATTAACGAGCAAAGTTGCAAGGCTGATTATAATTCCCAATCCCACCAACATCATAGTATATGGAATTCTGGTCCTTGATTCCAAAAAAGAGGCAACAAATATTGTACCTAAGAAAACAAGAATCAAATAGTCATTAGTGATATTCAGTCACAGCCCAAAATAAATCATTTACATCTAGTAAATAAACGTGAGTTTGTCATTGCTTGCCTGCATCATTATCACCATACAACAAGTAAAGTTTAAACATCGCTGAATAAAGTCGATCTTTAATCTGAAACAATAATGGTCACAGAACCCCTCGATCGCTCCGTCATCTCATACATGCATCATCAGCTTGTTATATTGGATGAAGAAACAGACGCAGCTTCCGCTGTCAAACTGATGCATGATAAAAAAGCTGAAACAATCATTGTCAAGAATAAAAAAGATGAATATGTCGGTATTATTACCGACAGCGATATTTTAGACAAAATTGTTATGAAAGGCGAAGATTCAGACCAGGTTTCTTTAAAGAGTATTATGTCTTCACCCATCATAACAATATCTGCAAGGGCTAATGCAAGACAAGCCCTTGAGCTTATGAGGTTAAATGTAATAAAAAGAATCCCAGTCACTGATAACATACATATCTTGGGTATTGTGACCCAGGAAGGCCTTGCTCACGCTATTAGGACTTCTGTATTGGAGAAAACATTTAGACCATATAGAGTAGTAATTAGGGAACATTATAAACCGATATGGGGCAACCTTGGTTTTATACTGCAGTTTGCGGGTCTTTTGTTTATTGGCCCGGCCATGCTCGCAATCGCGATGGGAGAGCTAGAATCCGCGGCTGGTATATTTTTGTGCATCACATTCATGTTTGTAACGGGTTTTGTATTAAACGCGTATGGTGAAAAAACACCAATGAATCTGCGGCAGGCATCAGTTCTAATGGTTTCAAGTTTTATCCTTTTGAGTTTTTTTGGAAGTATACCATATATGTATGTCAACCCATTTTACAAGAACCTTGATCCTTTTTCTCTAGTTGTTAAGAGCTTCTTTGAAAGTGCATCGGGGTTTACCACAACGGGCCTTAGTGAGATTATGCATCCTGAAGACTTGCCAAAAAGCTTTGACTTTTATCGCTCTTTTACCCAGTGGATTGGGGGCTTAAGTTTCGTTTACCTAATTATGGCCTTCTTTTACCCTGAGAAAAAACTTGCCCACATGAAGAGTATGATTGGTGGAGTGGCCCTAAGACTAAAGCAGTTGCTTTTGACAATAGCCGTCATATTCACGATATATACGGTATTGTTGACCACTCTGCTCTATTTATTTGGGTATGAGAGCACTATCTACAACCTTTCGCTAATATTTAGTGCCATCACTGGAGGAGGTTTCGTTCCAAGTTCCACCGCGCTCAACATTCAGGACACTGCCCAGATGTTTATTCTCATGTCCGCAATGATTATCTCTGCTCTTCCATTCGCATTTCACTACGCTATTTTTAGTAAAGAAATGCACACAACAAAGATGCGACCTGAAATTTACACATTTTTGGCCATCACCGCCATTTCAATTGTTGTTTTTTACTTTTTGATTGCATCTACAGACTTTTCATCGAAGCCGATGTTTGCCATGTTTCAGGTCATAAGCGCCTCTACTAACACTGGCTTTCAGTTTATTGAAATGTCTGTGTTATCAGATGAAGGCAAGATTTTATTGATAATAATAATGTTAATTGGTGGTACGGCTTTTTCGATGGCTGGCGGTATTAAGGTAGGAAGAATTCTCCAAATTGTGCAGAAAATAACAAAAAAAAGATTTATCGCAGATGATTCGACAAAGTCCATCTCTGGAGTTTCATCGCGGTATAATAATCAAGCCCATAACAAGTATGAGTCAAAATCTGAAAAGATAAAGGAAGAAAAAACATTTAGAGAGGCCCTACTAATTATAGCTTTATTTATTGTTGTATCTTTTGCCACCGCGATTATATTATGGGTTGTTGAGCAAAAGGGCTTTTTGAATTCGCTTTTTGAATCGGTTTCTGCATTGACAACAACTGGGATTACCACAGGGATAACCTCTCCAACTATGAGTAATATTTCTCAAATATCTCTTATTTTTAATATGATTGCGGGTAGATTTGAAATCATTGCAATAGTATATTTTTTCCTCGAGATATCAAAGAGAAAACATTAACATTCCAAATTTGGTATCCGTATTTCCATGTGGGATAATTTAATTTTGTGATACATTCAACTCATGTGGATATCATCATGATTTCCACCGAACCAGCTACCTATTTATAGTAACTATCTGATATAATCAAGTCAGCCTGTCTCGTAACTATTCACTTTAGAAAAGAAAAGAGTCGGTTTTTTTCATTGATATGGATAATCCACTTATCTTGTATAATTTGCGATCGCTATCTTTAGGATTCAAAAGTACTATTCTGTATAATTGACTGTTCTTGGAATATGGGTCAAGCCGAATACAATACATTATTACCGCCTGATAGGCCACCTACGTTATTACCCGAGTTTCCTTGAACCTGGATGTTAATATTGTTACTAAAACCTATGGCATCTTCTGATGGTGGTAGTATTGACCAAGTAATTGAGACAGTGCATTAACTTCAGTTTGTCATATACACACCCCATTTCATGGATCATATGACAAACAAACTAGAAGACTCCCAATCATTATAATCACTATAAAGTCATCATCTGCAAATACTTTGAATAAATCAGAAATATGAAGATATCAATATTCAGAAAGCAAAAATAAAAAGTGTCAGCATATGATGTGTTAATGAGAATAGACTTTTTCTCGTTCACAATCATTCACTTTGACTAATCACACATGGCAATGTCTTTTTATGTATGTGCCCTATAAGAGAAACATGTATAGAATAACTAATTTGCTATTAGTTTTGATAGTAACTTTATTGTTTGTGTTACCTACTTCAGCCATCATGTATGCTAGCGGGTCACCACAGGATGGCGATGATGGTGGCCCCTCCTCATCATCATCATCATCAGGTAACAACGACGATTCAGATGATGGTGGCTCCATGGACAATAATGACGACGAATCCGGTACCTGGTCAATGGACAAGTCTAACAATGCATTAGATAGCAAGTCTCCCCTTCAAATTTAGATAATTCCAAAGTTCTAATCGGTAGTTGACGATGGTCTCATGACATTTATCGATCCCTTATATCCTAGGTCACATAATCCGACTGCGCTGCCGATTTAATTTAGTAACAACTTAATTTTAAAATTAGAGATATAGTAATTCTAAACTGTCGATATTATTAAAAAAGATTATAAAAAAATTCAGTTGATAACAAAGAAAACCTTATCATTATTTACGCTTAAACGTATTTATAATACTCTGAGAATCAATATCTGAATAAAATTGGCTAATAAACCCATTTTCCTAATCGCCATGCTATTTGCATTAATAACTTCCATGGTCACTGTCGCGTTATTATCTTCTTATTCGATGGATATTGAAAATACAGTTTATGGTTCTGCTATTCCTCAACAAGGTGAAGAATCCACAGGTGAAGAATCCACAGGTGAAGAATCCACAGGTGAAGAATCCACAGGTGAAGAATCCACAGGTGAAGAATCCACAGGTGAAGAATCCACAGGTGAAGTACAAAACAATTCGAGTATCTCAGACAATTCAATTATAGGAAATAAGTTACCTGTAGTCAACAGCAATTCGACATTAATAACCATAGGTTGTACGCCTGGGTATGGATACGACCCCAATAGCCCTAACCCTATTTGTGTACCACTTGATGGAAGCGAAAAACCAGAAGGAGTTATCACCTGTTCAGCTTTAGGTTGTCCTTATAATCCACCTAACCCAAATGCTAACCAACCTATAGGAAGTGGTAATAGTCTAACTAAGTAGTAGCAATCAAACTACTGTTTTACTAAATCTCTTTTTTGTTTTTTTGATGATCAATAGGTCTACTTAAAGCAATACTCACGAATTGTCATGTTATTTATTATAAAATAGTGATAAAATCGAGTCAAATTTGTTTCACATACCACCGGGCCAGTTGTCTTTAACTAGTCTAATGATTTCAAGTTAGGTTATTGTTTTGTTAGTTAAAAAATTTTAGAATTAGTTAGATGTTGTAGTTAGTCTAAAATTCTTAGAATTAGTTAGACATTCTCAAATATTTCTGACATTTATCGAGATTTATGTATACAATCAATTATAGCCAAGTACGTGAAAAACTTATTCATCATAATTATAGTCTAGAAATTAGGATTAAAAGAGAGTTTTTATCCTAATGAAAGCCAAAAGCGATATTGCTTTAGCATCTGTTTTGATATGTTTGGCTTTTAGCGCGCCTGTGGTATTTGCTCTACCACCAGATCCAAATTTTGGTAGCAAAAATGAATGCTCTATTAATGATGCCCCCTGATGGTAAGGAAGATGTATATATTACGTGTTGCTGGGATGAGCCCGATATACTGAATCCTGGAAAAACCATCAATTGGTGTCAAACGTGCTTAAACACAGTTCCACCAAGCAGTTGCACTGAAGCCTATATTGATACACCTTCACCAAGAGGTCCTTCGGCACCTATACAAGATGATAGAGTTCTAGAACAGCCAGACAAGCCAAATAAAGGTAGTGTAATGGACCTGCCAAATAGCAATGAGAGGAGCGTAGAATAATACTATCTTAAATTAACTTAAATGAATAGTATTCTCGGTGAGTCATTTATCTGCAGAACCCACACTATAGGACCGAATTCGTCCTGAAGCCCACCGGGCCCGATCCATTAATATGCTTCCGAAGAAAAGTGATCTAAATCTTGATGAATAGGAACTTAACAAAGTTTTTAAGAAATGCTATTCTCTAATTTCATACTAGAATCCTATTTAAAATACCGATATAGGTATCATATTCATTCTCCTCTAGAGAAAAGCCTTATCGAAAGAACTATACAGTATATCAAAGACAGGACTGAAAGCTTTGATGACTACTTTCCTTGTAATGTAAAAAATTGTAAACTAAAACACGTACGGAATTGGTTAAATCTTATTTGCAGATTATCATAACAAGGAGATGATAAACGCCTAAGTTAACAGCGACTACACATATAATAAAACATTTTAGTCCTGTTCCATCTCATGTTTTATGTTATGTCTGGCGAATACAAAAAAGTAGCAGTAGTGACCGGAAGCTCAACAGGCATAGGCCTTGAGACATCTTTAGCACTTGCTCGAAATGGTTTCCTAACTTGTGCAACCATAAGAGATTTAAAAAAGTCGGTTGAAATAGAAAGTATAGCACGGAAAGAAAATATCCCAATAAATTTATTCGAAATGAATGTTGATGATAATGATTCGGTAGATAAAGCAATAACAAAAATAGTAAATGAATATGGTCGACTTGACATCCTAGTTAATAACGCTGGCTATGGTTTGTTTGGAGCAATGGAGGACTTTACAATGGATGAAATTAGAAAGCAATTTGAGACGAATGTTTTTGGTATCATGAGAGTAATTCAAAATGTTCTTCCAACCATGAGGCAACAAAAAAGTGGTATAATAATTAATGTTAGTTCTATGTCGGGATTGGCTGGAATACCTTCTCAATCTGTTTATTCTGCTACAAAGTTTGCAGTAGATGGAATGAGTGAAGCTTTATCTTACGAATTAGAACCATTTGGAATCAAAATGGTATTAATTGAACCTGGAGTAATAAATACCGAATTTGCACAAGATTTAGTTTTGCCGTCAAATAAATATGGCGTAGATAAAAAAGGGATTCAGATTAACCAGTTTGGCGATGATAAGAAGGGTACTTCATTATCCTTCTACAATGACACCATGCAAAGATTCTTGACATTTTACTTCAATGCCATGAGTAAAGCTCCTCATCCGAGGGTTGTTGCGGACGAAATAATCACTAGTATTGGAATAGTCTCTGATGAATCGAATACTTCTAGCCCTATCTTAAGAATGACAGTTGGAAACGATTCAAAAAAATACTCGAGGCTTAAAAAAGAACTAACTGATAATGAATTTCATACATTGTTAAAAGGTGATCTGTTAAAATAGATGAGAACTGTATTAGTTAGAGTAATAAATTAAATACTTTTTATAACTTCAAATATTGAAACATCTTTTAAATTGGCACTTAATGTAGTTAACTGAAATTCGAATAATTTATAGTTCTGATCCATATAATGACTTTACACGTCTTCTTTTGTTATACTGATTTAGTTATAGTTTATTGGCAACGAGAAGTTCGATAATCTTGTCTATTTTTTTTATATCAGCGCCATAAATTTTTTTAATATATTCAAGACCGGATATATGATCTGCTTCTGAAAAGGCTTGTACTCCATCCTCTGCTATTATGATTTTCAAACCTCTTGTAAAAGCGTCGTATGATGTATGTTTTCCGCAAATGTCTGTGTGTACTCCTGTAATTATTATTGAGTCTGCACCTTTTCCATCATATACTCTGGCTAAATATCTATCCAAGTTAGTTCGATCAAATGCACTATACGTTCTTTTTGTAATAACTGTGTCATTTTTTTGTGGTTTCAATTCATCATTAATTTGTTGTCCAATTGTACCTTTCATTGCATGTGGTGCCTATAGCTCTAATTCATAACTGTCAGTCGGAAGGTGTTCATCTACACAATAAAAAATAGGAATTTGATTATTCCTGGCTATATCTAACAAAGTGCGAATATTTGGAATAATCTCTAATGCCCTTTCATATTTTAAACTACCTTCAATAAAGTCATTTAACATATTCAATACTAAAATTGCATATCTAGCCAAGTTTTTCCCACAAAGCTAATACTTTTAGTGTCAGATATTTTTCTTTCTCATACCAGTGACGTGCAGATCTTTGATATTATTGGTTATATTTGATTTCAATAAATCTTATCGTTAATTAATATCAATGTGATTATTGATGGGGATGAAATATGCTCTAAGAACGCTGTGAACTTGACTTAATTTCAATACCCTCAAATCCTTTACAATCCTCTTGTCTTAGGAAAATCTGTATTTGCATTAGAACCCTATTACCACAGGGAACTTAATCCCATCGGAGTAGGACTATTACCATTAAAGGATATTTAAATTTACCATTGCATCGATGTTAAAAGAACATATAAGATGTAGAAGCAGGGTTAAATTAAAGTAGAAATCTGTTAATTTACCAATAAATTATATATAGTAGTTTGATTCCAACCAATTGGTCCATTGTATTCATTACCACCTGTTTCATTTGCAGATGCTTTAGAATCTATTTCTCCTTTTACCTTCAACTCGTAGTTACCTGGAGGCAGTGGCTTTAGAAAAAGCCAATTTCCATCCGCTACGGCTTGTGTTGTCTGAGCAGTTAAATTCAATATGTTATCTTGAGGCAATGTAAAGTTAAACAAATCTGTTTGAATACGATACTCATCTATATTAGGTATAGTGATATTATTTAGGGAAGCTTTTGCTCCAGTAACAAAATCCTGTATATTTTTGGCACATTCTCTTAGTTCTTCTTCAGTTTTCAGTTCTTTAAACTCCGCATAAGAACATTCAGAATTTAATATTGTAATTAGCAACGCAGTATTTTGAGGTATGTTACAAGTACGTTCAACTGGATGTTCAAATGCTTGAGTCAAAAACCATACTGGACCATTTTGATTTTCATCGCAGTGCTCTCCAGTATCATCATATGATGGATTCTTGTTCCAAGGTATGGAATACGTCCATTGCCACCACTTTTCAGTCCAGTCAGCATAGGAAATATTAAATGGGCTTGAATTCGAATCGTAAACTATACTAGAATTATTAGAATCCGCACTAACCATATCTTGATTTACAAGACTCTTATTTCCTTTAGATGCAAACAAGGCGTTAGTGGGTAATACTGCAATCAAAAGTACAATAAACAATACAATTATTACCGATTTTTCCATGATGTTTCCAATTCTAAATCATTATTTAACTTTTCATAATGCTTGAGTCTGATTATATCCTCAGTTTCATTTCGCTGCTTTTGCACCATTATCGTTCTGTTATTTGAGCCAATGCATATAAAGATACGATATCGAATTGATGTCAACTGGGTCACCGCTTTCTGATGTCTAGTGAAACAACAGCAATGTATTAGAACCCCACCACCATAGGGGACAATCCCCCACGCGCCCAGACTAAATGATACTATGTGTGGTAATGAAATTACGATTAACTGGGATTAAAACCGTAGCCAAACACTCTAGTTAATTTAGTTCGCCTTGAATACATTATAAGTCTAGCACAAACTACCTGGCTTGGTCAAACAAAGATCCATAAAGACTAATCAATCAATTTACCAGCACAAAAAAATAAAATGGGCTATTCGTGGGTTTATTACTCAACTGTTCGGAAGGTAAACTCATCGACTAAAGGAGTTTCAGGAGTTTGCGAATCTATTGCGGTCAATTCTGCTCTTATGATGTAGTTTTGCTCACCTTTAAGAAAAGGTGCGTTGACATGGTAAGCTCCAGTACTGCTAAAGTCAGGACCATAAACGCTAGTTTGGTTTTCATTGCTCTGTATTAATTCAAGAGGTAGAGATTCCCCAGAAGTAACAAATGTTTCTGTGAATTCGGTGCTATTTTGATCTTTATTTTGTATCGTGATGTTATATGTTAATGGGGTAGTCTTGTCAAGCGCAACGGTTAAAGGTTCAAAATTAAGCAATGTTCTAAAGTCCTTCGTAAGGTTAAGCACCGATCCAACTCCCGAGGACATTTGTAAATAATGACCTTTCTCATAAGCATCATTAGCAGTTACTATTGCGGTCCTCCAAGGATGAATTATACAATGATAGACATAATTTCCAGGCTTGTCAAAAGTATATTGAAAGAATGAATTGGCTGTGGCTGGCATTATTCCCGAGTTAAAGACGGATCCAGTATGAGATGAGTCTGGTTCCCCGCTTGTAACTGTGTGAGGCTGACCAAAATCATTGTTAAACCAGGCGACAGTAGTTCCAATAGGTACATTAATCGCAGGCGGGAAATAGTGATATGCACTGTCTTTCTGAGCTGCGCCTGGGATTATGCTTACAGCAAAAGTTGCAGGAGTATTCTGAAGAGTAGACATACTCCCTACTTGTGCATACGAACTGTGGAATACCATCATATGCGAACCAGATATAATGGAAGTAAAAATTAACATCGCGAATGCACTCAAAAGGATGCAAAAAGAGGTGTTCTTGAAAATCTTGTTATTCATTAATTGTTCATTAGTATATGTGCTTATAAATTTTATAGAATTCGAAGTTAATCTTTTCTATTTGATAAAAAGTACTTGATTATTCACAGGGATCGGAAATAAGTGTTTTGTATATGACGTGGTTGTTAGGAAAGGAGCGAGTAAAATAGTGAGCGAGATTGCACTGGATCTTTGAATAATAGGCGCAATCAAAAATCTCAGTCTATTCAGGCTGCTTTTCTATTGTGGTCATATACCTTGAATTAAAAAGCATCTTCTGATAGAATTTGATATTTGTGTTAGTCTCCTTTACCTCTATTCAGATACGTTACTTGAACAGATATTCGTATTATATCTATCAGAGCCGCAAGATGAATTCTCTTAACGAGATATTGAAAAATTAGGTCGATATTATTAGCGTTCTGATTTTCTGTGGTTAGTGCTGACATCATCCAAACCTGTTCCGCAATTATTGCAATACCTTGATCCCGATAAATTCAAGTTTTCGCAATTTGAACACTTGATGGCGAGTTTACTTTCAAATTCATCTTTTATCTTCTTTGAGACTATAGACTCCATGTTGCTATTGAATTCTTCCAAAATCGTTTTGAATAATGAACCAAGGAAAATCGCTCCATATTGATTAGTGGCTAAGTGGTATTTGTCGCCTTCAAGTTTTCGAATTTGTATTGAGATCTCTGCGAATTCACCGTCATTAAGAACCAGATAATCATTGGAATATAATTTGCCAAGATTAGATTCAATTTTATTAAAAAAATAATATTCTTGAGGGTAAGTTTCCTTAAACCAACTAGTAAACTGTCGCCTTGTATATTCACTGGGCATTAGCTTTGAATAAAGTACGATTAATATTTAAAAAAATTTTGGTTCAATAATAGCCCTAAATAAATTATAAGCATTATAAGAAATTAACAAGCAAATGCAATACCATGCGACGAGGTATGAGTCAAATAATCTTTGCGTATCAATATCTAGTCAATTGTAGCCAAAATACCGAGAGTAATTATTATACTTAAACAATTCTTAGGAATACTAAATATTTTAATATTTAAGCCGAATTATGATCCAAAGAATCCGAAATACCCTACTTACGATGAGAAATTAAATCTGCCATCAGGTTGGGTTTACGTATGAAAATACTTCATCTATTAAAACCCCGACCGAGGAAGTTATGATGAATGATGAATGATGATCACTCTATTCTCTTAGTTCCATGTTTTTTTTGCCGCGAATTCCTCTTGTTGCAAATATCTGATTCATAGTCAAAGATGGTCCACTCTATTTGTCAAGAGGTGAATTATTTAGGCTATTTGAATTAATTTATTTTAACAGGGCAAGATGATTTATATAAAAATTAAATAAAAGATAGGTCTAAATCAACAACTGATAAAATAGTCATTATTATAGCCAACGTCATTTTAAATACGGCAGGAAACACGACAGTTCCCATTTTCAATTATATGAATACTTTTTTAATTTGTATGTATTTTTAAATCTGTTTTACAGATCTATATTAAAATTGGAATTGTCTATAAAGCATATTATATTTTGATTTAGACTTATTTTACTCTACAGGCAGGTAAAGAAATAAAACATCAAATCTTTTAATTACATATTAGCATGTCATCATCATCAGATTCAAAGGTAGTAATTATCACTGGAGGCTCAGCTGGAATAGGCCGTGAAACTGCACTTTTACTTGCAAGAAATAACTTTAAAACCTATGCATCGATGAGGGACTTGCAAAAAAGTTCAGAAATAAAATCCATTGCAGAGAAAGAAAAACTTGACATGCACTTTGTTCAACTTGATGTTACCGATGATTATTCGATAAAAAATGCAGTTCAAAATGTCTATGACGAAGCTGGCCGAATAGATATATTGGTTAACAACGCTGGTTATGCGTTATCTGGTGCCTTTGAAGACCTTACTATTGATGAAATAAAGGAACAGTATGAAACGAATGTGTACGGACTTATAATAACGACTCAGGCTGTTTTGCCAATTATGAGAAGACAAAGATCAGGTGTGGTTGTTAACATAAGCTCTGGTGTAGGAAGGTTTGGTTACCCTACCGGCTCTGCTTATGTGAGTACAAAATTTGCAGTCGAGGGTTTAAGTGAATCAATGTCATATGAGTTAGAACAATTTGGTATAAGAACAGTGATAATAGAACCAGGTGTGATTGATACTGACTTTCATCATGCTTCTAAAATTGCAAAGAAATCTCAGGATCCTAATTCTCCTTACGCTCCATTAATGAAAGCAATGGAATCTAACGTAAAGAAGATGATTGCCAACGGTTCAACACCACAATATGTGGCTGAAGTTATACTTGAGGCAATTACTAGTCCAGACCACAAATTACGATATGTTGCAGGTAAAGACGTTGAACAATGGATGGAAGCCAAAAGAAAAATGTCAGATGACGAGTTTATCAGTATGATGAAGCAATTTTTTTGAAATGAATGTTAGGGTAATACTTCCTCTTTTACGGTATTTTGTGTCCATTGATAGTATTATCTCCTCTGTTAGAACAACCTAACTTATATAGAAAAACAAACCTTCCATTTCATGAATAACTTTAGCATTTAATGGAAGAACACTCCCTTCCTCCCTTCGAACTATGAATGGTAAATGAATGGGAAGGGGCTCGAGATTACTGTCATTCCTGTCACTAGCGCCATATATTAATAGTCACTATTTCAATAGATGTCAAGGATTACCTTTTTTCGAAACGTGTTCTCCCATTTGCTTTAGCTCCTGCACAAATTTGTTATAGTCATAGTTTTGGACATGTAATACGTTACTCCAAAATGATGTCATTCCGATAATTGCAGCTAGCTCATTTAATTCCTCGTCAGTGGCGCCCAGCATCTTGCAGACTTCCTTATGATATGTTTGACAATACGGACATTTAGTTGCCGCTGCGGCTGCCAACATCATCATTTCCCTGTACTTTTGAGGAATTATAGATTCTCCCATCTGGTATTTCTTAAACAATGGCCACATTTGGATAAGAATATCTTGTGGAGCATCCTTCATGAACCCAGGTATTATTCCAAATGTATCCTCAATCTCCTTTACAGTTTCTTCATAATTCATGCAAATCTTTCGCCAAGGTAATAGAAAAGGATTTTCGTTCTTTTGTTCAAATTATTTTAGCATCGAACCTGACAATATATTGATCTAGCGATTAAAAAATAGCGTCGCTGGAGTCATAAGGCCTTATGAATTAAATCCCGTAATCGTACTACATTCTCGCTAATCGATTAAAGTCTTGTGTCCTCAGGTCTTTTTGACCACATAGTAGTAATTCAAAATATCTCCTTCAATCTGTTTTACATCAATTGGTCCTGAAAAGCCGACCTCTCTTAACTTTTGTTCTGCCATTTGTCGCCCCCAAACTGTACCCAAGCCATCTCCGTCTTGAGCCAACGATACAGTCATACAGTGCATTGTTGAGAACGTGTAAAGGGTGGGGGCCAATGGATTTTGAATGTTTTCTTCAATATTACTGGAAGCAGCAATATCTTGCATTAGAAAGGTTCCATCAAGTTTTAAGGCTTCATAAATTTTTGATAATACTGTTGTAGGATGAGCTTGATCGTGAATAGTATCAAAGGCCATGGCTAGGTCATATTTGTTAGTATCAGTTAGAGTGTTGACATCTTTAACTTCAAATTCAACATTTGTGAGATTCATTTCTTTAGACTCTTTTATTCCAGCTTCCACTCCTTCCTCTGAAAAGTCATATCCGAAGAACTTGCTATTAGGGTATGCTTTTGCCATAAGGTTTAACGCATGGCCGCGCCCACAACCTACTTCCAGTACAAATGCACCACTGCGAAGCTTGTCAATCATATCTTTACCTGCCAAAGGTAATATTTGATCTATCAATCTGAAATCAAATACTCTAGAAGTTTCTTCCGCTTGGAGAGATTGAAAATCTGGATACTCTGAATAAGGAACTCCTCCCCCATTTCTAAAGCAATTTACAATCTTGTCTTCCACCAAGCCCATTAAAGAAACATACTGAGAAAAAAGAGCCAAGTTATCAATTCCCGCAGCTCTTGTAGTAAACGCCGAATGTTCTTGAGGTAATTGGTATGTTTTTTCGTTAGGAAAATATTCAACAATGCCGCCTACTACCATCCCACCTAACCATTCTCGAACATATCTTTCATTGAGATTTGCTTTTTTTGCTATTTCCTCTGATGTACTCGGATTCTGTAATCCGGATAATGTATCAAATAGTCCTGTTTTATGGCCAATACTTATCAAAAGTGAGAGACAGCCACCATTTAGGATCTCCAACAACTTTCCAGCAAATGCTTCAGCTTTGGCATTATCAAATACAGATTTCTGTTCCATGAAATGAAGTTTTGTAATTTGATATTAAAGAATTGTCATTGTTACATAAACAAAGTGATTTTTATAGATACACATTGACAAATGATATCTAAATACTTCTTTAACTGCACTCGAAAAAGGTCTGATATCTGACCAATATCATCATTGTCATACTATGCATCAATCAAATTATGCAATTTCCTTAACTTCTCTCTAATCATATCAAAATTTGAGGGATCTGGTCGGTAATAGTGTCTGACAAATACGGAGTTAGGAATACGCCCTTGAAGCAGATCAATTATCTCTGGTTCAATCCCTTCGTTCCTTAGGAAGGTAGCAAAGACTTTGCGACAATAGTACATATTCATCGATACAAAATAGTCTCCGAATCTTTTTCTAATTTGATTATATGAAGTAATTGGTTCAGATCCACTAGCAATTTGTAATATATCATTGTTTATGACACTAACATACGCGTTCTTGGACACCCGAAGAAAGAGTTTCGGATACTTGTTGATTTATACAGTAAGCATAATGGTCTAGGAGCATACAAAGGCTATTTCGCCATGCCATAGATAAAAATATCTACCTAGATGACCGGAAATTTACTATTATGGATTCGATCTGGATGAAGAAATTTGAGAATCCCCTTAACATATTATTATAGTTATCATATAATAGTAAAGCTATTCTATGTAGCTATCCTATTTACTAATTTTCTGTCGCGAAGGGGTCTACAATGATCCTTTCAACCAACAACCGAGAGATTATCTTATCCAATATTTCTACAACTTCAGGCAATATTGTAAGTATCAATAGGTCTAAAGAATCACCATAATTTGGTGGATTTCCTTTCTCAAATTTGTATGATATTCCACCGCAATCGACAGTATCATCATCTTGAGTATATACTCCATTATTGTGTATAGTATTTCTGACATTACGAAACAATTCGATACACCCACTCTTGGAGTTTAAATTCAAGAAATCTAATATTTTTTCAATAAGTTTACTAATGTTACCCTCTATTAATTCTCCCTTTTCAGAGGGATTTAGTAAATAGTTATAAAATACCCTGACCCGACTATCCAAAATTGAGAAGGATGATGCATATAATCCTACGATCATAGTCTTGATAAAATCATTGGATATTGTTTGACGGCGTAAAAATCTCATTGTTGCTTTATCGTAAACGTTGCTGTCATCATATGGATCCAGATATGAAAAATAAATGTCGTAGTTAGGATTCCACCAATCGTCTTTCTCTAAACATTGATCTCTGAATATCACGGATAGCTTTGCAAAACGAATAACAGAAGAAAGCCTATTGTATGTAGTATATCGGATATCTCTTTTCCAATCAAAATTATTATTCGAAATATTCATTGCCGTTTCAGCGGCTTTATTAAATAGCTTAACCTCTAGCGTATGTAAATCAAAAATCTTATTGCCCATTTTTAAACAATAATAGGTCAATGTAATTAACAATGACCCATAATCCCCAGCAACTAATCGTTGTTATGGATCCATAATCAACCTAATCGTGTTTATAAGATTAATTAGTCCTTTAAGACGATATTCAAAAGAATATGTTACTCTTAACTTCTATATAATCTAAAACATAGAGTCTATGAACAAATGATAAATTCATTTTCACAATTGTGAAAACCGGCTTCGGATTAGAGGACATATAGGCCCTCATATGACACATCGAATGATTGCGTCAATCCAGGTAGGGTTCTTGCTAGAGTTAATTATTTTTTTTCTATGTAGCGGCCGAATCAAAATATAAACATGCAACCAAGACTACAGTCTAAAGCATTATCACTTTACGTCCGAAATTTATTCAAGTATAAAGGACTGCCAGAATACAAAGGGCTATTTTCTATTGGTAAAGAGATATACCAAGATAATGGAGAGATATACAACGAAGGATTTGCTATAGATGAAGAAAACCTCAGAATACTAAAGGCTAGAATAGAGGCCATATTTATTGATGATACGAAGTCAAAACCAGGAAGGGTTTAGAACCAAACAAATCCAGACAGTCAAAACTACTTTAATTAAATACTATTAAATCTAAAAGTCATAATTAACAATAGCTATTATATTTAGAATTCAATTCTGGCAAAACTAAATACTTAAAGGATTAATGGAGGTAGGTGAATGACTATTTAAATGGCTAATAATACACCAGAGGAATTACTAAACCGTGTTACGGAATGCATTAACAGTAAGGACGTGGACTCTTTTATTTCCCTATATGAACCAGAAGCTAGTTTTATTGATGAATCAGGAGAAAGTATCAATGGAAGGGAGAAAATTGGAGAAAAAATAAAAGGTTATATGGATATGGATGGAAAATCGGAAAGTTTTATAATAAAAGTTATCCATGCAGGTGACATAGTACTTGCTTTTAGGGATTGGAATTACAAAGCTTCAGGTCCTGATGGAACTCCAATCAACCTAGGTGGAACAGCAATAGACGTACTTCGAAAACAAACTGATAACACCTGGCTCCGTGTTATAGATAGCCCTTGGGGAATTAAAAAATAGGAATTATTTCTAATTTTGACGATTTGATACGATAGATATTTCAACGTCTGATATGTATTTAGTAACTAAACGGATTCATTCTTCTTTTGCTATTTAACAATTGAATTGTTGTATGGTTTAACGATGACATTTTCTCCTCTAGGGTTTTTTAATTTTTCTTGTACAATTAAAATCCTTTACCAATCCTATAAATGATTTAATTGAACTAGGAGGCGATTTTAAATATGATAGTGAATCTGAATTTTTGCAAAAAATTCATTTAATCATTTATGTAATTAATAAATATAAGGATTCTAGTCATACCCGGGTTCCACGATTCCCTCCCTCTTTTCCTAACACCGAATCGTAAATGAAATAAAAAATTCTGTAATAATAGAGATTTCTCCAAGAAGCATAATGGTAAAAAGCGTATAAGGGATTTCCTACAGGGGGTAAATCTATCAAGATAGTGGTGAGTTTACCAATGAGAGGATTTCTCTGGAAAAAGTAGCTTTGCAAGTATTAAGAGTCAAAATTGATGCCATGTTAATTCATGATGATAAAATTCCTAGATAGAGCCTCAATTCAATTTGTACAAGAATCAGGACGTAACCAACAGATCAATATTTGTCATTCATTCAAACTTCTTTTTATATATCAAAGCGATCAATGAGGTACCAACAAACGTTGCTGTCCAGTACAACCATAGATTTGTCCATACTCCCGATAACACTGCTGGAGCTAATGAACGGGCAGGATTCATTGATGCCCCAGATATGACAGCCAAGAATAAGATATCCAATCCAACGATACCTCCGATGACTATACCTCCAAATCCTTTCAGGCCTTTTGTATAAACTACTGTCAATATCACCGCCATCAAAAGAGCTGATGCTAAAACTTCAATTCCAAATATCAAAGGTAAAGGATATGAATAATTAGGTGCATTAGCTCCTAGGTTTGCTTCCCTACCTACTACAATACTTACAAAAAGACTTGCTAAAAAAGCACCTACAATTTCTGCTAACAAGTACAAAGCGAATAGCTTTCCTGTAATATGCTTTGTAATCAAAAATCCAACAGATACAGCAGGATTAAAATGAGCCATCGAGATTTTTCCAAAAAGGTATACAGCTATTGCAACACCTACAACAGGAGCAAATGCGATAAATGGTAAGCCAAGAATGCCATTTAACTTTGCATCAATAACTACTGAACCCGTAGCTAAAACAACAGCAATAAACGTACCTATGACTTCAGCGATAAACCTCTTTTGATTGGTGGAAAGTTTGCCAACTGCAGACTCAAAAGTCGATTCCTTTGACATGATTTTTCAATAGTTACTTGGATGTCTAATTAACTGAACTAAATAGAGTTCCCTTAAATTGGAATTTTATTGTCTTTGGTAGACTCAATTATTTCTGAAACCCTTTTTTCAATTTCATCTCTTATTTCTCTCACTTTCTCTATTGGTTTGTCTTTAGGATCTTCAATACCCCAGTCTATAACTTTTGGCAAAAATAATGCAGGACAGTACTTATCGTCCATACACCCCATATTGACTATGATTGTTGAATTTCGCATCATATCTTCAGTTAAATCTTTAGGCTTTTGACTTCTGATGTCTATTCCAACTTCTTTCATAACCTCAACTGCAATCGGATTAATTTGAGAAGTAGGAACTGTACCTGCACTAACCGGTGCGTAGTCTTTTTGAGCATATTTTCTGAAGAAACCTTCTGCCATCTGACTTCTTCCAGCGTTTTGAACACATACAAACAGGACGGTTTTTTTTGCATCATTATGATCTTTTTTGCCAAATGAAAATTTCATCCAAATCACTTTTCTCCCCATCTAATCTTATACTTTAACGGCCTTGACGGAAATACTAGTAATTTGTCTCTTTTGTTGATTTACTTTGTCTTTATCTTCATCCAACTCCATGTATAATTTCTCATCTAGTATCTCAATGCGGGTAAATCCAGCTTTTGCAATACTATCAATGTAGTTTTTTTTGGTTAATGCACCATCAATACAACTGCACCAATTATCAGTATTAATAGAATCGAGATCCATTTCCCTAGATGTAACCAGATCTGATATAATCATTCTTCCTTTTCCTTCTGATTTAAGAATTCTGTGAATTTCTTTGAATGTATTTTCCTTGTTGGTTGTCAGATTAATAACACAGTTGCTAATAACCACATCAACAGAATTATCCTCAACTGGTATTCTTTGTTCAATATCTCCTTGTCTAAATTCAACATTTTTGTAGCCATGTTTTTCTGCATTTTCTCTAGCCTTGTAAAGCATGTTTTCAGTCATGTCTATTCCAATGACCCTCCCACTTTCTTTTACAATATTAGCAGCCAGAAAAACATCAATACCTGCCCCTGAGCCTAAATCAACAACGATATTACCTTCTTTTAAATCAGCAAATCTTGTGGGATTTCCACATCCTACTCCCAATACTGATGATTCCGGTATAGAGTTTAACTTGTCAGACTCATACCCAACTTCTTTTGATGAAGTAAAAGGAGAAAAGATAATTCCTGATGTACCGCAGCAGTCGCTAGAGGGCATACAACAAGAATTAGAATTTCCGTCTAGTGCAATATTTCCATATTGTTCTTTAATCTTTTCCTTTAACTGTAATTGTTTATCCATAGATATAGGTTTACTAAAGAAACTATTTAAATTGGCAAGAGTAAAATGGTAAAGTAAGTGAAGTCATGGAAACTAAAGGAATAAGACAGAATAAAACTGCATTAGAATCAGGTAAATTACCAATACTCAAGGAAAATAATTCTTGTAATTTCTATGGTTATGATGTGGAAAATCTAATGAAAGAAACATCTGAATTAAGAAAGATAATCACTAAAAGGGGGACGCTAGAAATATTGATTCCCCTTTGCTGTTCAAATGACCCAGTCAGATACTTAACATTTAGAAAGTCAATGAAGGGTTTCAGCAGTAAAACTCTCACTATTCGATTAAAGGAATTAGAAAAAAGCGGTATCTTAAACAGGCAATCTTTTAATGAGATCCCTCCCAGAGTAGAATATCGGCTAACTCCTAAAGGTCAAGATCTTGTTGAATCAATTATCAACTTGCTACAATGGATGAGAAAATGGTCGACCAGTTGATGCAATAAGGTGATCCTTGAAGCTATGTTCAAACCAAATCACTTCCTGTATTAACTTGCCAAGGTTGCTAATTGCGTTCATAGCGTCTGATAACCAAACTAATAGATTTTAAAAAAATGATTTTGGTGTGCTAAATTTTGGTGTACAGACTCCATGTGCATCGCTGGTTGGATTAACTGGTAAAATTCCTGCCAAAAAAGGTGCAGTGCGTAATTTGCTCATTCTAGGACAACCCCTTCCAAGAGACGTCTTTCACCTTGTGAACCCTGAGCTCCAATGTCTCCTCCTCCACCTCGACCAAAAGTATTACCGGATTGAGCAAATATAGAATATATGTGTGAAAATTACCTTGAGATTAATGTGATTACTATTCCCAAAAGAGATTAAATAGTAATATTAAGATCTTTTTTCACAGTAATGACATTGTATCTAGGATCTAATATTTGATTTAAATCATGACAGCGATATCGATTATTAAATCACAATCACAATTACTCACCAATTCTAACTTGCAACAAGATATGGATTTTGTTGGTTCAAAGCTTAAATCTTTTCCAATTTCTTAGTTGGTACTTGGATATCTCATTTACTTTCTGAAGTTTAGATACCGCGTGCTCGACAATAGTTTGTTGGCGAGTTAAGCATTCACAGGGCACTAAGATAAACTAACAGAATATTACAAACCTTGAGCCTTGTGTGTATCAAAGAAAAGGCAAAAAAATAAAAGTCTTCCTGAGATCGTTTCTAACTTATCTGACAGAAATAACTCTGTCTTTATTTAGTTAATTTACAGCGTAGTAAAGGCTTAATTACATGTGTTCAAATTTTAAAACATAGGAATATACTTGCAGGTTTTCCAAACTATGAAAAAACGTTTTCTGATTTTGATTTCCTCGGTTACTGTATTTAAAGATGTATTGTTATCATCAGTATTTTTTATGACATTCATTATTCTCTTCACTTTATGTTCCCAGGCTTTTGCTGTATCACCTTCTTTTGATAAATCTTTAATCTCTGACAAGGAAATTATTTATCAGAAGAATGATTTTATTCAAACGTATGGTAATGCCAGTACTCAATTAGGGTCTGATTATGCAAACATACTGGCAGTAAATTACGTTAGTGATGGAAAGAATTTGAATACTACCTTTTGGTTAGCATCAAATTCCGAAAATGGGTCGGTATTTAGTCAGCCTGATAAAAGTATGAGGTATGGTATGCTTATTGCTATTGTTGCACTGCCTGAGAATTCAGGCTATAATGGAGCGAACTACGATTTTTTTGTCGAAGCAAAGGAATGAAAATGGAGCGAATATCTTTACCAATTGTCTTCCACAGGTTCCCGTGCGCTAGTTTACTCTAAGGAAAATTACACTTTACCCTTTGGTGGTTCTACTATAGGTCCGGGACACGTGAACCTTCGACTGGATCTAGATGCCATACATTCTCCAAGCAATTATGGTTTGTCTTTTTATACGGCAGAATCCTTCAAATCAAATGAAGTTAGGGATTTTACAAATTGGATCGCTGTACCGCCTGGTATTATAAACATCATGACAGATCCAAAGGATTCAGTTATCAGACAGGGAGAGGAGGAGTTGGTTCCTGCTGAATTTGAAACACCCCTCTCTGATAATGTTACTAGTATAACATTTGATAACGACCCATCTTACAGTTTTGATGGCTTAAATGTATCTGCCGAAAGAGTTCATCCCCCATTATTTAGGGTACAAGCATCTCCACAAACACCAGTAGGCGTTTATGATATACCAATTTTAGCTTCAATGTCGATACAAACCACATCATCAAAATTGCCTATGTTTAATGATACAGTAACCGGAGGTTCAGATCCCGAGTTTCAAATATCTAAGGAATATCCTACAACTGGATACATAACTAGTAAAGCTAACTTGACCATTACTGTACTCCCACCCCTAACTGTAAGTGAAACATTTATCGGCTTTTGGGATATATGGGGTGACGCAATTGCGCTAATAGTCGCTGGGGCAGTAGGTGCCTTTGCAACATTTCTTGTGGATCATTTGAAAAGCAAAAGAGAACAAAAATAAGAACCTCTCTTAAAACAGATTATTACGTTACGCCCAATTACTAAATATGTGGTAAGTGTCTTGCAATATTGAAAAGCATGTTTATTCTATACTTTTAGTATCGTAGGTACAACGAATACGTTGGGTGTCACATAGCTGGCGATATTGTAGTACTCTCATATACATTCAGAGATTGCGAATGAATCAAATACTTTACATTATGGGACTTTCTCACCGAATCATTTCACACAGAGAATTTGATAATAAATTTACAAATGAACATTCTCGAAGCATGAAGGATTTTATTCATTTTTTGAATCACAATCCTCCGGACTCTCCTAGGCATAATACATTCCTTTGATGTGGATAAGCAGGTTAGATCATTCATATTACAAAGTTCGATGCCATTTTTGTGCCATATCCCATTATGCTCTACTCAAATTACTTGAATCCACCTCAGATGAAAGTATTATCATATATATCGAATTTCCTGCATACCACTGTCGTGCACTTCACTGTGAAACATTTCTTATCTTAATGTCCTGAGAGTAACTCCTCATAGTTCAGGAATTTTCCGATTATTCTGTTCATAATTAGAATATACTCGGGCATTTTGTATCTATCGTCAAATATTTGCAAAATAACACAAACCTTATATAGCGATTGCTACAAGATTGCGTTACTCATGACTATGAGCACTAAAGAATATAATATTAATAATAAATTTAAGGTGTTTTTTAACCTACCAGGAATTGTTTGGAATGGTCAATTGATGGAGGAGATATCAATCCATTGATCCTACACATTAGACCACAAATCAAGGCCTGTACCTTACTTTGTACCCTTACAATCTCGATGTTTGCATTGGCAATGTTTGCGTTTGATCAATCAAGTCAAACAGGATTTTTTGTTCCAAATGCATTTGCTGTCAATGATACTGGATCATTAAGTGACCTGTCAGAAACTCTTGATTTAGGTACTCCCTTTTATATGCAGCACTATCAGCATAATGTTAGCTCACCAAAATCCGAATCGGAACCAAATCTTTACGTGAATCATACAAACGATGGACTTATCAATGGAACTTTAAAAGTTGATTCGATAGGAAACAACACCGAAACTTTGAGAAATAACAACACAGTTTATCTCCAAGGTAACTACACCATAACGACTCACAATATGGATGATGCAAGTTATAACTTCCAAGCAATAGGCCAATATGGTCCAGATAAATCTTACGAAAGTAATGGTGTGGCAGTTTTTGATGAAAATGCTACTGGAAAACTAGCATTCTTAGAGAATTCAGTTGCACTTTATAAGGTCAAGATTGATGCCGACGGGGGCGGGGATTTCTATATGTGGCTTTTGAAATAGAATATTAGCAGCCAACACTCTCATATAGGATTGTGAAAACCAGTCTACTGGCCGCTAGCTGGTTCTTCACAGTGAAAATATTTTGTTTGATAGTTGTAACAATAACGTCATAATGATAGACTTTTCAAATAATATATATAATTAGAATATACTCGGGCATTTTGTATCTATCGTCAAATATTTGCAAAATAACACAAACCTTATATAGCGATTGCTACAAGATTGCGTTACTCATGACTATGAGCACTCTAAAATATAATATTAATAATAAATTTAAGGTGTTTTTTAACCTACCAGGAATTGTTTGGAATGGTCAATTGATGGAGGAGATATCAATCCATTGATCCTACACATTAGACCACAAATCAAGGCCTGTACCTTACTTTGTACCCTTACAATCTCGATGTTTGCATTGGCAATGTTTGCGTTTGATCAATCAAGTCAAACGGCTTTTGCCCAAAATAAAACTTCGCCTCTGGCTGGGATGAACTTTTCAAAGCCTGTAGATGTATGGAGTAAAGATGGAGTCTTAAACACTACAATTGTTGCAGAATACAAGATAGGTAAAGTTGATAACCAGACAACCACTGCAATGGTCTATAATGGTTCGCTTCTAGGACCCACATTCCACGTCTATCCAGGAGATAGGGTTGAAATTGATCTGGTAAATAATCTCAATGAGTCTACTAATCTTCATTATCATGGACTTCATGTATCTCCTGCAAATGTATCAGACAACGTACTTCTTGATGTTCCTCCAGGTGCGACACAGCATTATGTTCTCGATATTCCTAAAGATCATGACCCAGGAACTTTATGGTATCATTCACATTTGCATAAACTCTCTTATGCACAAGTTGCATCCGGCCTATCTGGGATGTTTATTGTTGAAGGGTTAGAAAAGCTACTGCCAGAGTCCTTGCAAAATGTAACACAACATACCTTTGCCATGAAAGATTTTCCATTTGACCAACTTTTTGCTAAGACCTATAAATTGAGTAATACAATGACAATGCATGAACGCCTAACTGTTAATGGGGATGTTAATCCTACTATCAACATTAAACCAGGTGAAACCCAGCTTTGGCGTCTTGCAAATATTGGTCCTGAAAACGAACTCACAGTACAACTGCCTGGCAACATGTTCTACATTATAGCAGAAGATGGAAGTCCAGTTTGGAGTGTGTGGAAAAATGATACTCTTTTCATGTCTTCAGGAAAGAGATATGACGTATTGGTAACTGCCAATGGTAGCGGACCAGTTGAATTAGTTTCAGCTAATAACATGTTTACTGCGCCATATGATAGACACATCGCAACCATAAATATACAACAAGGTAATCAAACAAATGGAACATCTGCTTCAGATATATTAGGAACAGCCTTGATTCCAAACCGAGACCTCAGTAATGCTACCGTCGCTGAACATAGGGTCCTTAACTTCTCATCAAACGACCGAGATTGGAAGTACTATATTAATAATAAGACATTTGATCCAAATAGAGTCGACATTACAGCAAAACTTGGAACTGTAGAGGAGTGGAAGTTAGTTAACCTGGATAACAACTCAACGATGTATCTTCATCCATTCCATATTCATGTAAATGATTTTCAGGTAATGTCTATTAACGGAAAACCATATGACGCTCACGGACGCCAAGACACTGTTGATCTTCCAATAGAATCAGAAGTAGTAATTAGAATCCCATTTGATGATTTCGTAGGAAAAACTGTCTATCACTGCCACCTGATGTTCCATGGAGACTTTGGCATGATGGGATTGCTTAATATCGTTAAATAGGTGAAGATGTGATTTGGAAAATAGGAAAATGTTTAATACAAAAATGTCCCAAAAAGGAAAAGTGCTGGCATTGTTTGCTGTACTTTCCTTTGCCATAGCCGGACTAGCGGCAGCAGTAACACTTCATTTGGAGCAATATGTTACTGCTCAAAGCCCACAGTCTAACCCATATGACCCAAATATCTGCTTTGGTTCAAATGTAACACAAGCTACTTGTCCCACACACTCACACTCAAATAGCCAAAATCAAACTGACATAGTAGACTGCTTTAAAAAGATTGAAGAAACTGTCTCAGGAACTGCCCAGACTGAAAACTATACAAAAAGTGTGCAAAACTTTAACTCCCTAATACCAACTAACAATGATATAGCATTAATAAACACAGCAGCAGCAGAAAGTAGCCAACCAGTAAAAGACATGGATGGGGTTTGGGATCTATTGATGAATCAAAATATGACTCGATATGACAGACAGTTGGTTTTGGACCAAGTTAATATTCTATTGACAGAAGCCAAACCGGGCTTTACCATATTGCAGAATGACCAACTGAGTTTATGTATTACTACAGAGCTCAATTCTTTGGGCCCCACACTTAACTATTAGATCTATACATCCTCTCTTTTTTTAATCAGGCTAAACAAAAGTCACAAATTTTTCCTTTTCTTTCTTTCTTATTTAGCTGACCTCTTGATAATTAAACAGACTGGCAACTAGAGATCAATCCCGAACCATCAGTAAGTTATGATAATTCCAAGTCATTCTTGGCGCATATCCCACTCCGTCCATATCGATCTTTATGAAAGTACAGCTCTACCCTCTTGTAAAAGTAGCCAGGACACAGATTTTGCAAAAGCATATGGACGAGTAAAATCGACCGCAAAAGAGAGTGAAAAGGGTTAAAAGCTCAAACAATTTTAGACAAGTTGAATTCTATTCTATCCTAGTGATCGATATCCTTAAAGTACAAAATATCTTACCGGAGTTCTGTATTGACCCTTTATAAAACCCCATACATCTGTTCCTTAGCCTCTTTGTATCCATCTTGTATTAGCTGTCTAATTGTAGTTTCTGAAAAATCAAATGTTTTGTTTGAAACAGCATGACTGGTGTTTTTCTCTCTAAACGATCCACGATATTAACATCTAACCTACCTTTTAATTGATCATCATATCTTGGTTTTTCCCAGTGGCAAGATAAACGCTCCTAGTTTTCTCTACAAATAGTTTCTGCAATCACTCCTCGTTCACCCCATTTTTTTCCTGCCAATTTGATTAGATTCTGCGAATGCCACGAATATATTGGAATAATACAAGATCAGATCTATTTTATTTGCATTTGATGTCACAAAGTATTGAATATAAATATTCCAATTTCTCTATATGATTAAGCATTTTGACTTTCTTTCATTTGAATTTGAAGCCTATTTTAGACCTCGAAGATATAGAATCTTTGCTTTTGAAATCATAATTTGATATCATGGTATTCCCAGTTCATGGGAGATCGAGAATCAGGCTTTTTCGTATGTAGAGGCTTATTTGACAAATCTTGCTAATCTAAATGGTGATACAAGAAGGGTTTAGAGGTGGCTCGGTTGATTGGAAAGTTAAACAATTATCATATACGCATATTTACACTGCGTAATAGATAAATCATAGTATGACATATGCAAATCAAATGGGTCGAAGTATTCCTTCGTTTAGACACTTAATTGAGATTGAGAAGTTGAACTGGTCTGAATTTAAGATAGAACTATTAACTAAGAATGATAAAGAAGCATTTAACACCATATTTGAAAATGCAAAGTTATATACACAATATCTATCTAATGCCAACAGACCACTGCCAATAGAGCCTATTATGATGGGTGCTTTGTTCCATAATTTTAAAACACTATTGAATTTGAACAGTGAGAACAAGTTAAGCGAAGATTCAATAGAGCGGAAAATAGCAGAGTTGGAAAGAGAGAAACCCCTAGCGAAAATGTTGTTTGATAAAACTTGCGAAAGGTGGAGCGGCCTACTATATTCTGTTCATAGAGACGATAGAGAACATTTACTAAGAATGTTAACAGATTGCTGCCATAGTTTGGATGAAGGGGTGGCTAAAATGCTAATAGACAAAGTTTCAGAAAACTCTATTTCTGTTCTTTTCCTTTTTAGTCTTGTCTTGCAGAATCAAAAACTGATAAACAGGATTAAAGAGTCTTCAGATAAAAAAATCAAAGATGATGTTAATCTGTTAGACTTTATCCATTAACTCTAGCTAAAGGAGTCTGGTATTTTCATATGTTATGGATTGGGCCACTTTTCAAACAGTCAATTCTTTCCTGTGCCCATACAGATCATTGACTATGGACAACTAAATATTTCATCTCCGTCATTAAAACATTTGAAATAATTTCGAAAGTATGCGACTTCCTTCTTTAGTCAAAAGGCACCTAAGTTGTAAAATTGTGGAGAACTTTTTCATAGAAACATATTTGCTTGCTATCATATTGATTAAAGCACCTTCCAACAACCTTATCTGGATCAATACCCAATGATTCATTTGAACCGTTAGAGATACCATCATTAAGAACATTATCTCCAATATTCTTGGTGTTAGTGTTTTCTGATTCACTTGATCCCTCATCGTTACTCAATACTACTCCACTACCAGTATTTCCTGGAATTGTTGAATCAGAATTGCGAGGAACAAATACTTCAGTGCAATTTGAGTATGTGCCATCGCGATTCTCACATGTTTGACATCTACCGGTATTTGGTGAAAAAATCTCAGTAGCGTGTCTCCAACAACAGGTGGTCTGCAGTTTGCTTCCTACTAGCTTATCACTACAATCACTGGCATTTTAAAAACCATTACTTGGTGGTGCTGCAAACACGAAAGTCCTAGCAGGCCCCGATATTAATGCAACAGTACAGATTACGATGAGCACCAATGTATTGTTGACAAACTGACCTGTAACTCATATTTCATTGGAGGCTGGATAAATATCAAAATATTGCCAATTATTTCCAATCTTCTAAAATTTACATAATTTAATAACGAATGATCCAGATATCCAGATTCAAGATTGTTGACGAAGACAATTTGCTAGAGTATTGGTCAAGGCTATTAACCATGAAGTCATTACAATAATTGGGAAGTCATGGATGATTATGAGTTTTATTCAGACAGGCTTGTCACATGTGACAAGTGTGGTTATGACAAGGCCTATTTATGGCTTGATAAAAAAGAGCAAGTATATTTGATTAGTTGTGAAAATTGCGGTGTAAATGAGAGAAAGACGGTAGGGGTCACGCCGGTTGCAGAGAACAAACAGATGTTTTGTTGTGAAGGTTTTAAAGGGTTTTTGGAACAAGAATTACAAATTGATGAAAATCCAAGAGTGATTGAGGTTATGGGAAAACTTTTCTACTATTTTGAAGATAGTCCAAAACCAATTGTTGAACAGATAAGGTTTTGCCCTTTTTGCGGAATTAAATTGGATGTTGTTGAGATGACTGGATAACCAAACGGTAAGTCTTGGTTCAAACAATCTCAAAAAGTGTATGAAGATTATTGATTATCGAGATGGCAGTGCCCAATTCTTGAGATTGATTTTAGTCTTATTTCGTTGCCTCCCCTACTTTTCTAATGATATGGACAAAAAATGATGGCAAAGTTCTCATCATATTTGTAGCATCTAAAAGAACAATCACATGATACGCTACTACGTTTACACGAGATAGTTTTTATCTTTAAGATAAGCCCCATATTGTTTCAAGACTTCTTGTTGTCTATATTTATGAGGGATCCTTTTACGTAACTGTTTGACTTTTTTCAAAGCTGTCTCCATGGGGATTTTTTCCTTTTTCATTAAGTATCCAGTTACTAGAACTCCTGTCCTTCCGTGGCCCCCATTACAATGAATTAGAACTGGTTTGCCTTGTTCAATATGCTCATCCAAATAATCAATTGTTTTGATTAGAACATCAAGATCAGGAGCATCATGGTCATCAACTTTTATGTGCAGATAGTCCATGACTATGTTACCCTTCTCGTTTTTTTCCTTTTTTGAAGTTTTGAAATATTTTCGTGGTAAAGGAATTTCTCTGATAGTTATAATGCTTCTAACTCCCTGTTTTGCAACCCATTCAAATTCCTTGTGAGTCTTGATTAGGCCAGAACAGGCCAGTCGACCAGGTATAATCCATGAAAAATTTGATGGCTTTAGTAATAGTCTACCATATATCCATCTGTAAACATCTCCAATTATGGTCATTAAAAGTACCTTATCGATTATAACTTATATCCATCTTATTCTCACGTGTAAAATAACGAGATGTTACAACCATTGAATTACACCTATTTTTTCCTTTAGTATACCTGAATAAATTATTTCATCGACAATTTTCTTGGTTATAGATATAGAGAAATTTCACCTGTAGACTAGAATGCCCTAACAATTACCCCATGATACATGAAACTTTCCATAATCCTCGATGCTAAAAGACATGATATTTCCACAGACTATCTCAAAATCGATCAAAAATAGTTGAACATAATAATGTCCTTCCCAAATTCAGATTATATGGGAAAATTTCAGAATAACCAAAGAGCATTGGTCTTACAGGGTGGAGGCTCTCTTGGCGCCTATGAAGCAGGTGCCTACCAAGCACTATATGAAAAGGTTACCAAAACAGATATAGAAAAAGGAGAAAAAGGTAGACCATTTTTAGATATTGTCGCTGGAACCTCGATAGGTGCGATTAATGCTGCAATAATTGTAAGTTATGTAACAGAGAATAAGACATGGGAGGGATCTTCAGAAAGACTAAATGAGTTCTGGGAGTATTTGTCAAAGGAATCTCCATTAGACCACATTCCGGGTTTTACGGCTTGGTGGGATTACTTGCATGACCACATTCACCCGGGTTTTGCCTCCGGTGAAGCCGCAAGAAGATATTATTCATCAAAACAATTCGCGATTACAGGTGTACCCACAGTCTTCTCACCTTTATTCCCACTACTTGATACTAAATATTTTGATCCTCAAAATATATGGTATCGCTTTGACAGTGAGCCATTAAAGAGAAGTTTAGAGAGATTTGCAAAATTTCCTATCGCAACAAGTTACGATGAGAAATCATCATTGCCCCAACCAAGACTCATCCTTGTGAGTGTTGACGTGGCAGAAGGAGCTGCTGTAACATTTGATAGTTACGAAACGGAAGATGGTTCAAGGAAATCCGAGTATGGAAAATATATTACCCACAATGGAAAAGAAGTTGGACATGAACATGTTATAAGGTATAACGACGGGATTACGTCAGATCATGTTATTGCAAGCGCTTCGGTGCCTATCAATTATAGTTACACTCGCTTAGAAGTAGAAAGTTATGATGGCCATACCGCTAAATATGAGAAGAATTTGCGCTACTTTTGGGATGGAGGAATAATGAGTAACACTCCATTAACGCAGCTTGTTATACTGCACCGGCTTTATTGGCTAAAAGTAAAGGGGTTAAGGGACACAGTTCCAAAGCTAGGCATAGGAATCGTGAATGTTCACCCAGTTGAACAAGAGACAATTCCTTGGGATCATGATGGTGTAATAAACAGAAGCAATGATATAACTTATTCGGACAGAACAAGCCGAGAGCAACAAGCTTTGTTACTAGTATCAGACTATGTGGATCTTGCAAGGGAATTGATCAAGATCGCAAAAGACGCTGGTGCAAAAGATGATGTCATAAATAATTTGTTAAACAAAAATTCAATGAACCACGGTATGACAATCAAACCTAGAAAATATTCGGACATGTTAGTAGGACAATTTGAAATAGATAAAGTTGTTCGAATAAACCGCAAAAATGATGAGAATACGATATCAAATAAGATATATGATTTTTCACTCAGGACGATTACGCACTTGAAGGAAAGTGGATATAAAAATACCATGGATCTTAGTGATGTTGACTTTGGTTAAACCGATGGTAAATCCCGCTATTGTGCAGAATTACTTTACCTACTTTTATTTGGGTTGAGAAATGTACAGCAGAAACCCATAGTGATACGGAAATCATCAGGATGATGGTTTTTGTTTTTGAACTGCTAATATATTCAGTAAAGTGTTGAATTTGGCAGAAGTGACGTTGAGGTGCGTCATAGAGCCCAGTACACACGGAAGAACATGTTCAATCTTAAGATTCATTTGAAGCTTTTTCAATAAACTAAAAATAACAAGTATACAAGCACCCTTCTGTGGTTGTATCGAATCATTGAGTATATCCAACAAAGGAACGAATATATAATGTTCCTCTAGTAAACATCTATTCTAAATCAACTTAAATAGCCTGTTTAGCAAAATTGTTCTATATTTTAACTATGATGGGTATCAACAAACTGCTTGTCAATTACCTGTTATTAGTTTATGATAGCAGAAAGCGTTCGACCATGAGATATATAAATAAATTCAATGTTACCATTTAATAATATTATGGTTTAATTCTTCTTGTCCTCTCCTTATTCTTCTACTAGAGATGATAGTGTTGATTCTCTTCATATAATTTGTTTCAATAATATCAAATGAAGATTTCTAACATATAACTCCACCATCGGGGATCAGGTGTATCAATAGAATTTAGTGGAATAAGATGATTTTTTGAGGTTAAAAACCGTTTCTGTTCTCTGTGAATTGCGTCTCAATATCTTTATATATAATTTGTAGCATAAGACGGTGATGAGTGATAAAAGATCTATTTTGGGTAACCGGTTTGGAGTTTCATGCATTGTTGCAATTTTTCTTGTAACAGTACCTATGTTGGGATTAGAAACAAGTGTTTTGGGACAAAATGCTACAGAAACAAGTGTTTTGGGACAAAATGCTACAGAAACAAGTGTTTTGGGACAAAATGCTACAGAAACAAGTGTTTTGGGACAAAATGCTACAGAAACAAGTGTTTTGGGACAAAATGCTACAGTGCCAAACGTTGTCAATGAGACCATTGTGGATGATTATGATTATTATGGTCAACCAATTTACTACGATGAAGATAATGACAACTCCGATGGAGGTGACAACTATTATTACACTGATGAAAGTGGGAATTCCTACTACAAGGATGAAAATGGTAATAATTATTACAAGGATGAAAATGGTAATAATTATTACAAGGATGAAAATGGTAATAATTATTATACCAATGCTCAAGGTCACCACTACTGGTACGACAATGATGGTCACAAGTACTATTATGTAAATAACAATCATAACCAGAAATTCCATTATGATGATAATGGTAACAAGGTGATTCATGATGACAGGGGAGATAGCAGGGCCGCTTATGATAATCACTCTAGCGGTACTCATGCTCACTATACTATATACAGTAATGGTAACCATGTTCAACCAAGTGGCAGTGGTACGTATGTTCATCATGCTGGAGTTACACATGAACATCATGGCGGAGGCTTTTCACCACAGAATGGCGGAGGCTTTTCACCACAGAATGGCGGAGGCTTTTCACCTCAATTCGGTGGGGGTGAACACGGTGGCTTTGGAGGGCGTAGATAATTAAATAGATCGGGTATTAAATTACTATAAATCAAAGTATCAATCCCCTTTTTGATGTGTTCTTAAATGAATGGTAGCAGTGTTGACAATTAACATGGTGACTAAAAGGTTGAATCAAAAGGGAGTAATATTCTTAAAACACATAAAGAGGATATCAACTTCTCGAATAAATCACTGTCATATTCATAATATTTTTCATTTATTTCGTGACTACCCTTTCCCCTTATGATTTCATTAAAAAACAAAACATCAGGATAATTTTCTAAAGTACTTGCACTTTGTTATTTGGACTGAATTGGTTATTTCTAATATAGGAGTACATCAATCCCCGTTTATGATGCTGCGCCTAATTGTCCATTATTCTCCTATTTGCAATTCTTTACAAAGATCTTTAAAACATGTTATGGACTTATCGGCCCAATTTATCGAACATAATATGATAATATCGGAATTGTAAATTCATACCCTGAAAACGGTCTTAACCATATCCGCTATCATTCTTCCGAAAGAGAATGTTCATTAATAATAAGGCTGGAATCATCACAACAGGAAATATTATCGAAAGTTTGATATTATAAAATGCCAATAGGATGGAAAGAGTGTATAGAGTGGGTATTACAAGAAATATATTATGAATGCTTTTTACTTCTCTTTGTCCACGGTCAACGCTCAATGGTTTCTTGTGTATATATTTCCATATGAAAACTAAGATAAAGTCAGTAATAATCATTAGTATAGAAAGAAAAATTACTGATGAAGTACTTTCATACTGTACCTGTGCCAGTGTAAATACGGGTGTTACTAGTATAAGTATAAAGAATAATAAGGATGTAAGTATTACAACGTCATCTGGTACAGTGAGATGATCAAGTATCTTCATATATAGTATCCAGAATACAAAAATTACAAAAAAACTTGACACCATACCAAAAAGATTATCAAAGAAACTGTCAACTTCCGTTGGATCGGCCTGACCATTTATTAAGGTAGGAGGGATAAGATTATACGCTAGTATCGTTAAAGCGACCAAAAGAACAGAATCACTCAGGCCTTCTAATCTTTCTACAGATAGGAATCCCTTCAATGAATCAAGATAATCTCCATTCTAATAATAACATTACATCTGAAATTACTAATTTTCCTGTCATCAGAACATAACTATCTGGGGTACATCAAATAATCGCAAATCTATGTGGAAATCGGCAAAAATGTTTTTCTAATTAAGTGATAGGCATCAAAAGGTTCTCAAAAGGATATTCAAGAGGATTTATTGTTTAACATATTTATAAAAGTCTTTTTTGCGACCATCAAATATTGTTTAGGATAATCCAAGTTATCGTAGTCAAAATGCACAGGTAATCGTAACCTGAATTCCCATCCTTAGACCGCGTTTCAATGGTATTAAAGCTGTAATTTTCAAACTAGCTAGCTGATTTTTGCCGCAATAATTGTTTACTTGGGAAGCTACAAGGTTACCAATAAAAAATATCATAACATTTTTATGAAAGAATTTACTATTTAATTGTTAGTCATGAAAGATGAGTCTTGAATCTTCTTTAAATGATGAGGCATTCAGAAAGTTTGAAAAATTAAGAGACAATTTTGAATGGTTTTATTCAAATTATGATGGATTGAGGAGAGACTATGGCAATCAGTATGTTGCAGTTAAAGATAAAAACCAAATAGATAATGATTGCAACCTTGAAATATTGATAAAGAGATTGAATTTATCAAACTGTGATGAATCAATTGCAATTGAATATGTAAACAATTAACTTTAAACCATTTTTTTATAAAAAGATAGGATTAATAAAATAGGCTCGCGTAGAGATTTTTCTGTTGAAATATGAATTGAAAGATTTTTGGTCCTTTTAGGAAACCTTCTTGTCAAATCTTTACCGACTGTATTTGTCACCATGGTCAAAATTTATTTCAAATTGTCTAATTGGTACGATATTGAACTTACTTAAATTCCCACTAGAAGGAACTAATACTAATTAGCTAAATGTTAAGCCTCAAACTACCATTTAGTGTCTACTAGAAAAAACAAAAAATATCTAAATTTACAATTTTATGTTTAACGAACCTCGTCAATCTCTGAGAACACGATCTTTCATTCATACTATAAACCCTATAGGGAATAAAAAGGCGAAATAGGCGATTGTTTTTGTTATGATTCTTTCTCAATATCATTTATCCTGATGGCTTGCGAGAAATAAAGCCATAATGTCCAAAGGACATTTTTTACTTAACAGCCTTTATTTTACTTTTCTTTTATGCTAACCCGCACTAGAACCTAAATCTGAAGTTAATTATGACGATCGAAATATCAATGACTGAGTGGAAGGATCCTTACAGGTATCATAGAATCAATGTCAATATAGAAAGTAATAAGTAGACACCTATCTTGGCTTGTCAGCAAATATGCTTTTATAAGAACCTTGTTCGCAGTAATATACATTCTTCGTTAAAAAGATATAGATGGAACACTTCATGATCTTATCTCAAACAATTAACAATATTCCCAATTAATTCAAGAAGAGATGTTTATTCCGATAGAATAATTGTAAGCAATATGAATTTAGATTTCCAACAACCCATCACTTGAACAAGTTTTTTATTTTAATGATATCCCATTTAGTGTTATTATCACAAGCCATACATGATTAAGATGCCGAACAAATACCTAAAAGCATTATTTTTAGAGTAGTGAAGAGAAATTAGTATAGGGAACAAAGTACAAACAAAAGACTTACCACAGATATGCTATTCTACCTTCGGGGTAGTCATGGTAGTCATGGTAGTCATGGTGGTCCCAAGAATTCTGCTAACGATGTCAACCCATGTCTTTTTGTTTGCTTCCTCTTCTACTCCAAGTAGTCTGTTTATCATTAGTCCGTTGTAAACTGCAATTAAACTCATAACAATGCAATCAATGTCACGATCATCCGGAATAATTGCTTTCTCGTCACCTTTGAGGTAACTTAGGATATATCCTTTCATAATCTCGGTCACCTTCTTGTGTTGAGAATACATTGCTGATTTTAATTTTTCATCTCGGGTCGATTTTGACAGAATTTCTAGAAAAATTATGTAACTATTTTCGAAATGACTAAAGTTATTGTAGTATCCCTTCGTATCGGAAATCAGTTTTTGATTATTTAATTCATCGTTTTTATTGCTGGTAACAAATAATGAAAATAGCTGTTTTCTTAGTTCAATCAAGTTCTTTTCACATAATGCATAGAAAAGATCCTCTTTGCTTTTAAAATAGATGTAGATTGTACCCTTGCCCACCTTAGACTCTAGCGCTATATCATCCATTCTTGTTTTATCGTATCCTTTTTTAGAAAAAGATACTAGTGCAGCAGCGATTATACGATCTTGAATTTCTACCTTGTGTTGTAAAGTAACCTTTGCACACATTATTCATAAATCACTTTATCAGATTTTGAATTTTTTTCCTTAAAACCATCGATTCTTTCGTAAATCCTGGCAGACAAAACTCCTATGATAGCACCAATAATAATGGTTATTGGCAATACCAAGTGTAAAGAATTAACAAAGCTTGGAATTATGTCAACAATTGTTACAAATCCTGTCTCTTCCAAATTCACAGGCATCAAGTAACTTGAAAGGGCCAGAGGAAGAAGAGGATACCCTATTACATAAAAAAGCGAACCAGAAATAGCACCAGCTATTGCGAATTTTTGTTTATTGCTGATTTTTCTATTATTGCCTATTGGTAATTTGCCATAAATTAGCATGTCAACTAATACAAATGGAATAATCGCTAAAAGGTAAAAAGGGAGAAAATTCGAAAGCGCTTGAGACGGAAGTATACTAGTAAATGCTGTTAATAAGATAACACCTGTAGCTACAGCGCTAGCGAATCCGAAAGTGCGAGTTTTCTTTAACACAAACAGGAACATTCCTGAATTAATCAAGGGTAAGAATACCAATGCTATTAACGATTCTGCTATTGGGTTCAGATTAAAGTTAAATAATTCACCATCAGAAATTGGCAGAGCAAACATGTAAACATAGGATATCAAAATTAGCCATAATGCGATTAAGGATATAACGGCAAAAATCCTCCCAAGTTGAGAAAAGATACCGCTCTTGACAAATGTATTTAATCGAACCAGTCCGATTGCTACAGCTAAAGTATTAATCAGCATTCCTGTAATTAGCATCAGATGCGTCGGACTCAAAAATCCATCTACTCCGAAAGTTTGGTGCCAAATAAAATCGCTTGGGCCAGATATTATTGATATTATTGATCCGATAATAAGTAATTTGAATGATAGTGCTAAACCGCTCTTCTTTAATTCTCTATATTTTAGCATAAGGATCCCACCAATGATAGAAGAAAGTGACAAAATACCTATCCCGGTGTAAAGTAGGGCATGAGAAGGTGTAAAAAACGATTCCGGGGTTAGCAATAAATGTGAGGTTACATCCCAATTGCCTCCACTTATTTGCATTATGGAACCAATGGATGCAAATATCAGCACAATCATGGAAAACTTAAAAGCATTGGTAGAAGCAGAAAGGATTGGTTCCATATATCTATCTAGCAAACATGATCATATAAGTATTACTGACCAGTCAGTCAATAAAACTAATAGAATCGTTATAGAGAAATACAATAACCTTATAGAATATGAAGGATGGGGCTATGAGCTTTAATTACGTGAATGAATGATAGTGGCCTTCAGATTGACCTTTATAAATAGAATATTTGAACAGGTTTGGTATTAAATAAAGAGGATGTCCACCTTCACTAATGGTTGTAACTAGATCTCATAATCTGTTTTGAAAGATGGGATGTACTCTATAATATTATCATATTTTCGTACAAAATCATTTCCCTTGGGAGTCGCTATGAATCTTTGCTTTTTTTCGTCAAAGAGTAGCATATTCAAACGTATCAAGTCTGCCAAATATTCATTCAATCTTTTATATGAACTGTAGTAACTAAGCTTATTTTTGGTTTGATACTTGCCTATACAACTCTTTACAATTAAGTAAAAGATTTGACACTTGTCCCGATACTTTGTTTTACCCCTTTCTCTCCCCTTTATCAGCAAACTGATTTCAATGACCCTAATAGTCTAGTTAGATTAAATACAGGATAAAAAAAAATGTACTCATTGGTTAAATAATAATCGTTTATTGTCTACAATAGAAGAATCTTATCAGTTGGTTTTGATAGAATTTTTTTTCTCCAAAGAACAAAATTTGAAATTAAAAGTATAGACAAGTAGTTTTTTCATTGCGCGTTTATCCTGACATCCTTTAACACAAGATTTTGACTCTGATCTGCACGTGGTTTTTCTAAGATGAACCATAGTAATGGTTCTAAAGGGCGTGGTACAAATATGATGTTGAGACTTCCATTTTACGTGGTAAGATAAAAAATCCATCGATCATAGGCAGTGCATAAAATGACAAGAAATTCAATCCCTATACCAATTAACGGTATTATGATGATAAAGGAAGTTGAAACCAAAAACTACTTTTAAATCAATTTTTTTTGATTTTTAATCTCCAGTCCTTTACCAACCAATATGTAACCAATATTATCCCAAATATTGGAAAAGCAGAGATGAAAACATATGGGAAAATAGCCAATAAGGTGGAGGGCTCAAAGATATTCATACTGATATAGCAAAATATCAGATATTTAATTCATATTTTGGCACAAAGATAATCTTTGAATTTGTTTGTTTTACGCTATTTCCAAAGCCATCAAGTTGGCATCTTCCCCATCTCTATAATAAGATTTCAATACGGATTTGATTTGAAATCCAAGTTTTTGGTATAATGAGATTGCAGGACCGTTACTAGTACGAACTTCTAGATATATTTCGTCACCCTTTCTTGTTGATACCCCGTTAATTCCTTCCATCATCAATGCCTCACCTATACTTTTTCCTCTGTGCTCTTGCAACAATGCTATTGATACGACATGGCCCTTTTTCACGAACCCGAGTTTCCTAAAATTCGAGAAACCAAATTCTAATTTGCACATTATATAGCCTACCACCACATTATTAATTTCAGCAATGATAAATGCTTCTGGAATTTCGCGTAAAAGAGACTCGAAAAAATACTCGGTATAGTGTTCCGGAAGAGTCTTTAAATTAATGCTGATTACCGAATTTAAATCTTCATAAGCACATCTTCGGATTATATAGCCGTTAACTCTCCTTAATGCTAGTTGCAAACAATATATAATATTTAAGACAAATTATTTAACTTTACCAAATATTTATTATCAAAACCCCAGAGTGATGGTGGTCAAATGAGTCGATGGTTTAAATTGGATACTTTGAATAGAAAATTTAAAATTAATGTATTCAGAGGGTAGGAAAGCGATATTAATCACATATCCAAACCAATTTGCCCTATCCGAGGCGAGAGGCCTTGCTGAATCAGTTGGATATTCTATCCTAGAAGTGATTAGCCAGAAAAACATTACCCGTTCTAGATTCGGTGTCGGAAAGGGCAAGGCAGAAGAGATCAAGGAGAGAGTTGCGGCATTGAAACCTGACGTAATCATATATGATGAAATTCTAAAACCAAGTCAACAATACAATCTTGCAAGATTGTGCAAGATAGAAATTGTGGATAGGGAAAAACTGATTCTAGAAATTTTCCTAAATAGAGCAGTAACAAATGAATCAAAGATTCAAGTAAAGTTAGCGCAGCTAAAATATGATATTGTCAGAGTAAAAGAGAAGGCAAGGCTGGCAAAGCTAGGTGAGCAGCCCGGATTTTATGGCTTAGGAAAATACGATGCAGACGTGCACATTTTAGATATTAAAAGGAGAACCACGTTGTTAAAGAAAAAACTACAAGCTGAGGAGAGAAAAAGGGCCCTCCACAGGATCCAAAGACTCTCAAGCAGCATTCCATTGATATCGTTAACTGGCTATACTTCTGCTGGTAAAACATCATTGTTTAACATCCTTACCAACGAGAATAAGGAGACCAGTACGAAGCTGTTTACAACATTGACAACATTTACTCGTTCTTCGCAGATTGAAGGAAGGAAAGTTCTTGTATCAGATACAATTGGGTTCATTAGTAAGCTACCACCATACATGATCGAAGCATTCAAGTCTACGCTATCTGAACTGAATTATGCTAACGTGATCTTATTGATAATTGATTTTACCGACGATGTTCCAATTATAAAGAAAAAATTGATGAGTTCACTAGAAATCTTATCAAAATTGCAAATTCCATTTCAAAAATGCATACTAGTCTTAAACAAGATAGACATGGTAAAAAATAATGAAATAATGAACAAGATGAACGAGTTGAATGTAACTGAAAACATAGATCATATTATACCTATTTCTGCTCATTTGGGTTACAATCTGCCGAGATTAAAGAAGCTAATTTCCATGCAAGTTGCAGATTTGCCTTCAACTTCATGAACTCTATAATCCATCAACCGGTTGATCAAATAAAAAGTCATTATTACTTTGAACATTCAAACCGAAAGAATTAAAAAATAATGGTATTTATTAAAAAAGAACTTGAATACTGAAATTCTGTCATTTGAATTTGAATGGTATTTGCGAGATTATTTCTTTCGGGTAAACAATAGAAATGGTGAGGATTTTGAGAGCATATTTGATAATAACGAAATCTGCAGTTATATGAAAGAAAACTACCTCAAATATAGGGATTGGAAAGTGGAAGAAATAACCAAATTATTTAATACTGTTATATATGATCTCCATGATAGGAATGTTTTGATCGTCAAAAAAGATACTGGTAAAATCATCTTAAAATCCAGGTTTGTACGAAAACAATGTTCAAACTGTTATTATATTAATTACCTCTCCTCATCGGAGTCAATGAATTGCCACAGGTGTAAGTCAGATAATTTGAAGGACTTTCCACCTAGAAAGTAGTTATATATTTAAGAAGTAGAGATTTGGTCCGTAGTAGATTAATTAGTAGGGAGTTATTGAAGTTAATTGAGACTAACAAAGGTTATGTAGGATGAAGTTATCTAATCGATTTCAAGGGTTGGATTCACTGGGTAGTAGAGGATTGGAATGGGTGTATATCGAACAGCCTACAAGGGAAAAAATGGATTTGGTTTCCAAGGAGTATTCTCTCCATGAGTTAAACATAGAAGATTGTTTGTCCAAAAATCAATTACCTAAAATAGATAGGTACGAGGATCATGTTTTTATTATCTTACAATTCCCGACGACCCAGAAGCAAAAGACTTCACCCGGATTTAGTCAACTCTCGTTATTCATTGGAAAAGACTTTCTAATATCCATTCAGCACGGTGACTTGAGGCCACTTTCTGAACTATTTCAGGCTTGCAAAATGGATAATGGAAAGAACAAACAAAACATAATGGGAAATTCCCCAGGATATCTCTTACATTCTATATTGGACGCTCTGGTGGATGATTTGCTTCACATATTGATGAAGGTGATCGGCAACTTGGATGATATTGAGGATGCAGTTTTTGATGACAAGGTGGCTGTCGCAAAAGAAATTTCCATGCTGAGGCGAGAAATAACCACTCTTCGGCGAATAGTACTGCCTCTAAAGAGAATTATGCTTGAAGTTATTTCAAGGGACGTAAGAAAATTCTCTACCGACGTAGAAGAAGAAGACCTTATTTCGTATTTTAATGATATAAATGATCATGTTTCCAAGGTACTCGAAGCGTTAGACGAGTCAAAGGAAACCATCGAGATTTACAAAGATACAGATCATATGTTAAGCAGTGAGAAAACTAACAAGATATTGAGTTTCTTGACAATCTTATTTACGTTATCAATTCCAGTAACAGTAGTCGGAACATTTTATGGAATGAATATTAATATCCCAGGAAGTACGAATTATAGCTACAGCCTAATAGATTTTATGCCCTTAATCGTTACCGTGTGTTTTTCAGTTGGATCGGTAATCATAATGCTTTACTATTTCAGGAAATTAGGATGGCTTAACAACCTTACAAAATAATACAAGAATCAATCCAGTTACTTCCGTATTCATTTAGTGATAAGGCCAGTTTGAAATATGATATTAACCTTCAATATACTTTTATAATACATTAATACTTTTTTATCTAATGGAAAATAAGACAGGCATTATCGCAGTTTTTGCTTTTGCAGCCATTCTGGTGAGCTTTAGCTTGGGTAATGCATTTGCACAAAATACAACTGAAATGTATCCTAACAACACCGAAACAGTCGGAGATTTTGAAGTAATAGAAGGAAATGACACTGCAGTTTTAGATAACGATACAACCATCAGCAATCCAGCAAATGATCTAGAGGACAGTCTTTCAATTAACGAAAACCAAAGTAATTAATCATCATATTTTTTGATCCAGGCTACACTTTTTATTATGTTTTATTGGCTCAGAGATTATTGTCCTTTGCCCATGTAGTAACAGCATCGCGAATTTTTTCAGAAATTCGATTCAATTCACTTAATATTTGAGATCGATCTTCAGAGCCTAGTGCTTTAGATATCATTTCATAACCCCAGATAGTTTGTGTATGAACTTGTTCTGTCATTTCAGGACCTGGTACAGTTTCATACATCTTTCTAAATGCCATATGTGAAAAATTTTGACCGGGACAAGCGCCATGAAAATGTAGAATGTTTGGTTTAATCGATACAATTTCGCCAACATTGAGTGATTTTATGATCAGATTCTCAAAAGTAAATTCCAACAAGGAACCGGATGTGTTAATATCGATTTCGCCTATTACGCCATTTCCGTACAAAGGGACTAGGAATTGTTCGGTCTCATGGAAATGAATTGTGGTCAATGCGCCTCTAGAAAATTCTACAAAATATACTTCCTGATCATTACTACTAGATTCGTTATAGATTTCTCTAATTGTTACTTCGCCATCAAAATAATAAGGATTAACTTTTTTTTCACTTGAATTGTAAAGATTTTTCTTATTCACATTCATTGTTAAGAAATCTAGAATTTATTCTAACTGATTTAGAGATTCGGGATCAGAAGCTGTGTTCGAGAGAGGCGATTAGGTATTTAGGTGATTAAGAGGTTGTTACTTGGGAGCTTAGAGAAGAATACCTATGTAGATGCAATTACAAGAAGCAATACATGCTCACGAGAATGAAATTGGCAACAAGTTACTGTTTAATGCCAAATTCAGATAGAACATTTGAGGATAAATGATAAATTGTGTAGATTTAGTTATCCTAATTCCAGTATCTTAGATTTCTAATGGATATATAATGCTTAAATGGTGGTTACCAAAAATTTCCTTTATCTGAACAAGTCAATTCGGCGCCACAGTTTAGGCATTTTAGATGACATACTGTAATTTCCCCCATTATCGAACCACACCTAATACACTCCATTTTTGTTCTTTTTTGGTTAGGTTTTATGGTGTCTATTTCTCGCTCCAATTTTTTATAATATAGTTAAGGGACTAACTCGTTTTATATTTTTGTGTAATCATCGGGTTTCCATAAGTATTGACATACTTTGAATCTTAAACCAACTTATGCAATAATTGTACAGAATTAAGAAATACGTTTCTTGGTTAAGATTAACTTGCGGTGATCATTTATCCTAATCAAGAGCAATAACAGATATAACCTGTTTTTAGAAACGGTTTTTCTTGTATCATGAGATGTAATCAAATTAAGGGCGAGGATCCTGATTCATTCATTCATTCATAGCCCATCCACCCATCCATCCAGAGTCTATTATTGCTATGAATTAATAATAAGGACGGAAATAGTGAAATTAGAAAAGTATACAGAATATTCTAAAATCCCAGGTAAAGTAAAGAATGTATGAATCGGAAAACTTATGTTATTTGCTATATGTTTAGATACGCCGATCCAGAGTTATTTCAAACTTATGCGGTAGCTACAATCGGTACACACATCAACTGATAGCAAAACAACATTTGGTTGATCAAAATAATACTTTACCTTTTTTTCGATTATTTTATTACAGTGATCACACTTGATATTTCGAAAAAATTGATCGATTTCTGTCGTCACTCTATTAATAATCTACCCATGATACTTGAGCTTTTAGATACTTAAAGTCATCTCATACAAATATAATAAGGACTCATTTATTGCCAGATAGCTCTTTTGTAGCAATCGTCATACAACATTTGTCTATGTTACCAATACTTTCTGAAACAAAAAACCAAATTAGCATTTTACTCAAATTCGGCCAGAAATAATAATAAGGCAAACCAACTAAAAGCCAGAAATAACTTTATATATAAATTTTGTCACTTTTTACTCGTCTATTTGAAAACAGATTTTAAATCACTATAATTTCCCTTTTTTTGGTGTGATATTCTCCAATTGTAACAGGGTCGGTTATTTTTAATGCTTTTCAGATAAGGAAATGTTTCATGCCTAAAATGGCGGTTTTTTGATATCAATTCCCGCTCATAATATGCATTTTGTGCTTATCGATCATTCTAGACCTGGAAGGACAATTTTGACAGCAGTTATTGACAACATAGCTTTAATTATCCTTGCCTGTACCAAATATCAGGAAAAGATGAGCCTGTCAAAAACAGATTATGACATCATAGTAGCAGGTGGAGGGTTAGCTGGACTAATAGTAGCCTCATCTGCAGCTTACTATTCTAAACAAAGAATGAAGGTTTTAGTACTAGATAGGAACTCCATCGACATTCAAGGAAGGAAAACCATTTCTGGTTGGATTTGTGGTGATGCAGTTGGCAAAAACACTGTTGATTACATGACCGATAGAATTAAAATATCATGGGGTTACCCAGAAATCGAACATCCAGTGAAGGGAGTAGTAGCCTTTTCACCGGATCACGAAACCCGAGTGTCATTTGATGGAGAAGGATATATTTTAAATCGAAAACGGTTACCTCAAAAGCAAGTTAGTGAGGCAACCAAAATGGGCGTTGAAATAGCTAGCAATATCATGATTAGACAACTAACAACTGAGAATAACTTTATTGTAGGTGTTGAAGGCGAAAATACAAAAACTAAGGAAATATTTAAGAAAACTGCTAAAGTAGTAGTTGATTGCACTGGTGTTACTTCAGTACTACGAACAAATCTGCCTATTAATTCACACATACAAAGAAGGATAGATAGGAATGATCTAGAATCTACTGGCAGATATATTTACGATTTTGATAAAAAAGGTAATGAAGACAAGACGTTTTTTGACCCAGAATATTGTATAATTCACCTGGATCAAAATTTGGCTCCCGGGGGTTATGGATGGGTGTTTCCGAAAGGAGAAAATAAAGTGAATATTGGTTTGGGTGTTCAACAAAAGCTGTTTGACAAAGCAAACAAGGAAATTGGAAAAAAGAGGGATTTGAAGAAGTTAATAGACGATTATGTCAGTGTTAATCCAGTTATATCAAATCCAAGGTTATCAATAGGAGAGGAGGACCTAGGCAATGAATGGGGCACATGGCAGGTATCTGTAAGGAGACAGAACGATTGCATGGTTGCCAATGGGTATATCATGGTTGGGGACTCGGCATGGATGCCAAAGCCGCTGGATGCTGGTGGCATAGGACCTGCAATAATTGCAGCCACAATAGCTGGAAAAGATATAGTTGAAGCAATAGAATCAGGAGACGTTTCAGAAAATGGGCTTTGGAAATACAATAAGAATTTCATTAACGAATATGGCTATAAGACCGCAGGTCTAGAAGTATTCAGAAGAATGCTCCAACAACTCACCAACGAGCAGATCAATTATGGAATGAAGCACTTTTTGTCAAAAATGGACATTGATAAGATAACTAATGGAGAACATCCAGAATTTAGCACTGTTAGCAAATTAGGTATGATGATAAGAGGAGCACTAAACAAGAAACTTGCAGAGGACTTGAAATTTACTTCTCAAATGAATGAGGAGCTGGTCAAGCATTATAGAAACTATCCCGATACATCAGAAGGATTCCCCGAATGGTCTAAAAAGCTTAATGGGCATCTATCTGAAGCTTTTGCCAAATTCACCTAAGCTCTATATTTTGAATTAAGCACCAAAAAAGAATGCTCCGTGCCTTTAGGTATTTATCAGAACCAAATAAGCACATCATCTAACTAGGGACACTTGGTCAATCCGATCAAGAAAGCTCTTTCGCCTGTATTCCTCGGTTATGGAGATACGAACGTCATCAATTATCCTCTTGCCAACATCTAGTTTCTTTCTGACCCCAGAAACAATATTGTCGTAGAAAGAAAATGGGTATATTAAATCATAAAGGGATTGCATTATAGTAAATAAAGACAATGCTGATTCAAAATCATCCTTCCTAAGATTATCATAGATCATACGCTTGATTTCACCTATGCAGTCTAGCAGTCCTGTAACATATGCGTTTAATGAAACCTGCAGCTCGACATGTCCGCTAAAATGCTCCTTCCTTTCAACAATCTCTTTTAAAATAGCAGCTTCAACGTATTCTTGTTCCGCAGGCCACAAATAACGTTCTAAATCAGAAATAACATATTTTTTGAGTTCAGAAAGCAAAGAAAAAGCATCATTAATTAATTCAGTTGCTTCAACAGTTTTTCCGCTGTGCAGCAATATAATAGCCTTGCTACTCAAAGCAATAATCTCCCTATTTTCCTTTATTAGTTTCTCCCTACTTGATTCCACTTGTTTTAGATAAGAAGAAAACTCATTCAGCGAATCCTGTAATTTGGCAGAATCAATATCAAAAGTCATAATTAGAGTTTCGCGGCTCGTTATAAATAGTTGCTATGAGTGTATAAAAAAAAATTTATGGCATCTAAATCAAACGTTGAGATGGATGACCAATATTCGCAGAAGCAGAGGTTATAATTTTGAGTATCGTTTGGTAAAGCAACTAAATTCTGGAGAATGGATTGCGCGAAGATTGGGAGGATCGAGTACGGGCTTACCTGACATTGTAGCAGTAAATAACCCAGATTCCATATTATTATCAATCGAGGCAAAAACCGCTACAAGCAATAGCATTTATGTTCCCCAAGATCAAATTTACAGATGTTATCTCATTACAGAAATGTTTGAGGCTTACCAAGAAAGATATATAATTTTGGCTTTTAAGTTTATGAGAAAACAAAGACTAATAGTTAAGGGGGAAATAAAATACCTACCAAGAAAAACTAAAGAATACTACAAAATAGTAAGATTTAAGAAAAAACCTACAATATTTCCAATCATCAAATGTAATTACAACGGGGATACTTATGCAATATATAATTCTAAAATAAAGAAAGTTAAGTTAAAAAATTATTTGATGCCTTTTAATGTATAACAGATATTTAAGGGATTAGATTATCATTTGTTTATTGGTCAACGTCTTATGGAGAGAAGGATGGCTAAAACCATTGTCAACTGAGTCATTACCCAATGAAAAATGCAGTTTTTGCAAGAATGATTTCAAAGATTTAGAATTTGTAACATCATGTGAATTCTGCGAAATAGGGATCCTTCATGATGAATGTCATAAAATACATATCACAAAAAATCATAAAGACTCCCTTGATAAGAAAATAAAAACTCATGAAGAAAAGAGATTACACTCATATCAGTAAAAGACTGTCATTCATTTTTTTGTAAAAAATTTATTAATACAGTCTTTAAGATAAGTAAATTTATGGATATGAAAAGCAATCATGCTATAGAGAAAGGATATGAGTCGATATCTTCGGGTCAAATGTACGAGATAGAAAACAACGGAGAATCCATTTATTCTATGAAGAAAACTTTGATGATGGAAAATGCTGGATCTAGAATTGCAGATTTCTTGATTGATGAATTCAAAGAAAACATACTAGAGAATTCTATTGTAGCCGTTTGTGGGAAGGGTAATAACGGTGGTGATTCGATGGTTGCAATACGTCATCTATCAGGATACATTCTAGCACGAAATAAAGCTAAAAATAAAATCAACTTATCAGTGATCATCTTATGTTCCCCTGAGGACTTTAAAACCGAAGAATCCATTCTAAATTGGCAAATCATAAGCAAAATGGGTTCTATTAGAAGACTTATTTTAGACTCAAACAATATCGCTGAAATTGAAGATGAGATCAAAAAGGCAAATATTATTTTGGATGGGATTTTTGGAACAGGAATTAAAGGAGAAATAAAAGAACCCTATTCAAAAATCATAGAAACAATAAATGATAACAAAGGAACTACTTTTATTTTGGCAGTTGATATCCCTTCAGGATTAGATCCAGACAGTGGAAAAATTATTGATAAAGCGATTAGTGCAGACGCCACGATAACTTTTCATCGACCAAAACATGGTTTACTCAAGAATCCGGAGAACGTTGGAAGGTTAATAGTTAAAAAGATTGGTATTCCATTTGAGACAGAAAAAGGGGTAGTGTGACAGAGCTTGAAGATAGAGCAATTTCTGGTAGGAGACATGGCAAATTTCACTTACGTCATCGTGGATGAAAAAAATAAGGATTCGATAATCGTAGATCCCTCCTGGAACTTGGAAATTATCTTTGAATATTTGAAAAATAATTCACTCAGTAATAGGTATATACTAAACACACATTCACATTTTGATCACATATTTGGTAATGAAAAAGTAAAGAGTACCACAGGTGCAAAGGTGATACAGCATAAGTCATCACCATTAGAGAAAGACATTGAGGTAGATGATGGAGAAATTATTGAATTCGGTGATTCAAAAATCAAAATAATCCACACTCCGGGACACTCTAAGGATAGTATTTGTCTAATAATTGATGACAAAGTCATGCTTACAGGAGATACCGTTTTCGTGGGTAGTTGTGGAAGACTTGATCTACCCGGAGGTAATCCACACGAAATGTTTGACTCAATATATGGTAAACTAGTAAACTTGGATGGAAATTTGACAATCCTGCCCGGTCATCATTATGGTTCAAGTAAAACGTCAACATTACAAAAAGAATTTGAATCTAATTTTGTTTTCAAGTTCAAGAATGAGGGCGAGTTCCTTAAATTCATGAGATCGTAAGGACAGAAACCCCACCCTCTGCCTCATCATCATTTTTATTATCTTCCTCAACAACATCAACAACATCAACTCATAACTCACCTTCCCACTCTCCTCCCTTTCACTCCCACCTTCCCATTCACTCCATTTTGCTCCATTAGCAGCTGCGGCTCTTGTTTCAACTGCCGCTTCTGCAGTGTCCTACCCAACCTTCCTTATGGAATGCAAAAGACAATGCGTGGTTGGAGAACCGTTTAATGGCATAAACAACTACCATTTTGTATTCCTTCTCTTCCTTTAGGCGGGCTTCCAACCAGCAAAGGTTATTATTAATAGACTTTGACAGAATTTTGTTGATTACTGACGTTATCCAAAGTCTCCCTTCTAAAGGAGGCAGTAATGATTTATTGTCTTTTAAATCAAATAGAACTTCTTTTATTTTGGCAATATCCTACACGGAGACATCTACTATTCCCGGGCTAACAGTTGCAGGAGCTAATACAGAACTATTGAAATATACACCCGCTGCTGATGCAGAGTATATTTATTATGGTAAATGTAAATGCATTGATACAATTCCCGCGACACCGGATGGAAAACCAACGCCTGCAATAATTTCAAAAACTGCACTTGATTTATCAAATATCCCAATATCAATAGTTGACTCGGGGTCCAAAATCAAACCCATTTTACCTTATGTTAATATTGATTCAGATTCTGGCAAGAACATTCTTCAAGAGCCGGCTCTAGAAATAGACAATGTAATAAAAAACTATGATATGGGCAAATTGCTTGGGAAGGAATTGACCAAAATAAATGAAACTATAATTATAGGAGAAAGTATTCCGGGTGGTACAACAACCGCTTTGGGTGTCATGCAGGCTCTGGGATTTGATGGATATAACAAGGTCAGCAGTAGCATGCCTGACAACCCTAATGAATTGAAAAACATGGTAGTAGAGAAAGCTCTCCTGAGATCAAAAATGAGATCTGGAGATTGTTCAAACGACCCCTTTAGGGCTATAGCAAATTTTGGCGATCCCCTAATGCCCACAATTGTAGGGTTAGCTGAAGAAATCATTTCCCGTAAGCATAAAATTATCTTAGCAGGAGGAACTCAAATGTGTTGTATTCTAGCTTTATTAAAATCATTAAATGTAAGTTTAAGAGATAACATCTGTATTGGAACAACTTCTTACATAATTAATGATAAAAAATCAGATATTTTGGGATTGATGAATACCATTTCAGATGAAGTACCTATTTTCTACATCGATCTCCTTTTAGAAAATTCAACTAAAAAAGGATTAAGATCTTATTCGGAAGGTTTTGTAAAGGAAGGTGCGGGTGCGGGCGGTACATCCATTGCTGCCTTTCTTAATAATCACAATTTAACCAGAGAACAATTCTTACACAAGTTAGAGGAGAACTACGTCAGAACAATTGAAAAGCCTCGGTTGGTCTATACAAACAAATAGTATGCCAAACTTTTAATTTATTAACAATTCGATAGTTTAAATACAAGAGTTTTAGAATGAGAAAACTATGAATGGAATCGAAAGAATCAAGGGCATCGTATTAATCTTGATAGCAATCTCTTTTTTCGCTGCTTATACTTATACTCTCTTTGCAACGGATTTGGGTATTTTATTACTAAAGTTAACTATTGTTGTGATAGTAGGCGTAATATTCTTTATAGTAGGGTGGATTGGGGTTACACTTACAGTCAATGAAAAAAATACTAATGCAAAGTAAGATTCCCTTGCTAAATAAATCGGTTCATTTGGAAATAAAAAGGTCCGTAACTGTTTGATAGAGTCGTGGAGCTACATCTCTAACTATTTGGGTATGTTCTATTTCAAAATCGTACTTTGAGAAGAGGTTGTGAATATGGGCCTCAGAAGTTGGGACAACCCCAGCTTTGGTATCACTTTTTATATGCGAGAAGAAATGTAAACGCCCTCCAGTGGGTCTTAGGCAATTTATGGAAACATCTACAAACTCATGAGCCCTTTCAGGTAATGGAAGTAGCACTCTATCAATGCGGTTTTTGAAGCTGTTTGAACTTAGTACATACTGAGAATCTCCATGTATTGAAAAGATGCGATCCGTTAATCTGTTTATTCTTGAATTCATAATGCTCAAGATATAAGCATCCAAGTTAGAATCAATATTATAAACCTTGATTTGATGCTTTTTTGCCATTATTACTGAAAATGTTCCGACTCCTGCAAACATATTTACTACTATTTCTCCAGGAGAAACCAAGTTTGAAATTCGGAGTCGTTCGGTGGACAATCTAGGTGAGAAATATGTAGTGGCTACATTAACTAAAAATTTGCAACCATACTCCCGATAGTAAGTAACGTATTTCTCATTTCCAGCAATAACTTCTAGCCCTCGTAGCCTGTATTCACCAGAAACTGAAGACCTCTGTAAAAAAACGGTTTTTAGGTTTTTTATACTTTCAAGTATGACTTCTCCAATGATATTTTTTTTTGTTAATAAAGAATCGGGTATTTTGATGATGGCTATATCGCCTATCATATCAAATGAAGAATAAACTTTTTCGAGGTCTTCTTCTGCCAATACCCCTTTGAGAAGTTTTTTTAAAAATTTACTCATCTAGAATTACAACTAGTAGACCTATTTGTTTTTCAAGTAGTAGTAATTACCATCTGTTTTTTGCTGTCTGTCCAGCCTGCTGCTATCTTTGTTAACTCTAGGTCTACCAGTTGTCTCATCTCTTCTAAATGAAATCGAAAGGGATTGAAGAAAATTGTTCATCCCAATTTCCTTGGTAGTGGGAGACGTGCCGGTCCCATTTATACCAGGGATGCCTTCAAACATAACCAACCTATCCGAAACCAGATCTATTAATTGAATGTCATGGTCTATAATTAGTGCAGACTTGCCATTTGATTTAGTAAATCTTTGTATGAATTTCGCAAATGTTATTCTATCTTCAATATCGAGAAATGCAGAGGGTTCATCTAGCGCGTACACATCAGCCGGCCTTATCAGGGATAGTGATATAGCCACCTTTTGCAATTCACCCCCACTGAGCCCCTTTATGGATTTGTCATACAACTTTTTGATTCCTAGTGGAGAAAAGACATGCTCTTCTACCGTAGTGCCTTCGAATGGCCCACCGTTTGTAGAATAGATTAGCGAACGAACATCGCCATCTATATCTTGGTTGAGATATTGAGGTTTGTAGGATATTCTTACGGTAGTGTCGAGGCTACCTTTATCAATTTTTTCAATGCCAGCCAGCATTCGCATAAAGGTAGTCTTACCCAAGGCATTTGCCCCAACAATTCCAACTACCTCCCCTTCATGAATTTCCCCCTTATCAACAGTCAGAGAGAATTGACCAAGGGTTTTCGTTAGAGCAGTATATTCCACTATAGGTGAAGATGAGAGAACAGTCTCGGTAATACTGGATATATCAAATTTATACGCTTTATCTCTGAACCTAACATTTTCAGTAGGAATATACCCTTCTAAGAAATTATTTATGCCAACTTTAGTGCTTTGAAGTGACGATACGATACCATAGGCACCAGGTTCTCCATAAGTGATGTAGATGTTATCTGATAAGTAATCAAGTAAAGACATATCATGTTCTACAATCATTACAGTTTTACCCTCTTTAGCCAAATTATTAATAACCCGTCCCACAGCCAATCGCTGATAAATATCATTAAAAGAAGAAGGTTCATCAAAAAAGTAATATTCTGCATCCTTGGCAGCAGCAACGGCAACTGCTACCCTTTGTAATTCTCCACCACTTAGGGTAGAAAGGTCCCTATCCAGGGAATATTTTAGACTTAACTCTTCTATCAATAAATCCGAAACCCCCCGCTCATCATATTTTTTCAGTAATTCAGATACTGTACCTTTGAAAACCTTAGGAATTAGATATACAAGCTGAGGTTTTATTGATGTACGTAATGATTTGGATTGAATTTTCTCAAAGTGTTTCCGAAGCTCGATGTTTGATAACTTTGTTAAAATTTCATCCCAACCTAATTCCTTATCATAGTTACCAAAATTAGGTTTTATATTTCCTGAAAGCAGATTTATTATTGTAGACTTTCCCATACCGTTCCTACCCACAATACCTGTTACAGTCCCTTCCTTTGGTATAGGAATTTTATATAACCTAAAGCTATTGACTCCATATTGATGTATTTTGTCTACACCAATTTCCTGAGCCAGATTTACTATTACAATAGCATCAAAAGGACACTTTTTAATACAAATAGTACATCCAGTACACAATTCCTCAGAAATAACAGCCTTCCCATCATCTGGCCTTTGAATAATACATTCCCCACCAGTCTTGTTTACAGGACAATAGATGATGCACTCAAGACCACACTTTCTTGGTTGGCACAATTCCTGGTCTAAAACAGCAACTCTATGAGTCAAATTTCCATGTTTATCCAATTGCTTAGTATAATATTCACAAATCTTTTATATAAATCGTGAATTAGAGTGAGGAAAATAGTCAAAAGGCAGCATCTAAAATATTTTGTTAATCTTGAAAGCAAATATTGTCTTTAACTAGAAGAATTAAACAAACTACCAAAGACCAAAGAGATTATAATATAAGCAGAAATCAATGAATTTCTATCAAAATTGATGCAATAAATTTGCTACATGCAGGTTCTTACAATCATAGTGTGTACACCAGGGTCTTTATCCTCCAGCTGACTATCCACCAATCTTTCACTTAGCAAAACTACAAGCCTTGCATATAATGAAACTATCACGGTTGTAAATAAACAATGTCTTAAATATCTCATAGGTTTCTTACATTGGGAAACATCCTCATACAGATATTGTTGTTTGCAAATCTATAATGAAAATTGTATAATTTGATATGCTAAGTAATGATTGTTATCCCCATTCTTAAAAACTGGGTCAGTAATCACATATGTAATATACCTGATTCATAAATTTATTATGCCACCTAGGTTTTGGAATTCTTGATTCACAGGTAGAACACATAGGAAGGATTAAATTGATGGAAACATAATAAAAGATAGCCGGCCATAGCGTTAGGGCCCGACCCGGTCCCATTCCGAACCCGGAAGTCAAACCTGATGTCGCTGCTGGATACTGACGTGCGTGAGCCGTTGGGAAACAGCAGTGCTGGCACCTTTAATTTAATCATTTTCACCCAGAGTAAAACAATTACAATAGAAATCATGACAAAAATAGAAATATGTTACTGGTCTTGATTCTCTTCGAGGAATTTTACAATAGTACGAATTCCAAATCCAGTAGAGCCTTTAGGATTATAACTCTTATCTGCAGTTCCATCTTGAGTCCACGCAGTTCCAGCGATATCAAAATGAGCCCATGGAACATCACTTACAAAATGTGACAAAAATGCTGCAGCTGTAATCGTCCCACCAGTTCTGCCCCCAATGTTCTTAATAGTAGCAACATTACTCTTTATTAGATCTGAAAACTCCTCTGATAATGGCAATTGCCAGATCTTCTCACCAGTAATACGGGATAGTGATACTAATTTACTAACCAATTTATCGTCATTCCCTATAATTCCTGCTATGTTTGTTCCAAGGGCAATTATGCATGCACCTGTTAATGTAGCAAAATCAAGAATATATTTTGGAGAATATTTGGCAATACCATAAGCCAGTGCATCAGCCAAGATCAACCTGCCCTCAGCATCCGTGTTCAAAACTTCGACAGTCTTACCATTGTACATTCTAATAATATCCCCTGGTCTGTACGAAGATCCCGAAGGCATATTTTCTACTGCCGGGATAATCGCTACCACATTGATTGGGACGTCCAAATTTCCCAATGCCTTCATTATGCCTAAAACTGTACAACCCCCGCTCTTATCGAATTTCATTTCATCCATCCTGTCGCTGGGTTTGATCGATATACCGCCAGTATCAAACGTTACTGCTTTTCCCACAAGAACTATTGGTTTGCCTTTGGATGCGGTTGAATTATTGTATTCTACTATGATCAACTTAGGTTCATTTTCACTTCCTTTTCCAACCGAGATAATGCCATTCATACCCAAGTCCTTTATTTGATTTTGATTTAATATGTCAACATGAATGTTTTTCATTTTTTCTAGAGTTTTTGCGGAATTCGCTAAAGCATTTGGATCTATCACATTTGGTGGAGAATTTGCTAAGTCTCTGGCATAAAAGACTGCTTCACATATATTTACTATCTTGCCAATTTCAATCTCATTCTTAAGATTAGAATCGTCTGTGGTGATAATGCTCACAGAATAATTTTCATAAAAGGTTGGTGGAGATTTATCTGCTCTATCTTCCTTAAATTTATTAAATTCGTACAATGACAAGACTAAGCCCTCGATTATTGATTCCACATTGGTAGGACTCGAATAGAAATTAGATATTATAACATTGTGAAAATTTAACTCCTTTGATTTAAGGGAGATTATTCCACCAAGTTGTCTAAATTTATCTTCATTGAGTTTTTTACCATCTCCAATACCTAATAACATGATCTTTATTATCTTATCATCATCATTCATGTAAAGAATTATATTTTTTCCAAATTTTCCTATATTTTCTAAATGTCCCTCATGGATGAATTTGTGAGTATTCAAAGCATCCATCAATTTAGTATTTTTCTTGAGGTAATTTAGATCTTTATTACTTTCATCCAGTCCGATGACAAATAATCCTTCAAAAATATTTACATTATCAACACTCTCTATTGATATTTTTACCATAGATTTATTGAATTCACATTTTATAATTACTTAACTGATTATAAAAAAAAGGCTTTTCCCTTTAAATTTTTATTTTTAACGTTCTAGCTACTCCATTTGATTGAACAACCAATCGAAGGATCAAAATCCTTTTCGATGCTAGATTTCTTTCCATCCAGAATTTTTTGAATATTGTTTTCCATAATGTTGACTGTGGCATTAGAGCTAGGTTCTATGGCGTCATTTATTTTACCATGAAAAGCAAGTTTCTTAGATTCATCAAATAAAAATGGATCTGGGGTACACACTGCTCCAAAATTTTTGGCCACCATTTGGGTTTCATCAATAAGATATGGGAAATTGAGAGAATATTCTCGAGCAAATTTCACCATGTTATCAAATCCCTCTCCATCATAACTTGGGTCGTTACTATTTATTCCAATTATCTGTAGATCAGAGCTATCAAATTTAGCTTGCAATGAAATCAAATCACTTATTCTTGCTTTAACGTAAGGACAATGATTACAAATAAACACTATCAAAAGGGCACGCGAATTAATATCATTTAAAGAGTATTTTTTACTGTCAACCCCTTTTAGTGAGAAATCAGGTGCCTGAGATCCAGCTATCAGTTTTTGTGAAGACTGTGTCTTGACCATTAGATTGTTGGTTATGAAAATAAATAAAAATGTTATCAGATATCAAATTGCCGCAGAGTCACGAATCATGGCTGAATTGGTCTCCCTATTCCTCTATAAAGTTTTTTTTCAAATTCGTCGGGGTTAAGCAAACCTCTACCATCGTAAATGGGAGTTTGACCGATTATGGAGGCATTAAGCTTCAAATATTCTTGATGATTGGTGGCCAAGACTATTAGATCGCGATTGGTAACAGCATAATCCAAATTATTCACTAGTTCTACATTTTTATATTTTAAAATTAGATTGTCTTGTTTTACCAGCGGATCATGAACTATAACGTCCTTAATTTTTAATCTGGTCAATTCTTTTAGGATATCGTAAGTAGGTGAAAGTCTTGTATCAGAAACTCCTCCACGAAAGGCAAGACCTAAAATTGTTACTTTTGATTTCCTCATTACCTTTCTTGGAAGCATTTTTAATGCGTTGGTTAAAGAGTACGAAGGCATATCATTGTTAATTGTTCTGGCTGTTTTAGTAATTCTACAATTTATCTTATTTTTTATCGCAACATCAAGAATGAATTGAGGATAGATTGGGATACATGCACCGCCTACCCCAATCCCTGGATCATGGATATGACAGAAATTCTGTGAGTTGGCTGCCTTCTTGGCTTGCCAAAAATCAATATTTAATCTATCACTTAACCGTGCAAGCTCATTTGCTAGAGCTATATTCACATCCCTGTAGACACCTTCAAATAACTTTTCCGCTTCAGCGGTTTTAATTCCCAAGATTTTTACTAATCCTTTCTTATAGATAAGACCAAACAATTTTTCCGCAAGATCTAGGCTATAATTATCATTGGAAGACACTATTCCAGGATGACCCTCTTCGATGTCAAAAATGGCACGACCTTCGTAAATTCTTTCAGGATTATAAATCACAAAGAAATCCGATGCAGCTCTCATTCCACTTGATTTCTCTAAAATAGGTATCAAAAACTTTTCAGTAGTTCCAGGTGGGATTGATGGGTGTACAGACACGATGTCGTTTCTCTTCAAACCAGTTCCTATCGCCAAGGTCACCTCTTTTACAGCATCCAAATCAGCTTTGTTTTTTCTTATTAAGACAGGAACGCATATCATCTTCAATTTTGAAGTACGGGATGCTTGAATTGGGTCATCATAAACCAAAAATTTGTTATTGTTTAAGCCATTGGTAAAAGTTTCATTAACCATTGGTTCCGGAATATGTGTTAACCCTTTGCGAGCATTTTCTAAGACTTTTGCTGATTTATCAACGCCGATTACAGTCACACCTGACCTCAACCAAGCAGAAGCAATTGGCGCTCCCACATGACCTAAGCCGTAAACTGATACGATGTATTCACCTGATTTGAATTTTCTAATTAGAGTGTCGAAAGGTTCTAAGATTACATCGCCTTGTAAAGGATTATTAGGCTTATCCTTGTTTCCGCCTGATTTCACAATTTGAATATTTTATCATCTTGTTATTATATTTTGACAAATATGCTCATTTTTCCCCTAAGAAACGCTCGAGTCTAAGACAAGTTCTTTTGGAAATTATTACACTAGTAAAAGAAAAATTACTGCTTTTGCCCAATTATATTAGGCAATGTTTTTTCCAAGCTATGCGTTAAATATCGCAGGTTCTGAATGGTTTATCATTTTTATTGTCATAATTATTTTCATATTTCCAAAGAAGATTGGAAGTATTTCTAAAACTATGGGTAAATTTGTAGGCGAATACGAAAAAGCCAAGGGGAAAATTATGGATCAAAAAAATATGTTTGTTTCAGATACTTCAATGACTGACGATGACCACGTTTACAAAGGACCACAGATTCAAGGGCCGATATCATCTGAACGGGAAAAACTAGAAATTATTGCCAAATCATTGAACATAAATTCGGAAGACATGGTAGACGATGATTTAAGAAATTTAATCTCATTGAAATTGAAAGAAACTCGCAATAAAGAACCGAATTGATACTAAATTAAAGCCTCATCATGCCTTGAGCAGACTGAGATGGTTAGACCTACCTACCTACCTAACTTAACCTTATTAGTTCTCATTAGTTCTCATTAGTAGCCATTAACAACTCTGCTTCCATCAGTTGCTGAATTAACTGAACTACCTCCTGTTCTACCTGTTGTCGTGGGAGACTTAATTTTTCTGAGAAATTGTCAGCTAATTGGTTTATGGTTTTATCTCCAGTACAATTTTCCCAAAACTCGATGATATTTTCATTTACCATGAATCCTTGGCCTTTTTCATTGACCAATGCTAATGATCCATCCTCCTGTTTAGTCACTTGGCCGGCCTTCATGGGCATATACTTTTCGTAGTCAATCTTAAATCTCAATGTTGGTTTGCCGAATCCGAGTTTATCCCTAACCGCTGGATTCATTTTTTCAATAGACCAGGGAGGATCCCACACTATTTGTACATTAATATCCCCAACACCCTCTATGGTATTAACATATTTTTTTACGTCACTCACTAAAGTATCGTGCAAGGGACACCCACGAGTAGTCATAGTCATTTTAATATCAATATTATTTTTTTCAGAAACATCCACATTATAAATCAAACCAAGATCTACTACATTAACTGGAATTTCTGGATCCATACATTTTCTTAATTCAGAAAAGACCCTGTCCTTAGTTATTTGCTCTGTATGCACTATTCAATGTGTAGTCAACCGCTTTTTAAATTTTTTTGATTGGTCCTTTAAGGTCAGACCTTATTATTTGTCGACTCAAACAGTGGCTTCAGGTTTGATTCAAATGGTGGATATATCACACCCTTCTCCGTGATTATCCCAGCAATCAGCTCTGGAGAGGTTACATCAAAAGCAGGATTAAAAATCCTTACCCCTGTTGGTGCTATTCTTTTTTCGCCTATTCTTACTACTTCATCGACGGAACGCTCTTCAATAACGATATCTTCTTCGTTATTATGCATATCAAAAGTTGACAATGGTGCGGCAACATAAAACGGGATATTATGAGCTTTTGCAAGTAAAGCCACCTGATAAGTACCTATCTTATTAAAAACATGGCCCGATTTTAGTATTCGATCAGCTCCCACCACCACTTTATCAATCATCTTATTTGCCATTAGATAACCAACCGCGGTATCTGGAATTAAACTAACGTCGATACCATCATGTACAAGCTCAAATGCAGTAAGTCTTGATCCTTGCATTACAGGCCGGGTCTCTGTTGCAATAACACTGATCTTTTTCCCTGACTCCATTACTGACCTTATTACACCTAGGGCTGTTCCATATGAAACAGTAGCCAATGCTCCAGCGTTACAATGAGTCATTACTACTTCCCCATCATTGATCAAATCTGAGCCAAATCTCCCCAACAGCTTGTTGGTTGTAACATCATCATGAGACATTTTGATTGCTTGAAGAATTACATGTTTCCTGATATCGTCCACTTCATCGTATTTCTTTGCTTCCTCAAATACTCTGTCTAATCCCCATTTTAGGTTAATCGCAGTGGGTCTGGTTTTGAGCAAAACATCGTAGGCAAGTTCTAACTCTTCCATCATCTTGACCTTATTACTGCAGGTGCTATTGTTAGCACATAGGGCCAGCCCCATAGCAGCAGCAACGCCAATAGCAGGTGCGCCCCGGATTGCCAACTTCTTTATTGCATCAGCGATGTCCAGATGGTTCTTACAGATTATGTACTCTAGCGATTCAGGTAATTTAGTTTGGTCAATCAATTTCACACCATCATTTTCCCAAGCGATTGTAGTAAGATATTTCCCGTCGTTAGGCTTAGCCATAATTGATAAATTACATTTCTATTCATTATTTATTTCTACCAGCATAAAAGATACAATAAATATTTTTATGACAATGCATTCTCTTAATCGCATGATCTTTAAAATATCACCCATACTGCAAAATCCAAGGCGGAAATTAATAGTTTCATCTCAGGAAATTAATTTGAACATCACAGATGATAGTAATAGGAGAGAAAATACAATATTTGTTTTGATGGTTAAAGAATCGAGCGGATCAGCTGGAGGCAGGGGGGGAGGATCCGGTATGCGTAAGATTGACAAGATTTTGGCATTCAAGATGATTGGAAAAATCGATGAACAAATTTATGAAACTCAAGATTCACAAGAGATTGAGGAATTTGATATCCCATACAGTGCAGTAGCAATGGATATAGTTTTGGAATCTGGCGTTCCCTCTGTGGTTCAAGGGGTAATTGATCCGGATATGGTCAATAGATACTTAGAAATTGTAAGAAAAGCAACCCGATCATAAAAAAAATCAAAATAGTCATCTAATGTGTTTAAAGTAAAAATGTTCCTGCTTACAATCTAGAGAACAAAATTCAGACTTGCAACTGAAATCATTTTTTTCATAATTACACTTTATTGGCTCAATATTATTAAATTCTTTATTGCAAAAAGTACAAAAGCTCTCCAATAAAGGTATGCCTAGTTTTGTGAATTTTGAATCACACTTTCGTTTCTCTTTGTACCATAGAATTTGGCAAGATGTTTTTTCAGAAAAAGTCATCACAGTATCAAAAGCTTCATAAAAGCCAGCAGCCATGAATTGCCTGTAATATGTTTTATTTTTTGAATATGATTTAAAAAATGCAATGACCCAGTATTCTTCAGGAGGTTCAACGTCTGATCCTTGGTCCATCACTCATAACATGTGCTTTAAGATTTAATACTCTGCCTATTATTGAATATCTCCAATGCCTTTACAAACCACATAAGCAGCTGCGTACTCTGGAAGACTATTTGTTCCAGTTTTTATGCTAAATTGCTTACCTTTCAACGATATTTTGACATTTAATTTAGATTCTATTTCAACGCTAGAATCTCCGATTAAGCATGCATCCGCAAATGGATTGAATGAATCCAAGTCTTTGCAAAAAGCTTTGATCAACCCACTCTTACTGTTAATGGAGCCGGCGAGTCTGAATATTCGATGAATGTCCATAGTGACATTAGGATCGATTTTTGCAGATAGGTCAAAAATATGAGTACTAATAATGTCACTTATATTGTTACTATTTACATCCTGCATGCGATGGTATTTCTTGACAAACTTATCATCAATCCTATGATTCTGAATGGGTAAATGCATGGATTCAAAAATTCTTTTCCTCCAGCCCTGGTTATATAGAATCTTATTTTGCATCGGAATAAGTACGCCTTCGGTGTTTTTTCTAATACCCAAATTCTCAATCATATAACCTTTGCACATCAAATATTGTGCAAAAGCGTTTCTTTTCTGAGCAGATGCACCATAAAAAATCTTATCGACAACGTGAATGTGATATCCGTTGTTACCCGAAAAGTATACAAATATATATTCTTTATCAATGCCAAAATCATCACAAAGTATCTCTGTTATCTTTTTGACTTCCCCGTTTAAAGATTTGATACACCTGGTGCACGGCATATCGATAATTTGCAATCGACTACTTTTGCAGCCTTCACATGTGGAGACGATGCCTTTAGAAATAAGGTTACAATCCTTACATAAAACTAAGTTATGACTTTGAGCACACTCTAAATGAAGATCCTTTCCATCAATATCAAATATAAGGTCAGACCCATTCCAACCTTTTTGATCGATTTCCGCCTTCGGATTTTGATACCTGGCAGAGGAAATAAAGATGTCGGAAGGAGAAAATTTTATAATATATGCGTACAACTCTTTCTTATCGTTAAAGGATAAATGTCTATGGATTTTTCCGTCAAAAAGTCTAAATCCAAATTCATGTTCATTTATCAACTCACCCACTTCAAGTTGTGAGTAATGATAAAAGTAATATCTCCTAAATATTTCTTCAAGCCAATTCTTGTTCTTATCGTCCGGCTCGGCATTTTGGTATTTGGGTTTATTCTTGTCCTTTTTGATGGAATCATTTGAATCAAAAGATAGCGCATCTGACATTCTAGATTTTCGATTTCTTTCTTACAAGCTGAATAGGATTGCTAATTCCATGACATACTTTTGTCTCATAGCATAAATTTTCTAGTTTGATCTTTTCACAAGAGGGAACATAATATTTTTTAGAACCACCTTTTTTTCCTGCAAGATGTTCCAATTGATATCTTGTAATTTTTTCATCGAAATCGGGTAATCGTTTGAAAAGTTCTAACATCTCCTCCAGAGTCTTATTGGAATAAATTAGAAATGTGCCCAAAAGCAATCTTGCAGGATGTGGCAAATTCTCACCTTTACGGATTTGATCATATATATGCTGAATGCAAGGAGGAGTAACCGCTTTATAAACAGTGGGATTGGGTAACGGGTGCATTTGTTCCCACTGAATTTTGATAGATTTTGAAATCGCCATTATGGTATCTGGGACCTTGTCAATATTCATCTTCTTGATCCTGTCAATTATTAGTAAATAAAGTTCATTTCTGAATAACCTTACTATTTCATTTCCGTCCAAATACACAAATCCATTGTGAATAGTTCTATTAACTAGATTCCATTCTTTCTCCTGGAATGCAATTGGGTGATCCAAATAATCAGATATTCGGATTTTGTAAAAGTTATAAACATTTTCTTCTAACAAGATTTTAGTATTAAATAAATCCTCAAAAATCTTGTAAAGTATCAGTTTGATAGTTTTGTCATCTCGGTTCGATGTATTCAAATCAGAAATAAGATACTTTTCAAATCTCATTGATTCCAATAAAGCAAATTTTTTAGTCACTGCGTCGATTGAAATAGATTTGACAAATAACAATGAGATAAGGAATAAGATAACCTCTTCCTGTACTATCGTTTCATGTGTTTTGCTGTAATTAATTTGATATTCATTCCTTCCAAAAAACAAATATTGCTCTATTTTTTTATTAGCCTTCTCTATGAGATGGAGATAATCTCTATTATTCAGATCCTCGAGTTTAAAATCATATTTAGTGATATACGAAAATGCTTCTTTTAAGAAAGGATATTTAGCCAGATCCTTATTACCAAATTTCACCACCAAATTGTACTTAGTGATATAACACATCAAAATTAAATAAAATTTTCTATGGATTAAACAATTAAATTTAGAACACGTTATCAAAAGATAGGTATATGGAAAAATTACAACTTTCAAACTCTTGCAAGAATTTAAAACACATAGAATGTGATGAATGCATGTGTAATTGTCATCTGCCCGGTACTATGGAAAATCTCGCAAGAAAGATATCAATGCTAGATAAAACAAATCCAGGATTCGGAGAGACTATTTAAAAATATATAGATTCTGACCGATGTGCCTAGGCTAAAATTGCTTGACAATCACAGGCTATAGTCAGGTCAGAAATTCAAAATTAAGTGAAGATCGATTCATCACTACTTGTGTCATTAGAGGTGGTTGAGCTCGCATTAGTGTCGGATGTTGACCAAAATTTGGGATACGTGTTTGGTTTCATAACGATCCTCTTTATTTGGAAGCAAATCCCCTTCTTTTTACTAAGAAATTCATCAAAGTCTAATACAGAAATACCCAGTCCAACGATTTCTCCTTTTAGTGAATAGATACCTACTAAATCGCCCTTTTTTAGATTTTGAGGAATAGACACTATGCCTGGAAGCGCTAACTGTGCGCCATGGCATAGAGCATCAATTGCAGTATCTCTAATAGTTATTGCTGGAATATGAGTCATAGCCATTTCAATTGGAAGTATTATTCTTCGAAGTTTCTCTTCATTGCCAGATTCTTTATGCAACTGAAATGCATCTACCAGATCATGTAGTCTAACAAAGTCGGTTTCATCTACAAAATTGCAAACCTTAGTCCTCCGTAACTCTATCATTGAGGCACCAACTTCAAGAACTTCTCCTATATCATATATCAGCTTACGAATGTATGTTCCAGACTCACATAATGTTCTTAACAATAACAATCGATCAAATTGATCTTCTAATTCCAATTCGTAAATAGTCCTAATACGCGTTTGACGTTTTACAGAAGATCTTTGGGGTGGCTTTTGATAGATAGGACCAGTAAATTCCTTCAATACTTGAACCAGTTTTTCACTGGAAACGTGGCTATGAAGTCTAGCCAGGGCAACATATTCCTTTGGCCCCATGAGTAGTACTGGAACTATTTTTGTTCCTTCATCTAAACCGATAGGTAGTAATCCGGTTGTCCCTGGATCCAAAGTACCGCTATGACCAGCTTTTTCCAATCCAAGTATTTTCTTAACGTATGAAACAATTTCGTGACTTGTAGTGCCTGGTGGTTTATCCAACAAAATCAGACCATAACTTAATAATTGTGCAATAGGTCTATTATTAGGATAGTATCCAAATTTCTCATCGGACGTCCCATCATTTATTTTTACTAGTTTATTTAATTGAGGGAGGTTAAATTCCATGAATTTTCGTTACCTTTAAATTCCATGCTATTCAAGATGAACTTATTACATTCTCTACTATGTTTTTTGAAATAATAATTAAAGATTCTAATGACAATATATCAGTATTCATGGCAAAGTCGAATACATCAAGCTTTTCCCCAAATTCGAACTGATAAAGTTTTTGGTAAATTAACTTATTTTCAACATCGCGTCGTTGTACTATTTTCTTGGCTATATTGATATCTATTTTGTCTCTCATTGACATCCGTTTTGATCTATTATCTACAGAACCCTGCAGCCAAAAATTTATTGTTGCGTCTGAGATCCATGGTAACGTATAACTAGTAATGACGACGTTTCCCTCTTTGACAAGCTCTATCAAACGATCATCCACCTCTCTGTCAAAGTTTGGATTATTGTTACGCTCATTCATAAATCTAGCTGCCTCTTCTGTATCCCACCAATCATGATTGAGTGATGATGAGTAGCCACGTTCATAGGCCATCATCTTTAATATGTCTCCACCGTTCCACAGTTTTAGATTAAAATCCTTTGCTAGATTTTCAGCAATCGTAGTCTTTCCTACGGCGGGCCATCCAGAAATTACAATACTCATCCTGCGATCCGCATGGTCTTCACCTTTCTTAATATCCTTAATTTGATTCGATCCCATTTTTAACACTAGAACTAGATTTTGGTCAATAGTGACCTATGTATATATAAAGCTATCAATGATTTTTCTTCTATCATTTGCCTAATATGACCTTACGAATATCATCAGTAGCCTTTTCAATCTCATCTGTATTATTTTGTATAATATAGAAAGGGCAACCGGATATTATCGAACTTGAAGATATCATACTCTCAGATAGTCTTAAATCATCGCTAATACGGTCAATGGAAATCAAGTCTCTCTGTCGGCTATTATCATCAGTCCTTCTTTTATGAATCTCTTCGGATTTTGCTGTGATTAGAATCAAGTGGGACGGATTTATTATGGTTAATAGTTTTAGCGGAATACCCGGATAATAGCCTTGTTCAGTCCTGATAAATAAGTGAGTGTCGATAATTACAACATCATTACCTAGCGAATTAATATAGTTCGCAGTCATTTCTTGTAAAGACCTTTGCTGTTCGATCGATAACTTCCTCAGCTGGTCGCGATTGTTTATCGATAAGAGTTTTGCTTGTTCGAACATAATCTTTCCAAATTCGGCGATTTTTGTGTCGATACCCTCTTGAGAGAGTAAATTAAATACATTTGTTATAACAGTAGATTTTCCTACACCTGGAATACCAACTATCATAACGCGTTTAGTCATATAATTCTATTTAGAAAATAAATCCTTTATTTTTAGCTTTATAATTGACAATACCAGTTTGAATAAAGTGCATTGTATTAAAATTTGAAAATAAATGGTATGATAATGATTTTGATTTGAAATCATTATCATGTGACTTGATTCTCTAAGTGCGTCCTAACAAGGAAGCCAATTTTGGCATATGAACATCGACTTGTTCTCTGACCAACAAGTTATAGTAGTTCACAAGTATATCTACCATCAGTAACAAACCTATTCCAGTTCCGAAAACGTTGAATAAATCTGATACCGAAGCCAATAACCCGATTATTACTCCTCCTATTATTGTCACAGACGGGATATATCTGTTCAGTAGGGATTCCACCGAACTTTCCGACCGTCTAAACCCAGGTACTTGGACATCCGCATCCAATAGGTTCTTTGCCGCTGCCTTCGCAGAGAGTCCACCTAGCTCTACCCAAAGCCGGCCAAAGATGGTAACAATAGTGGTCAAGAACAGTACATATACAACCGCTCTGACGGGATCCGCTACGACAGCCTCAAAGGATCTAGGTGCAGTTATGTAATAGAATAGACCTCCAGTCGGCTTCTGAGATTGTGCATCATATTGCGCTATGTAGTTGAAGGCAGGATTATCGTTGTTGGGATTGTAATTTACCCAGAGCATTTGCCCTATGAAAAGCGCGTTCGCCAACAGCGCAGACGCCAAAATCACAGGGATGTTTGACGTATAAAGCAGTTTGATTGGATACGTCGCTGTAAACCCACGGTACCGCGTCGACACTATTGGTATGTCCACATGTATACCCTGTACGTATACCAATAGCAGCAATATCCCCGCGGTCATCCCAAATCCAAAGAGACTGGGCATATTTGGAACAGGTGCAGGTGGTGACGAACGGAGTACAGCGTCTCCTATATTACCCTCCATTCCGCTTGTGATCATGAAGGGTATCAAGCCACTAGGCTCAGTGCCACCTGGTACCGGTAAGGGATTAAACATACTCCACATTATCCCTTGTGCCACCCCGGCCATGATGAATATACTGATCCCAGAGCCAAGTCCCCATCCCTTCTGAACCAGTTCATCCAAGTACATGACCACGATGGACGCGGCCATCAACTGCGCTATTAATACGGCCAGATGGTAGCCCGATGGAGTGGCACCGCCATATACACTTACACCATACAGTAGTGTTTCTGCAACGATTACAATTATTGTTACTATTTTTGTAGCAGATGTAAAAAGGGATCTATCATTGGGATCCTTGAAGTTTAGTTTTAAAATATCCGAACCTTTCAATAACTGCATTAACAATCCAGCAGTAACAATAGGACCAATACCAAGCTCCAACAAGGTTCTCTGTTGGGCAGCAAAGATTACTCTGGCAAATGCCAATGGATCGGCGGCAGGATCAACATTTACTCCAAATAATGGAACCTGCCCCATTACTAGGTATATAAGCATTGCAATACCCGTCCATATTAGTTTATTAGTTAGAGTAATTTTCTTTTTAGGTTTCTCAACTTGAGGGATAACAGGGGAGATTGTCTTTACGATTGTTCTAAATATACCATCATTCTGTACTGAGCTCATCTAAAATTAGCACCTCTCCTCCAGCTGCTGTGATTTTGTTTTTGGCAGAGTCTGAGATTCTTTTTACCCGAACTGTAAGGGCAGAGTTTATAGCTCCGCCACCTAAGATCTTGTCATACCCTAACTTTTCTAGATCAAGTATGACCTTACCATCTTCACTAGTTTCTGAATATTTTACCAATTCATTCAGGTCTCTAAGATTTATCCATTTTAAAGAATCACTTGGTCTTAATGCATGAAATTGCTCATGCCCAAAGTGATTTGGTTCCTCTTTAATTGTTCTTATGAAGAAGTGTTTGTGCTTTCCAGCGCCTCCAACGCCTCCTCTACTGCCCGAAGCTCTATGTTGACCAATTTGGCCCCATCCGCAGAAGCGACTTCCACGTTGTTTTCTACTTTTTCTTAGTCGAGTAGCCATCAGTTATCACCAATTTTCCCTTAGTGGATAAGCAACTTTGGGTGTAAATATTAAAGTTTGCAATTCTTTGCTATCAGACAAACAATTATTATTCATTATCTACATCATCCTCTTTACGATTTCTAACAAATCTTTATTCTCCCCCAATATTCCGTTTTGAGAGTGCAAAAGCTTTGATTTTTTCTTAAATCCGCCTCTAGGAGGATTCAACGCAAACCATGGTTTTATTCCATCTAATTTTGAAAGATATGTTTCATTCTTAGAGATATCAGAGACAACCTTATCAATGTCAGGATTGGATGTTTTTCCAGATTCCTCATGCCTTTGGTTGGATAACAGCTTAGATGATGATGCACGGCCTTTTTGTTCGATAAATTCTCTGATAAAGTTTTCCTCAACAGATGTCCAAGAAACTATTTCTTTTATTTTCCTGAGCATACCTAACGTTTGGTCATTTTCTGGAATCAGGGTTGCTCGAAATTTCTTGTTAAGATGTAAACCTTCAAGTGTTACATTTGCCCAATTGGGAATGTTAACAGTCCCTTTCATTCTAACTACTAAATACACCATTTCAATTCCTATCCTGTGATAAACGTACTTCTCAATGCACTAAAAATTGCTTTTGCGGTAGACGACATTGTGTTGGTAGATCCAAATGACCTACTCCAGCAGTCCTTTAATCCTGCTAATTTCAACAAGTTTCTGATATTCTCACCGGCCACTATACCTAATCCACGAGGGCCAGGGATCAATTCAATCGTTACACTGCCACCTCTACCCTGTACCTTAAATGGTACTGAATGAGCTTGGTGACATCGACATTCCCAACTTCCACATCCCAATTTTACTGGGATGACGTTTAGGTAAGAAGCATTGGTGGCCTTGTCGATAGCATTCCTCATTTGTGAGGCTTTACCTTTTCCAATTCCAAACCACCCAGACTCATTGCCTATTGCCACAAGAGCATTAAATCTAGTGAGTTCGCCTGCATCGGTTTGTTTTTGTACTATTTCAACACTTACTACTTGAGTCTTGATATCAGGTAAAAGGTGTTTCACAATCTCAGATTCTTGAATCCTCATACCATTTTCAAAAATTTGCTCCATGGAGTTTATTTTCCCATTGGCTACCATAATACCTAGTGCAGTTCTTGGCTTCCATTCTACTTCAGGTTCACTAGGTCTAGACATCCTACTCATTAATTACACCCGATCCATAAGGCATTAGCAATCTATTAATCATAATAACTTTCATTCTCAACACATCAGTACCTTATCAAAATCAATTATTTTTTTGTTTATTATTCTTTCGGTGAATACTTTCGTGGTCATAGTTTCACCTTAATTGAAATTTCCAGCAGAAATTCGTGTTTTCACTTCTTCAAAATGTTTTGGATATTCTTCTGGATTAATGTTCTTACTAAATAACCCAGAAAATTGTTTCTCATATTTATTTTTATCCTCCTTCAGAATGGTGGCATATTGAGATATGTGTGAACCATTTATTCGATTCTCATCAGGCAAAGTTTCTTCAGATAATGGAATATTGACCCCAGCAGCAGCAATGCCTTTAAGACAAGCTGCTATCTTGCTTGTGAATGATGCTTGACCGGTATATAAAATTGCAGAATCAATTTTTTTGGCAAGCATTTTTTTTCCAAGCATCAATCCGACCAGATAACAAGCTGATAAATTGTTGGTAGAGCCTTTCCACTCAAATTTAGTCAGTTCCTTACTACTGGAAAACGAGAGGACGATATCACCTTTTATTGCCGGTTTGATTAATTGACAGTGAATATTTTGATTACTTATTCTTACCGTTATGAAATTTCTTTTGCTAATTAACACAGCCTTTCTTTTTCTATAATTTGTTTTATTATTTCTTATTCTTTTAAGCGTTTTAATGTAAGACATTCATTACCTCTTCTCCTTTATACTAACAATCAAAAAAACTCTCTTAAATCTCTTATAAACGTTTTAAAACAGTAGACAAAATAAATAATGCTGACCAATTAAGTGATCACACCTATCATCAAACTTGAAATAAGATTCATTTTAAATCCGCCAATCAACCAAAATATTTGAATCATTTTGAGTTTGTTTTGAAGGATAGACTTTATACCAAGTCCAAAAGCCCTGGTACAATTTGGATTCCAACTCTAATCATCGTTAAACTTTCAGTCATGAAAAAAAGTATGATTATACAAAGCAGTGAACCTAAGTTTTCGCAAATGGTTACTTGAAGATCCTGTTAAAGTTTTGAAATGCTGATAACCCAATCGGAAGGAAAGTCCATTAGATCTTCACATGTCTGCATCATGGCAATTAGTTGAACATTAGTTAAATTGTCATCTTTCCTCGTATCGAAAATACGAAAGGTTTTAACAAATAATTTACCTGCTGTCAACATCAAAAACCTTACAAATGACTCAAAAAATTCTAAGGTTAAAATACATTTTGCATAGACATCATGAATGTATTTTTACTCTCTACCGGCCCTTGTTAGCGATTATACTTGCAAAAATGCCTCCCCCTATTCCGTTGTCTATATTTACAACAGAAAGACCAAATGAACAGGTCTGAAGCATAGACGCCAAAGCACCTGTACCATTATCCCCATAACCATATCCAACAGAACAAGGCACTCCTATTACCGGAACTGATACCAAAGAGGTTACTACAGCTGGAAGTGCCCCCTCCATTCCGGCAACTGCTACTATCACATCAATATCACTTGACATCATTTGCTTCAATGAATTGAGCAATCTGTGAATCCCAGCTATTCCCACATCATAAGCAAGATAAGACGTGCAACCCATTGCCAAAGTTGCCAAGCGTGCCTCTTCAGCAATCCCCACATCAGAAGTCCCAGCACAGATGATTCCCACTTTACCACCTCTACTTACAGGAAGAGAAGATATCGAGTCATAGATTAATAATGAAGTTCCATTGCGGCTTCTGTCTACTATAAGACCCTTTTTGCCATAATAATCTTCTAACTTGCCTACTACCAAAGGCTTAATTTTACTCACAAGGACATAGCCTTTCTTCTCGAGGATTCGATTAATAATGATCACTAATTCGCTAGATTTTTTGCTTGACGCCAGAATAATCTCTGGAATAGATTTTCTAAAATCGCGGTTAATATCAATTTGAGCTACATCATTCTCGATGTATTCAACAGAAAAAAGTGAAATAGATTTGATCACTTCATCAAGGCTTTTCTTGTTATTGTAATAGTCTAATAGAATATTTCTTAGATCCATAAACCATGCAAACAAGTTAAAGCGGCAGAAGAGAGATTGCCTCTTTTACATTTTTAACTCCGTTTGTGAATTCTTGGTGTTCAAATTCGTTAAGGGGCAATTCGATAATATTTTCTACTCCGTTTTTCCCAAGGACTGCAGGAACCCCTATACACACATCACTTACTCCATATTCACCATCAAGATATGTAGATAATGGAATAACAGTTCTTTTGTCTTTTACTATGGATTCAACCATAGTTGCCACCGCATTACCTGGTGCATATACTGTAGCACCTTTGTATTTGATGACTTCCGCAGCCACTTGTTTGGTTTTTTCATAGATTTCTTTTGATTGCCTTTCATCTATGAAATGACTTAAAGGTATTCCAGAAATCGAAGAAAATCTAATTAAAGGTAACATTCTTTCTCCATGTTCACTAATCACCATTGCTGAAATTGAAGTTCGGGACAAACGAGTATATTCATTGATGAAGCTAGAGAATCTTGACAAGTCCAGCATTCCTCCCATTCCCATTATATTATTCTTAGGAAATTTGGTAGTCTTTAGTGCAAGATATGTCATAGGATCCAAAGGATTGGTTACTATAATTAATTTGCATGTTTGACGATGTTGAGCTATTTTTGTTGAAACATCCTTAACAATAGAAGCATTCGTCTTTAGGAGATCCATTCTCGTCATTCCAGGTTTACGCCCGATCCCTGCAACTAAAATTACTATCTCCGAATCCCTCAAAATACTAAAGTCATTGGTGCCCTGGACAAAACTATCTATACCTTGTTCAGACAATTGATGATTGATATCCATTGCTTCCCCCTGTGGCAATCCCTCGATTATGTCAATCAGATTTATTTGAGGATCTAATTCTCTTATACCGCAATTTAAGGCGACTGAGGCCCCTACTCTACCAGAACCAATTATAGATATTGTCATACAAATGTGACATTATTTTTTTTATTTATAGTTTTAAATTCTTTCTAAAATTCAGATCTAATATTCATACGGATGTACTAACAGAGCATTACCCATTGACATTTGATCTGGACCTTAAAACCCATTATAGAGGAGCCATATAATAAAAATATAGTTGAGAAAGATAGTTGTAATTGACTCACAGGTCGCAGGAATTTCAGGGGATATGTTCTTATCTGCTTTGGTGGATTGTGGTGCCGATAAGAATAGAATCATAAATAACATAAAGATGATAGAGAAACTATTTTCCAATACCAGAATAAAAAAGGTAGAATTCATAAATTCTGAATCAAATGGGATAAGAGCAACTAAATTTCATTTTGAGATTGAAGAGAATTCACTAGAACGAAATGCTTCCGAGATGTTAAGAATTCTGGCAAATTGCTGCAACGTTACTAATCTTTCCGATACGGCAAAAAAATTTGCAATGGAGACGATAAAAACCATAATTAGAATAGAATCAAGAATTCATAATAAAGAAGTTGGAGACCTACATCTTCACGAGTCCTCTAGCATCGACACAGCTGCAGACATAATTGGCAGTGCAACTGCTCTAGATGATTTGGATCTTTTCTTTAATACAACTTTTTATTCTACCAAAGTTGCCGTTGGTGGTGGAATAACCCAATTCTCACACGGGACGATTCCAAATCCTACTAACGCGGTGTTGGAAATTTTTAAGCTTTTGGAGATACCAATAACTGGGGGTCCAATCCACTCTGAAATAACCACTCCTACTGGAGCCGCCATCTTGGCTGGATTGAATCCTAGAATTATTAGTACGTATCCTGAATTTATACCTCATAAAATAGGCTATGGTACTGGATTTAAGAAATTTGAGGGCATCCCTAATATATTGAGAATTTCTATTGGAAAATCAAATATTCATAACTCCATTCAATCAGACACAGTATCGGTTCTTGAGACAAATATTGATGACATGACCGGTGAGATGATAGGTGATTTGGTAGAAAAGATATCAAAACAGGATGTAGGAGTAAAGGATGTTACATTGGTTAGCGGAATAACAAAGAAGAACAGACCAGTACATATTCTGAAGGTTATTTGCTCTGAGGACATTGAAAAAAGGATCATCGAATTAATATTCAATGAGACAGGAACACTAGGGATTAGAAAAACAATTAATGAAAGATATAAACTAGAGCGGTTTAGCATAATGCTCCCCATCATAATAGAAAACCATGAATATGTCATAAGTGTAAAAATATCAAAGGATCAGCAAGGAAGAATAGTTAACGTAAAACCAGAGTTTGAAAATATAAGAGAAATTGCAAACAAGCTAGGTCTCCCTTTTAAGAAGACAATGGAAACAGTCAATAATTTAATATTTCAAAGGAATCTATACGACATATAGCTGATCTAGGATGTCGACCAATTCAACTAAACGTATGGAAGATTCAAAACAAAGCAGATATCCCTTACTAATTAACTGGTTTAAATCCAGAAATTGTAAGGTTATAGTCGCCCTGTCTGGAGGAGTAGATAGCGCATTAGTGACTCTCGCAGCAAGGCAAGCACTAGGAAAAGAAAATGTTCTAGCGATCACAGCAAATTATCAGACTTTGGCAAATGAAGAATTAGAAACAGCTAAAAAAGTGGCCAAAGAGATTGATGTAATTCATCATTTGTTAGAATATAACGAATTAGATAATCCGAATTTCACCAAGAACGACAGCCTTCGTTGTTTTCACTGCAGAAATGAGTTGGCCATCAATTTACTGAAGGTGGCAAAGGAGAAAAACATCTCACTAATTGTAGATGGTACCAACCTTGATGATGTAGATGATGATAGGCCAGGTATGATCGCATTACATTCTATGGGAATTAAGAGTCCTCTATTAGATATTGGATTGGGTAAGAAAGAAGTCCGCCACTTTGCTAAGATTAACAATTTGTCTGTTCATGATAAACCTTCGAATTCATGCTTAGCGTCACGTGTTCCTCATGGAACGGAAATTAATTCGGTCAAATTAAGACGCATTGAAAGATGTGAGATGATAATAAAAAAATTGTCTGGTGTTAGACAAGTAAGAGTAAGGGATCATGACACAATAGCGAGAATTGAGATTGAGAGGAGTGAAATCAGCAAGTTATGCAACCTAGACAAAATTGACAAAATAGTATTTGAGATTAGAGAATTAGGCTTTAAACATGTAACGTTAGATCTAGAAGGATATGGAAAAAAAGAAATCGGAAAACTCAATGAGGATGAGATAATAACAATAGATAAATATGTCAAAAAATAGTCTTACTAAAACCAAGGAACCCATTTATTTGGATAATGCATCTTCCTCTCCGATTGACATTAGTGTAATAAATGAAATGTTACCATTTTTAACCGATTTTTATGGTAATCCTTCATCACTTCACGGTTTGGGTAGAAAATCTAATCTCGCCGTTTCTAAGGCTAGGAGACAGATATCCAAATTAATCGGCTCTAGATCTAACGAAATTTATTTTACCTCTGGAGGTACTGAATCTAATAACTTAGCCCTGATTGGAAGTGCAAGACTGATCTGTAATTTAAAACCGACTTGTAAAAGAATATTGATTTCCAAGATAGAACATGATTCCATAATAGAGACTATCAAATTCATAGAGAAGGACATGGGATTTGAGATAGATTATGTACCTATAGAGAAAGATGGATCAATTGATTTAGATATTTTTAGGGAAATGGTATCAACAAAAACCGGTTTGATTAGTATTATGCTAGCAAATAACGAAATAGGAACTATACAACCCATCAGAGATATGGTTGAAATCGCAAAAGCAAAAAATAATGAAACTATTTTTCATTCAGACGCCGTTCAAGCTCTTGGGAAGATTCCGATAAATGTTAATGACCTGAAAATAGACATGATGACGATTTCATCCCATAAGATAAACGGACCAAAAGGAATTGGAGCACTGTTCATAAAACAAGGAATACACATAAAGCCGATAATATTTGGCGGCGGACAAGAAATGAATCTAAGATCAGGAACAGAGAATGTAATTGCCATTGTTGGATTTGGCAAAGCATGTGAAATTTGGAAGGAGAAGCTCGCATCCGTCCAAATTAAGATTAAGGGACTTCAAAAGTACATGATAGATAGAATAATTAATGAAATACCAGGCTCTGTACTAAATGGATCAATGGAGAATCGAATTTTCAACAATGTTAACTTTTCTTTTTCTGGAATAAATGGAGAAGACTTGTTGATAAAACTAGATGAATATGGTATTGAGGCTTCTACTGGTTCTGCTTGTTCTTCAAACAAAAAACAAAAAGCATCTCATGTTCTAAAAGCTTTAGGACTGACGTATGATCAAATTAGTGGTTCAATAAGGTTTTCCATAGGTTACCAAAACACTCAAGAGGAGTTGAAAATTGCTATTGACGCTTTAAAAAACCTAATTAAAGAATTTAGAAAAATAAACGGGAATAGTTTTGCGTGAAGCAAAGGTTAACTACTACACCATTATCTAGCATTCATAATAATAGGTATACCTTGAAGAAAATTCTGAGGGTAATATAGAAAGATTCTTTTTAATGCTGATCGCATATTATCATAATATGGCTTCGAACCAGAAAAACAATTTGAATAGTGAGACTACTAGTAAGAATATGAATGTAGGCGATAAGGCGCCAGATTTTGAGCTCTTAGACACGAATCAGGAAGTTCATAGATTATCGGACAATAAAGAAGGATTGACAATCTTGGCGTTCTTCCCTGCCGCAGGTTCTCCAGTTTGTACGGTGGAGATGTGTAATTTTAGAGATACCCTTAGTAGTTTGAAAAAAGAAAACATAAGTATCTTGGGTATATCGGTAGACAGTCCTTTTGCAAATAAAGTTTTTGCTGAGCACCATAACCTAAACTTTCCAGTTCTGAGTGACTATAATAGAGAAGTGATCGAAAAGTACAATGTTGTAATGCCTAGTTTAGGTAAATTAAGAGATTTCAAAGTAGCTAAAAGATCTATATTCATTGTGGACAATAACAACGATAAGATAATATATAAATGGGTATCAGATAATCCGCTCCTAGAACCAAACTATGAAGAAATCAAGACCATAATCTCGTGAAACTCTGATTTTCTTTTAGTTGTTTAAATGACTGATCTTTTGCAGCAATGATTGGCAATTTATTGCTAAATCAATCAAGAATTGCTACAACATCATTTCTTGAAATACTCTGACCTTCTTTAACTTTGAGATCTCTTACTGTCCCATCTCTAGGTGATTTTATGGCAACTTGCATTTTCATGGATTCCAAAACTACGATGTTATCCCCCTGTTTGACAGCATCACCCTTATTTACCGATATTGATATTACCCTTCCAGGTATCTGACTGGAGATCGTATTCATGGAGGCGACACCTCCTGAATTGGCTCTTGATTTTTCTATTATTTCAGTTAGTTTTGCATGTTTCTTGAGAGCCATTGATTGCCCATCTAACAATATCTTTAATTCTGTGCTTGTGACTTCAAGAATCTTGATTTCATGAAAAGCATTATCAAACAAGAATTCAAATTTATCCGATTTCATATCTAATACTTTTATAAGATGATCTGATCCATTAATTTGGACAACTAAATTACTATCCTTATCAAAACCTATAACTTTACCTTCAAATTCTTCTTGTATATCATCAACCTTTATTTCCATTCTATTTCAAGCAACTCCACCAAATTTCCAGTTATTCTGAACAGAGTGATCTCTCTTTGAGTGACGTTTCACATTTTCAGTTTGGATGATCGCAGATGCTACTGCAGGTAAAAGTCTTTTTTGCCTATCAGAATTCCTGGTTTTTAATTCTTTTCTCATTTTCTCTATGATAGAATACCTATCAAGGTAATCTGTTGACAAATCACCCTTAATAAAGTGTTCATCATTCATTATGGTTTTGTACAATGGGATAGTAGTATTTATTCCCTCAATTATGAACTCATCCAAAGCATTTCTCATCCTTCGACGCGATTCATCAAATGATGATCCCCAAGATATTAGCTTGGCGGTTAAAGAGTCATAAAAACCTGAGACAGTGCATCCAGGGTACAAATAAGTATCCACACGTATGCCTGGACCATATGGTAAATTGCAATAAGGTACTTTACCTACTGAGGGTGCAAAATCATAGAATGGATCTTCCGCATTAATACGACATTCCATTGCAGCACCATTAAACGTTAGATCCTGTTGCTTAAAGGGGATTGGTTCGCCATTTGCAATTGATATTTGCAACTTTACCAAATCAAGACCCGTAACAAGCTCGGTTACAGGATGTTCAACCTGTAACCTAGAATTAATCTCTATAAAATAATAATTACCTTGTGGATCGCACAGAAATTCAGCTGTTCCTGCATTAAGATAGTCAACTGCATCAGCAGCTCTCTTTGCTATTTCTCCAATTTCATTTCTCTTTTCGGCGGTCATTATAGGTGAAGGAGACATCTCAATTAATTTTTGATGCCTTCTTTGAATGGAACATTCCCGCTCAAACAAATGTCTGGTGTTACCGTGTGAATCCCTTACCAATTGAAATTCTATGTGGCGAATTTTCTCCAAGAACTTTTCCACAAATAGAGCAGCCTTGCCGAACGCAGCTTTCGACTCTGCAGAGGCCATTTCAAATTCTTGCCTCAACTCTTTTTCGTCCTTTGCAAGTCTGATACCGCGTCCCCCCCCACCGTACGCTGATTTTAGTAAAACAGGGTATCCGGCTTCGTTTGCAATTTCCACTGCTTTATCAACGTCATCAATAACTCCTTCACTACCCGGAACTGTGGGAACTTCAGCCTGTTTCATTATGCGTTTACACTTCATTTTATCTCCGGTCAGTTCCATAGCTAGACTCTTAGGCCCGATGAAAATAATATTGTTCTTCTCACATAATTCAGCAAAAGTCTCATTTTCTGAAAGAAATCCATATCCTGGATGGATCGCATCCACCCCTGCTTTTGTAGCAACTTCCATAATGCGGCTCATGTTCAAATAGCTTTGAGCAGGAGCCGCGGGTCCAATATGATACGCCTCATCAGCCCTTTTAACGTGGATAGAAGTCTTATCTTCATCAGAATATACTGAAACTGACTTTATTTCCAGCTCCTTACAGGCCCTAATGATTCTTAGGGCAATCTCTCCGCGGTTTGCAATCAATATACTACTTATTTGTTTTGACATCCAATCACCTATTTACAAATTAATATTCCCATGCTTTTTCCATGGTCTATTCTCTTTTTTGCTAGAAAGGGCATTGAGAGCGCTTATGATTAATGGTCTGGTCTCCATGGGATCAACGACAGAGTCAATTGTTCCTCTTTCGGCAGCTATGTATGGGTTTGCAAACTTGTTTCGATACTCTTTTGCCAAACTTTTCTTTTTGCTTGCTGCATCAGAAGAATCTTTTAGACTTTTCCTATGTATAATAGTGATTGCTGCTTCCGGTCCTAGTACTGCGATTTCAGCTGTTGGCCATGCAATGTTCAAATCGGTACCAAGATTCTTACTTCCCATCGCAATATAAGCTCCTCCATATGCTTTACCGATAATACACGTAATTTTTGGAACAGTCGCCTCGCAATATGCGAATAAAAGCTTACTCCCATGTCTGATAATCCCATTGTGTTCTTGATCAGCTCCTGGTAAATATCCAGGAGTATCTACAAGCGTAATTATGGGAATATTAAACGAATCACAAAATCTAACAAATCTTGCAGCTTTATTAGAAGAGTGTATGTCTAATGCACCAGCTAAAAATAAAGGCTGATTTGCAATGATACCTACAGATCTACCGCCCATCCTTGCAAATCCAACCACTATGTTTTCCGCAAATAGTTCGTGAACTTCGAAGAAATTACCACTATCAACAATAGAAGTAATGATTTCCTTCATATCGTAAGACTGATATGGATTGTCCGGCAATACACTTATCAAATTAGTATCTAAACGGTTAGGGTCGTCAACATCAGCTGCTAAAATTTCTGGTTCCTCTTTATTATTTTGAGGAAGGTAAGAGAGCAATGTTTTAATTTTATCCATACAATCAACCTCGTCCTTCGCCACGAAATGTGCAACTCCTGATTTTGTAGCATGAGTCCTAGCACCTCCCAAATCCTCAAATGTAACTTCTTGACTCAGAACTTCTTTTACAACTTCCGGTCCTGTCACAAACATTTGTCCTACATTATCAACCATTATGACAAAATCTGTCATAGCAGGAGAATACACAGCTCCACCAGCACACGGTCCAATACTGGCAGTTATTTGAGGGATAACACCCGAAGCAAGAGCATTCTTGAGAAAAATATCACCATACCCATCTAGACTTGATACACCCTCTTGGATCCTTGCCCCGCCTGAATCAAGTATACCAATAATTGGACATCCCACCTTCAGTGCGAGTGTCATTACTTTAGATACCTTTTTTCCAGCCATTTCTCCTAACGAACCACCCAAAACAGTAAAATCATATACGTAGATAAACACTTGTCTACCGCTAATAGTGCCAAAACCAGTAATCAAACCATCACCATAATATTTTTTTACTTCAGGGTCATCACCTCTATGAGTTACAAATTTGTCAATTTCCGTAAACGTATTTGGATCTAATAAAAGATTTATGCGCTCTCTCGCAGTTAGCTTCCCCTTCGAATGCTGAGCTTCAACTTTATCTGGACCTCCACCTGCTTCAGCACTGTGTTTTCGGTCATAATATTGTTTTAGTTTTTCCTCACGCATATATTATGTTTTTAATCCTTAACCGTATTAAATATAGATTTTGTTATGAATAATTGCTGATTCATCTTTTGAACCAAGCGGATTTATTTAGTCCTTTTCTCGAAGTTCACGTAACCCATTCCTGCCTCCCTTAGCCCTTCTAAAATAATTCAAACCAAGGTTATAATTTTCATATAAGGATTCAAGGGTTTCGATTTCCATTCTTAAGAAATCCTTTTCATAGTTAGAGGATTTATCTGAATTTTGCAATTCTTGTAATCTTCTTACTTTTTCTGCCAAGAGCTTACTAACATTATATTCATATTCACTTGACAACATATATCACTACATCATATCGTATAGGATTATACATTTTAATCTTTTTAAAGTGTTAACTAGGTTATACTAACAGGATTATAGATTTTTTGAAAAGGCATGTTTGTATTCTTCAAATACATTAAGGTCTGAGATAGATAAACACTCGGAACAAAAGAATGTTTCTAAAGTACCGATATTTCTTTCAAGTTTTAGAAGGGCCAGTATCAGAGTATCACGAAAGTCTACCTGACTACCGCAAATGAAACATTTTTCCTTATTTTGTCGTTGTGTAATAAAGTTGGCTAACAGGTTGTCCTCTTTATTTTTGCTCTGGTCCGTTTTGTTGTTTAATAAATCCTGATTCTTGTTATCATGAAGTTCAGAAAGATTATAACAATTCTCATGAAGGATGGACTTAGCTGCCCTTGACCAATAACCTACTTCTGCTGAGTTGATCTTCTGTTTACAAATTAAGCAAAACCCTGGATATTTCATAGTCATCTTTATCCAATCACGGGATAGTAATGGAGCCTTATCCATAGTAGAATCTATTTACGTATGAGAACGAGATCCATTGTTTAAAGTTTTGTTTTGCTTGATTGTTTTTCAATTTCCTTGTTAATGAGTTCATTAAACTTTAAGTTGTCAGGATTATCGAAACCAAGATCTTTAATCGCTAGATTTTTCATTATCATAATGAAGTTGGAATAATAGAAAAGACCAATTTTAGATACGCTTGTGTGAAAAATCTTTGACAGTTCCGTTCTAAGAGGTCTTAATGATTGCCCCCTCATAAATATTGGACCCATCGCCGAGAATGGAACAGAATATTGATTATATTCTATTGCCTTATCTCTACTAATCCTAAATAATTTGTTGAGGAACAAGTCGTTTGCGTATCTGAGTAAGCTCCAATTCCGTTTTTCATAAATCCTGTCTACAAATAAATCAATCTCCGAAAGCTTTTCTAGTAAATTAGCCAAATCATCTGATTTCAACTTTCTCTCACTGCTAACAATGCTAGTATACAAAGCATTTAAGAAATCTTTGCTACGTTCTTCCGAGGTATAGCCGTATTTTGGCGTTGTATAACGAATTGAGGATGTTATCAACAACTTTTTTGCTTGTGAAATGTCAGTTAGAGAAAAAAAGTTGTTAATACACTCTTCTATTGACGATTCAGTACCGGTGTTACCATCGGAATTAACTTCTCCTTCCAGCTTTGCTTGCAAAGTATTCAAAAGGGTCCTGGCATCGCCACGACATTGACTAATAATCTTAAACTGCTCCGAACTTTTTAAATTCTTTCTCTCCCGCCTCATGACATTTTGGAGCAACATATAACTTGCAAATGACGACAAGGGTCTAAATTCAACAAGCTTGCTATTTTTTATTAAGTCTTTCATTTTGTAACTCTTTGAATTTGAGGCCATAATGATCGGAACATCAGCATTCTTTAATATGTTTGACAAGAACGGCATTCCACCATAGTCATCCCTCCCAGAGATGCCATCTACCTCATCTAAGAACAACAACATCTGCTTTCCAAAAATACTTTTGTTTAGTAGTATTGGATTGATGATAATCTCTAGGTTAATCTTGTTACGGAGGTCACTGGCATTAAGTTCGATCAAATCTAAATCTAGTAATTTAGCCAATGACTTTACAAACGAAGTCTTTCCAGTCCCTGGAGGACCTACAATTAGAAGAGGTTTTGCGCCCTTAATCCAGTTTCTTAACCAGTTTATTACTAGAAGTCGTGATTTTTCATTCCCAAAAAAATTGTCAAATTCACTTATTCGATATTTTTCTACCCACATTATTTCTTACAATCCTTCTCATTAAACTAAAAGCTATTTTTTATCTAGTTCTTTCTGAAATGTATTAAGAAGATCTGCTCTTTTAGTTACAAGCTCTCTATACCAGAATTCGTTATAATGACTAACTGTTAAGAACAAAAATTCGAGGAAGGGTTTGATCTTCATATCATTATCCAGCATTTCTAAAGCTAATGATGCCTCAGATAAATATGACTTACTCTTTTCCAAAGTCAACCTGAACCCTAATTTTACATCATGAGTAAGGTTTGAATAAAAAAGAGGCCACGATGGTGACTTGATTCCCTTAGTAATAATTGCATCTTGGATCTCATTTCCGCATCCAACGCACTCTGCAGCTTTTGCCATGCCTATATAATAAATTTCTGACAAAGGCCTCTGATTAAGACTCATATTTCTACCGGCAGTTCCAAGCACAGATCGGTATTTCTTGTAACTTCGTTCTAAATTATCGTAAGTGAGTTCAAGCTTTTTGGTTTTCAATTCATAATCAATTTGTTGACCTAACAGGGCATCATCAAAACCGGATTGAAATTCTTCTAGTACCTCAGGTGCTGTAGCACTTATCTTTTGCTTTGCCAATAATAGTATGTATGGATTAATGAATTTGTAGTCTTCAAGATATTCAAGGTCTTCATCTTTATCTAAAATCCTATCCATAGGCTCGCTCAAATCAATGGCAATGAGGTGTCCATCTATCACATTGTCTCTCATTTTGTAATCATTTAAGCCAATACTCTCGGCATAGCCGTCAAAAAGAGCATAGAATACGGGAAAAGTCATTTTTATAAAATTAGAATTAAGTATTCTATTTATCCTGTCAAATAAATTGGCTGGATCTTCTAACTTTAACTTTAGCGATTCAAGTTCTTTAGGGGTAATCTCTAATTCGGGAGTACCACCAATCTCTTTTATAAAATCCCTGTGTGTCTGCATTGGAGAAGAATCGGACTTTATTAATGCATATATCCCATCTCTGTATCTTTGTACAAAGCCATCATACTCTTTTTTTGATTTATCAAGATAAAATTTAAATGAATTATATTTTTTGTCCCTGATCAAACCACTTTTAAAAATTTTTCTACCGGATTGGGTCGTCAATAAATTCTGTTTCTTAAAAATATAGTCATCCTTTCCACTCATTGAATGTCACTAAATAAATGATAAAAATTGATAGTTTGTAATCATCTAGATGACATTGCAATCCTTTCCTGCTCATTTTTCTTTTTTATCGCATAACTGTTCATGTCGTTCTCAGAAGCCAACATTATTTCTCTGGCAAGTACCTCTTCCATGGCTTGAGGTGAAGAATAGGTCGACTCGCGTACTCCTTCGGCAACGAATCGCAAAGCTAGATCTACCCTTCTTAAAGGTGAAACATCAACTGAAACATGATACACCACACCACCATAAACTATTCTGGTAGTATCTTCATTTGGAGCGGCATTTTCTATCGCCCTTATAAGTAATTCTACAGGATTCTTACCGGTTTCTATGGATATGATTTCAAGTGCAGTTTTTACTACGTTCATAACCTTTGTCTTTTTACCACCCATTCGTCCAGTATTTTTGGCATATCTTTTTCCAAAATGCATAAGTTTGTTGACCAGTCGTTCAATAATATTGACCTCTGCTTTTTTCAATCGTTGATGCTCATGACGTCCAAAGGTTACAGGTATTGTCATTGAGGGATGTAAATGGATTACGTTTTTCAGCCCTTCATCGACAATTTCAATATCTCTTGTATCCCACTTGTTAAACAGAAGCATATTTACTTGTTCTTTTCCACTCATTGTTATCGCCTTGGTTTCTCCTTCTTTCCTCTTACTAATTGATTAAGGGATACACCATTAACTTTGAATACTTGCCATCTAACCCCTGGTATATCACCCATTGCTCCTCCCATTGAGCCTCCTATCCCTTCTAAGACTACTTCATCATGTTCATCTACGAAGTTTAATGCACCATCTCTTGGTAAAAAGGCAGTAATTGATTTTCCATTTTTTATTAATTGGACCCGTACACATTTTCGGACTGCAGAATTAGGCTGTTTTGATTCAATACCAACCTTCTCTAAAACAATACCTCTGGCCTGTGGAGCACCCTCCAACGGATTAGCCTTCTTATCCAACATCAACATTCTACGTTTATAATACTTGTTTGACCATCGGGAGCGTTTTCGTTTGGTTTTCAAAACTCTACCCGAGAATAATCCTAACGGTGATTTACTCAATAAATATCACATCTTTTCACTTTTAATTAATTGTTCCGGACTAATGACCAGGACGTTTGTAATATTAAAATATCTCTTCGCAAGAAGCCGCGCTTTGTCTACATTCCTTCCATCCTTACCTACGACTAGTCCCTTTTTCTTTGCGTCTGCGACCACTAGGGCTATTTTGGTTCCATCCATACGATCGTTTATGCGAATTTCTTGAATAATATTTGAATTGAATATATTCTTGACAAAATCAGTTGGATTCTCAGAATGTTCAACCAACTCTATTTTCTTATTAATCACGTTTTGTAGCTGCTTAATATTGGATCCCCCCTTGCCTATTGCCATTCCCATTTGTCCTTTATTTACAACAAAAATTACACGTTCCATTTTTTCATCAATTATGCAGTCCCTGGCATCAGCGGCAGTGACAGTCTGAAATAATGATAATAATCGAAATTCATCTGGAGATAACTTAATTTTTTCACTCATTTAATGTGCACCCAATAACAAAAGAATAATTCATCCAAGTATAAATAACTCTCTCAAAGTTATCCCAATTTAAGTCTATTTTAAGATTGAAATTTAGGGTATGTGAATAATAATAAAATATGGAACCGCCGTATTTTTTTTACCAGAATTTCTATTATAAGAGATAATTAGCTACTCATTAACTCTTTAACATCATCATCAGAGACATTTTTTAATGAAACCACACTGGCTCCATATGATAAGCTGCAAAGCCTTCCAAGTAGAACGGCATTTCCGGGATATGATATCACAGAAATAGCGCTTTCTTCAGCAGACTTCTTTATTTTTTCTTCTTTTTCGGGGGTCAAGGTCTTTGAAAGTACTATTAACTTTGTGCCTTTGATGTACTGCGATACTTCTTTATACCCGGTTTTTATTTTGTTATTTTTTACACCTTCCTTCAGGATTTTTGCCAATTTCTTTTCATTCATATAATTCTCTATTCCTTGACACTCATATATAGATCAATCATTCCAGTGCCAACTGGTACAGTTGCTCCGACTATTACATTTTCAGTAACTCCTTTTAACGGTTCCACTTGCCCCTCTAGTGCAGCTCTAGCGATTGTAGGGACAGTAATTTCAAAAGCTGCCCTTGCTAATACTGAAGTCTTTGTCCCTGCTATACCGTGACGGCCAATTTGTTGTAAGTATCCCTTTGATGTCATTAAATCTGCTACTAACATAATATGTCGGATATCAACTTCCAAACCCTGTTCCTCCAAAGTATTAGTGACTTCTTTGACTAGTGCAGTTCTTGCGGCTTCAATCCCAAGAGTTTGCCATATTTCGAACACATTGTTTGTGGTGATTCTTGATACATCTATTCCTTCTACTAGTACCACTTTCGCCAAATTTGATCCAGCTGTCTGAATCACCCATTCATCATTTTGTTTTACAATTGTTACTCTTTCGATATCAGGGACTCCCTTAACACGCGCGTTCAATAATTTATTACGTAATGTTAGTAAAGTTTGAGCATCTGGTTCTTGGGATAGGGAAACTTTTATGACTAGAATATCTTCATTTATGGTAACTTCGTATCTCTTCTTAGAACTTTTCAACACTTCATGGATTTCTTGTATAGACGTTCCTCTGTCGGCTATCTTCTTTTCAGAAAAGAAAAATGACAAATTTCCACTGTAATCAGTATCCACTTTGTTTACTAGATCGGATATCCGCGTAAAAATAATCCTTTTTGCAACTTCCAGGGCTTTTTCCCTGGATAATTTGTGTTCATCGTCAAGATAAATATCCATAGTAGGAGTAACGGGTTTCTTTCTTGCATCTACTAGCTCAATAAGCCTTGGTAGGCCTAGCGTTACATTTCTTTCTTTTACTCCTGCAAAATGAAAAGTTCTCAGGGTCATCTGTGTACCTGGTTCACCAATAGACTGAGCTGTAACAACTCCCGCTGCTTCTCCTGGCTCTATCATGGCTTTTTCGAACAAATCCATTATTTTGTGCACTACTTTCTTAATCCCAGTCTTGCTCAGTGGATAGGATAACAATGCTGCTTCAATTTCCTGAGTCAACTTAGGATTCATCTTCTCCTTGAATTTTAGCAACAAATCCTTCACTTCAGACTCGCTGGTTTTAACTCCTTCATCAATAACGGATTCACTCTCTACCAGCCTAGTGATATTTACGGCATCACCGTGATCGCTTTTGGCTGGATCAATCCCATCATCCCCATAAACATATTGAATGATATTTCCATGTGGGTCACGAACAGTTAAATCATATTCAATTTTGAGATGTTCTAAAGCATTTATGAGTCTACGCTGCATATATCCTGATTGTTGAGTACGAACTGCGGTATCAACTAGACCTTCTCTTCCTCCCATGGCATGAAAGAAAAATTCGATTGGATTAAGTCCATCTCTATAATTGGATTTAACAAAACCCTTAGAATCTGGATTTTGGTCACCGGGCCTAAAATGTGGTAACGCTCTGTTCCTGTACCCTTTGATAATCCTTTTTCCACGGATTGATTGTTGACCCAAAGCTGCAGTCATCTGTCCAATATTTAAAGTTGAACCTCTTGCCCCGGTTGAAGCCATGATTACGCCAGAGTTGTCATCAGGAAACGATCGGTCGGCAATTTTTCCGGCTCTGTCTCTTGCTCTTGAGAGTTCATTAACAACATATAGCTCCAAGGCCTCCTCTGGGGATAAACCTCTGGTTAAAGGTAATGTACCATCATGATATTGTTTGATCAATTCGTCGATTTTATTGTAAGTTTTTTGAATTACATCTTGAATCTCTTTTCGAGTTTCGTCACTCAGCCACAAATCAGAGTACCCATAACTAAATCCCTTGTGAGTAATGTAGGTCTTTAACATAACAAGTATAGCGTCAAGGAATTTTTTTGCCTCGTCGTTACCATAGTCTTTTGCAATTCGGTGAAGTACGCTATCAGGTTCTTCTGCGCCTATTGAAGCTTTATCGATTACACCTGAGATCAATTGACCGTTTTTAATGACTACATCCTTCCCTTGCAACTTTGAAGCTTTATTCCATTTTGAAGTGATTACAAAGTTGAAATCCTTTGGTAAGAAAAGTGAAAATAACTGTTTGCCAGTAAAAAATGCCTTTCCGTCTTTCTCTAAATGAGGCTTAGGTAAAGGTCCACTAAATCCACCCAAATATGCAAAATTAGCTATTTCATCAGCAGTTAGTATGGTTTCATCTTTTGTTAATAAGAATGCTCCAGTTATGAAATCACGTATACCACCGATAATGGGTCCTCCATATCTTGGTGATATCAACTGGTCCTGAACACGCATTAACAAGGCCGCCTCAGCCCTTGCCTCCTGGCTTTGTGGTACGTGTAAATTCATCTCGTCACCATCAAAGTCTGCGTTATAAGGTGGACATACCGCCGGATGAAGCCTAAAAGTACGATATGGAAGTACTCTTACATTGTGAGCCATAATAGACATCCTGTGCAAAGATGGTTGTCGATTAAATATTACAACATCCCCATTCATCAGGTGTCGCTCCACAGTATAGCCATTCATTATTGAATCAGCAATAGCAGCTCTATCCGTGACATAGTCCAATCTTATTTTTACTCCGTCCGGCCGAATAATGTAATTAGCTCCGGGATAATTGTTAGGCCCATTTAGAACAAGACTTTTCAGTTTATCAATATTCCATGTAGAAACAGTTTCTGGTATTGTGAGCTTTTTTGCGACATCACTTGGTACACCCACGTCTGATATGGTAAGATTTGGATCAGGCGAAATTACGGTTCTGCTTGAAAAATCAACGCGCTTGCCTGATAGTGATCCTCTAAATCGACCCTCTTTACCCTTTAGCCTTTGGGTTATGGTTTTTAATGGTCTTCCAGACCTGTGATGGGCCTGAGGAATGCCCGAAACTTCATTGTCAAAGTAAGTCGTAACATGATACTGTAATAAATCTACCAAATCTTGAACAATTAAAGGTGGTGTTCCAGCTTCTTTGCTCTCTTTGAGTCTCTGGTTTACTCGGATTATATCCACTAGTTTGTGAGTCAAGTCGTCCTCTGATCGGATACCTGTTTCTAGAATAATAGAGGGTCTAACTGTTACTGGTGGTACGGGCAATACTTGGAGAATGAACCATTCTGGTCGAGCAGTCTTTGGGTCATATCCTAATAGTATCAAGTCATCATTTGAAACATTTAACAGCCTCTCCCTAATGGTAATGGGTAATAACCTATTCTCCCCTACATCAGTTTTTTCAACAAAGATTGTAGGTTTTGTAAAAATGAGATCATATTGTTCTTTTTGGCAATGTGGACAAACTTTAACTTTCTTTGCTTTCTCAATTATCTCATCTTTAACGTTTTCAAGAGTAATTACGGCATAAGCGGCCTTGCTATCGCGTAAATTTTTGTATTTTTCTAAATCTTCGTTACTAAGTTTAATACGATTACACGATCTGCAAGTAATCAAAAGCAGTTTATGAATATCATCGATAAAGGCGATGTGTAGAACGGGTTCGGCAAGTTCAATATGACCAAAATGCCCAGGACATCTAGCAGATGTATTTCCGCAGGTAGCACATTTTTGACCAGGCTCCAGCGTTCCCAGTCTGTTGTCCATTAATCCCCCTTGAACAGGCATTCCATCTTCATCGTAAGTTTCGGGTGCGGTCACCTCAGTAACACTAAACTTCCTTACCTCGACAGGCGACCATATGCTAAATCTAATACCATCTAATATCTTTACAGATTCATCATTCATTCAAAAAGACCTCCATTGTACAAAAACAAAAAGATTAAACCTTCTCCTTTACCAATAAGCGTGGAGCGACATTTAAACTCATCATTTCTTGCAATAACAATTTAAAGGCATATGCAATTATGACACTGGAAATTTTTGCCTTGTCACCGCAGACCCTACATACATATTTTCTTTGTTTCGTATCAAAATATGATAGCAAACCACATCTCTCGCACACGTTTATCTCTGCCTTGTCAGATTCTTCTAACAATCTATCCTTTAGCATCATAGACGCGCCATAAGCGATTAAACAGTCTCTTTCCATTTCTCCAAACCTCAACCCACCTCCGCGTGCTCTACCTTCTGTGGGTTGCTTTGTTAACATTTGAACTTGACCTCTAGCCCTGCTATGGATCTTATCGGCTACCATATGATGTAGTTTTTGGTAATATACTACTCCAACATATACGTCAACAGGGAATCTCTTTCCAGTCCTCCCGTCATACATTACTTCCTTTCCACTATGCTTGAATCCGTATGACTCCATTACATCCTTAATATCATTCAACTTTTCTCCCAAAAATGCAGAACCGTCAACAATTTTGCCTCTCAAAGAAGCAGCTTTACCACCCAATGATTCCATGAACATCCCAACAGTCATTCTAGAAGGAAAAGCGTGAGGGTTGATCATTACATCTGGGACTACGCCATCTTCCGTATATGGTAAGTCCTCTTGGTTTACAAGCATTCCAACAACTCCTTTTTGACCATGACGCGAGGCAAATTTATCCCCTATCTCAGGAATTCGCATATCCCTGACTCGAATCTTATACATCTTACCTCCTTCTACTGACTGCGTCATGATAACAGTATCGACCACACCGTTTTCCGATGGTCTAACACCGATTGATGTATCGCGTCGATATGGACCCTTTACTTCAAACTCTTTGTATTCCTCCATGAATCTGGGTGGAGAGGTTCGGCCAATCAAAATATCACCACCATTAACTACTGATTCATGCATTATCGCACCATCTTGTTCTAACAAACGATAAGATTTTTCACCACGATAACCCCGAATGTTGGCTTCAGAAGATGGGATCTCAAAAGTATCTTTCATTCCACCAGGATATTGTTTAGCTTCAGCCTCATAAACACGGTAGAAAAAAGTACGCGCTAACCCTCTATCTACAGATGATTTACTAAATACCACAGCATCTTCAATATTGTACCCTTCAAATGGCAAAACCGCTACCACACAATTTTGACCTGTTGGCCGTTCATCTAATCCCAATAAGTTTATTGCTTTAGTACTTACAACAGGCATCTGCGGATATAACATGAAATGTTGTCTCACATATGTACTTGCATTCATTAATGGAGTTGAAAACCCCAAACTTTGTTTTGCCATCGCACTCTCGTATGTATTTCTAGGTGATTGATTATGTTCTGGGTATGGAATAATAGAGGCACCTACACCCAAAATCGAAGACAAAAAAATCTCAACATGAGTGTGATCGTTTGTTATGTTTCTTAATTCACTTGCAATATAACAATTTTCTTCCTCATTGGCATCTACCAGTTCTATAATCCCCATGTATAAAAGATCAGTCCATGATAAAAATTTCTTTGAAATTTTTTCGATAACTTCCTTTGTCAGTAGTATATTCCCATCTTTCACAATTGCTAGTGGTCGCAAAACCCTGCCCGAGTTACAGCTGATATACAACCTTTTTGTTGCATTGTCATTTAAGGAAGAATAGAAATAGATTCCCATGTGGGGGTGCATTCTGCCAGAACGCCTCATAGTGCGCAACCTATTTGATAAATTACGACCATCCTCTATGTATCCAATTAACCGACCATCGACAAATATCCTAGCACCTTTCTGTTTTAAATCATCATTTGTCTCGTTTACATTTTGGACACCCAATTCGTATAACTTTTCAATTACATCTGAAGACAAGACGCTGACTGATATTACTGCAGATAGTGCCAAGTTTTTAACCAAACCACAATTTGAACCTTCTGGAGTTTCGGATGGACATATACGCCCAAAATGAGTTGCATGTAAATCCCTAGCCTCAAAATTGGGTTGGCTTCGGCTTAGTGGTGACTGGATTCTTCTTAAGTGGCTAACTGTGGACATATAATTTGTTCGATCCAGAAGTTGGGTAACACCTACCCTACCTCTACCCCAATTTCCTGTAGCTATAGCATTATTTAATTTGTCAGAGATAATTCCAGGTCTGACAGCAGCTGCAACTGCGTTGATTCCTCGCTTCTGACCAGATCTTTCTAATTGATACTTCATGTCTCTAATTAAATTCCTAAAAGCGGTCCTGAACAAGTCTGCTAGCATCTGACCTGCGAATTTTATGACTTTATTCCCATAATGATCCTTATCATCTGGTTCTATCCAATTAAGGTTTAATTCAACCAACTTGCATGCTGATTCGCCTAGGAATAATGCCTTTTCGTATCGGTTATCAGGATTCTTACCAAGATGAGGCAATAGTCCCCAGTCCAATAATGTTTCCGCTCGTTTTATTTGAAACTCCTCTAGCATGCCTGGTGCGATTCTTTTGCTTATGTAGATTATGGCATCTCTGCTGGTTGCAACTTCGCCAGATTTTTCAAAAGAGGGTTCCAGCTCGTCTTGGATAGTATCATTCAAGGAAACTGCATTTGCAATATCTTTATCAGACTCCAAGCCCAAAGCACGTACTAATATGATAAGTGGGATATCAACTGGAGAGCCTGGAATCTTTGAAACAATGGAACCATCAGGCCTCATTATCAACTCTAGTTTTGCACGATATCCAACAATCGAAGAATATACTTTTGCCTTGTATAACATGGTACCTGATGTTTCCTCGATATCAACGATGATCTTATTATACGAAAGATCCTCCAATCCAACTATTACCCTTTCTGAACCGTTTATGATGAAATATCCACCAGGATCCTTTGGGTCTTCCCCTACATCGACTAATTTTGATTCAGAATAATTATGAAGCATACAAGCGTTTGACTTCACCATTACCGGCATATCACCAATATGTATAAATCTGGATTCCAATGTTTTGCCCTCTTCAACTATGCTGCATTCCAACATAATCGGAGATGCATAAGTTAAGTTGCGTAGCCTAGCTTCAACTGGAGCCACGTGTGTAATCGAACCGTCTAACTCCATGATTCTAGGTTGCTGCATTTTAATTTTTCCCAACTTAATCTTATATGGATATTCAGCCGTTTCGATTTCTATCTCATTAACTTCGTCAATTATGCTTTGAAGCCCCCTTTCAATGAATTCATTGTAAGAATTAAGATGTTGTCTTGCGACTCCCTCTCGTCTTAAAATATCGTTTATTATAGGCCACATATCTATAGAATTGTTGCTAATACTGACTGTCATTCCCTAGATCAACCTTCTACTACATATCGGTAATATACACTTTCACCTGCAGTAGAACTCTTTCGGGTTATTTTAATAACATCACCTGGTTGAGCTTCTAACCCTTGGATGCCTTTATCAGAAGACATCATATAAGGAAATTGACTAGGTTTAGAATTGAATTTCTTAAAAACAAGTTCAGCTTCATCTTTTGTTAGAATTTCATGTTTAGGCTGGTAAATATGATCAACTATTCTTATTTCTTTCTTTTCAGCTGACAATGTACAAATCCTCCATACCAATTACTGAATCACATAATAACAAAATAAATGTCAAGTATCGAATAAAGCTGTAATCGAATATATATAATATTCCATCAGGATATACAAAAGATGGTAAAATAATCCCGAAATTCAATTGTATCTCGTTGTTAGAAATGAAATTGCGATGTTGCTATTCAAATAACAATTTCATAATAGTCTATCTGAAAAAAATATACCTCGTACATCACACCGTTATCAATAATAGCGACAATGAATAACGCACTTTGACTGCTATAGTAAATCACTCTGCAGAATTCTTATATCATATGACTGAATCTATACTAAACTATTGTGGAAGTGTGGAAGTTCGGTGTTGATTGGAATAGGCCTACTCACGATGTCAATATTAGTAGGAATATTTAGTTCAATTAACTTTGATTTTGGAGATGCATTGGCTAGTGTGAATAATGGAAATAACACTACTACTGGCACTTCTAACAATCATGACCAAATCTTTGGAAACATCATGAATGGAAATCAATATGGTTATCAATCTTTCAAGAACTATATTTATTATCAGGTCAAAACTGGTAGCATTTTGAATGCATTATCAATCTCTAATGCAGGAGACAGAATTAATAACATTCTTTATGATAATGATCAAAGGACCATCATTCTTGTATTGACCCCAAGTCAAAACAAGTCAGGTATTCTAGAAATTGATCTGCCTCGAAACATAATAGATTCGAGGATATACGATGAAGATAAGAACTTTACAGTACTTGTCAATAACCAACCAGCAAAATATCAGGAGATAATTGACAAGAATAATTCAAATATAACATCTCCCAGTGTAGGGAGCAATACATCATCTGGAGAATATACTTTAGATAATGATATTAGAAAATTAATAATAGAATTTGGAAAAGATGCTAGAGTAATCAAAATCATCGGTACGGAACTTAATAACATGACCAGTCAAAATCAGTCCGGGTTAGACAAGATATTACGACAAATTATTCCCATAATAGTTAATAATAAAATTCATTACACAAGCGTCCAGCTAAAAGGCGGAAGCCTAAATGATCTCCAATTAGAATCAAATTCAAAAATCAAGACTTTAATTCTTGATATTATATCGTATAACGAAAATGGCGAACTATCAATTGATCTGCCTCGAAACATAATAGATTCGAGGATATACGATGAAGATAAGAACTTTACAGTACTTGTCAATAACCAACCAGCAAAATATCAGGAGATAATTGACAAGAATAATTCAAATATAACATCTCCCAGTGTAGGGAGCAATACATCATCTGGAGAATATACTTTAGATAATGATATTAGAAAATTAATAATAGAATTTGGAAAAGATGCTAGAGTAATCAAAATCATCGGTACGGAACTTAATAACATGACCAGTCAAAATCAGTCCGGGTTTGGTATTTCTAAATCTAATGATATCCCAGGTGGCGATCAAAACCCCTCTTTCTTGGTACCTAGTATTTCAATCTTTCTCGGTATAATTATAGTTGTTGTATATCTGAAGTATCGCAAGAGTAAGGTTAAATCGAGTAAATAGAAACACGGGCCAATTTGCGTACTTTGGCAGTGTATCTAGTACAATGATAACAACATTATGTGCCTTTAACACTCAGAAACTATTATAGTTGAAAAATCAAAGATATGTCCCGATGCTCTTAATATAGCTATTTTACTTGATTGAGCAAGGGACTGAAATTATGTTACATTAAATCACTAAATGTTGCCTATCAATCAGCGGATTTTCCCTTTGGATATTAATATTTTTAAAAAATAATTGCACAAACCTAGAACTTACTCTACATTCCTATCTAGGAATATTTATTAGTCCATAACCGGTTGCGCAGAAATACCTCTTATGATTCATAAAATAATCAACTTTATCGTTTCAAATTCCTCAATATTCATCTGTCAAATTGGTTTTTTAACAAATTCATATTATTAGATAAGCAAATTCTAACAAATTCACATGAAGCTTGAATTTAAGATAAGAATTATATACATACGTATCAGTTAACATACTACGAAAATTTTTTTAAATTAAAATATCTAATGTGAATTAGATCATCATAATTGGCACTGGACTATAATAAAATGATTGAAATAATATTGGAAGAAAAACAGGATCTAAATTTTGAGAAATTAAAGACAATGATTGAAGAAAAAAAGACCAATGTAGGTGCAGGATATTTGACAGACCAAGGAGCTTTGTTCCTAGTCGCCGCAGATTTAGGTATTTCCCTGGAAAAAAATCCAAATTCAGAATATAGCCTCAAAGATATATTCGTAGGAGCCAGAGATGTAACTACCGTCGGTAGAATCATGACCATTAATCCAATCAAAACTTTTCTAAAAAGGGATTCAAACCAGGAATCAAAGAATAGAATTATCCATATTTACGATAAGGACTCAAATATCAAAATAAAGCTCTGGGATGATTTTGTAGATCTCCCTGAACAGCTTGACTTAAAGTTGGGAGATTTGATTAAAGTTTCAAAGGGACAAGTCAAAGCTGGGATGGATAATAAACCCATTATCAACTTGAGCGGCAATGGGTCAATTGAAATAGTTCTAGAAGATAGAAAATATGAAATTCCTTTACTCTCTGATATAACTCAAACGATCGATGATCTTGATATTCCAAAGGAAAACATGGTTATTTCTGGAAGAATCACTTCAGATCCGAGAATATCTTCATTCACAAATAGTAGAGGAGAACGTGCAAAATCATTACACATGGAGTTGTCAAATGATAGCAACACAAGAAAGGTCAGATCTATTATTTGGAATATTAATGATGAGAAGATACCAAAGTCTTTAATGGCTGGCTCAAAAATTAAATTGATTGGTGTAAAGACAAAAATAGGTAACCCTAATTTTAGTAACGGTGATTTAGAAATACACGGTGACGAGGGGACGGGATTTGAATTTGTGGAACAAATAGATCCTGTGGAGAGCTATACATTGAGGATTATCTCTGCAAGGCTCGATCCAACAGAGAGGAAAACGCATTGTATGGCAATTGACAAAGATAGTAAGTCATATTTGTTATTAATAGATACTAAATTATTTGATGTTCAAGTCGAAACTGATGACATAATCGAATGTTACCCTAGTAGGGTTCTCGGAAATACTATCGAAATAACTGATCAAGATTCATACTTACAGATCTTGAAGGAGGACAAAAATATACCCAAAACTGGACAGTTTGAAAGCAAAATAATGGATGTAGATAGCCTGAACAAGCCATATGTAGTCGAGGTCATAGTTCTTCAGAATCCAAATAAGATGGAAGTAAACACCAAGAGTGGAGAAACCGTGTCAGTAGCTGATACCATAGTGGGTGACGACACTGGAGAAATTAGACTAGTTGGTTGGAGAGAGAATAGTGGTTTAGTAAGTGATCTCAAGATAGGTGAAAGAGTAAGAATTCTAGCGGTAAATGCTGCAAGTGGCAAAGAAGGTAATATCGAGTTATCCCTCAAACCTTATTCAAATATTATGAAAATAAGTTAAGGCAGGCAAGTTGGATAATAATTACATAATGATTTTAGAAAAGGACACAATTTATCAATTGTCCCAAAATCCTCTAGTCATTACATATTGTTTTTCAGCTTCATAGATTGTTTTCAACAAGTTCTCATCATCAGTATAGTTACGTAAGATCCTAGCACAAGTATCAGCTCCTATCCCATGACCCGATAACACAAAAACGGCCATTTTACCAAAATTATTTATTAAAGAAGCTATTTTCCAGGCTCTATCAAACTTATGTTCTTCATCTTTTGAGAGCGGAGCGCCTGTAATTTTCCTACCTATGATAATACCAAGATTGTCATCCTTCCAAAAAGTAGCCGAAACCAATCTGGATTTGCAGAATGGACAACCCACTTTTATCGGGATATCCTTGGTTTCAAATATCCTTTCCCATTTACCACATCTCATGCAAATTAGCTTATGTTTTGTTGTGGTCAAACGTTCCTTTACTAATTCCAATACCCCATTTTCTATGCCAAGTGGGGCCGAAATTGATTTCTTAGAACGTGACAATATCGGTTGGGCGAGTCCGGAAAATTCACGGGTGTCTACCCAGTGCAAATTGATGGTTCCAGATTTTATGTCCTTAATTATCTGTGATGTCTTTTTTATATCATACTTATCGTGAATTAATTCTCTAATTGATTCCTTACTAAGAGAAGTCTTATAATATCTATCGTAAAGCATTCGTGCCATCCTCTTATCGTAAATGGATTCTTTTTTTATGATTCCAAATCGCTTTGCTACACCCCACACTTTCCAATTGATGTTATATGTGCCACTAAAAGAAGCTATTAGTACCGATTCCACATCAAATTCATCATCAAACAAAGAGAAAACATGATTCTGTCTCAATCTAATACTTGTAGAACTTAATAATATTCTATATGGATCCGATCGGGTTTCAATTATGTAACCGGTCTTTGATGAAAGAAATGTAGATAATAATGAACCTAAGGTGTTATTGATTTTTGAGCCAAGGGTACTGTGGATTACTATAATACTTTCGGTAGGTATTGTCTCAAAGACTAGATTTGATGAATCCGGAATTACATCCAACGATTTCATATTTCTAGACATATTGGCTATTATTTTTGGATCCGTATTACAGGAGCTAATATCAATTTTTTTAGAATGTCCTTCCCTAATTTTTTTTCTTAATTTGCCTACAATCATAGCAGTTTCATAATCAACCGGTATCATCTCCCCTACCCAATATGGGACATTGATTGGAGCACCGCTTAGCGGTTCAACGTGAACTTGAAATTTTCCCTCATCTATTACTAGTATTCTCCACTGTGAGCCTTTTAATACAAAGACATTACCTTTTTCACCGTAATCTCCCACAAATTGTTGATCCAATGTACCAATTCTCTTTTTTGATATCGAATCAATTACATCGAATTTCACAATGTGTGGTATTGTAGAAACATTTTCATAATAGTATCTATAAGACTTTCCAGTTCTCGTAATATGTTTTTTTTCCATGTCTAATCGGATAAGAAAGCTATTTAGAAGTATGTTTATGCAATCCATGAAATCAAAAAATGATAAAGATCTGAACAAGTGAGCAGAGGAAAAGATCCCATATAGTTTTTCCAAATTCAACTTTTCTCTAGTTTGCAATGTCATTCCGACAATATTATGTGCCAACACATCAAGTGGGCAATCATGTGGAAATTGATCTTCAATGGATCCTTTTCTAACTCTTTGGATTATGCTCAATGATTCTAAAAAATCATCATAGTTATTTGTAATTATCAACCCCTTAGCTGATGATCTCCGAGTATGCCTACTACGTCCAATCCTTTGTATTAATTTTGAAACTTGTCTTGGGGATCCGTAATGTATTACAAGATCAATCGATCCGATATCTATACCTAATTCAAGGGAAGACGTACATACGACAATTCCAGGGGTACCAGCCCTCAAAAATTTTTCAGTTTCTTCTCGAGCGTCTCTTGATAGCGAACCATGGTGTACCTGAACTTGTAAATTACAATGATTTTTCAACACAGTACCCATAAATTCAGATTCATCCCGAGTATTGGTAAATAACAAAACAGAAGAGTCTGAATGAGTTTTAGACACGTGGTCTAAAATATATGTAGAAACTTCTTTGATTGAACCATCTATATGCTTAAGTTCAATATCATATTTTCTAAGTGTCTTGTCTACTAATATTGCACATTTTTTATTTCTACCTACCAAAAAACGAGCTGCCTCAGAATGATTTCCAACAGTAGCTGAAATACCGATTCTACAAAAACAAGTAGAAAAAAAAGTTAGGCGTTCCAGGCATAATGATAGGTATGACCCTCGTTTGGATGATATTATCTCGTGAATTTCATCGATGATAATCCATCTTACAGTCTTCAACAAATGACCCATCTTTTCATTAACTAAAATAATTGACAAGGATTCTGGAGTTGTTATCAATATGTCAGGCGGATTTTGATAGATTTTTTTACGCTTGGTATATGACGTGTCACCATGCCTTATTTCGACTTTTAGATTTTCGGAAGTAGCATACTTTATAATTCTTCTGAAAACATCGTTATTGAGTGAGCGTTGTGGTGTAACATACAAACACCTTATACCGTCCCCATCCGCTGATGCCTCACCTTTGTCATCAGCCAACATAGTAATTACAGGAATTATCGCAGATTCAGTTTTTCCCGAACCTGTAGGAGCTACCAATAGAGAATCCCGCCTTCGTGCCAAAACTCTATATGACTGGTCCTGGATGGAAGTTAATTTTGCAAAGGATTCTTTTGAAAATTTGTTTAATATATGTTGTTCTAACTGAGCGTAACTACTTTTCAACTCTATCAGGCTGTTGGTTTTGCTTAAGTTTAGAACCCTTTTTATTTATTTTTTCTACAATATTGCCTTGACTCCTAAAGATAAACTCATAAGCAAATATGCAAATCAAAGCGACTACAAATATAATAATTGATGATGAAAAAACCAAATTGTCAAAAGAATCTGCCATAGTTTGAACTATTAGATATTGGAAATCATCTTATAAATACGTTCAACATCAATAGAAATATAAAGAAATAGGTTTTTATATTCAAAAGTTCCTTGTTAATTGTTTTACTATTTGGTTTTAATCAAAAACTGTGATTCAAATGTACTCGAGGTCCTTTGAATCGAGCCAAAACTTGCAAGAGAGTCAATCGGTAATGGCAACAATTTTGCAGAATCTTCCTAAAGAATGTTCTCTTACGAAAATAGAATATGAAGGGCCTAGGATCGCACTTCACACTAACAAACCTCAGTTTTTGCTCGAGAATAACAAAATCCTGTCTAACATAGTTGGCCAAATAAAAAAACGAATAGTATTAAGGATAGACGAATCCATCAGAATTGACGAGAGAGAAGTTCAAAAGGTAGCTGAAAAGCATGTTCCTCAGGAATCAGGGATAACTGACATATTGTTTGATCCTGCGTTAGGAGAAGCCACCATATTTGTAAGAAAAATATCTGAAATAATGAAGGATGAAAAGATCGCAAACAATATCATACTAGAATCTGGTTGGAAAATATCTTTTAATAAGACCCCAAAAAGCATGGTCACAATCAAGAATATTAACAAGATTATCAGGAATGCTTCAGAATATCGCATTCAGTTTTACAAGAGAATAGGTGAAAAAATATTTCGGGAAAAGCTGGATCCAAATATTGAAGCCAATTTAACCTCCCTGGGAGGATTTGCAGAAATTGGAAGATCCTCTATGATATTAAGCACCAATGAAAGTAACGTTTTGTTGGACTGTGGTATGAACTTATATACGAAAGATCCTTTGTCTAGGTTTCCACGATTTGACTCTACCGGAATCAAGCTCTCTGAAATTGACGCTGTTTTATTAACACATGCCCATTTTGACCATACGGGATTTTTGCCTATGTTATTCAAGTACGGTTACGATGGTCCTGTGTATTGTACAGAGCCCACTTCATACCTAATGTATGTTCTGTATAGAGAATATATCAAACGTTATGGATCGGATGCACATTATACAGACAAGGAATTTGAAAAGATTTTTTCGCACCTAATTCATCTTAATTACAATATCGTTACGGACGTTGCTCCTGATATCAAGGTCACATTTTACAATGCTGGACATGTTCTTGGTTCTGCCTCGTTTCATCTCCATTTAGGTAATGGGGACCACAATTTTGTGTATACTGGTGATATAAAATTTGGAAAAAGTTCATATCTGGAAAATGCAGTATGGAATTACCCCAGAGTAGAAACACTACTAATTGAAGGAACAAACGGTGGAAGAGAAGACTCATATTTATCTCGAGAAGATGCGCAAGAAAGATTAATAGAAGAAATCAATAAGGTAATCAGAAATCAAAAATTGGTTTTGATGCCCTCTCAGTTGATTGGAACATCTCAAGAATTACTAATTACGTTGGATATGCTCATAAAACAGAAAAAAATAAAGAAATGCAAACTATATATTGATAAGTTGGTAACCGAAATTAATTCTATACACGAATTCAACTTCGAATTCTTAAATCGAGAGTTACAACAATCTATTATCTCAAATGATTATAATCCCTTCCGGTCAAGAAATATTACATCAATTTCAGACATAAATACGCAAGAATTGGACCCGGGGATCATCATTTATCCTTCTTCAATGTTTAGTTGCATCTACTCAAATGATTACTTAAAAAAGGTATCCGCTGATCCAGGCAATCTAATAATTTTCACAACTAAACCAACTGGTGTGACTTTAGGGAAAGAGATTGTAGATGGGCAAAGAAAATTTTCTTTAAATGACGAGGACTTTGAGATAAAATGCACTATTGAAACAATGTACACATTTAATTCGCATTCCGATTTTAATCAACTAAATGCATATATTTCTAGACTTAGACCAAAACTCAGAAAAATACTTGTAAATCACGGCGAGAAATCCAAAGTCCAAAACTTTTCTGGTTATTCTAGTAAAGTTCATAACATTTCCACACAGTACTTACAAAATCAAGAAGCCATAAAATTTTTGTAATGTAACATATTTGTTAGACCTGGGTATTATGATGCATCTTGACTGCTCTGCCATATTTTTACCTCGGGAGGCGTGATTATGATACGTTCTTCACCCAGCCTTGCAATATCTCCCCCCAAGATTGTAACGGATTTATACAGATCTTCTACGACCATCTTCAGCTCTTCAACATCTCTCTGTGCTAACGGTGTTATTCTGATTATAATTATCATATTTTTTTCAATATCTCTTTTAATTTCAATAATATCCTTTGAATTACGAAGCGTAAAAGTCTTTAAATAAATGGGCCTTTCCCCAATTTTCTTTGTTTGCATATTATCAGTTATATAATTAGTGAAATACTTACTCGATTAATAAGAAGATTGAAAGATTCCAAAGGCAATATGTAACAGCACATTCAAATTCTGTAACCTTCTACTATATTTTCTGTACATGGCATAGATGAAACTGTCCTAACTAATTTTTTTCCCTTATTAATTACTGAAACTTCGTATTCAGATTCCGCCTCAGTGTCAGAATAACGCAACGTAATTTGTATAGTTAATTGCAATAGGCTCTTATGCTTTCGTAGATCTGGACGAACATTTAGTCTCAATATAGAAGTTGGACCTGGGATAGTCACAGGCTGTACTATATAATCAGTATCATTGCACAAGGATTTAATCATCTCATTCTCCGCATGGTTGCGCCCTACAATTAGTTTTGAGAAGGAATTCAGTCTAAAATGCCTGCCTATTTTCAAGAGTTCTACATCATTGATACTTGGCTCCAAAACTGAAAATTTGTATAAATCTTTAACTCTTTTTGAAAATTGAGGATCCGTTAAAAGACATCCGCCGGCAGAATTGGGTGGATCTGCGATTCCATATTTATCGGCTAAATCTAGTTGGCCCTTTCTGGAACGTCCTCGTATCGCTCCAAGCATTGAACGATTTATCAATCCATTATTTTCCGGATTGGTTAATGGCAACAACCGTGCGGATAAAGGTCTAAGTACCTTACCTTCTGTTTCGGTGCCTTTTTCAATGATAGACAGAGCGTTTGAATTTTGACTCATTGGCCTCTGATGTAGGACTTCACCCGTAATGATAAAATCGGCTCCAATCTCGTCCATATGTTTCTTAGCTTCATCGTACATCATCATCCGACAGTCTATGCAAGGATTCATCCCAGAACCATACCCATGTTTAGGATTCTTTAGCATGGTGAGATATTCCTTACCTAAGTAAACTGTTTTTAACTTTATATCAAGTTCAGAGGCAACTTCCAGAACCTTGTGTCCACACCCCTTCCCACAATCAAAATCGCAGAATGGCGTCTTAATTGCAACTGCCTCTACCTCAATACCTTGTTCCTTCATCATCCTAACTGCCAAGTGGCTGTCTAGACCTCCCGATAATAACGCTACTGCCTTAGTTTTTACCTTATCACTTGTATCCTTTGCATCATGGTTGAACAGTTCTTTTTTTTCTTCCGATGTTGATTTCATTGAAGTTAATTTGGACATTATTTTTCGAATTGTATATGGTTGCTTACTGACATCTTTATACTTAGCTGTCTCTGAAGTTAGACGTCAGACCTTCTTGATTCTCAGAAACATAGCTCAAGAATATCAATATTTTTTTCTTGAGTTGCTTTAGCGTACCTGATATAGAGACAACCATCAATTCCAAATTAATAAGGCTCAGAGATATCAAGGTATTAGTCAAAGACTCCAATCGGCATTTTAATATGACAATTGTATTAGGAGTATCATTTATCTTGATAATTCGGATGTGGGCTTTATTATAATCAATTGATCCAAATAATCCCAAGTATCTTCCAGAAATTTCTTCTATAATCGTAGATTTATTTAAAGATAAGCGATCAGATAGGAAAATGCCAACATAACGATATTTTTTTTTAGAGAGAGTCATAAATCATACCCCTTTTTTTACGCGATAACCATTGGTTTAGGTCTGCCCAATATTCGGTAGAAGAAACCTCCAATCTATCAAGGATAGAGTTAATTACTCGTGAAGAAGTGAGTTCAAAGATATTTTTTGCGCCACTGGATACTATTAATTGATGCCCGTATCTTTTACAGAGACCATAAAAATATTTCATATATGAAAACCATCTACCTACTTGCGATGTAGATAAGTATCTTAATTTTGAGACCATAAATTCAAATCCAATATTCTTGCCTGTTAATTTCCTCAAAAGATTTTTAGGATTAAAAAAATCATTTATTGTAAAGATATCTGTATTGCTATATATATTATCAAGATTTTCTTTGAAATCTTGATAATACAGATAAAAATAGTTCTGTTTGATGGTAGTGATATCTTGTTTGGTATTTTCTATCCTCAACACTATAGAATCCTTGTCTGTACTTAGCGCGCTACTGTAGTAGATTCCCATTACATCTATGGAAAAAAATTTTTTTATGAACGATAGTGTTTCTTGAGTTAAAGAAAAACCAATTGAGAGGTCTATAATATTTCTATTTTTGGCCAACAGTAATCAGTCTATTTTTCAAATTTTCCTTTCTTTTTGAAAATCATTCTAACAGCATCTGTATCAGAAAGTAAAATAGTCCTTGCACAAAGTTTTTGTTTGTCTAGACGAATATATAAAGAGCCTCTTTCATCAAGGTTGTTTTTCAAATATTTATCAAGGTCCTCAGATCCATAGTTAATTCTTAACTGATTACAAAGGTCTGTATAGAGCCGTTCGATATCGGATGATGTTGATACAATTAACCGCATTATTGGATTCTTCCAATGCCCCTCAGTTTTTACACAATCAATTGTCACTACATTGGTAGGGAGTCTAAAATTTTCTAAAATATGATTTAATATCTTGTTTTCATCCTCCGTTGCATGAACTAAAATAGAGATATCTAAGGATGAAAACAATTCAAAAATGAAGGTATACTAAGTACCTGCTTCTTTGCCTAATTCTTCTTTGGATGAAGTTACAACATCCTCTTCTGTAGAAACTTCAGAATTGGCTTCTGTAGAAACTTCAGAATTGGCTTCTGTAGAAACTTCAGAATTGGCTTCTGTAGAAACTTCAGAATTGGCTTCTGTAGAAACTTCAGAATTGGCATTATCCTCATTACCCGCTAGAGGAGAGGAGAGAAGCTTAGTTTTCTTTACACCCACATGACGGATAATGGCAATTTTCTTTGCAACATCCATCATTTCAGAACTCATTTTTCCCATAGTCACTTCTTTTACAAATTCATCAAGAGAGAGTATAGGAATTTTTTCAGCAAGTAATTTGGCCATAGACAGTCGGATTTCATGTTTTTTTGCGGAATTTATTCTTCGTTGACTAAAGGCTGTGGCAGATACCCTAAAAACATAACCATCTGACGTGGTGTATTCATCAACATAATTTATCATAGAACTTCCTCGTCGGATGAGACTTCGTAGAAACTCTTTAGCATATTCATGTCCTTTAAATATTGTTGAAGCCATTCCAGAATTAATTTTATCAATCTGAACAAAAATCTTAGTTTGATGTTGGGTTGGATCTTGCTTTAGCACATCATACAATGTATTTTCAATTACCCTTCCTTTTGCATTGCTAACATCGGAAATTGGGATATAATTTAGAGGGACTCTGTCAAATGCGGGCGGAGCATTTACTATAATCCATTGTTTATCTCTCCATTTATCACGTACCCTGCCCCCTCGTCTGGAACCTTTTGCCATATGCAGGCAATCCTTGAATCCAAAATATAAGTTATACTAACTCATATTTCGGACTAAGATTCACTTTAGCGCTTTTTTCAATGAATTAAAACTCAAGCATCGCTTTCCAATCTCCGTTTATCTAACAAAAATTATTCTTTGATTACCTGAAAGTCTTGCAGCTGCTAAAAATTACGAACTGAGAAATTGCCCCGACCTCACAAACAAATTAATAAACATTATAGAAAATATAAATGAAGAAATTTCATGTCTCAGATCCCAAGTATAGGGTACGATACTAGGATTAAAAAGATGATTGTTGTAATCCTTTCAATTATCCTACTGTCAATTGTTGGTTTTTCAATGATCATTGCTTATCCTAACGCATTAGCATCTACTATGGACCAACAAGTGACCAATCAAATTTTGGAATATGAGAAGTGGAATTGTGGAATAGAAAGTACACCAAATTCCAACTATTTCGTAACAGAATTTCAGGTCCCAGAGACATGTAGTATCCCCATAGCCATTACATATGATAATGCAGAGAATAAGGTATGGTTTATTTCCACTAGGAATGGAACTTTATTTGGATTTGATCCGACTAAACTGACATTTGAATCCTACAGAATACCTTTCTGGTATTCAAGAGATCTTCCTGCGGGCAATTCTTGGAGTTGGGACGTAAAACTAGATAATACGATGAATAGTCTCTGGTTCACGGATGAAAAATTAAATTCGTTATGGAAATTTGACAAAATAGAAAAGAAATTCTATAATTACCCCATCCCCTTTAGATCAGAGTTTTTTTCTACCTCTTATCCAATATCATTGGGATTTGAAAATAATAATAGTATGTATTTTGTAGGAATAAGATCTCTCTCTTTGTGGCACGGTCAAATTGATAAGATGACAAATGGAACCTCACAAGGACTGGAAGAAATACCAATTCCGCTTAAGAATGCATTTCAAACTATTCCAAACTACGAAGTAGGGTTGGGATCGTTGGCAATTGATAAGGAAAACAAAATAATTTGGATTACAGCTCTAGCGTTTGAAAAAAAAGGTGTCTTAATCAGGTACAACATAACGGATAATAAATTTGATATTTTTGAATTACCTACCAGCATTAAATCTCCAACTGGCATAGCAGTGGATTCCCACGGTAAAGTCTGGATAACAGACCACGCTACTAGTTCTTTTTACAAAATATCTCCACCAGATAACTCAAAAAACTTGACAAGTACAAATATAGAACATGTTGTAACATCACCACTTTCATCAAGAATCATTGGAATTGATTATTATGACATTTCAAACAAATCTGTGAATTTATTCAAAAATACCTTACCCTATTGGATAAAGACCACCAATGATAATTCGATTTGGACTAATGAGCACGTCGGAAATAAAATTGCAAGATTTGTCCCAGACAAAGATACCTTGATAGAATATTGGATCCCAACACAAAATATTCATTTTTCCGTATGTGATCCAGTTAATAGTAGCAAGCAATGCGGCTATTCTAATGTATTGCAATTTGACGTATCAGCAGAGTCCTCCAATGCTTCGGCGGACATTGGACCACGTATCTGGTTTACAGAACAATCAGAAAATAAGATAGGTTTTATTGATTTAGATAAAGGTATCCCCATATCTTTGTCCATTAGTCCTAAAGTAATAAGCCTGCGCAACAGTAACAATAGTATCGAAAATATTGAAATAACCGTAAACAAAAGTGACCCAATTTTAGATTTTCAAAAACACATACCACCATTAACCCACAACGACACATTCTTCTTTAAGCCAATAATCGCAGGGACATTTGTACCTAATGGAGACCTAATGGGTATGCGTGTTTCTTTTTATCCTGAAATTTTAGAAATTAAATCTCAGGATTTAATAGAAAATGAAACATCATATCTAGGGAGGGTTAATGTCACTCTAGGTGGGACGCAATATGTACCCCCAGGAAACTATTCTTTGATGATAGGTTTAGAAGGCCAAGATTTTTCTATTCTAAAGAAAGTAAAATTAAATATCTCAGGTTGACAACATGTCCCAATTTTCTCAATTGAGAATTTATGCGTCAGATGCACATCTAAAACCTGAAAAAAGTATCCGCTCATGAGGCTTGAAATAGTTTCTGTAGCTACTTCGTATTTGCTCTTTTGGAGTAGCAAAGCTCCCTCCACGAAGTACCTTTTGATTAATTGCCCATTTGTCTGTATACTCCTCAAATCTGGATTGAAAGCCTGGATACAACACATATTCAGACGAAGTCCATTCCCAAACGTCCCCGAGCATTTGATAGCACCCGCAGTGACTCTTACCCTTTGGGTAACAACCTGCTTCAGCCGGATGCCATATGTAAGAATCTAGCAGATTGGCGTGCTCATTTGTCATTGGGGTATTACCCCAAGGATAAATTGTTTTGGAATTAGATTTGCTATCCCATGAAGCAGCTTTTTCCCATTCGGCTTCTGTTGGCAACCTCTTTTTAGCCCATTTACAAAAAGCGTCAGCTTCATAATAGCTCAAGTTTACGATTGGTTCATCTATTCTAATTTCCTGAGTACCTCGAAAATCCTTTTTTTTCCATTTGTTATCGTCTTTGTCAAATACCCAATAAAGTGGCGAGTCCCAATTTTCAGACAATACCATCTCCCAGCCATCTGCCAACCAATATCGGTAATTTTGATATCCTCCTGCTTCAACAAATTCTATGAATTCCCTGTTTGTAACTAATTTGTTATCAATCTTATATTTATTCAAATATACTTTGTTTTCTGGTAACTCATTATCATAACAAAATTCTTTACCGTTGTAGCCCAGTAAGAATATACCGCTGTCAATGTGTATCATTTCCTTTGGAACTTGTTCCAAGACAAGAGGGACATTAGCCTTTCTTGGCACATAGTTATCAGAATCGTCAAGAAATCGATTATAGTAGTACTGAAAATCATAAATCATCAACTCCTGATGTTGTCTTTCGTGATTAATTGCGGTATAGATATCCAAGATTAACCCATCTGTATAGTCTTTTGGATCTTTGGTCCTCAATTTTATAAAGTCTACAAATAGTTTCTCTATTTCCTTTCTATACTTGATAGTTTGCATTACAGTGGGTCTAGGATATCTCCCTCTGTCACTTTTCTTGAGAATTGACCCGTATTTCTGATAATAGGAATTCAAATAGGAGAGGTTAAAATCGTCATCATAGTTGTTATAGCTTTTAGAGTATTTCTCTAAAATCTTGTGAAAAAACCAAGTTACATGTGCTATGTGCCAATTAGGTGGGCTTCCAAAATCGCTCGACTGCATCACTGCATCCTCAATATCCAGAGGAGAAAATAATTCCAAGGTCGTATTTCTCACATCCATGAACTCTTTGATCAACCCTTCAATTTGCAATGAGGTTTGCATACTGTATTTTAATAAATAAAAAAGTATTTTAACATAATTTACCTATTTCTGTGATCTCAAAATATCAAAGTTGAAATATCCAATAATATTATAGTAGTGTACTGATATAGTTTGGAAAACAGTGAATCACAACCATCAGGAATAGAACAAATTTCACAGGGTGACAATAGTCAAAGAAGATACCCCAATAATAGGAGCAATGGCAATGGAGGCAGCAATGGCAATGGAGGCGGTAGCTACAACAGATTTTTTAAGCCATCCCCAGTAAATGCAGGAGAAGAACACGAGATAGATATAGAATCGATGAGTAAAAGAGGGGATGCAGGTGTAGGAAGGATTCAAGGATTAGTAATTTTCGTTCCGAATACGAAAGTAGGAGACAAAGTCAAAGTTAAGATTACTCGAGTAGGAAGAGGTTATGCTACAGCAGATTTGGTAGAAGCTAAACCTGAAGAATAACCTTAAAAAACTTTTCTAGTTTTTTTCACAAATTTTCTCAATTATTTATGAATAAATGAGTTAGCGCTTGACTCATGTAATGCAGTTACCTAGGAAGGTAATAATAGGGAACAGTATTTTAAAGAATTCGGGAGAGTTCATCAAAAACAGTGAGCAGAGTATTAATAAAATTGCAATCATAAGTGGTAAAAATGTTAAAAACAAGATAGCAGGGATTATAGAAGAGAGCTTATCCGAAAGTAATCTCCAATTTGAATGGGTAATTGCAAAAGAAGCATCATTCCAACAAGTCGACTCGGTTACGAGTCTACTAAATGATCGAAACATCTCCCTCATTGTAGGTTTGGGAGGAGGCAGATGTATAGATCTAGGAAAAATGATAGCCACAAGGTTGAGAGTCTCATTTGTAAGTATTCCCACGTCAGCCTCACATGATGGAATATCTAGTCCTTTTGTTTCGCTTAAGGGAAATGATAGACCTTATTCTATTAAGGCGGATACGCCTATTGAGATAATAGGAGATTTAGATGTTATTTCAAACGCCCCCTATAGACTAATTGCCAGTGGGTGCGGAGATTTAATAGCAAAGACAACCGCCATAAAGGACTGGGAACTAGCGAGAGATCATAATAACGAGTACTATGGCGAATATGCAGCAAAGTTGGCCCAATTAGGATCTAGAATGGTTATAGATATTTCTAAGAAAATTATTAAAAACGAAATTACTGCTCAATTAACAAGGACTATAGTTGAAGGATTAATAAGTTCTGGAGTAGCGGCCGGTATAGCCGGAAGCAGTAGGCCATGTTCAGGGTCAGAGCATCTCTTCAGCCATGCACTAGAATACATTACTGAAAACAAATGTGGATTACATGGTGAAAGGGTAGGAATTGGAACTATTATTATGGCCAGATTGCATAATCTAGATTGGTTGGAGATTAAAGACTCCCTGAAAAGAATTGGTGCTCCCACAACTTCTAAGGGAATAAATGTAGATAAAGATCAAATAGTAGAAGCTTTATTGCTTGCAAAGAAAATCCGACCTGAAAGGTACACCATCTTGAACAGGCTTGATATTAGTTCGTCAAAATATCAAGACATTCTAGATGAATTAGGGATTTTAGATTGAAAAACGATCTAAACTTCGGATAAATGACAATAATAAAGTTAGGATTTTTCCTTTTTAGATTTAGTACCGACCTCTGTGGATTTGTCATCGATCTCTGTATTTTCTTTTATATCCTTATCATCCTTATCATTACTAGTATCGTTTTCCAAAGTAGAATCAATATTTTCTGTTTCCGAGGGTTTCTCAACGGTTGAAACGGAATTAGTGTATTTCTCCAAAAATACTATGGATTTTAAGGAAGGTATAAATTTGAAAATATCGGTGGATATTCCTCTTTTGATAATTTGAATACCCTCTATCAAGAATGTATTTTCAGGGAGAGATATTTCTAGTTCAGAATCTTTATTTTCATATTTAACATCTGTCAGGTCTATGGGCAACCGTCGCCTAATCAGGTTCGAAATTTTTTCACTGTCATCTTCCAGTTTTTTTACAATATTTGCGGAATATACAAGAGTCCTTCCTGCATACTTGTGGTTAAAATCAACTTGAACCCGTCCAGATCCAATAAAACGGATGATTCCGATTCTATCATCTAATTCTATTACATCTCCAATACTTACTTCATTTGCTTTTTCACCGAGTTTGAGTAACGGGATCATGCGGACTTTAGATGGATCTCGTTCCCCAAATGCCTTTGCAGGAGGAATTTCAATATTTAGCGGGGTATCGATACTAGACTCTAGTAAGGCTTCGTCCAAGCCTTTTAATACCCAGCCTTCTCCTACACCCAATAAACGCGGTTCATATTTCTTATTTGGATCATAGTCGGGGTTATTTTTAACATCATCCTCTCTAGTTGTCTCAAAAATCTCATTAGTATCTTTAATCTTAGCAGTATAATCAAGTAGAATAAGTGAACCTTTTTCCAATGTCATAAAATTCGCTATTAATTTTCCCTATATTAAGTTTGACAATAAAACAAAAAGGATTGTTTTATAATTTTGTAATAGCTTTGTTTATGGCCCCGGATGGTACCTCGATGTTCATCATTCTCAATGCAGACTCTATGGCAGACAATGTCCTCACTACATGATATTTGTTAACTTCTCCCATTGATCCGATTCTGAAAACTTTACCCTTAAGGTTCCCAAACCCTCCTGCGATTAGGATCTTAAATTCATTAGACAAGAGATCCCTAAATTTCTTGTCGTCTACTCCAGGCAAATAATTGACAGCGATAACGACATTGCTGCGTGCATCGGGTTTCGCGTAAGGAGTCAATCCCATTGCTCCCAAACCTTCGTAGAAGGCATCCGCACACCTTCTGTGTCGTTCAATTCTATTTGCTAATCCCTCCTCAAATATTAGATTAAGGGCTTCATCATAAGCATAACACAAAGGTAATGCAGGTGTAAAAGGTGTTTCATAATGTTCCTGATAATATTTAAAATATCTCTTGAGGTTAAAATAGAGAATCGGTGCAGAATTCTCTTGTATGTACTTCTTAGCCTTTGAACTTATAGAGATTGGGGAAACTCCGGGAGGAGCAGCTATAGCCTTTTGAGACGCTGTGAGACATAAATCGATATTCCATTTATCCACTGGTAATTCATCCCCACCTAATATAGATACTGAATCTGCGATAAAGAAACAATCATTTCTGGAGCACAAGTCACCTAACTTGTCCATATACCTAATTGTCGTTCCTGTTGAAGTTTCATTGTAAACTGCATACAATGCTTTGATATCCTTATGTTTGTCAAAAACTTCTTCGAATTTTTCGAATGGGGGATTCTCACCGAATGGCGATTCGATCCTTATAGATTGCCCTCCCCAGCTATCTATCAGATCTGCTAATCTTGTACTAAATTCACCATTTACTGGTATTACCACCTTATCACCTTTTTTTATTAGGTTTACTACTGATGCCTCTACTGCACCAGTTCCAGAGGAAGATAATAATACAATGTCACCTTGTGTCTGAAATAGTCTTTGGGTTTTTTCTATGATCGATCTATACAATATTCTAAAATCTTCACTTCTATGATTAATTATGGGAGCTAACATAGCATTCATTACTCTGTTGGGAACATTTGTCGGTCCTGGCAACATTACTAGATATTCCATGGCAACTTTCAAAATTAGAGGGAGCCTACCCGTTATTTATAAGTAATTCATTTGTTTTGGTCTTATATGAGGAGAGGCATTTGAATCAGTTTCAGAATAGACGAAAGAAACTAATCGATCTCATGAATACTAGGAGAGAAAACCAAAAGAATACTACTAACGTGGCTATGGTTCTTGATAAGCCCGAAGACATATTCTATCTTACGGGTTTTTGGGGGGAAGGTATTTTGGTCATATCAGAAACTTTTTCAAAATTAATAGTCCCGAAACTAGAGTATTCACGCGCTTTAAGAACGTCCAAGGATTGTGATATTGTTTCGTCAGAAAGAGGCAAATCCTTAACTGATTCTTTATTTAATCAATTGAATGTTAAATCTGTAGTTTACTATAGTAATAGTAATTATCATATCGTCAAAGAACTTGGCAAAAAAATAGGCAAAAAGGATCTTGTAGTCGATTATAACCCAGTCGAAAAACTAAGGGAAATAAAAGATGCACAAGAAATTGACAAGATAAGGAAAGCATCCAAAATAATTGATAAACTTTTTGAAGTTGCTACCAATGAAATTAGAGTAAATAGGACCGAGGAGGAAATTCAGGCCATACTTGTATATGAAGCCATGAAGATGGGTGCCAAATTTCCTTTTTATGAATTTACCTCTAACCCGTTAATAATTGCAAGTGGGTCCCAATCGTCATTTCCACATGCTGAGACATCCAGAAGGATAATTAGAAAGGATGAATTTATTGTAATAGACATTACTTTAAGTTATGATCATTATGTTTCTGATGCGACCAGAACCTTTGGAATAGGAAGGATATCAAATAAGATGAAAAGTGTTTATGAAATAGTAAAAACTTCTCAGGAAAACGGAATCAGACGATTATCAGAAACTGATAATTTCGCATTGGTTGATGCGAGCTGCAGAGATACAATTCAGAAGGAAGGTTATGGAGAATATTTTATTCACTCGACTGGTCACGGCATTGGATTAGAGGTACATGAATCCCCTTGGATAAGACCCAAAATAACTAGTCATATCCAAGAAAATATGACCATAACCATAGAGCCTGGTATATACTTGGAAAATAAATTCGGTGTAAGAATTGAAGATAGTTTATGCATAACTAAAAAGAAGAAAGGACAAATTGGACAACATTTTGATTCGCTTAATCTTAATTCCTTTGACAAAGAGTTGATTATTCTATGAATTGATTTTCAGGAAAGTAATAAAAACGAATAAAGATGACTAAATACCAACAGAAAAGAGATGTATTTGGGGATGAAGTAATTAGCTGCTCCAGTCTGAGTATTACAATGATGACCCTGCGACGAACTGACCCAATCGATCTAATTAAAAACAAACACAAAAGGTTCAGCATCATACACCTTGATATAATAAACTGATTTAAAGGGGCCAAGAACTATCTTAATATGATTATAGTAACCGACTCACATCTACCAAATGAAAGCAGCATCTTGACATAATCATTGGGAGATAAATCTCCGCCCGACCATGTTCGAAAATAAAATTTAACCGGCTTTGTCATCACCATTTCTGCGATAGGTTTAACTCCCTATCTTGCTACTCAAAGTCCATGAAGGGAAAATTGCAGTGGTTCTCACAAGAAATGAATATGGGGATTTTTTGCTTTGGAATCAACACATAAAGTCAAGAAATATCATAACATGAGTTACTCAGAGTTACTCTTTTATTTAGAATCTTCTCAGCATCTTTGGTTTCAGCAATTCTGGATGCTCTTTTAAGTATCCAATTTTCTGTAAAATATCTGTTTTGTTTTTAGGGAGAGTGCCGCCTATGGAGTATACATTAGACGCATGATTTGCTCTAAAAATAACGTTACCAGTAACAGTGATACCGTTGATCAAATTGTTCAATTCATCCAATACACCTAGATCATCAAGTGGAATGAAAGGTTCTTTGAATTTTGTATAAAACTCTTGCTCGATATCAGGTTCCATATAAAGAGTTAATGCTCCTATATAATCTGGTTCTATCTCGTTTATTACTTTGGATGTATCTTCTGCATGAACCTTGGAATAATTCTTACCACCCAAGCCCAGTATTATCATACATGACAGAATGAATCCGGTGTCTTTAGCTTTTTTACAACTGTCTACTATCATCTTAGATGTTGCTCCTTTTGTTACCTTTTTAAGTACCGTATTATTGCCGCTTTCTATGCCCAGATAAACCATATCCAACCCTGCTTTTTTTAAGGATTCCAATTCATCGTATGATTTTTCCAGTAAATTCTTAGGCATCGAGTAGCTAGATATCCTCTCTAAGTTTTTGAATTCTTTTCGTATCTTTGAGAGAATATGAATCAGTTTAGTTGTTTCCAAATTTAGCGCGTCACCGTCTGCCAAAAAGATCCGTTTGGTATCTGGAAAATAACTAGCCATCAAATCAATTTCTCTATCGATTTCGTCACTAGATCTTTCGGAATACTCTTTTGTTCTATACATATTACAAAACGAGCATTTGTTGAATGAACATCCTAGTGTAACTTGAAAAATCAAAGATTGTGATTCAGATGGTGGACGATATAAAGGATAATCATAAACCAGTTCCATAAGGTAAAATGGAATGAACCACAATAAATAACTTGTTCGATCAAATCTTTAGACCAATTTTTTACTTATTTTCGAGAAAGCAGATATCTCAGACTCTACTTACAAAAAGAATAAAATAATATAAAATCTATAGCATTTATTTGAAAAAGGCCTCAATACCTTATGCTTGACCTGTATCATAACGGAATTAGTCATTTTGTTCTTAAATTAATAATGTATCGTCACTTTCATGTTATTAGATAGCAATTGTTTTATCTTAAAAAATGTTTTACAAATCAAAAATGAAAGTATAAAAAAGAGTTAAGGATAGATTCCTACTTATTTCCTTTGAACAAATTCATTAACATTTCCAATGGATTCTTGGATTCTGTTGCATTTGTACTGTTTCCGCTTGTTGCATTGTCTGCTGCTTGTCCAACTTCACTTGCGGTGTTGTTTGCTGCTTGGCTTGCGCCTTCTGTTGCATTGTCTGCTGCTTGTCCAACTTCACTTGCGGTGTTGTTTGCTGCTTGGCTTGCGCCTTCTGTTGCATTTCCAGCTGCCTCACCAGTTTCGTTTGCTGCACTACTTAAGGTCTCTGTTACATTACCAGCTGCCTCACCAGCTTGATCCAATGCTCCTCCTATACTATTGCCAACTTGTTCCCCTAAAGATTGAGCATTTACTGATTGGGTGAAATAATTTCCACCACTACCGGCTATTAAAGAGATAATTCCTGCAAAAACGAACATCCCTACTGCATATTTAATAAAATTCATTAGAAAGTATTAGTATGGGGTTGTTTTTAAAATTTACATATAATATTTTTATAGAAAAATTAACAATTCATAAATTATATCTCAATCATATCGAATTTTTTACTACATTTTTGATATTAACCTGAGATTATTGAAAATAATACGTAGATAAATTAATTTTGAAAAAAAGTTAATGTGGTTTGATCTCTACAGGAGCAAAAAATTGGATCACTATGCTAAGTATATAAAGCCCCACAAGAAATATCCCGACGCGGATGCCGATGTATTTTTTAAACAACGGAATCAACGCTACAACAGTAATTGATGTAGCTAGCATCATCTGAAACCACAATAGCTCACTGTTAGGAATGGTAGTAAAGAACCCACCATGATACATGGCAGCTATGATTGCCACACCCAATAGTAGAGAATTATTTAGTATTTTGGACCCAAGGACATTTGCTATAGCGATTGCAGTCCCTGCAGCCCCCTTCCTGGCTAATATCATCATAGAAATTTTTTCTGGCATTTCTCCTGCAATAGGACTGATTATGACTGCTAAAACAATAGTGGATACTCCAATATCTTCAGAAAAGGTCTGAAGAGAATCAATAAATGGACCAGCAGCTACCAAAATACCAATGGTTCCTGCTACGAAAGCCAAAATAGCTTTTGTCATATCATTCTTGTTTGTTAAAATATGAACCGGAGTAGCAACTGATTTACCTTCTATGGTCTTTACAACGGCTGGTTCACTGATCTTTTGTTCTCTCTTCATCTCTATATACGCTATCAATACATAAGCTACGAACATTCCAACAAAAACGAATCCATCTATGAAATTATATCCGTCAAGCAAGAGAATTGCACTGACTAAAGCAGAGACCAATAGGAACACTTTATCAATTTTGAATGTGCTCACATCAATTCTTTTAATCGGTGCTTTTGATAACCTAGTAGTTGCAATTATTAACATTAATGCTAGACCGAGAGTCATCATCAAAATATTACTTCCAAGCCCTGCACCTATTGCAACTTCATAGAGGCCTACTGATGCCGCATAAATGACAATTGCTATTTCTGGAAGCGTTGTTGCAACACTTAGCAAGGTTCTACCGACAAATTTAGCTCCAAATCTTGTAGACAAATGTTCTGCACCGTATGATAAAACCCAGCTTGCCAAGATGAGCCCTCCCAGCCAAGCCAACATTAGTAGAAAATTCTCAATATTCAAAAACAGTTAAATTTATCGCAAAACAGCATATAAATTTAATATTTTGTCTTAAATAATTTGATAATTGAAAGGACAAATAGTCCAGTAAAATCAAATTAAACAGTACATTAAAGAATGATATGGATTTTGCTAGCAGCAATATTAATAAATACAATGAAATAAACCACTTGGTTTCAGCCAGGAAGAATTCATTTGAGGTCACTTTCAGAATGATGGAATTGAAAGAAATACAATCCGATAGTTTGTTGGAAGTAGCAGAAAATAAAGTCCTGCAAGCATTTAGGATCAATAAAAAAGAAATATTTGTCGAAGATGACGGTCTTTTCATAGAAGCCCTAAAAGATTTTCCTGGTGTTTATTCTTCATATGTAAATAAAACAATTGGAAACGTAGGTATTCTAGACCTGCTAGGCAATAAGGTAAATAGAAACGCGAGTTTCAAGTCGATAATTGCATTCCATGATGGTAATAAAATCGAATTATTTACCGGTGAAATAAAAGGTAAAATAGGATTTGAACTTACAACCGGAGGTTGGGGTTTTGATCCGATTTTCATACCTGAAAATTCTGACTTGACATTCGGCCAAATGGATATGAAAACAAAGAATCAAATATCGCATAGAAAGGTTGCTTTAGATAGGTTTCTAAAATGGTATCAATCTCAAGGCTAAAATGAGCATAAGTCTTTTACTGCGGATAAGAATCTATCCATCTTGAAATAAATCTAGCTTTGTTCTGCAAAACAACAATTCTAGATACTATACTCTCATCCATTATAGAGTAATCATCCAAATGGGTTTTTAATCCACTGGAAAACGCCCTCACCTCATCCATCTCTAACATATTTGATTCTTCTAGTCTATTTGTAGACATTCCGATATGCATGTATGATTTCAATTCAATAAAATGTGGATTTCCTATTTCAACTAATTTAGCAAAATCCTCAAGAAATATAGGATTATCGTTGAAATTTCGAATTAAAGTAAACCGTAAGACCGTGCGGGTATTAACTTGGGAAATAAAATCAAGACTCTGAAGCCATCTCTCCCATGCATTTCTATGCCTTGGTCCATTTATTTTATAGAACAGATTCTTGTTTGATGCGTTGGTGGACAAGTAGATTTGAGTTGGTAAAGCATTTTCATTGGCTAGTCGATACAACATTTCAGGTTCTTGTCCGTTAGTCACCAAAAATATAGACTTTGTGGCCTTGAGTCTGGACAAGTATTTTATTAGCTCAGGCAATTTAGGATACATAGTCGGTTCCCCTGAAAGAGAAACTGCGTAATGTTCTGGGAAAAGAGATTCATCTAATTTAGAGAAGTTAACTCCGGTCTTCCCATAATATCCAACGACCAATTTTCGTCGTTCTTCTAAAAGGTTTTGAACAATTATTTCTGGATCATCAACCAAATGGGCTGGCATTTCCATTGTATCGTAAAATTCGGTCGGTCTCCAACAATAAATGCAACGATTCTCACAATTTAGAGCTGTAGGAGTCATTTCCATGCATCTATGAGTAGATATTCCATAAAATTTGTGCTTATAGCATGACCCGCCATCAGAAAAAGATTTTTTTGTCCAATGACATAATTCTACGGCTGAATGATTAAATACTCCATATTTGGCCTTCTTTAATTTTTGTTTAGCAGCAGGTGTAATTTGGATAAGATCAGCATCAGTATTGCTGTGAGAATATATTTCACCAGAACAGCTCATCCCTTTAGTGGATGAATATAGAAATATAAGTTTTATACAGTAGCAGAAGTTTAAGACAAATTTTTGCTATGTATGTAAAGTTAAAACAATTATATATTAATAATCAATATAAAATTTTGATTCAATTAGTGGCCTTCGTAGTATAGCCTGGTTAGTATAGGCGGCTGTGGATTTCACTTAGTTTCTTAAAGAATACGGAAACCGCTTGAGGAGGGTTCAAATCCCTCCGAAGGCCCCTCAGGTCTATAAACAAATTCTCGCGGAAAAATATGTCCTACGGCGGTGACTTTCCTGGCACTTCACTCTAATTTGATAAACTAGATCTACATCATAATCGGTCACCCCTTCGCAATATCCTTGTCAATTATAGTAGAACTTTCATGAAAGTTTGAATAGTTATATCGACATTACTTTCCAAAATTCCAATAAAAATATGAGTTATTTTATTTTGTTTGGTACCTCAGATCTTTTGTCTATAGTTAAAAAAAGACCTCCGCTAGTAATCTTGTCTTGATCAATAATGTCTGAATCGATTGAACTACTAGGTCCATTTTCACTTTCACTATCGAATTCGCCTTTGGCATCTCTGTTGGGATCGACGTATGTAAGATCATCTAATCCATCATAATTTGTACTCAAGCCAAGCCCTGACCCCGCTGTTTGAAATAACATTTTAATCGATCTTAGGAATTCTTAGAATGTGGTTATCATTATAATTAATGTTTTGCCAAGTCGGAATCATATAACAATTGCTCGTGAGTTTTTATTTCTCCATGTCAATAAGTTGTATGATAAATTAATAATAATATAAAAAATAAAAATAAATCAAAATAATCTATTCCGTTATTTCGGATACTACTACGATATATGCATTATTAAAACAAGAAAAAAAATTTGTTGAATGTATATTGAAATTGCATTTTTTCCACTGAATGTCAGGTTTAATATACCACCGGAAGTTAAAAAACGTCAAATGAACAACATAATCTACACATTAAGATCGAGCTGATGAATGAACAAATGTTGATAAGAAAACAATCCGAAATAGTTTTTCATGTAGTTAAGAAATAATACTGGTGAAATCTACAACACAATTTTTCCCCAATCAATATGATGTGTGGCCAAAATAACATAACGCAAAGTCTATGTTAGGACCGGCAACAGGACTTAATTAACAAGGTTATTTCAGAACAGGGAATTTATTATTATTTTCCTGAAAAATTAATATCTTAAAGTCATATAATATGGATATGAATTCAAACAGTTCAAATGCTTTTGATAGCAAAAAACTAGAAGAATTTGTAACTCAGGCAATCAGCGATCTAGGCTGCAGTTTAGGATCCATGATGATTATTCTAGGTGACAGACTTGGTCTTTATAAGGCCCTAAGTCGATTTGGACCCATGACGTCAGAGGAGTTAGCTCATAATACGAACACAGCGGAACGTTATATCAGAGAATGGCTCGCAAGTCAGGCAGCAGCAGGATATCTAACTTATGATCCCGAAAATAAGAAATTTACTTTGTCAGCAGAGAATGCGATGGTCTTGGCAGATGAAAATAGTCCAGCATATCTCCTTGGTGGTTACCAAGTTTTAAGATCCATATTTAAAGATGAAGATAAGTTTGTAAAAATTTTTCAAACTGGGGAGGGACTGAGATGGGGTGATCATCATCACGATCTTTATGAAGGGACTGCAAAATTTTTCAGGCCTAATTATATGAGTAACCTAGTTCAATTCTGGATCCCCGCTCTTGATGGAATCGAACAGATACTGAGAAAAGGGGGGAAAGTTGCAGACATAGGTTGTGGGTATGGTATATCAACAACCATAATGGCACAACAATATCCAAATTCTCGATTCTTTGGATTTGATAACCACCTACCTTCTATTGAGGCTGCAACTGCTAATGCCAAAAACGAAAAGTTAGACAAAAACGTAAAATTTTCACAAGTTTCTGCAAATGAACCCATTGGTAACGACTACGACTTTGTGACTTTTTTTGATTGTCTTCATGACATGGGAGACCCTCTAGGAGCCTTGAAATTTGCTAAACAGTCCCTAAAACCCGATGGATCGTGTATGATAGTAGAACCTATGGCCAATGACAAAATAGAAGACAACCTGAACATGGTAGGAAGGATATACTACGCAGCCTCTTCCATAATTTGTGTCCCCAATTCCCTTGCAGATAAAGGAATTGCCCTTGGTGCACAGGCAGGTGAAAATATGGTTAGGAATTTGGCTCTCGAGGCAGGATTTACAAAATTCAGACGTGCTACTCAAACGCCGTTTAATATTATCTATGAAGCCAAATAAATATGGATTCAACCCATATCTAGTTTGATTCAATAGGGGTTTAGATTCATAGTGAGTATATCCTATTGGAAAAAAATTGTCGAATTGGTGGGAAAAATCTAAGTAGCGTCGTATTTGCACAATTGTCGGGTGACCCCCGCTGAGCTGACAAGACAACTAACGTGTAACTATTCAATCATAGACTTAAAATTAGTATATACTATCTTTGATAACTTTTGCACCTCCGATACGTTTCTATCGATATCTTTAACAAGTCCATCGCTACTTAGATTTTCATTTTTCAACTCTTTATGATACTTGCGAATCCAATTTTGAATCATATTTTTTGTTACCTCCAAATGAAACTGAATCCCAATGGCATTTTTGAATCTAAATGCTTGGATATATAAGTCCGATTCAGACAAAATTTCGGCTTCATTGGGCAAGGTAAACGTATCACCATGCCAGTGGAACACCCGGATTTCATTTCCTCGTATACTATCAAATATACTCGATTGGCCTTTACTTGTTATTCGTACTTCGCCCCACCCGATCTCTTTTTTTGGTCCTGGGTATACATTTCCTCCACAGCTAGAAGCGATTAGTTGTGAACCAAGGCAAATTCCAAAAATCGGGATCCCCAGATCGAAAGAAGAATGGATTAATTTTTTTTCTTCTAGGAGATAATCAAGGTTATCATTAACGGACATTGGTCCACCAAGAATAAAAACCGCATCGTATTCTGGTAAGTTTTGAGATCTTATTGCCTTTGTGGTGGCAAGGATTTCTTTGACCTTGAATCCGTCTGATAAAAAATAACTTTTCATGTTGCCTAAAGTCTCGATGGAAATATTCTTTATGCAAAGAATTTGGTTAGTATGACCCAAATTAACAGTTGGTATTCAATTCATATTTAAAAACATTATATAACTAAGAGTCCAACTCCTCATGACTAGACGACATGGATTTTAAAGAGATTCTATTCCTGACATACAGCTCCATTAAGGAGAGAAAAACAAGGAATGCTCTTACTATCCTTATGATCATAATGGGTTGCGGATTATTAGTTTCTCTTAATAGCCTATCTCAAGGTTTAATATACTTTGTAGAACAAAATTTTAAGAAAATTCTTCCTAATCAGATAGTTATATCAAATACTGATAAAATACAAGGGTCAAGTATAGATGGCATACGAAATAAACTGCAAGTGCTTTTCGACCAAAACATGACCTTGGTTGGAAAAAATATCCCTTTTGATGATAAAGCCATGCAATACTTGAATGAGATTCCCGGCGTTCAAATGATAAATCCGGCTTTTCAGGGTGTAGTAATGTTAAATTATCAAAATCATTCCCAAGTAACTAATGTTTTGGCCGTAGACTTTAATAACTTGACTAACATAATCCCTGATTTAAACAAAGGACTTGATGGTCTAGATTTAGCATCTCAAAATTATGTCGTAATCCCTCAGAAAATAAGTGAAAAAATATTCATGAATACTTCTGATCAAATAATCAACAACGCTGCAGAAAACCAAGAAAGGAACCAATTCATAGATAATAAAAATGAGGTAACATTAAGTAATTTAAAAGGGCTTACTAGCGGCAAATCAGACTTATCTATTAATAGCACTTTTGCAGTATTAGGAATAATAAACTCCACAGGAAATCCTCTCCTAGACAACTCCATCTTCATTGACGTTCAAAAAGGAAAAGAAATTCTGGAAAAATCAGATGACTATGATCTGTTATTTTTAACATATGACAATATTGACAAAGTAGACAACATTGTAAAAGTTGTTCAAAAGTACTTTAATAATCAGGTAACCATTCTTAATTCACTTGAAATTATAAAAAGTCTGACTAAATTCATCATTGGAATTAGCACATTTATTTCAAGTATTGCTATATTTTCTCTGATAGTAGGCTCCATTGGGATAATCATCACCATTTACACCTCAGTAGTCGAAAGAACCAGGGAAATCGGGATAATTAAGGCATTAGGTGGAACAAATCGTGTTATACTTGGAATGTTCTTAATGGAATCTGTATTTCTGGGGATAATTGGAGCAATGGTAGGAATTGTATTTGGGTTTTTAGGTTCTCACATTCTTCTTAGTGGCTTTCTTTACTTTCTCAATCTACCCCTAGATATTTATCCAGTTTTTAATATCATAGAAATATCAAAAATTGGTATAACCGTTATAGTTTTGAGTATTTTTTCTGGACTGTATCCGGCTTACAAAGGTTCCAAGATTTCTCCAGTTCATGCCTTGTCAAAATTTTCTTAAGTTATGAGAATGCAAAATATTATCTAGCCGCTAGAATATATAGATTTAGATAAAATTGTTTAACAGATTCTTATTGGTAAGTGACATGGTTTATGAGTTATATTTGAGGTAGTAAGTCTTGGGCAATTTTCAATTATCAAACAATCTAGTGCCCAGTGGAGATCAGCCAAATGCAATTAGAGGATTGATAGATGGATTAGAAAAAAAGAAAAAAAGACAGATACTTCTAGGAGTTACTGGCAGTGGTAAAACGTATACAGTTGCCAATGTAATAGCCAAATACAATAAAAATACATTGGTAATATCACACAACAAAACTTTGTCCGCTCAACTATATACTGAGTTTAAGGAATTTTTCCCAAATAACAATGTAGGGTACTTTGTGAGCTTTTATGATTATTACCAACCAGAAAGTTATTTGCCTCAAACTGATACCTATATAGAAAAGGATACTGAAATAAATGAAAAAATCGAACAAATGCGTCTCGAATCAACATCAATGTTATTGTCAGGGGAACCGACAATTATCATCGCCACTGTTTCATGTATCTATTCATTGGGTTCACCCCATGAATGGAGAGAGCAATCTCTTACACTTAAGAAGGAGATGGAGATAGATAGAAGAAGTATTATCAGGAATTTAATAAAAATAAGATATGAAAGAAATGATATGAATTTGACAAGCGGATCTTTTAGTACCAAAGGAGACATAATAGATATTATTCCAGGATATTCTGATGATATAATAAGGATTAGTCTTTTCGGACATCATATAGAAAAAATTACAATGATCGATAAACTGACTAAAGATATAAAAAAAGAATTAGATTCGATAATCATTTTTCCTGCCAAACACTATATTGTAGATCAAGATAGTCAGAAAAGGGCACTCGTATCAATAAAGAAAGAATTGGAAGAATGGTACCCCAAATTGCCCTCCGAACTTGAAAGGCAAAGGTTGCTATCTAGGACAAATTATGATCTCGAAATGCTATCGGAACTAGGATATTGCAGCGGAATAGAGAATTATTCAAGGCACTTTGATGGGAGAAAGAGGGGTCAACCGGCTTATTGTCTATTAGATTTTTTTGATAAAGATTTCCTGTTAGTCATAGATGAATCTCATGTAACTTTACCTCAAATTATGGGAATGTACAAAGGAGATTATTCAAGGAAAAAAACATTGATAGATTATGGGTTCCGATTACCAAGTGCATTTGATAACCGACCTCTAAAGTTTGAAGAGTTTGAAAAATATCTTAATCATGTAATATATGTATCCGCAACGCCCGGAAAATATGAGATAAATAACCATGATAATCTTGTTGAGCAATTAGTTAGGCCAACAGGATTAGTCGATCCTCAAATAGAAATAAAAAAAACCCAAGGTCAGATTTCAGATCTAATCTATCAGATTCAAGAAAGGGTCTCAAAGAAGCAGAGAACGTTAGTGACGACATTGACTAAGAAGATGGCCGAAGATATGGCAGACTACCTCTCTAGAAACGGGATTAAGGTAAGGTATATTCATTCGGAAATTAGTGGGCTGGAACGGACTGAATTACTTAGACAGCTTAGGATAGGAGAGTTTGATGTGTTAGTTGGGATAAATCTGTTAAGAGAAGGATTAGACTTGCCTGAAGTTTCGCTTGTGGCTATTTTGGATGCTGACAAAGAAGGGTTCTTAAGAAATTATACTAGTCTTATTCAAACCTTTGGAAGGGCTGCTAGGAACATTGATGGGAAGGTAATCATGTATTCAAATTCGGTGACCAAATCCATAAAGGAAGCTGTAATAGAAACTAATAGAAGGCGCAAAAAACAGATTGAATTTAATCTAGAAAACAAAATTGAGCCTAAAAGTATCACAAAACCGATCCCTCAAAAGAATTCAAATATCTCAAACTTGGAGGTTAATTTGAAAGCAATGACTAGAAATGATTTAATAGAGTTATCGACCAAAATAGAGACTCAGATGAACAAATTTGCAGAGGAATTGGAGTTTGAAAAAGCAATTGAACACAGACAACATCTCAAAAAGGTAAATGAAATTTTGTTAAAACTGAAATCTAGTTAAGCCAAAATGGAAAATAAAATTGTAATTAAGGGAGCAAAGGAACACAATCTAAAAAATCTTAACTTAGAAATTCCAAAGAATAAATTAGTAGTTATTACAGGCTTGTCCGGTTCTGGGAAATCTACCTTAGCGTTTGATACCATTTTCGCTGAGGGACAGAGGAGATACGTAGAATCACTATCGGCATATGCAAGACAGTTCTTGCAAATCATGGACAAACCTGATGTAGATGTGATCGATGGGCTGTCGCCAGCAATAGCAATTCAACAGAAAACAACCAACAAAAATCCACGCTCGACCGTTGGAACAATTACCGAGATTTATGACTACCTTAGATTGTTGTTTTCAAAAATTGGGATCCCTTATTGTCCCAAATGCGGAACAGAAATATCCTACCAATCCGTAGAGTCGATAGTTACGTCAATACTTGATCTTACTAATAGTAACATCCCTGATGGAATGTTATTAGTTTTGGCTCCTATTGTTAGAGAAAAAAAAGGGACATACGAGAAGACCATGGAAGCTCTAAAGGAACAAGGCTATTCTCGGATCAGAGTAGATAAGGAAATAATAGATATTGCTAATAGCAAGCAATTAGATATCATTTCGGCAAAGGAGAAACATTTAAGGCATTCAATTGAGATTGTTATCGACAGAATATCGAATAACAAAACATTGGAAGAAAAAGATAGAGTTTTCGAAGCAGTACAAAACGCAATTGAAAAAGGTGGCGGTATCGTCATGGCTTTGATCAACGGGAAAGAATATTTATTTTCTCAAAGAAATTCATGTCCTCTCTGTAATATAAGTATTGGAGAAATGGAACCTAGATTTTTTTCCTTCAATTCTCCATTTGGCGCTTGCCCAAGTTGCCATGGATTGGGAGTTGAAACAGAGTTTGATGTTGACTTGATCATACCCGACAAGACCAAAACGATCTTAGATGGTGCAATTAAACCATGGTCAGCGGGCCATTTTGCAAGTTTTAGGACCTCAATGCTAAAGGACGTGGGTAAAAGATTCGGTTTTAACCTCAATACTCCAATTGACAGAATGACCAAAGAACAAATTAATGTTATCCTAAATGGAACAGATTCAAAGATAAAGTATAATTATACATCAAGGTCGAGTGATAGTTCATGGGAGTATTCGGGTAGGTTTGAAGGAGTAATTTCCAATCTACAAAGAATATTCAATGAAACTGATTCGGAATCAAAACGCGAAGAAATTAGAAAATTTATGATTGAAAAACCCTGTGAACTATGCAGTGGTCAAAGGTTGAAAAAAGAAGTACTCTCTGTTAGGATAGGTGGAAAATCGATTATGGACATTTGTAACCTTCCTGTAGAAAAAACTATTGAATTCTTTAGTAACATTACTCTCGATAATAATGATTTAATAATTTCAAAACAAATATTAAAAGAGATAAATAGCAGGTTAAAGTTTCTATCAAATGTTGGTTTGAATTATTTGAACCTGAATAGGAATGCAGGTACACTCTCAGGTGGCGAATCACAAAGAATCAGATTAGCTACCCAGATCGGAACTAATTTGACCGGTGTACTATATGTATTAGACGAACCAACTATTGGACTGCATCAAAGAGATAATAAGCTATTGATAAACACCCTCTTCAAATTGAGAGAAATTGGAAACACTGTTATTGTTGTAGAGCATGACGAGGAGGTCATTAAAAATGCTGACTGGATCGTTGATATTGGCCCAAGGGCAGGAATACACGGTGGACAGGTCGTCGCGCAAGGAGAACTTCACGATATATTAAGAAGTAAGGATTCTCTTACCGCAGATTATTTAATTGGAAGAACGGTGGTAAATGAAACTCTTCAACGCAAAAATATCGGAGACCGATTTATCAAAGTTTTTGGTGCAAATGAGAACAATCTTAAAGATATTAATCCCATTTTTCCATTAGGTGTAATTACGGTAGTCACAGGTGTTTCTGGATCTGGTAAATCTACACTCGTTAATGATATATTATTTAACTATTTAACCAATCATTTTTATAAATCCAAATCAAGAATCGGAAAGCACCAGAGTATTGTGGGGACAGAACAGATTGACAAAGTTATAGGGATAGATCAATCTCCAATTGGTAGAACCCCACGGTCTAATGCTGTTACATATGTAAATGCTTTTACCTTCATAAGAGATTTGTTTTCAAGAACACAATTATCAAAAGAGCGAGGATATAAGATGGGTAGATTTTCATTCAATGTGCCTGGAGGCAGATGCGATATGTGTGATGGAGCTGGGGTTAGAAAAATAGAAATGCAATTCTTGCCCGATGTATATATTACATGTGATCAATGTAAAGGATGCCGATATAATAGTGAAACTTTGGCAGTCAAATATAAAGGAAAAAACATATCAGATGTTCTAAATATGACTGTGGAAGAAGCGCTAGAGTTCTTTAAAAACAATACCCCTATACGAAACAAGTTAAAGCTGTTGGATGAGGTAGGTTTGGGTTATTTACATCTAGGTCAAGCTGCTACTACACTTTCAGGAGGGGAAGCACAAAGGATAAAATTAGCAACCGAACTATCAAAAAGGGATTCAGGTAACACGATGTACATTTTGGATGAGCCTACCACAGGATTACATTTTGCAGATGTAAAGAAATTATTAAAAATACTGTTTAGGTTAAGAGAACTTGGAAATACGATCATTGTAATTGAACATAATCTTGATATCATCGCCTCCGCTGACTGGATTATCGATTTGGGTCCTGAGGGCGGAAATAAAGGAGGACAAATCATAGCAACTGGTACTCCTGAAGAGATTTCAGAGAATAACTCGAGTTACACCGGACAGTATCTAAAGGAAAAGATGAGAACATTAAGTGAGAAAGAATTGGTCGTAAAGAAAAACAGGTGAATGGATATATGGTATTGGAGGAAAGGATTGTTCTTTTTCAAGGGTAAAAAAAATTAAATTGAAATCAAAAGAGATCAACCATATCAAATATCCTTACCCGCATAATCCCGGTGTATACATAATGAAGGATGAAAATGGAAACATTATTTATATTGGCAAAGCAAAATATCTCGATAGAAGAATCAAAAGTTATTTTTCCAAAAACATTCAGAATTTGCAGGATAATAATTGGAAAACTAGAGTACTTGTAACTAAAATCAAAAGCATAGATTACATTATCACAGATAACGAAATTGAAGCATACCTGTTGGAATCAAATTTGATCAAAAAACATAGACCAATTTTTAATATTGAACTCAAAGATCAACAGAGATACACATACCTGAAAATTACAGATGAAACATTTCCAAGGTTACTAGTAACAAGGAGAAACAGAAACGGACATTTTACAGGTACAAAAGGCGAGATAATAGGTCCATTTGTAAAAGGGAGTTCGAGATACCTGTCTGTCGGTTTACTGAGGAAAATGTTTAAGATCAGAATCTGTACAAAACTACCTAAAAAAGAATGTTTAGAGTATCATATTGGAAACTGTGATGCACCATGTATTAATAAAATTAGCGAGGAGCAATACAAGGAAAATATAGTATCCTTAAAAAAAATATTAGATGACAACGAAGCCCTAGGTAATTTTAACAAAAAACTTGAGACAGAAATGAAGATTGCTTCTGATAACCGAGATTATGAAAGAGCTATTTTTATCAGAGATACTCTTACCAGACTGCAAAATTTGTTACACCATCAAAAAATGGAAAATAATTCTATCGAAGGTTACAAATCTGAGGAATATATTGGATTCTTGGAAGATGAAAACCAAAATAATATGCATGTAATGACACTAGTGAGCAAGAATGGGATCATCAATGACATGAAAAAATACCAGTTTGATATGTTAGGGGATAATTCGATAGAAAATTTTATTTGCCAATACTATCATTCTAGTGCGAAAGTACCAAATGTCATCTACCTTAGTAAAAGTATCGGAGAAGAAATAAATTTACAAAAAGTCTTGTACAAGATGACGGGGGCAGAAGTTAAAATAATTCCTCTAGATTCCAATTACTTGTTAGAGGAACATCAATATAAATCCAATGATATAAACAAGTTTAATATCATGCAACTGATACTAAACAATCTATTAACATATATTGAAAAGAATCATGAACCTGCACTTGATGATCTGCAGAAATTACTAGGATTGAAAAGATTACCATACATTATAGATTGTTTTGATATTTCAAACTTCGGAAATGATTTTGCTGTGGGAGCTTGTACCCGATTCATGAATGGTATCCCAGAAAAGCAAGGGTATAGAAAATTCAAGATAAAAAAGGTATCATACCAAAATGACTTTTTAATGATGGAAGAGATTATAAGGAGAAGATATTCATCCGACAAATTTGGCGAAGATGTTCCAGAGGACAAACGAACTGATAGATTTCCCGACTTGATTGTAATTGATGGTGGGAAAGGCCACTTAAACACGGCAATTGCAACATTGAAGAAGTTAGGCATAGGAGAAATCGACTGCATTTCTCTAGCCAAAGAGAATGAAGAAGTCCACACTCCGTCATCTGCCATGCCTATCCTAATTCCAAGAAACAAGAAATCCTTAAAAATTTTGCAACACATAAGAGATGAATCACATAGATTTGGTTTAACATATAACAGATATTTAAGAAGAAAAATGTTAAACCCGTAAGTAACATGACTTTAACCAGAATAAATAATCATTTAAAAGTACTCATCGCCTATTAAATGAATATTATTAATACAAGTTAGAAAACCGAAAAAACTTGGTGGAAATAATATTTTTAAGTAGTTAATGACAACGTCCTATCATGAAAACCCCTGGAATTGTTATAGCAGGAATCAGTAGCGGGGTTGGAAAAACTACAATATCAACAGCTGTAATTCAAGGGCTTTTGAAAAAAGGATATAAGGTTCAGCCATTCAAGATTGGACCCGATTATATTGATCCATCTTATCACAACATGATTTCAAAACGCCGATCAAGAAATCTTGATGTATGGCTAATGGGGATAAACGGATTAAAGGAATCATATTTGAAAAATTCTATAGACTCTGATATTACGGTTTTAGAAGGCGTAATGGGGTTATATGACGGGATGTCGGGGAAGAACAATTTTGCAAGCACTGCACATGTATCAAGGATCCTAGACCTTCCGATTCTTTTAGTTGTGGATGCAAAAAAAGCAGCCCGATCATTAGCTGCAATTACCCTGGGGTTTATTAAATTTGAACGCAAGATAAGGATTGCAGGAGTGATCTTAAATAACATTGCAAGTGAAAGACATTTGAGATATATTGTTGAGGCGTTTGAATCAAAAATTAAGATACCTATTGTAGGAAAAATATTTAATGATAAGAAACTAATCTATTATGAAAGACATCTAGGCTTGATTCCACGCATGGAACTAAGTGCCACATTACAGAACAGTATCGTAGACAATTCCAAGATTGTTGCTGAACATCTGGATTTTGAAATGATTATTCAGATAGCTAAGAAAATAAATTATCTAGATAAATCAAAATTTGAAAAGTTTTCAATGGACTTGGTAAAAAGAAAATCCAGACATCAAGAATCTAAAAAGTTACATAATTCAAAAGTAAAGATATTAGTTGCATTAGATAAGTCTTTTAATTTTTACTACCAAGATAACCTGGACATGTTACACAAGAGGGCTAAAATAGAGTTTTTCAGTCCTCTAGATGATATTGGTATCTCAGAAGATACAACAGGTATAATATTAGGTGGCGGATTTCCAGAAGTAATTGCAGATAAACTACAAAACAATTCTAGCATGCGGAGGTCAATCTTGGATTTGGCACAGAAGGACATACCAATTTATGCTGAATGCGGAGGATTAATGTACTTAACAAAGACAATTTCAGGCTATAAAAACAACAAGAAGAAGTACAAAATGGTGGGATTATTTGATGCAGATACATTGATGACGGGTAAAGTTACCCTAGGTTATACAGAGGCTTTATTAAATAATGATCAAACTTATCTCGGAAGGACACGAAAGGTGAGAGGTCATGAATTTCATTATTCAAATGTAGTTATTAATAAGAACGATCTAGATTTGATTTATGATTTAAAAAAGGGGAAAGGCATAATGGATGGGAGAGACGGTTTCTATGTTCATGACTGCATAGCATCTTATATGCATACACATTTTATGAATTCAACTTTCTCAGATAGGTTTGTAGAACGCTGTGTTCGGTATTCAAGAAAATAATACAAATAGACTTTATGATATTGACAAGTACCAAATTTCGATTTAAAGGTTTAAAGGTCTAAACTAAAATTGACATAATCATTATGTCTTAGTCTGAGATCTAGATCTTTTTGTTAAATACAACAGCATCAGCGAATTAATAATAGATGAGGCTGCGGAACTACCACCCTTTCTTCCTATATTTGTAATATAAGGAACTTCTACTTTTGACAAATCAATTTTAGATTCAACGGCTGAAACGAATCCAACTGGGATTCCAATCACGAGTAATGGTAAAGTTTTTTTTTCCTCGATCATTGAAAGTAATTCATAAAGCGCGGTTGGCGCGTTCCCGATGACGACAATACCGCCGTTTATCCTGTCAGCAGCCTTCTGCATTGCAAGCTCAGATCTGGTTTTGTTGGATTTTTTTGACATCTCTTTTAATTGAGGATCATTTATAAGACAAATGCCAGTCAAATTTAGATCCAATAATGATTTCTTATTTATTCCATGTAATACCATCTCAACGTCGGTTACGACAAAAGATTTCTTTGCAAAAGCTAAGAAAGCAGATTCTATTGCTTTTTTATGGAAAATAATTCTGTCTTTCCTTGCAAAATCAAAGTCAGCTGTAGCGTGGATAACTCGTCTTACCACAGCCCATTCATTGTCAACATAACCATGGTTACCGATCTCGGATTCTATTATGTCAAAGCTCTGTTTCTCAATTCCAAAAGCCCTAGTTGACATGTCTCGAGATTGAGGATTACCTATGCTGTAATCGCCAGTTTTAGCGTCAGAAAACTCCACTCTTAACTTCAGCCTCCTTAGCTAATGTGATTACCAGATCTATTACTGAAGGGTCTACTCCAATATGTCCAGATATGAACACGCTCTTAAAACTATATTTTTCCTGTGCCTTAGCTAAATCAACCAAGATGTCCTTTTGTATATGGATCCCCTTATGTAAAAAGTATGGAACTACCACTATTGTATTGGGATTAGAAGTTAAACATTCCCTTATACCTTCTTCAATATTTGGTGGTTCTAATTCGAGGAAACAAAATTTAACATCCTTATATGTTTTTTTCAAGCTACTAACAGTATATAGGAAAGCTTCTCTAGCACGTTTATCGCTACTGCCATGGCCGATTAATAATAAGCACAAGTCCGTTTTATCTCTATCGATTCCCTTTTCGAAGATCAGTGAGTTTACTCGTTTTAGTACTATTTCAGATATTACAGGTTGATAAGACAATGGTTTTGTTATTACCATTTTCTTATTTTCTTGGTGTATAATATAGGCAGTTTTGGTAACAGCATCTTTAAGTTTCATTCCAGGGTATAAGAAGTAGGGAACAATAGTTATGGAATCGACGCCTTGCTCAATACATTTTCTAATTCCTTCATCAATGTAAGGTGGAATAACTTCGAGAAAGCAATAATCAACGTAAGAATAGTCGGTTTTATTCTTAATCAAATCACAAGTATCATGCAACTCCTCCTGAACTTCCTTCATTTTGCTTCCTCGATCTATAATTAACAATGCTTTTTTCATTGAAAATTCTCCCTGCTTATTGCGACAGTCAAATCTGGTGGAAATTTTTGTTTAGGTACTATTAAAATACCCTTCGACGATGCTAATGAGGCGGCCTCGGAAACGCTTGAGGTTCCTTCATATTTTCCAACCAAATCAGATGGGTTTGGAACTACTACCTTATTTAATTCAGTTTTTGAAAAGAGGAGCAAAGGAAAATTATTTTCAGTGCAATATTCATCTAATCCAACTACGTGTTTGCCTTTATCCAGGGATGTAATCGCTTTTATACTATTTGTACTCAACCCATTTTCTTCAAGAACTCTTATTATACCCTGTTGGATTGTTTGCTTGGAGGTATTCCAATGCAACCCTATACCTACATAAAGTGATTTTGGTCTATATACTACTGATTTAGCAGTCAATGATCTGTTTGAAACCATCTTATCCGTAATAATTATGGAGCCCTTATACTCTTCAGATAGCAAATCTGTAATGATTGGGACCAGCTCGACATTCTTGGGTAGTTGATCCATGTTCCACCAATTCTTTTCTCCGGTATCTTGATAAACTCCAATTTTTTCTTCATTAACCATCATGGCGCTGACCTTTGTTACATTTTCAAAATTATCTATAACCCAACCGAATTTTTTTCCCAATAGATCGATCGCAATGGTCTTGTTCACATCAGCTGCGGTAGTAATTACTGGAATTGAATGTAAGATCTCAGACACTTTGAGCGTTAATTCGTTGGCCCCACCTAAATGCCCAGACAGTGTGCTTATAACAAATTTTGCAGTATCATCTATTACAATTACAGCCGGATCATGTTTTTTGTCTTTTAGATGAGGCGAGATTAGCCTTATTACTGCTCCTAATGAAAATATACAAATTAACGAATGGTATTTATAAAAGAGAGGCTCTATCCGGTTCGTTACGGATTCTGAGAAGTAAATTATCGATGGATCCGAGTCCCTAAATTTTTCTGGTACCTGGATTTCCGATTCGCTCAATGCATTTCGAATTCGCTTGGCGATTTCAATGCCTTTTTTAGTTATAGCAACAATAGCGATATTCTTTTTGTTTATATCCTCATTCAATTCTTAAAATAAATCTCCTATACTTTACCACTTTATTATACTAACTATTTTATTATAAGTTTGCGTCTTGGGATTTGAAATTATGGTGTATAACGTCTATTGGAACAAAAAGCATACCTGGACTTAAGTTAGAGATGTAGTCTTTGGGAAAATATGAAATGTGATGAATCAAGAGTTTTTCACCACTTTGTTTTTACGGATTTTAAATATCATGATTAAATATATTGTTTCAGAAAACTAGTGCTTTTAATTCTTTGGGAATCTACCAATGACGTATCCTTTAAAGTCAAACATAATGACTTCTATAGATAACTCGTTTTTTGAATAGTTGCTTAGCTGGCTAGCAGCATTGCTACATATGAGATCATAAAACCCTTTAATATTGTGAGCGTCAATTATTTCCGAAACATGCCGTGCAGTATTGGCGTCTAGGATTAGTTTCAGAACTTCTTCAGAAGCACCGACTGTCTCTGCTAGTTTTGCCATAAATTCCATATTAACATGAGATCCTCTTACATGTGTTTGTTTGACACCCATTGCTATTTTTGTTAATTTTCCGATGAACCCCGCGATAAACACTCTTTTAACTCTCTTGTCATGGCATTGCTTTACACTATAACCTGCAAAGTCGCCCATTTGAACATAACAATGATCAACGTATGTATCCCCGAACAGGCCTTTACAAAAATCCTCACTTCTGCCTCCTGTAGTAAGAATAAAAGTGTCTGCTTTTAGTGCTATTCCAACATCCAAACTCTGCCTTATTGCGGCAGCAAAGGAAGCAGTTGAATATGGGAGTACTATGCCAGTAGTCCCCAGAATTGAAATCCCACCAAGTATACCTAGTCTAGGGTTGTCAGTTTTTTTTGCTATTTCTTCCCCACCTGGAACAGAGATTATTACTTTCAAGCCTTGTTTTTTAATTACTTCTGGGTAAAGATTCAATACTTCATGTATAGCTTCGGTTATCATTTTCATCGGTATTGGATTTATTGCAGCATCTCCTAATAACAATCCAAGGCCTGGTTTGGTGACTTTACCCACCCCAGCTCCTCCAATGATTTTCACTTCACCCTTATTGCTCGTAGATTCAACGGTCGAGCAAATTTCAGCACCATGAGTTACATCAGGATCATCTCCAGCATCCTTAATCACTGCAGAGGTAATCGACTTTTCATTCATTCTAGTCCATGCAACTTTGAGTTGGACCACCTTACCTTTTGGGAGTGTAACCTGTACTTTTTCAACACTCTTTCCAGTTAAGAATGTAATAAGTGCAGATTTGGACGCAGCAGCAGCTGAGGTTCCGGTCGTATAACCAGTTTTAAGTTGGCCTCTTAGTTTTTTCTCTCTAACTTCTGAAGGAAGATCCTGTTCACTTTCCGCGATAGACAAATCATTAGAAATTTTCTCATCCGACTCGCTCAAAACCATTCATCGATTATACTTACCATGCAAACATATCAAAAAAATCCTTATGATTATTTAATTGACACGTAGGTTTTTCAAAGCCTCTGCTTTATCTGTTTTTTCCCAACTAAAGTCAACATCTCTTCGCCCAAAATGTCCATATGCAGATGTTTTTTTATAAATTGGTCTTTTCAGATTAAGGGTTCTAATGATCCCAGCTGGGCTAGTATCGAATAGTTCTTTAACCTTAGCCTCTATTTTTTCTTCGTCTACCTTTGATGTCTTAAACGTATCAACCATAATTGACACGGGTTTTGCTACACCTATTGCATAAGCAATTTGAACTTCACATTTAGTAGCCAATTCTGCTGCCACGATATTTTTAGATATGTATCTGGCCATGTAGCATGCAGATCTATCAACTTTGGTTGGGTCTTTGCCTGAGAAGGCTCCTCCCCCATGCCTTCCCATCCCTCCATAGGTATCAGCTATGATTTTTCTTCCTGTCAATCCCGTATCGCCGGGAGGTCCCCCAATTACAAATCTACCTGTAGGATTGACAAATACCTTCGTTTCAGAAGTAATCCAATCTGAGCAAACGGGACTTATTACAAATTTAGTAATTTCCTCATTAATTTGTTCTTGAGAGATTTCAGGAGAATGCTGGGTTGACAACACAATAGTATCAATCGACTTTGGTTTGTTATCCTCATACAAAATTGAAACTTGTGATTTTCCGTCTGGTCTAACCCAATCCAATTCTTTTTTCTTCCTTACTTCGGACAAGCGCAATGATAAATTATGAGCAAGCATTATTGGCAAAGGCATAAACTCCGGAGTTTCGTTTATCGCAAACCCAAACATGAGCCCTTGGTCACCTGCTCCCTGCTCTCTCAATTCATTTGATGTAACTCCAATAGAAATATCTGGGCTTTGTTCATGAAGTGAAACTAAGACCGAACAAGTATTTCCATCAAATCCAAATTCAGGTTTATTATAACCAATATCGTTTATTTCATTTCTTACAATATCCTGGACATCCATCCTATGTGTAGAAGTTACCTCCCCTGCTACTATGACGACTCCAGTAGTAGTCATGGTTTCTACTGCTACCCTAGCATCAGGATCATTACTCAGAAATGAATCAAGAATAGAATCAGAAATTCTATCGCATATCTTATCAGGATGTCCTTCTGTTACACTTTCAGATGTAAATATATATTTTCGTGGTTGCATTATTATCATTAATCAAGAATTCGGAAATTGTACTAATTATTAGAATTCTTTCTCTAACTTAATGAAAAGCACGTTATTACCTCTTATAACGACTTTACCATAATTTGCTAACAGATCAGATCCATCAAATTCTTCTGCATCAACTAGAATAAGATTCATATAAGAATCTACATTCGACATTTTGCCTCTATATTCGATTTCGCTTTTTAACCTTACAGCAACTTTTCTGTTCAAAGAACGCTGTAAAACATTTAATGGTCTCTTAGTAGGTTGTTGTGAAGGTGATGCGGCCATATTGTTATTCAATTGTGAAAAGACCCTAGGCTACAATAAAAAGCTTCCTCTACGATATGATGCCTAACAAATCAATATTTTTATCCATGAAAGAATATCTAACCTCATAGATTCAGAAGTAACAAAATTAGATAGCCTCCTGCTCAGATTGGCCCAAAAAGGCACTTTGATCGAGTTGGTTGGTAAGAAAGGTGCTGGAAGAACCCACTTGGTTTATTTGATATGCTCATTAAATAGCATAAGAAATAAGAAGACATTATATCTCGATGGATCGGGAAATTTTCGACCCGAATTAATTAAAGAATATCTTCTAAAAATAGCAAACGCTAACGATGAGGAACTAAAAAAATATTTGAAGAAGATAACGTATCAAAGAATCTATGAAGCAGATAAACTAGTCCTTCTTTTGAAGAAAATTAAGGTATTAGAGATAGATTGCATAATTTTTGATGATATGATGCCCTTGTTTCTTTACAATCAGAATAAAGACATTAGACAAGAGGTAAGAAGATTTATTAGAGAAATAGCTATGATTGCAATTGTCAAAAATATTACCATAGTTTTTACAAGTACCTTAATTGAGAAATTTGAGGAAAATAGTTTTGAAAGTCTAAACTATGAACTTTTTTATCACGATGTCATAAGGTATGTTCATATCAAAGCAAATATCAAAAAAAGAAACCAAAATACGATCGAATGTGAATTTATTCATCCCAAACTTCTAATCGATTCAAGACTAATAATTAACTTGGACAGATCTTAACGCTATTGGATTTAAAACATAGTGGAAATTATTATAGTAAAAAGTAATAGATTTAAAGAATGATAGAATCATAAGAAATCATTATGTATTCTTTTACAGTAGTTGAAAGAAGAAACCAAAACAATGTATAATTATAATTATAAAAACAACTACAACAAAGTAGTTATTATAGGACTTGGCCAGCTTGGTCTTCCAGTTGCAAAGTATGTTAAAGAACATGGTTTTGATACTTTTGGATATGATATAAATCAAAAAACCATGCAGTCAGCTGAAGCCAATTATGGAATAAAACAAGCAACCAACTTTGGTGATTTTGACGTACTAATTATTTGCGTATCTACACATAGACCAGACGATATGTTTACACCACAAGTAGATGGTTTGATGTCTGTTGTTGAAAAGATATCTAGAGAAGCTAAAGCAGGTGCATTAATATCAATTGAAAGTACTATACCAAAGGGTACATCAAAAAGAGTATTTGAAAAAGTAGACCATAGACTACATGTTGTACATGCACCACATAGATGGTATGCATTAGAAGAAGAAGTTCACGGTGTTAATCAATTACGTATTGTAGGTGGTGTAAGCAACTGCTGTTTGCAACATGGTCTTAACTTTTATGATGGACGTGAGGTAGTGCCTCAAACAACAGAAACAGCTAATGATAAATTATCAGAAACATCTCTAATAGACAACAGCAATACAAACGCTACCACCAATTCAAATAACCATGTACATTTTCAACAACAACAATCAACAAATCATGGTCGTGTAACCATTCCCTCAACAACAACATCAATGGCAAGAACCACAGGGCTAAAAACTCTATCAATTCCAATGCACCCAGTATCATCAGTTGAAGTAGCAGAACTAACAAAAATAGTAGAAAATGCTCATAGATATCTTCAAATAGCATTTGCAGAAGAGCTTTATCTTTATTGTAAGTCTAATAGCATTAGTTTTTCAGAATTACGTGAATCACTCAATACAAAATGGAATGTAGAAGTACTAGAACCAAGAGATGGAATAGGAGGTCACTGTCTTCCAAAAGATACAAAGATGTTTATCAATTCATCTAACACAATAAGAAGCAAGATACTTCAAGCAGCCGTGGAGATTGATGAGGACTATAGAGAATATATCCAAAGTAGAGAGAAAAAAGGGAGTATGGGCTCTGTAGCAATTACTAAAGACAAAAAAACCCAAGAGGTAGAACCGAACCAACTGCTTTATAGTAAGAAAATCAATTGAGACTGTTAACAGTCTCAATTATTTTATTCAAATTATGACATCCGCGCATATCTACAAGTTTTATTTGTTGCCTAAATTTGTTAACTAAGTTTGGATGGCATCTAATGAATGGATATGGGGCCCTAGTTCCTATTATTTTGTGATGGTCATCCAATCCAAATTGCATTAAATTAATCAACGCATCCCCCGGGTAATGACCGTTAGTATCCTTTCCGCATAAAATCAAATATTTCATAGTGTGGGATGTTGTACAATAATGAATTAGCTGATCGATTCCTTTGTTTTCAGAAAATAAACGGCCTATAATTAAAAGCTTATCCATAATATCATCGTTAGAAATCTTCTTCAAAAGGGCTATACTCGAAAGCGTACAAACCGCAATCTCTGTACCTCTCCCACTAAACGAAGAAATAGGGATGGGATACATAACTTTACAGACTACACCGGCTGCTTGTTCCAATTGAAATTTGATGTTCAAATTAGTTGATTCCCCAACTAGCCTTAGTACATGGTTTTATTTCTAAAAAAGGAGATTCCCCTTCTTTCCATGGATTACTTCTAACCCACTCAAACTTGTCATAATAAAGCAGGTAAATTCTGTCGTATAATTGACCATTTTCAATTATTCTTACTATGCCGTTTACGGTGATCCCCTTATTCAAACTTGGTTTGTAAATATCTACAGTCAAGCTGACTTTAGGATTCTTCCCTATGTTAAATAATTTTTTTGTATTGTAATCAGTTGAAACATAAAAAAAATTGTCCTTGTAGATGTATGAAACTGGTACTACGTGAGGTTTATCTCTAAAAGAAGTTGCTAACCTACAAACCTCATTTTCTATTATAAATTTAATCTCATTTGGGCTTAACTGGAACATAGGCTATAGTTATATAAACTAAAAGCTGTCGAGTTAATTTAAACTAATTGCGATCGGTCAATCTTTTTGAATTTGATTCTTCAAGCCTATGACTGACCCACGTACAAAATGAGAATACATGAATTGAAAATAGCTTAATTATTAGTATGGTGAAACACATAGGACAGCCTGCCAAACTGTGGCCCATTGGCTATTATTTGCGTTGGATGAACATAATAAATAGAGAGATCTAGTAAACTTGAATCAGCAATATGGGAGATGACTGTGGACAAAGGATTAATTATTGTGTATTATGGCAATGGAAAAGGTAAAACCACCGCAGCTTTAGGTGTAGCATTAAGAGCTATTGGATACGAATTGAATGTCTGTATGATTCAATTCATAAAGGGAGAGTGGAATTACGGAGAAATATATAGTTCAAATAGACTAAAACCAAATTTTGAATTAGTAATAACAGGAAAAGGATTTGTGGGTATAATTGATGATGATCATGATTTCATAGAGCATGTAGAGTCATCAAAAAATGCTTTGGCAATTGCTAAGGAGAAAATAGACTCTGGAAAATACAGCATTGTTATACTAGACGAAATTAATTATGCTTTGAAGCTTGGGCTAATTGAAGAAGGAGAAATTATTTCACTCTTAGCTTCAAAACCGCCTGAGGTAACCGTAATATTGACTGGGAATCTGTTGACGGACAAAATATTTCAGATTGCTGATCTGGTTACGGAAATGAGGGAAATCAAACATCCGTATAAAAAAGGTGTAAAGGCAAAAAAAGGTATAGATTATTAGAGGTTCATAAAAGCAAAATTAATTAATCTAACAAATTGGTTTAAACATAGTGAGTATTTCAGAAACCAAAAAACTCCCCGATTTGGGAGAAATAGTTATAGTTACAGTCAAAGAAGTTACGGGTCATGGAGCTTATGTAACCCTTGACGAATATGACAATCTTACTGCGTTTTTACATATTTCAGAAATTGCTACTGGCTGGATCAGAAATATAGAGCGGTATGTAAAGGCTAAGCAGAAAACAGTCCTCAAGGTAATCAGAGTTAACCCCACAAGGTCAGAAGTAGATCTTTCACTAAAGCAGGTTACCGGCGAAGAAAAGAAAGCGAAAGTCATGGAGGTAAAAAAAGATGAAAAGGGTGCAAATTTTATGGATGTTATAAAGACTAATCTTGGCTATGATCAAAGTAGTATTAAAGAGATTGAAGAAAAAATAAGTCAGAAATATGATTTTATCTATGATGCTTTTGAAACTGTAGCCATCAAGGGACCTGAAGTATTATCTACTCTTGATCTAAAACCAGAAGTGATTGAAGCAATAGAACTAGAAAGTAAGAAGATTCAGATTCCTCATATTGAAGTTAGGGCAGTACTGGATATTACTGTAAGAAAGGGAGATGGGATCGACACAATAAAGAATATTTTAGGATCTGTAGATGGATCCAAAAATAATTCTAAAATAGACATTACGTACATAGGTGCCCCAAAATACAGAATCACAGTCACAGCAGAAAATTTCAAAATTGCCGAGAAAGCATTGAATCATGCTATAGAAAAAATAAAGACTAATATAGAAAAAAATGCCGGAACTTTTAGATTCACTAGGGAAGAATCAAAGAAAACCCATACAAATATTTAACTTCTTGAATAGCAATGAAGCACCGGATTCGAATTTGTAGATTGTGCAAGCAATATACGTTGAAAGATAAATGTCCTATTTGCAAGGCTGAAACCAATGACCCACACCCGCCAAAATTTTCCCTTGATGACAAATATATAAGGTATCGGATTATGGATGCCTACGTGGACAATTCGGAAAAAGGATGAATATAATAATATTATTATGTCATTATCTCAAATTCTCATACGTAAGATTATTTTAGGAAATTCTCACTATTGGATTCAGAGTTATCGTATCCTGGCAATGCATTAATAATTCGCATGAATCCCAATTCACTAGCATTGGTGTTTTGAGTCATATTAACAACGACTGGAATGAGATCCTGAGGTCTAGAGGAATTGCTGTTGTTTAAAGTAGCATTGTCTTTGTTTTGAGCTGCTTTATTAGAATTATTTTTGACAATATCTTGGAGGGCTGTTGCATTGGAAGGAACAGTATTAATTATATTTTTGATAGGGATATCACTAGCATTGGTGTTTTGAGTCATATTAACAACGACTGGAATGAGATCCTGAGGTCTAGAGGAATTGCTGTTGTTTAAAGTAGCATTGTCTTTGTTTTGAGCTGCTTTATTAGAATTATTTTTGACAATATCTTGGAGGGCTGTTGCATTGGAAGGAACAGTATTAATTATATTTTTGATAGGGATATCACTAGCATTGGTGTTTTGAGTCATATTAACAACGACTGGAATGAGATCCTGAGGTCTAGAGGAATTGCTGTTGTTTAAAGTAGCATTGTCTTTGTTTTGAGCTGCTTTATTAGAATTATTTTTGACAATATCTTGGAGGGCTGTTGCATTGGAAGGAGTTGCCTCCATTATTTGTTTGATAGGGATATCACTAGCATTGGTGTTTTGAACTTCCTCAATCATTAGAGGAATTAAAGACAAATAAGTTTGATTGATATTTAATAAAAATTCATCATTGTTAGAAGAATTAGTTTCTTGGCCATATATGTAAATTTCTGAAGTCCATTGGGGACTCGAATATGCCAGAATAAAGATTGGGATGATCATAAATGATATGGAAACAAGAGTCAGTCTGTCAAGGGGAGTGTTAATATTCATAACAAGTCTGTTAATCTGTGATAAAATAAATATATTGCTAAAATATTGATCGAATTTTAAATTGAAAATTAAAATGAAGATTTAGGATTTGTGCTTTTCAAAAGAAAAATGGAGGTTTATCTACCCAAACATAGACCGTCTGGGACAGATGTATTACAGTTATTGTCACCGAACACATTGTCATTAATGTTTGTTGGTAGACCGTTACCGTTATTCAAATCTACACCACGGTTCTGCAATACGTTATTTGAATTTACGTTGTTCTTTGTGCTTTGACCATCTAGGAATATACCATTAACAGACCCTTGGATTGTATTCATTGATAGCTCATTGTTTGCGGAGTTAACCAGTGTTACACCTGCCAAGTCATTTGATTTGAATAGGTTTGTGGTCAACTTTGAGCCTGATGAGGAGTGAGCTGCTACACCAATGCTGTTTCCGAACATTAGATTGTCTTCAATTGCTACGTTCTTTGATCCTGTTTCAAATACTGCGATTTCATTTTCTGTGAATGTGACTCTTGAAATTTTGTTGTCTTCTCCACCGGAGAACAATGCGCCTGCTTGGAAGCTCTTAATTGTTCCTGGACCTTGAACAGTTACACCATCGTTGTCTGCAAACATGATTCCAACCTTAGAACTCTTTTCTCCTGGACCACTTAATGTAAATCCATTCAAATCGATTGTAATGCCGTCAGCTCCTACAATAATGCCATCAGTCTTGCAATCAAGGTTGGCTGTCAGTTTTACACTTTGTTTAATAACTTGACCACAAGATAAGCTGGTGCTTAATGGGACTGCGCTGCTGCTGCTGCTGCTGCCATTTTCTTGTGATGGTTGATTATTATCATTAGTATTAGAGGAGGGGAGAGCACTGTTCAAAATATTGTCTATCATGCTGCTTTGTGCTGATGCTACAGTTGGTTGTATTAACAAAGCACCAACAGATGCAAATGCAATTAATGCCGCCATGAGATATATTTTGTTATTCATTCAAACAAACAATCAATTGTATAATATATATGGGAAACTGTTGTTTTTACGTAACTCAAGATTACTTTCTATCAGATATAAATAATTAATAATCAGATTATTAAGAACTTTTTTTGTAATAAATCGTTATATATAATCAATCACCCGAGTACATATTTCATCCAAAAGTATACAAATATTAATATTGTTACGAGCCTAACCATATCAATTGAAGATAGCTGTGATTGGAGCCGGCGTAGCCGGAAGTTATCTGGGCGGAATGTTACATAAAATTGGCCACGAAATAACTATCTTTGAATCAAATAAGAAAGAAATGCACTGGCCGGTATGTGCATGGGGAGCGTCAAGGCATATGTTAGAGTATTTTTCTAAAAAGGCAGGGCTCGATTTTGATAATTATGTTTTTCATGTAGGGAAAAGACTAAGAATGGGATTACCAAATCAAAAGGAGGAGTTTCTCGATTTAGATGGCTTGGTTACCTACAATAAGAAACAATGGGAGAGCGATTTGCTCGCGGGTATCACAGTAGAATATGGAGTTAATTGTGATAAAAAGACATTTCCAAGTGATAAATATGATTATATTTTAGATTGTACAGGTTTCCATAGGAAATTTCTGCCTAAACCTCAAGAAGATTTTGTGATTCCCGCGTATGAGTATCTGGTTGAGAACATTCAAGATATCGATGAATTCCAAGTTGTAGGATATAAGGGTGCGAGGGGGTACTTTTGGTACTTCCCTTTAAGTAAGGGCTCTGGTTTTATGGGGGCAGGTGATATTGACAGGAAATATCACGGGGTAAAAGAATTCTTAGAAACTCACCCGGATGCGCGAATCATCAAAAAAATAGGCAGACCCATACGACTTTCACCGCCTAAACTGATGGAACCTTTTTACGACGGAAAGATTATAGGAGTAGGAGAATCTATAGGCACGGTCTTCCCGATGCTGGGTGAAGGCATCATCCCATCATTGTTAAGTTGTGAAATATTTTTGCAGGTTATGGAGGAAAACAAAAACAATAAGGTGAAGTTTGACCATAAACGATACAGAGAAAAAATTCTAAAGAAGTTCAACTATTACTATGATGTTTACCGAATTGTAAGGCTCAAAATGGACGGGAAATTAAGTACTGTTAAGCATTTTAATTTGCTATTGAGTATGTACAAGAACATGAAGAAGGATGAAAAGAGGTTTGGGTTTGAAGTCGACTTTGAAAAAATGAGGAGATTGGTAAATGCCCTTTAAAAATTTGGGACTTAATTATTTGTCATCCTCATGCTTCTTTTCTTTTGGTAGTTCAGGTATGTCATCACCTTGTCCTATCAAATCCTTCTTGTTTGTTCTTACCAATATTTCGTTTAGATAATTTATGATATATTCATCTTCCTTTGGACTTGTTTTACCCTTAATCAATCTAATTTGGTATTGGCTAATCCAAGCCCACATCCAATTTTGTCTTAGCAATGCTTCATTTTCAACAGAATATTGATGCTTTCGATGCCAAACACCTAGGGTAATGGCGGTAGGAACGTAGATCAAAGCGAACAACAGTATGAACATTGGAAGTGTCATGTAATCACCGATTCCGAATGGTAATTGCTTTATTAAAAAGTTGTATGCGATTAAGATAAAGTTAATAAAAGTAAGAAAAAACGCCAGATAAATACTATGTCCGTTTCTAAAATCTAACCATCGTCGCCTTAAAAAGCCTCGCGATATCTTTAGTTTCATAGGACATATTGAAAAGGTCTCTAATTTAGATTTATTATTCAAATCGATTCAAAGGCTCAGTCCATTGAATAAAATAAGAATATGTAATTCCCTTGAAATTGAGTATTTCTTGTCTATCTCATGATGTTAAGATAGACAACAATAGAATGATGGATTTGTATCAAGGGTTATTACTATATGATCCACCAAAACGAACAGGTTATCGAGTATTCACTATTAATTACCTATGGTCTAAAATATGAGGAATCATAATCGTATGTTTGCTTTTAATGTAGATGATACAAATAGTCGATACCAAATCTCAAAAGATAATATGGATAATAATTTGCTTACATACCGAATTTTCATATCAGAATGATTTGTACTATCAACTAGTCTTATTGAATCTTCTATCCATTTGAGATTAATGATGTTATTCTTGACCGAATCAGAATTTTCATTAAGATATAATAATACGATTTCTCTGCCATAATTTTTCCACAAATTCAATAGATTCAATGAAAACCCTTTTTTGAATCCTTCAAATTTACTTGAACCAGAACCCTTATTTAATAAAGATAATAACGGAAGTTTTCCTATATTTTGAGAATAATCATATTTAACATGCCATGGCAGGCTTGCAGCCAAGGTTATCATCCTAGGATTTAAGAATAGAGAATTAATTTCCAGGCCGAAATGTTTTCCAAAATTATCATTTGTTGGGATCCAATCATGTAACAATTTTCCATTGAAATCCGCAAGGAATAGTTGATTTAAAGGGTAGAGGTGGTTGTCAAAATAAGGTCTAAAATTTTCATAGATTTGAAACCATGAAAACCCTACGTTCTTATTAAATATGTCTTCTTGGTTTGGAACCCAATCACGGTTGTGGCATGATAGATAGATTTTGGATTTATCTAACCATGAAGGGTTTTTGATTTTTTCTACTTCTTGTAAAAATTTTTTATAACGGAAAATATAACCCCCAAATATTTCATCACCGCCATCTCCGGAAAAAAATACTCTCGAGTATTTAGTAGCTTGATCTAAAAAATAGAATTGATACAAATTCCATTTAGGCATTCCTGTTATGGATATCAACTTTGGAAGATCCCTCAATGCATTATCGACAATTAGTTCGTGGAAATCAGAATCATATTGTTGAGCAACCTTTCTTGCTTCTGAAATCTCGTCGTCGTCGTCCCCAAACCCAACGCATATAGAATCAATGTATATTTCAGGGAAATGTTTCCTGATCATCGCAATTGTAAATCTTGAATCTATTCCACCGCTTAAGGCTAGGGAAACCTTTGAGACCTTTTTTTGCGACAATTTTGATTCGAGGTCCACCCGTACAATATTCTCTATTTCCGAATCAAGGTTTCCGATTTCTTTTTCGACAAAATAGTCACTTTTCAGAGGAGCGTGTAAATTAGTAAATGTAGGATCATACCTTAGGGTTAAGAAATTCACTATATTAATATCATTAAGAACCAGGGACATATTTGGATTGCATATACATAATTAATTTAATAAATTTAATGAATTGCTTAAGATTAAGGTTTTCTTATCAAAATAGCTATTACGTGACAAACAGGAATGAACAGGAATGACTTTAAATTCGCTAGGCATCTAATTTTGTTTTTGGGCTCATTTCTCATTTCATTAGAATCATGTCTAATATCCACCATTGTCATTGTAGGATAAGAGTAGGAGGATTTAGTTCGCAAAGGTATACTAGCATCATGAATTTTCATTGGTGCTGTCGGAATTAAACAATACTAACAAAATCTACAAACACTACTATTTAATCGAGAGAAGATAAGACTTCAATGCCTAGGAATCATCCCAGGTTTCTCGTCCCTCATGATTGAGAAGGGCATTATAAGATTTTAATTGTCATCCTTACAATGCAAGAAGATTCCTATTTATGGGTGCTAATTAATTTGATTTTGTTATATGAAAATAGCCCACATAAATAATATTTCAGGAATAGCCTCAATATTATCTGCATTCCAAAAAAAACAAGGTCATCAAGTAGATGTATTTATTTTTAACAAGCTAATTTTAAATCAATTCGGTGGTACTATGATAAATTACAATTCCCCGTTAGCTAGATGGAGGCTATTTAGAAAATTACAAAGTGAATATGACATTTGGCATTATCATTATCCCTATGGTTCTCTGAAGAGAAGTTTGGAAGGGAGAAATAAAGGTAAAACGTATCTGAAGCACTACCATGGAGATGATATTCGGGGAAAGAAGGATACGGATTTTTGCCTAGTTTCTACCCCTGATCTATTAGATTACGCACCAAATGGAAAATGGTTACCAAACCCAATTGATTTCGACGAATTAAACAAGAACATTAACTTAAACAATGTACAGCCTACTACAAGCAGTAAACGGAAAAAACGCATTGCACATTATCCTTATTACAGAATTCATTCCTCAAAAACCTCTGAGAATTATTCTACGGGTTTAAATGAACTAAGAAAGGAGAATAGATATGAAATAGTCGAAATACTAAATTTTTCGCATACCCAAACTTTACAAATGATCCAAAGCTCAGATATCGTAATTGGAAAAATAATGTCCAATGTAGGTTGGTTTGGAAAATTTGAACTTGAAGGTATGGCTTTAAGGAAACCTGTACTTGCCTATGTATCGGATCATTTGTATGAAAAGTACAGGCCCCCAATTTACAGGACCACCAGAGAGACTTTGAAAGAGGATGTGATAAGGTTGATGGAAGATGATGATGAGATCAATAGATTAAGCAATGAGGGATACGAATATGTTAGAAAAAATCATGCCATAGAAAATGCCATAACTAATGTGAATAAATATTATTTAGAATAACATGATATTTCTAGAATGATTATGATCAGGTTTAGAGATAGGAATCTTGGTACAAGAAATCATTGTTACTAAAATTCATCAATCCCCTAATTCTGAGAAAAAGATAGACTGCTTTACATCAACCTTGGACAAGAACCCCTTCTTTTTGAGTATTGGAATGCGATCTACTCTTTTGATCGAGGGTAAATCATTATAAATCCTTTCATATTGATGTATAAAATTAAACGATTCGGCCTTTTTAGGAATTTTTTCTTCGAACCAATCTATATTACAAACATACTTTGTTGAAAAACCTACTAACTTTTGAATAATCTGCTCGATTTCAGAAGGGAGAACATGCATTAGTACTTCTGAAGCAATTACCAAATCATATTTCTTGGTTATTTGAAGTGATTGTATATCCGATACCGCGAATTGGACAATCTCATTATTTTTCACCCCATTGATGTTTAATTTGGCGTTTTCAACTTGATGTGCAGAGAGATCGAATGCAAAGTATTCTTTGATTCCTGGAAAATTGTTAAGTAATAATTTTGTTATCCTACCAAACCCGCACCCAACTTCCAATACAGAATCAAATGAATATTTTTTCAAGTACTCGATCAAAATTTGCTCCTGTAATTCAAATTTATCGTCATATTTGAAATTCTTCTTATAGTCTTTTCCCCGCTGTGTCCAGTATTCATTCGGAATATATGACATGCCTACCTACTTCATTCCCAAGATATATTTATTTTGGTTACTAAAATTCACTCAAAAATCCATTGTAAAGTAATAATGATGATCAAATTTACAGTTCAAATATGAAAAGATGAAAAATAAATTAGACCAAGTAAAACGTTTTCAGCTGTGACCATAACAAAACAACTTAGTCTTAAGTACTAGCAAATTTTGTACGCTTCCAAGATTTGTTTTTCATTAAGTTCCCAGATCAAATTATTACGTGCATATTCGAACAAATTAATTCTCTTATAATACAATTCATCCATATTATTTTTGAAATATAATAATTCTTCCTTCATCTCCTCATAATCATCGAAGGTTACACAATGCTCCTTTAGGACAGACTTTATTTCTTTAAATGAGTTTGTACACATTACAAGAAGGCCTGCATGAGCATATTCATACGCCTTATTTGGATTAATATACTCATGGGACCAATGCTTCTTAAATGGTATCAATCCAATCGAATTATTTGACATTACTTCATACATATCGTTTCTATCTAGGAAACCAGTATATTTGATTTTTTCAGAAAATTCTCCGTTCCAACCAATGATTGTAAGATCTCCAACATTATTATTAGTAAATATATCTGTTAATCCATCTATGTTCCTACTAGGATATTTCTTTTTATTGTGTCCATCTGATCCTGCATAAACGCTTGACAACTGGTCGTGTTGGCGGGGATTACCTAAACCGCCTACTTCAAACTTCATTGGAAAATTATGTACAACAAATATTTTGTTACTGTTGCCTATTACTCTCAATTTGTTTGCTATTTCATTGGATACAGTTATTGTAGGAACAGATGAAACCAATTCTCTTTCCCATTTAGCCCATAAGCGATTGACATGACGGTTTATTATTTTCCTTTTCACTCTTCTTCGCACCCCCCTTATGGTTTCGTTTAGGCTTACTTTCTCAGCCTGGATTTCATTTAGTTTATCCATTTCCAGTAACAATTGAGAATGTCTAGACCAAAACTCATGATCATCATATACGAATGGTATATCAAACTCAAGCATCATCTTAGCAGAAAAGATATTATGGGCATGAACTATGTCGGGCAGGACTTCTTTAATAATTTGATATATTTGCTTTTTGACCATATGCCAATAATAAGGAAACCCATATCTGGCTTTCGCAGTCCAAATAACTTCATAGATTTTAGAAAAAGTATTTCTGTTATATATGAATGGGCTTTTAGATCCAGCAAATACTACCTCATGTCCTTTATTCAAAGCTGTTAACGCAGATTTTTCAATCCTCCAATCTGGCAGTCCCTCGGTAGATAAATGCAAAATCTTCAACTTTGAATATTTCGATAAAAGATAATATAAATAAATGCTCTAAACCCATTATGTTCAAAATCACCATTTCAAGATACTTGTTGCTAGAGATTAAAACGCAAAGAACAAGCATGAATATAGTGTGGATATTATGCTTTCTCTCCTACATTGAATAGACGCATAGTAGTATGATTACATATCTTACATTTAACCAGAGACTATACCATTTTAGGAGAACAAAATACAGTAATATGAAAGATAACAATAACTATGAATAACTCATTTTAATAGAATGTATTCCTTAGAAAGCTTTGAAATCACATTTAATGGACAATGTTCAGATGGCAAACCATGTCTAAATCTTAGGTCAAAATCCAACACATCAAGACCGCATGCCAATGCCTCCAAACCAGTTTTACTTAAAGCAGGTATGATCTTACCATTTACATACTTGATATCGACATATGTCTTATACCGTCGTAAGAAAGATGGCAACTCGGAATATTTTAAGGGGTTTTTTATTCGATTATAAACTTCGACGTCAAGATTTAAATTATGTTTTCTCAGGTGTTCAAGTATCCAAGGTATGTTGGTAACCTCAGTATCCATGGTAACGGCTTTCCCATTAGAGTTGTTACCATCTTCAATAGACCTTGGATCATTCTGATTAAAGAGATCGGAATCAATTGGATTTGGAAGATATATTTTTCTAATACCTTCCTTCGCAGTTATGTGCGGAAGCAAATCCTGAGTAGAAACTACTATTAAATCCGATAGTGATTGAGCTTTAGGATGTATTCTTTTTTTTAATAAAACTATGCCTTTCGCTCGCCTATACATAAATATTAATCTTATAGCCGCATCAGACTGTCTAGATCGATGAGGGAGTTTTTGTTTATTTATTCCCCTAATATCAGTACCATGATAGTGTAACACTATTTTTTTTGATTTCCCAAATGTTTCTCGAAGTTTGGGAATAAGTTCTACTCTGCTATGAACGTGAATTACATCAACGGATTTGGCTTCTTCCAAAACATAGTTCAGAAATTGTTCTTCAGAAGGTACCCGAGTCACATATTCCCGGTAAAATTCGTAAAATCCAAATTTGTCATACTTATCAAATTTAATAACTCGTGATTCACACCCCGGGATTTGATTTTGGTATTTAGCCAGTATACATGCTACTGCTGCTGCATCTTCTACATGTAGAATTCGCAATTTACAACAGAGTATACCAAAATCAAATTATAAACCATTTGTCTAGACATAATGCAAATAGAGTATGGAGTATAAGAAATTAGATAAATCTACCTAGGTCCTGGCCTAAAAATTCCTATTGATTTCTTACGGCCTACATAATTAAGACTTATTAATGATTTTTGTAACGAATTTGTTATTTATTAGTATAATTGGGATTTTGTTGCGAGTTTATCATCCAAATATTTCATCAATTGCATATATTCTTATTAGCCAGGCCAGAGAAGTTAACCAAAGCAATTTCTTGATGAATTTAAAACTTATATGCTCAGTGATTGGTATATGTACCATGGTCATCTTAAGCTATGGGAACTTATTTTACAATTGTAACATGTAGGAATTCTGAAAACGACATTGAAAAAGCCATAAAATCACTATCTGACCAAACAATTAAACCTTCATATATAATTGTAATAGATGACGGCTCTAAGGATAATACTGGAGAAATTTTAAAAAGGTTATCTGATGAAATCCATAATTTATTTATAATCAGTAATCCTGATCTGGGATATGATATTTCTAGAATTGTCAAAAACTGGAACAAAGCTTTGGCTCTAAAAGCTGAAAAAATGTTGGAGGATACAGATTATCATATGATAGGTACAGATGATACCATATATTATAACGATTACGCTGAAAAAATAATTGAATTTATGGATAATAACACAGATTATGCTATCGTATCTGGGAATATTGATGACGGTAGCTATAAAACTCCTCGTGGAGCAGGTAGATTTGTCAGGAACTCCTTTTTTTATAAAGAATATGCTCAATACCCTGAAAAAATGGGATACGAATCTGCTGTTTTAATCGCTTCAAGAAAAAATGGTTATAAAGAAACTATTCTAAAAGAAGCAAAATTTGAGCACACTCGACCCCTTGGGCAGAATCATCATTTCTATGAATTTGGTGCTAGCATGAGAACCCTAGGTTATCATCCATTATTCGCATTTGGGAGATTTTTCCTATATTTTGGTACCAGTAAACCCATAGGAAGGGCTGGAGCCTTGTATATGTTGTATCATTACATATCTTATAAACCGAAGATTGAAGGATATGACAGCATGTACCCAGATGATATAAGAAAATTTACCAGGAAGACCCAAGTAGATAAAATCAAATCATTAATTAAACAGAGATCGCCCACAAATTAAATCAGGAAGTTCATAAATAAGAATATATTCTGAATCATAAACTATCGGGTAAGATGAATAATTATCATAGTAAGCCGATTTAGAATCAATCAAGTAAATATTTCTTTCATTTTCAGAAATGGAGTTAGTGTTTGTGTCATCCTCCGCTTTGCCACACTTAAGATCTATTTTGGTTTTAAGGTTATCGTCCAAGGTAGTACCATTTTTGTCAATTTTAGAATAATTACTCGGTAACGATACAGTCTCAGAAAAAATATACTGACGGGGTTTTTCTAAGAACAAATGAAACCAACCTCGCCAATGCATGGTTCCAATAATTTCTGCATTATTCCTAGTATGGGTATTAATCCAATCTATAGAATTCACCAAGTCTTGATTCTTGAATATCTCTAGTGAATTAAAAGACATAGAAAGCGGGATTGTCAATCCAGTTTGGGTTTGAAATATAGAAGGGATGGTAAAAACAATTCCATAAGGAAGAACTATAAACAAAATTCCATAAGCCATAAAAGATGAAACAAATAAGACCGAAACCAAGTTTCTAAGTTTTGAATTTACTAATCTATCAGCGACAAGGAAGAACCCATATATGCTGAAGATGGAAACAAAAAATCCTGAAAGAATAATCCAACGCTCAGGTACCAAATAACTATGATTAGGGATGAGGAGCCAACTAAATGATAGTAAAATTGTCACAAGAGTGGGAATCTTGAGGATTAACGAATTTGACTTTTTAAGAAAACCTACAATGAAAAATGGAATGAGGATCCCATATAGTGAAAGTTGCAAAACAAGTAAATCGTAAGGAGAAAGACTATTTTTGTTGTATACAGGATTCACTAATGTATCTACAGGATTCAACCCAACAGAAACAAAAGTAATATCATCTAACAAAAAGAAGTAAGTTAGAAACAATGTTAGTAATAATAAATTAATAGTAATTAGAAGAAGGAGTTTGAATCTAATAGAGAAGAAGATTGATGATATGATTAATAAAACTCCCATCATTCTATCAGAAAATAGTGTAGCCAGATAAAGGACGCTAATAGTAACGTATTGTAGGACTGCGGATTTGTTGAAATGATTTGACCTGAAATGATTCAGGGTAACTAAACTAAGGTTAAGACAAACAAGAGCTAAAATATCTCTATGTAGATCCCATGCCATTCGCAGGGCACTTAGCTGTAGTATAACAAAAATGGTAAACAATATACTTTTATTAACTGATTGTCTAAGTACAGCGGTAAACAAAAGGAACGTAGTAATGCTGAGAGATCCATATAATACAATGTTTACAACGTTAAAGGCAAGGTATAGATCGGAGAAAGAGACCAAATGAAAGGAATATACTAAAAATACATAAACTGGAAATAATGTTCCCCCGATTACTGGATTAGAATTTAGATCATATAAGGCAGGCAAGTAATAATTTATAGAATCATAGCCTACAGGAAATGGAAAGTTTTGGATTACTGGAATTATCCCAATTAAACAGCCAATGCCAAAAACTATTAGAATAGCAAAAACAAGATATGAATTCAACAATAGTCAAGTTTAGGCTATTGAAATAAGATCAAACATATTTGTTTTCCATGGTCATGTATTTATCTAAGCTAACTAGCTTATTAAATTCCTTAAACTTCATCATTTTATCTTTCAGCGTCTTTGTAGTACCAGTCTCTTTCAAAGTCTTAAACGTTTCAAATATCGCAAAGGCGGAGGAATATAATCCAGAAAGCGGAAACAGAGCAATTTTGTAGCCCAATTCTAAAAGTTCGGCCGAGGTCAAATTAGGTGTCATGCCTTCCTCTATCATGTTAGCTACTAATGGACCATCAATTTGATCTGCGATTTTTTTCATATCTTCGAGAGAGCGCGGAGCCTCAACAAAAACGACGTCAGCACCAATTTCTCTATATAATTTTCCCCTTTTTATAGCCTCTTCAATCCCCAGTGGGGCCATAGCATCAGTTCTGGCCACTATTATGAAATCTGAGTTTTGTTTCTTAGCGTCAATAGCAGACCTTAGTTTTTGGATGTATTCCTGAGAATCGATAACTTCCTTACCCATCATATGGCCACACCTTTTTGGCCAAACTTGATCTTCAAGAAAGATCCCCGAAGCCCCTATTCGTTGTAAATCATTTACTAATTTAGATACGGTCAATGGGTTACCGTATCCAGTATCTACATCTACAATTAATGGTATATCAACTGCCCTAGTTATCCTTCGTGCATTTTCAACAGTTTCGGTAATGCTTAAGAATCCAAAATCGGGCAATGCTAACAAAGATGCCGATGTTCCGTATCCTGTTTGAAAAATGGCCTCGAAACCTACTTGCTCAGCAATCTTGGCAGTCAAAGCATCGTACACACCGGGCATAACTAAAATATCATTCTGACGACTCAATAACTTACTTAATGACAAATGATTGTGTTACTTTTGACCTCTTTATATAATTTTATTTGTATTAAACAGAAGGATTAACTCCAAATGTATAGATATTATTAGACCGTGCTTATTTGGTATTAGACTCTAACCTAGGAGTCATCATTTCTTTGTTTAGATAAATTTACGTATATTAATTTTAGAATGTTTTCTGCAACAGATTCTTTATTTTGAATGGGAAAATCGTAATAATTCTTGTATTTATCCACAATAACGATCTTATTGGAATCTGAGCCAATAAATGCACCTTCAGTGCCCACGTCATTGGCGACTACCATATCGGCATCAGAATCTAGAAGTTTCCGATATGATCTTTCCAATAGAATTCGATCTGAAACGTGGTATTCAGCTTTAAAACCAACTAAGAATGTTTTACTTTGGACGTATTTGACTTGATTAACGATTTTGCTAGTTGGCACAAGTTTAAGTACAAGGGAATCGCAGTCGGTAGCGATTTTACTACTCGAAGAAAATTCTGGTTTGAAATCGGAAACTGCTGCAGCAAGTATGGTTATGTCATAAGGTTTTGAAGCTAACTCCCCCATTACACTATCCAGCATTTGTTGACTTGTTCTAACATCGATTATCTTAAAATCGAACTGGTCCTTCAATTTAGAGTATTCCAAATCAATCATTGTTAATCCCTTAACAAGAGTAACATCTAATCCCAAGTCAATAGCCTCCTTTAGCAGAAAATAACCCATTTTACCGGAACTAGTATTAGAAATGACACGAATCGGATCTATGTGTTCAACGGTACTGCCTGTAGATATCAAAATCTTTTTATTTTTCATAAATGATCGCATTTGTTCTTTACCTAATGGTATCGAATTTTTAATTGAATATTTACAGAAAAACCAGTCTAAATGATCGTCTGGGATAACATTATTCTTCGCGATATTTGAAATTTGATTCCTGACTAGATCAACACTTTGCAAATAAACGGATTCAACGGTTGCTACTTTGGCTTTATCCTCTTCAAGGATCGGATTCACAAACACTATCCCAATTTTTTCTAAATATTGTATATTTTGTTTAATGATTATGTTTTGGTACATAGCATCATGCATCGCAGGGGCGATTATTATAGGAATTCGAGCTCCAAGTGCTATCGATAACACTGAAGTTACTGATGTATCGTCAATCCCATTTGCAAATTTGCCTATTGTATTAGCTGTACACGGATATACTACTATCAAATCAGATGTTTTGAAATTAGCTATTCTTACATGTTCTAATTTTCCAGAAAGTTCTGATATAACAGAATTCCCACTGGCCCACAAAAAATATTCCCTATTCATGAATTTTTCAACTGCTTTTGAGATTACCACAAATACTTCAGCACCATGTCTCATCATTAATCTGATCAAGTCAATCGTCTTGTAACAAGCTACACTAGCGGTTACACAAATTACAACTCTTTTTCCAAACAATTCATTTCCTAGGGTGCATTTGATATCCTTTGATGGATGTAAACCATAGTTATCATCGTCGTTACTATCAACGGATTTTCTACTAAGTGATTTATCTTCTACCATTTTAAATCGATCCTAATCATTCTGGGTTCAACTTGCGAATATTCGCTTTTGTATTAAGATATTTATTGAATTTTAATAATTCTTCTTCTTTAATAAAAAATGAATGATCTTCATCGGGAAATTTACCATTTTTTACATCTGAAACATAATTTTTCATCGCACCCAATATTAGAGGAAAAGATTCCAAATATCGTCTTACAAATTTTGGTTTGAAGTTATTAAAGGATCCAACAAGATCATGAAATACCAAAACTTGACCATCACATCCGCTACCTGAACCTATCCCAATCGTTGGAATAGTGAGAGATTTTGAGATTTGTTCAGCTACTTGGCTTGTGACTAGTTCTAGTACTAAACTAAAAGCTCCGGCCTTTTCTAATTCTTTTGCTTGTTGGTGTAATGAGATTGCGGAATCAGTAGTCCTCCCTTGCACCCTGTATCCCTCCCATAGTAATGAAGTCTGAGGCTTTAATCCAATATGCCCCATAACTGGGATTCCGTATTCTGTAAGTTTCTTTATAAGAGGAACAACTTCAACACCACCTTCGAGTTTTACAGCGTGACAACCTAGTTTAATAAATTTTGTAGCATTTAGACAAGCCAATGACTGATCAAATTGGTAGGACCCAAATGGCATATCGGCAATGATTAAAGCGTTCTTTGATCCATTAATAACACCTCTACAATAGACCATCATTTCTTCCATAGTAACAGAAATTGTACTTGGGTAGCCCAGCATAACCATACCAGCACTGTCACCAACAAGTAATATATCAACTCCGGATTCATCACATATTTTTGAAGTTGTGTAATCATATGCAGTTACTACGGTGATTTTTTCACATTTTTTCTTTTTTTGTTGTAAATCGCTAATGTTTGGAATCAGAATAAGTCATAACTCCCAATGTAAAAGTCTGAAAAACCCTGTAAAATTGATACCGTGTTCATTTTTATTGAATGGGAACCTGTTTAGATTTCATTACTTCAAGAGCCTTTTTTAGGCCATCCATATTATCAAAACCCTCTATAAGCTCCTTCAAGTCATTTTCACTAGAATGTTTTTTATGATATTTTATGCATTCGATAAGTTGTGGAATTACCCTAACAATATTATCGACAATTGTTATATCCGATGACAATGCTGTTCTTGAAAGTGGATTCAGATCTACTGTGATAACTTTCTTATTCATTCGTTTTAAGGCTATGGTTCTATCACCATCCTCTAGAGGTACAAACACAACGTCAGCTTTAGATATGCCATTCCTGTCAACAAATCTTCTGTTGCTCTCTAGTTCCGGGATGCTTACAAGATTTTTTGGGTCAATACCAAATATTTTTAGTAATCCATATTTTTTGAATTCTTCTGATATCAACCTTTCCCTCTCTTTTGTATAGTAAAAAAGATTTATTTCAACAGCTGAGTTTTCTAGTGATCGATTTAACTGGCATACCTGGTCTACGCATAACGCTGTTACGTTACCATTTATAGATATTACTGGGTATCTGGCAAGTAATAATGTGGCGGAAGCAGCATTTACGGCAGCTTTTGCGGATTCGATGGTACATTCCCCAATTAAATAGTCAAAGCATTCCCCTCTTCCATGTGCGATTAGACCCTCTGATGCCACTAAACCTCGTTTGAAACCTGTAACCAGTTTTTCTCTGGCTAACAACGATAAATATCTTGGATGACTCTCATGTAATTCTATTTTCCTCTCCATGCTTAGTCATTTCTTCTAATCAGTCTGGCGCCCAAATTATCAACGCCACAGACAAGTAATTGTCCCTTAAATTGTTCTAATAACTTCACAATTCTACGTACCTTATCTCGTTCGGTTAGAGTAAACAAAGTATGTCCAAAGAGTGCCACGCTAGCCTTAATGCCCTCCGCCTGCAAAAGGTTTATTGGGTTTTGACATTTGCCCTCATCCAAATGATATTCACGAGCAAATTGATAAGACATTTCGAGAAATGATCCTACATTTTGATTTTGATACAAATCATGCACCATTTTTCTACCCAAAAGATTCAAGGAATGTTTATTCTCATTCGTAACGGACTTATCAAGCCATAGTTCTGTTTTAATGGGTTCAAGACATAAAACGATAACACACCAGTCTGTTGACAATTCAGACTTAATAACTTGACCAATGCCCGGTCCGCCAACCTTCAATCTCAGCTCAAAACCACCAGTAAATTCCGATATGACTGTTCCCAGCCCAGTTCTGCAAGCTATATCACCGTTGTGTGCTATTTGTGCTGCTTGGACTTTGGTTAAGTTAGTTTTTAACGCCTCATTAAGTGCATAAGAAAGACTTAGCGCGGCCGAACCACTGGACCCCAACCCATACCCAATAGGTAATTCAGATTCATGTTCAATTGAAAGATAAACAGGCTCCCGGATTAACTGCATGTAAGAGGCCACGACAAAATTTGATACCTTTAGCTCAAAATTAGGGATCCCGTTTAGTCTTATTTCGTAGTTCTTTTCATTCGAAGAAAATACTTTAACAGTAGATGTAATTCCTTTATTAATACTAAAACCAGCACCCATCGATCCAAGAAATTTTGGATCTGTCGTGGAAATATGCGGGTCCGGTGTGGAAAAGAAGCCAGTAATGTGACCAGGACTATACGCCTTTGCCACTGCCACAGGCACTTGAGTAACTAAAACCACTACACTCCATAAACATCAAAAGTAAATATAAAAATATAGTATAATTTATTTATATTCATATATATAAATTATGACAATATATACTCGAATATTACAGCAAATTGGAAGTAGTATTCTTATATCGCTTCCAAATGACTGGATTAAGAAGAATTCCCTAGGCAAGGGAAACAACCTAACTGTAGAAACTAATATTGACAACACCGTTTCAATTTATAATGATTACCAAGAAGAAGAAATAAAAATAGAATTTGAGTATGGGCAGGAGGATAGTAACCAACAATCACAAAATGACATAATTGAACAGGTAGAAATCAAAGATAAGGTAATCAAAATACTCTTAAATAAAATTTTTGGTGCTTACCTGCTGGGATATAATAGGATAAACATTCATTCGAAGAATCAGATATCATTTGAAGACAGTGAAACAATAAAGAAGGCCACCAGAAAATTGATTGGACTAGAAATTGTTGATGAGAATAGCTATAACATACATCTTCAATTCCTAATTGATGCTAAAACCTTAAACATTGAAAAAATATTGAGTATGATGAACTCGATCATAACAGGTATGTTCAAGGAAACGATTCGTTCCCTTAGTGAAGGCTTTGGAAGAGATCTAAAGAAAAAAATTGACAGTAGAGATGATGAAATAGACAGACAATATTTCCTTCTCGTCAGAGTAATAAGAACAGCTATTATGAACAAGAAACTTGCGAGCAACCTGAATTTAAGCAATATCGATATGCTTGACTATAGAATAGCAGCCAATTATCTTGAAAATGCAGGAGATTTAATAGCAGAATTGGTATCCTACCTATCTGAACTTAGGGAAAAAAAACAGATTGCCGACTTGATTAGAAAAACCGGGTATTCATTGGAAGAAATGCAGCACTATTCCATCGAAGCTTTTACAAGTACAAGCAGGGATAAGGCATTTAAGGTAAATGAAAACTATGAAGAATTTAAAGAATTAATTTCTGAATTAAAAAAGCATATAACATCTGATAAGGAGATCGTGATTAACGATAAGTATTCTATTGCAATGATAAACAGTATTTCCTGCCTAGACAAGATAGCTAAATGTTGGATAGATATTACTGATTTGGCAAAACCAACATATATGCTAAAATAAGTTTGAAAATCAATGATGGGTTTTGGCCTGCTGAAAATAAACCAAATTCAGTCTATCGTTCCTTCTTTCCGTCAATGAAATCAATGAAATTTGATTTGGCGTTTGAGTATGACATTTGGACTGGAGGGTGTTTAAAACAATATGCAGAGATACTTTCTAATGGTCCAGAAATATTTCTATCAAGTGCGATTTTCGCGCCTCTAATTGCATCAATCATCACACCTGAACTGTTATAGGCATCCGGGACACGGAGTTTCACATCTAATTCTAATGGCACCTTTCCAAAAAATCTACCTTTCATGTAAATATAGCAAACCTTATCGTTATGAAGAAAATTAACGTAATCAGATGGACCTATCCGCATCGGCACGTCATATGGTATCATAGCCTGTACAGCTGAAGTCTTGCTAACTCGCTTGTCTTCCAATCGTTCTTCATCTAGCATATTGTAAAAATCCATGTCCCCGCCAATATTCAATTGATATGTCTCATCTATCAATACTCCTCTGTCCACCCACAACTTAGCCAAGGTCTTGTGAACTACAGTAGCTCCCAATTGGCTCATTACATCATCTCCTGCACATGGAACATTTTTTTCAACGAAGCGTTTTTGCCAATTAGAATCTGACGATATGAAAACAGGGATTGCATTAATGAAACAAACACCTGCTTCTAGGCATTTTTCTGCGTAATATCTGCTAGCCTCTCTACTACCCACAGGCAAATAATTAATCAAGATATCAGTATGTGTTTCTCTAAGTACATCGTAAACCTCGACATGTGTCTTATCAGAAAGCTTTACTACCTCGGAAAAATGCCTTCCTGCTCCATCTAGCACGTTACCTTTTTGAACTTTAATTCCAGTATGGGGAACATCAACAATTTGAATGGCATTATTTGGTGGTGAGAGGACAGCTTCAGACAAGTCCTTTCCTACTTTTGCTTCTGCAATATCAAACGCAGCAACAAAATTAATATCACCTGGCTCATAGCCACCAAGGTCAAAGGAAGTAAGACCGACAGAATCCTTAGACGAAGAATTAGAATTATAATAATGAATTCCTTGAACGAGAGCAGAAGCGCAATTTCCTACGCCGGCAATTGCGACATTTATTTTTTTACCCATGGCTACGATCTCTATCATATACAATTTTAATATAAATTTTACAACTTAGAAATTCTGATTAAAAGACAATGTCATGATTTACTGTATTTAATGGAAAATGATTTTATTCAGAGGTGATTCTAATGAATGGATTAAAAAATGTGAAATATTGTTTATCTTTAAGAATATCAGGCTAAAAAGAAAAGATTTGATGATTCTAGTGACATGGAAAACCTGCAGCATGTCTAATATCATGAGTAAATTCATGAAGCCACATTGTGTCAAAAGCTTCGCTTCCTTGCACCAAACTAAAAAGCTGTCCTTGGTCATATCCTACTATATAAATACTAAAAATTGCTATGACGGCTAAGATACCAATTGCTAGTTTTGGTACACTGTCATTGTTCATAACTCTAAGCTCGGGGTACAAACTCATAATTTTACCATTTGTCTTTATTATATAAATGATTGTGTAAATTCCGGTTGAGGAAAGTTGATGGGTTTATGACCTGCAAACTTTTTTCTAATTGATTTTTTATCTAAATTTATAAGTGATCAAAAGAATTTAATATCACAGATTTGTCACACATGTTTATGACTATGTCTTGTTTAAGATGTGGAAATATGATGATCTGGCTTAATGGATCTATTAGTCATAGGCACGACATTCAATACTACGAGTGCAAGCATTGTAATATTAAGGTGGTCAAATATCCAGACGACCAAATTATTGAAGTAGAAGATGGAAACAGAGCAAATTAAGTACAATTCTTAGGATCTATTCTGTATAACGATGTCTTTATAAAATATGAAAATTCAATTCAGACATTTACTTACTACGTCAAGATAATTGCTCATTTATTGAATAAATCAAGACATTCATTTTCAATTATCTTTGTAGTATTTTTCACAATCTTATGATGCTGTTACTGCGCAATTAGCTTAATCTTAGATTCAAGAGCAAAATCTATAAATTTTTGTCAAGTTAAAGTACCTTTACCTTCCGAAGAACAATTCATATCTAGGTTACGGTATGAAATATTAAGTAGGGAGAGGAAAAAGGGTGAATATAATAAGAAAATCCTTCATATTAATACCAAGCGTTCTATTAGTCTTCATATTTCTATTAGATCTAACAGCGAATCAAATAAACTCCCAAGAACAAGGAATGATATATTCACTATCTAGCACAATAGTTAATCTTGAACTTAAAGAAATTGAAGTAGGAGAGAGCCCAACAGGATTAATATCTGTTAAAGGCACTGCCATAAATAATTCGACTTTCGATGTGAGAGATGTAAAGGTTCTTGTGGAATTATTTGATCACAAAAATACCACGGTCTCAGAAACTAGTAGATTCATAACTCCTCCTTCGTCAACATTTAAACCAGGGTATGAGAGAGATTTCTATTTTTTTGTTAGCGCAAATAATGTCGACCATTATAAAATAACCGCGGAAGGCGAAAAGATCCTTTAACCAGGAATAAAGTTACAATAAATGAGGTTGTATCATATACTTCTGTGAAACAATTTGTTGATACAATTTCAAAATAATTTTGATTTGAAATAAGACTCTGTATTATTATCAGATTTCGATTTTCACATTCTAGTTAGCAAGGATCATTCAATATAAAATCGAATAAACAATTACAATTATTTATATAATATATATATTAATTTTTAATGTGGCTATAGAAATAACTCAAATTTTACAAGATTTTGCGACAATAATGATAATCGCAGCAGTAATGACGATTATTTCATATAAATTGAAGCAGCCACTTATTTTGGGATACATAGGAGCTGGCATAATAATTGGCCCACATACCCCTCCTTTCAGTTTCATCAGTAATGTAGAAGTCTTAAATTTATTTGCAGAAATTGGAATAATTTTGCTGCTCTTTACAGTCGGAATGGAATTCCCTATTAGAAATTTAAGGAAGATTGGTAAAAGGGCTACGATCATCACTTTAGCTGAACAAACTGGAACAATGATTGCAGGGTTTTTTGTGGGTCAGGCACTGAATATGTCGTTTTATGATAGCCTGTTTATGGCAGTTGCATTATCGGTTTCTAGCACAGTGGTAATAATGAAGGTTTTAGAAGAATTAAAGATCCTAAGAGAAGAGGCTTCATACCTTACTCTGGGAATTCTAATAATTGAAGACATAATAATACTATCTATATTTGCCTTGTTACATTCCACCACCGTAACGGGAAATATATCCATAGTGGAAATCCTAATCCCTATAGGTATAACGATAGCATTTATTGCTGGAGTTTTGATTATAGGTTCGAGAACAATTCCACGCTTAGTTGATTTTGTTGCTAGGACAAATCAGAGTGACGTTTTGGTAGTGGCTGTGCTTGGTCTTGCCTTTGGCTTTGCATATGTTTCAAACTTACTTGGGATTTCAGTAGCGGTTGGGGCTTTTTTTGCAGGTGTATTAATAGCTGAATCAAAATCTCACGCTGTTACAAGCATCCTAACGACACCCATCAGAGATATGTTTGTAGCTTTATTTTTCGTTTCCGTAGGAGCATTAATGGACATCAATTTGATTCCCGTATTCATAATTCCCGCACTAATACTAGTGGGCGTTACCTCAGTCGTAAAATTCGCTATTGTTTTCTTGACTTCAAGGTATCAAGGATTTAGTAAAATCACTGCGATACAGACCGGTATCGATCTTTCAGCATCACGAGGTGGAGAGATGTCCCTAATTGTAGCGAAGGGAGGAATAGACATTGGAGTAGTGAGTTCTTTTATATTACCTATTATTGGAACTATAACCTTAATTTCTACATTCTTGGCGCCGTATTTGATAAAGTTAGGATTAAAGTTGGCTGATAGAAATAATAATGTCAATTCGGAGTCAAAGTCTCCAAACGAATCAAAATCAGCAGAACCTGATTAACGGTGTTACGTAACAAGCAAAACTGAGTAAATCTTATGTGGTCAAAACTACAGTAATAGAGGCATATATAAGCGATACAAGCCTTATGCTAATGCATGATTAGAGAGAGGAGCAGGATTTGGATAAATTGCAGGTAATAATAATACTCTATTGTGTGTTTGTAATGGACTGAGAGAAAAATGGATTGGTCACCTTAATCTAGTTACGGAGAATTTTTTTATTATAATATTTCTATGTATTGTTTATAAGATGCGAATAATATTATGAGTTAATTAATCGTAAAGATTACTCATTTTAAGACCTTGAGAATTCTATTCGTTACTTGTTTAAAGATATTTTTAGAAGGTATTTTTGAAGTTTTTCGAATTTTATATAAAACTTTCATAAATTGTCTACACCCAAATGCTCAATCTCGATAACAAGATCAAGAAGGTTACTCTTTTCTCTAAAAATACACTTGTAGTTAAAGGTTGGTTTATGGAGGAGGCTTATTTGTAAATGAATAAGTCATCATTTGATTAGACTTTACTGTTGAATTTTGAACAAGTTATCGAGTTATATCAACTAGTCTGCCTTTTATTGAAAAGTTCATTCTGCAAATATTTCATCTACAAAGCACCACTTCCATGATTCTCCCGGTTCATATGATTTAATTACAGGATGCATAGTATCCTTAAAGTGCTTTGTTCCGTGTTTATTTCTCGAAGCGTCGCAACAACCTACATGACCACATGTCAGACAAAGTCTCAAATGCACCCATTCGGAACCGGTTTTTTCACATTCTTCGCAACCCTGGGTATTCCCTGACCTTTTCAAATCGGCCTGAACAATATGCTCACACTGGCCCTGCTGATCATTTTTAGACATATTCTCTAAACTTGGTGGTCTTTATTAAACATCAGTCTAGTACCCATTTGAAGGATAGCTGTGCTCTTACAATTAGAAAGTCATTTAGCCTAACTTATCAAAAAGATATCAAAATTCTTATCAACCCATGCCATGTCATTACCTAGTTGCAAGGCTCAAGTCTTACACGTTTATAAAATGAATTATGATGACAGGGTAAACAAAAAAGACTTTAGAAAAATGTGCATTCATAAGACTACCACTTGATAATTTGGCTATCGGCAGTTTGTACTAATCATTCAATCCTTAAAAAAAGTGGGACTTGACAATATTTTGGATCTTCTTTTCGTTGAAGGTCTTAACTCAATTGATGGAAGAGAAAAAATTGAAATTTTAGGATATCATGACCTGCTGATATAAGAATTTAGCTTTCAATTGAAGGATTTGTATTGGTAGGAGATATCACCTTGGTAATCCCCACGGGTTTCTCAATGGCCGCATTCGAGGGTTTGTCCGTGGAGCTTGATTCGTCCTTGGATTTATCGCTCTGAGGTGCTATGGAGTCGGTGGAGCTTGATTCTTCTGTTGTAGAGGGTTTGTCCGTGGAGCTTGATTCGTCCTTGGATTTATCGCTCTGAGGTGCTATGGAGTCGGTGGAGCTTGATTCTTCTGTTGTAGAGGGTTTGTCCGTGGAGCTTGATTCGTCCTTGGATTTATCGCTCTGAGGTGCTATGGAGTCGGTGGAGCTTGATTCTTCTGTTGTAGAGGGTTTGTCCGTGGAGCTTGATTCGTCCTTGGATTTATCGCTCTGAGGTGCTATGGAGTCGGTGGAGCTTGATTCTTCTGTTGTAGAGGGTTTGTCCGTGGAGCTTGATTCGTCCTTGGATTTATCGCTCTGAGGTGCTATGGAGTCGGTGGAGCTTGATTCTTCTGTTGTAGAGGGTTTGTCCGTGGAGCTTGATTCGTCCTTGGATTTATCGCTCTGAGGTGCTATGGAGTCGGTGGAGCTTGATTCTTCTGTTGTAGAGGGTTTGTCCGTGGAGCTTGATTCGTCCTTGGATTTATCGCTCTGAGGTGCTATGGAGTCGGTGGAGCTTGATTCTTCTGTTGTAGAGGGTTTGTCCGTGGAGCTTGATTCGTCCTTGGATTTATCGCTCTGAGGTGCTATGGAGTCGGTGGAGCTTGATTCTTCTGTTGTAGAGGGTTTGTCCGTGGAGCTTGGTTCTTCTGTTGTAGAGGGTTTGTCCGTGGAGCTTGATTCGTCCTTGGATTTATCGCTCTGAGGTGCTATGGAGTCGGTGGAGCTTGATTCTTCTGTTGTAGAGGGTTTGTCCGTGGAGCTTGATTCGTCCTTGGATTTATCGCTCTGAGGTGCTATGGAGTCGGTGGAGCTTGGTTGATTTACAGGAGTCATAGAGTCGGTGGAGCTTGGTTGATTTACAGGAGTCATAGAGTCGGTGGAGCTTGGTTGATTTACAGGAGTCATAGAGTCGGTGGAGCTTGGTTGATTTACAGGAGTCATAGAGTCGGTGGAGCTTGGTTGATTTACAGGAGTCATAGAGTCGGTGGAGCTTGGTTGATTTACAGGAGTCATAGAGTCGGTGGAGCTTGGTTGATTTACAGGAGTCATAGAGTCGGTGGAGCTTGGTTGATTTACAGGAGTCATAGAGTCGGTGGAGCTTGGTTGATTTACAGGAGTCATAGAGTCGGTGGAGCTTGGTTGATTTACAGGAGTCATAGAGTCGGTGGAGCTTGGTTGATTTACAGGAGTCATAGAGTCGGTGGAGCTTGGTTGATTTACAGGAGTCATAGAGTCAGAGAGTTTAGGAGGAAAAGTTATGTCAACTTGACCCAGTGGATCGGTAAAACTGTTTTGAAGGCCATTAAATATGCTATTAATATCAAAATTGGAGCTACTACTTTCGTAACTATTTGATCCTTGAACTGGAGCTTTGTGGGAATTCAATCCATTTATTGGATTTAGAAAACTGTTTTGAAGGCCATTAAATATGCTATTAATATCAAAATTGGAGCTACTACTTTCGTAACTATTTGATCCTTGGGCAGTAACGCTTTGATAAAAAACCGTTTGTGAAGTCGGTCCACTTATAATTAGTACTATCAATATTAGTAGCACACTCAATGATAAAATCTTTATCATTCAAGAAGTAATAGCATTATATAATAAAGGAGTTTGATAACTCATTACTTAAAAAAATGTACAATATTTTTTATAGTAAGAATGATACGATGACAAAAAATTCAATCAAATAGCCCCAAGAAAATCATAGTTCTAACTTAGCTGTATTTCGCTACAATTTCAGTACCATTATCAGACAATATTTACCCAAAGATTAGTCATCTACCCAATCGCATGAATTGACTCTTGTAAATCATCTAGTCTTATTAATAAAACATGAGAGTGGTTGGATCCCTTAAATTACACACAGATGCCAAATTGTAGCAAATAAATAGGATGTCCTTTACCTACTAAGCTTAAATCAATAATATTACCACAGATAAAGCATATCTGCCATACGCTACCATTATTAGATGAATAGTTTGAGTGAAATCATTTTTGCAGCATCACCAAATCTTATTTGTTTAAAATTACATAGATTTTCTGACTGACAAAGTATCGAATTTAGATGGTTCAGTAAGAAATTAATGACTTCTATTGCATGCGCAGAGAATCACCTAGACTTGTTCACGAAAAATAATCATCGTAAATAGTGTGTGACCAACACAGGAACCTAAAGGCTTTAATAAATAGTATTTCATATGTATGAAACTAGTTACAATCATCAAACTTGAATCTAATTGATTAACAACCAACCATTTAGTCTTCAAACCTAATGAAAGAAAACGATTATTGAAGTCATTAAACTCTAATAGGTCATTTGTGAAAAGAGCGGTTTTCTAATGACTGAAAACATATCCCCTATAGTCATGGTCATTTGGTAATGGAATATCCATCATCTAGATCCAATAAGAATTCATCAAGTGCAAAAAGATATCGAAGATTATCATAATATTTTGGATATTTCCAATTAAAATTTAGATATCATAATCAAAGCTCTCAAGCAGACGCAATGGATTCAACAATTAAGTTATGATTAAACGTTAACGATCAATAATCTTTTGATTCATAACAATCAGTAAGTCATAAAGGCAATAAATATGGTATGCCATCAAAGAAGTGGGTTAAAAATTGTTAGAATAAAATCATCTGATAAAGGAAAAAGATCAAAGGCATGAGCGGATGAGCCCTGAAGGATTGGTGTTTCAAGGAATATAACATACAAAAAAGTCAGTTACTTACTTTAATTAATTATTTCTAGTTTTTATGAATTATTGAAAAGGAGGTGTCAATTATCAATCCTAAAAAAGGAGTAATGTATTCCAAATTAACAAGCAGATAACAACAATGTATTAATTTAAGATAGAAGGTAGTTTGGGAAGTTTTTAATTAATTTTTCATAAAAGCATTGAAATTGGCTACGCATCCTCATGCTTTTGCCCAACGTTAATAATAGTTTTATATGCATCAATAAAGTCCCTAGCATACATATTGGCATGTTTTTCTGAACCCTTATGAACTCCAGCGGTAGTACGCAAATGATGATAGAATTCATGCATTATTATGAAGGGATTGTAAAAAATTTCCGAATTTATGCAATAAATTCTACTTTCTCTATGAACGTAAACTGCATATACGGTCCTTCTCTTTCCTTTGATCGTACCTACAACGATATCTGGGGGCCTAATTTCATAAAATTGACTTAAACTTTCTATCGCCTTTTCTGTTTTCTTGTCTATAATTAATTGTACAATATATGCTTTAAAAATATCATTGAGTTCTCTTTTCAAGAGGCAATTTCTAATTATTCGAGGGAACTAATATACGTTTTATCTTATTTAATGATCTAGTATAATCAAGATACATTGGTTTCTCAAAAGGGTCATTCAAGATTCTAAAAATGTTTATACGATATTCATCAAATTATGCAATCTATGATAGTAACATTATTAGTATTCAAATTTCTATCATAATACTTGACTTATTAGGCCATCAAGATATCATTACTAGTGAAAAATAAGAACACTACTATTCCAGTATTTTCAATCCTAATTAGTTGGATCAAGCAGGGTTAGTCCAGTAAACTAGGTTGCTTTACTTACTAGTTTTTTGGTTATGAATAGAGTAAGTATTACAGACAAGATTGAGATCAATAGGGCGGTTAAAAAGATCAAATCGTACGCGACTTCGGCTGGAAATGACTCATTGGTATCGTCAATGGTGGATCTAAAGCTCTCTAAATAGATACCAGAAATCGCTGGCCCTAATGACATTCCAATCAAAAATAACAACATAGTGATTCCTAATGCAGAGCCGCTTTTGCTTACCGGTGCAGACACCAATGATATATTAAAAGCACCAATTTCTGCGAAAGCCAATCCTATAGCGATGATACAGAGTTCTAATGATATCATCAGCTCCGTTGGGTGATAGATGTAGAGCAGAAAGAATCCCAAAGTACTTAGAATACTTCCAATCAAAGTCGGTTTTATGTTACCTATTCTGGAAATTAGCAATCCTGATAAGACAGAAATTAAGAATGACAGAATCATAAAAGGAAGCTGAACACCTGCAGTGGCTACCGGACCTCCTCCAAATCCTACGGGGATAGGACTTTGTATCAAGATTGGCAAAGTTTGATATATTATGAAAAATGCAATACCAATGGTCATTATTAATATATTGACAGGTAGGAGAACCGAATCCTTCATAAGATTAAGATCCATAATAGGATATTGAGCCCGTCTCTGTGTGAAAAAGAAGATCGGTAAAAGGGCTACCGAAATCATCAAGAGAGATAGGGTTAAAAACAAATAATTGTTGTTTGGATCAGAAATAGAATTCGGTAGTAAGGTCAATCCCACAAGGAATGTTGAAACTATACTTATCAATGCCAAGGTTCCGCTTATATCTATACTACCTCGTATTTTCGAAAGGAATTTTTCCGAATCAATTCGAACCCACCTTAGTACCACCACTAGTAATATTACCATTAAAGGTACGATTGAGAGAAATGTCATATGCCAACTAAAATGTTCGACAATGGTGGCCCCTAATCCAAGACCGATTACGGCACCTGCTGAAAAAACAGCTGTAAAAATTCCTTGACCGATAGCGAGATTTGCATTGGAAAATTTCTCTCTAATAATTGCGAAGGCAACAGGAAACATCGCTAGGCCAGTGCCTTGAATTATCCTCGATATTATCATCATAAAGATATCACTAGACAATCCGCCCAACAAACTACCCACAGAATATATCACTATTAGAGTCAGCAATATTTTTTTTTTCCCATAGATATCCGAAAGTTTACCTATAATTGGAGTCATTACTGCCCCAGCAACTAAATAGGCTGTCAAAATCCATGATGAGGTATTATAGGAGATTTCAAAGTCATTTATTAAATAGGGGATCGCGGGAATTAGCATGGTCTCTCCGTACATAGCTATTAGTGCCAGGCAACTGAGAATCGCAAGGGCAATCCATGCAGCTTTTTGAGTATTTTTTTCATTCATAAATTACATCCTTGATCCTTAGTTGAAATAATCTCAATTCTAAGTACAAGCCTATGAATCTAACTGTTTTATGCGGGTTATTGATTATCCCATGGAAATAAATTATTAGTCAACTATCTCAAGAGATTTATTGAATCATTATTTCTTTTGCTCGAAAATTGAGACTATTAGAAAATTGATAAGTGACACAAGATCATAGATGATGAAAATCACTGCAGTAACGCTCTAGTCAGAATGGGATCACAAACTATGACTATGTTAATCTGATTGGTATGAATAAAAAATAAGGAGACATCAATTCTTTTTTCTATGAATATCTAAAATCAGGATATCTTTTAAGGATTCTTTAAGAATGGTGATGGAGAAAGATCAATCATCGCGGTTCTGACATTACATCGTGCAAAGTAAGACAATCCATATCGAGAAGAAAAAGTCGTTGTGGCGAATGGTGTTTATTTTGCCTACCAATTCTCGATATTAATGACATGAACGGTTATTAAGTTGTTATGTAACTAGGTGATATCTAGTTGGTTAGAATACATTAACTTTTAAAGCAATTTGCGTTATACGAAAATTGTTGGATAACACATGATGTAATGATAAGTTGTCAAAATCTAATTTTGACTAATATTGTTAACTGTTTCCTCAGAAATAATTACCATAAATGTAAGCGTCTAAGCTTCATACCACAATCTTTCTGGGACTACAAAATTAGTAAAATAAACGATTTTGGTATCGATATCATATAAAGATATCATATCGGATTTGTAGGATCCAATTAGATTTCAATAAGAAACAAAAACATAGCATTATAACAAGGCGGAATTTTAGTATATTGGGAATAAAAAAATGGATTTTGATCTTTCACCAAAAATGTTAGCTATTTTATTTATAATTGCAGGGGTAGTTTTAGTTTTCATCTTGCTGGGTGGATCCTTACAGCAACTTTTTAGCCCAAGTATTCAAGAGCTTGTGGTAGTCAAGATAAAACAGAATGGTACCTGCGTAGTCGAGGCTTCAGACGGTATACCCAGGTCAGTCGAAAATTGTCCTTATTCTCAAGGTCAAAACTTTACAATTTATTACAAACAAGGACTGCCTAATATTGAAAGTTATAAATAACATGATATTGAGGGATCATTTTTGATCGGATCGTATACATTAGTGGTATTGTTTACTTTACCATTTGAGATATATTCCTGTTCAAGAATTCTCCTTTATCGGAACAAGAAATAGCAATAGTAAAATACATGCCACTAGGTCAAATAGGCTTTATTACTTAGTTGATTGTAAAACGATTTACTCAAGTGAAATTGAATTCAACCGCTAAAACACATTCACAATTATTGCACTTTGTTTTCTGCCACTGAATGTGTAAAATATCTCTATTCTGTAATCATGAAATCAAAAGAGAATGAATTAGAATAATTAAGTAATTAGTTGGATTATGCAAGTGTGGAAGTAGAAAAGAGAAGTCCCGGTTTACCTCTACTACATCGGATAACTTCTGAAATGATTTGGTTCAGATCGACTCAAAATTGATGTTAATGAAATGACACACCCCAACATAATCCTATGAATTGAACCAGCCTAGTTTTCTGAAGTATAACACCATAACTCCTGCAGCCAGTGACGAAAGCGATGCGGTCAAAATGAGTGGAAAGTAATCGATAATTGTACCCCCCTCATTGACGCTGCCAGGTATTACAATGTTCATACCATAAAAAGTGCCTGCCACAGTAATTGGAATTGATAGCGTGAACAATATTGTTAGAAAGCTGAGGATCTTGTTTGTTTTTTCCGAATTCAACATGTTATCGGTATCTTTGTAAATTTCAATTGTTTCTTTTGACTCATCAAGGGCCTCTAATACCTTTGATATATGATCATTAATATCATCAAAATAATCAATTAGATCTTCCTCGGCTGCGCTACTGGAGAATCTCTTAACATCTCTGGAAGTGATTTCTAACATGATTCGTTTTAACGGTAAGACTATTCTACGAAGTGTAGTAATTTCCCTTCTGAGGATAGATATTTCCTTCGCATTTGCCACTTTATCATCAAATACTTCATCTTCAATGTCGTCTAAGTTTCCAATAATTTTCATTAATATGTGAAGTAGATTATCAACAAGTGCGTCTAAAATTGAATGTAATAGATATCCTGGAGATCCTCCCATGAAATTATTCCTGATTTTCTGGTCGCCGCTATTACAAGTTCTAAATAGATCATTCAATGGATAAAGATCTCCCTGGGTAATTGAAATTAGATAATCCTTTCCTATAAACATGGAGAGTTGAGTAAAGTTGGGGGCAGCTCTTCCTCTGAGAGAAGCTGGAAACTGAAGTATGACGAATATATGATCGTCATATCGATCGATTTTAGGGAGTTGATTCTTCGATAAACAGTCTTCGATATTCAGCTCATGAATAGGAAAATTTTTGGATACTATATCCATTTTTTCCCGGGTAGGTCTTTCCAGGTAAACCCAGGAGAGTTTTTGATTATTGATTGTTTCCAAACCATTAACATAATTAGGAAAATCCAATTCAAATCGATATACAATAGTTAATTTAGTATATAATGTATTGGGAGAATAACCTCACCCCATCAAAGGTTAATTTGTAAACATTAAGATATACTCATCCCCATCGAACAGAAATGGATACAGTTAAAACTACAAAATTGTCCTTATTCGTGCCGAAGCGATTAAGAATATGCGATAAATAGAGCTTGTCATATTAGAACTATTGTATTTTTTGGTATTGACACATACTTTGACTATATTTCTCCATTATGAAAAAATAAGAATCTAAAAGAAGGTTTGGTTATAAAATGAGTTCATAGTTATCTTTAATCTCGATCTATGTTTGGACATCCAATAGTCCTTAGGTTCTCTCTATGTAGTATTGTACAATCTAGTGTCGAGTTGCGGCATTTTGACCGCTATCAACTCATTTACAAAGTGCAGGTTTATCGACACATTTCAACTCCTGGGTTCCATAAATTGGCGAATCGCCAAAATGATTATTGACTTTAGATGGGTCTATCCAAATATTAATAGCTTTGTCACCTAGTATGGTAATATTTGTAGGTACATCAGTTATCGGTCCGTCTTTCATGGTCACAGTTGTCGTACCATTAAGATGTGTCGAATTACTTGTTGTATTATCAATTATTGGAGTGTTCAAGACCAGGTCATAGATGTCATGAGAATGAGAAGAATTACCATCTGTTTTTACCATATAAAAAGATGCATTAAATGTTGGAGCTTCTGAACTAAGGTTTTCCATCCTATATACACCGCCCAATATCCAAGTGGTAGCATTATCCGATGGATCATTTTGCAAGCTCGTAATACCTCCCTTGATCATGTCATTTGAGGAACCAGAATTTTGTGTTTGATTGTTTGTAATGGAGTTAGCAGTTGAATCATTACTACCGCTTATGTTGTTAATGGTATCTGTAATCGATTGTTGGACTTGGTTATTTATGGTCGATTGAAGATCTTGTTGGCTTTGCTGAATTGATTCTCCTAAAGAAGATGTTGCGTAAGAAGGAGTATTTACACCTGGGTTTGTTAAGATGCTGCCAAAAATTGTCGCCATCATCGAGATAAACAGAATTGAAAAAAATTTATTATATTTCATAGAAACTATATTATCAATATTGTTATTAAGAATTTGCAATTTATTAATATCGAATCCACTGACCCGCATGCTAAATGATGAGGACCTAGTCAATCATAGAAATTAGAATAATTTATCGTAGTGGAACTTCCAATATAAATTGCGAAAGCATTGACCTTTAATCCGGATTCGGTTACCCCAAATAAGCTCGAAGATAATTTATGGATTATCTGTAGGCATTTGACTAACTCCCATGAAAAAGAAATTTGCCCCCTTCATGGATCTTAGTAAAGCACCTTCAGTATTAGATGAGACGGAATTTGGATTGCAGTGGTTGGTAATACAACAAGATAGTAATGTATTCTTATGTTACAATTACATAAAGTAGTCGAATTAATATTTAATACAATCGTATTTGCAGACCTGCTAAACTATTCATTCATTCAATCTAGTTCACAGTCTACCACAGAATCAGAAATGCCTCGATTCTTTTCTATTTGCAGCATGACCTTAGTCTTATATACATTCAGTCAGATATCATCAATGTAATCTTTTGGTATTACTCTTGGTTTATCATGGAATAGAAAATTTTGGACCCTATTAATTGTTGAATCAACCCTAGAAGGAATGACTTTTTCTAAAATTGAATACAAATCGCCAATAAAAATAACAAGAGATGTGGCACAAGTATTACTTATTTTCCTGCTACCATACAAATAGTCACCATCTGCTTGTAGAACTTTTCTCATAGAAGTTTTACTTGGATAAAATTTCTCTAAATGGATACATTTGTCTTCTTTTGAACGTACGGTTATTAGTTTCTTATGATGCTATCGCCATGAAAAGTGTTGCAGATTATGCTTACTGAAATAAAAAAGTGAAAAGTTTAGATCACCTTACATTACCTTCATAACGTTATCAACCGATGGGTCCAAAGGAACGAATAGTTTGCGCAATCAATTTAGACCCGTTTATGATGCTCAAATCTATTAATTTCTAGATGGTTGTATAGGAACAAAAAATCGATTGTTCTGGATTATAAGATAATAACAATGGCAGTAAGAATTTTATGAAACGATTTATGTTGTGGGGATCTGATGATGTTTTTTTATTCTTGATTTTGATTTATCTATTAAGTATTTGTTAGTTGTAGGATAGTGAGGGATAAAAAAACATATTCATTAATAATTTTTGTTCCCACCCATCTTACTAATAAAGCTCTCCTATGTTCAAACATTTAAGTTCCTAATATCTGGTACGGCATAGAAAAAAAAGAGCCTAGTGAGGATTCCGATTCAACAAAATTATACGATCCAAATTTGGTCGCCAGCTACTACTATGAAGAGACTAAAATATTGTTTGTCCTGAATTGAACGAAAGTTGGTAAAAAAGTAACTCTTTAAACGTGATCAGAAGTATTCCTAGTGTAGGAATGCCGGATCAGGATCCATTAGAATTACTTTCAAAGCAAGACGTTTTACTTGGAAGCCTAATCAAATCTATAGGAAATCATTCAATTCAGATCCACGATAATCTGTTTGAATCTTTGTTAAAATCCATAATTTATCAGCAGCTTGCAGGTAGTGCTGCAAAAGCGATATACTTCAGATTTCTGCAGGACTATGGCGATAATTTACCAACCCCAGAGCAGATTATTTCTACTTCAAATACTGTCTTGAGATTTACGATAGGACTGTCATTTAAGAAAATAGAATATATTAAGAATTTGTCGACGAAGATCCTCTCCGGTGAATTAAATATTCAAGGATTACCCGATCCGCAAGATGAAGAAGCCATAGCTGAATTGGTTAAAGTAAAGGGTATTGGAAGATTGACTGCAGAAATGTTTCTTATCTTTTGCCTGCAACGAGAAGATGTAATTCCCTTGGGTGATTTGGGAGTAAAAAAGGCAATCCAAAAATTATATAATTTATCTGAACTACCTACTCATCAATATATGTTGGAAGTATTTTCTAGATGGAAACCTTATAGAAGTATCGCTACTTGGTATTTGTGGAAATCATTCTCCAAATTTGATTCAATAGGTTAGGTTTTTAGCATATTCTTAACTAATTGGGATAAGATTCTCCAATTTATTTAGACATTGTTATCCAAGTGATCCCGATCGTCCTACCTGGATTATTTGAATTGCGATTAATTTGTTTTTTGTTTTGTGATTCAATAAATTTAACTCATTTAACGAGTTCGAAGCATTGAGTGCAGGTAATTGATTGGATTTCATAAAAAGTACAGGTTGTTAGAGGGGTAACACCCGTGATATCTCTACTAATTTTTCATTTATCACATCTGATCAAGCTCTATTGTGTTTGGGAAATATTATGGAAAATTCGTTTTGCACCTAATGAATAAAACCAAACAAAAATGCAGAGGAATTTCAAAAGAGGGAGTTGTCTAATTCTTATATTACAATGGCAACTTCAAATAGTCTTAATGTAAGTAAATATTTTTGATGGCTGTTAAATACTTTGAGACTAATGTAACGGGGAAATGAATAAATTATGTGTATTCTTTATCTATACAGTCTCAGCATCCTTGATTCTTTTTGTAATACCTGTAATTCCGAGTTTGCAAGCACAAGATCCAACACCAGATTTACCGATGACCACAATCAATGAAAGTAGCTCATCAAATAAAACAGCGGAAGGTACCGTAGATACTCATAACATGTCCCTGGTGTTTTCCCAGTGATAGGATGTAATTATGCTGCTTTGTTGAAATTGAAATCTATGTCCAACAAATATCAAATAATTAACTATTTTGAAATTTCCTCAAAATCAAGAACTCAAATTGACGTTCTATGAATTCCAAATATATACGAACAATAGTAAAAAAAACTCAGTTTGGCCAAATGGCGGTCATCGATATGTTATCCAAAACGAATCTGATTGTAATTTTTAAGGTAATTTGATATAATTGAACCTACTAATATATTATATGAGGATTGTGAGGTCCAATTATCTAAGCAGGAACGAACTAGATTTCCCATTGTGTCTTAATTATGGCGATAGGGTACTATTGACTAGGTCTGGATATTTGGTTTCTATTTCATGCTCATTGGAATCCATTAATTATTCAATATGACTACGGAAAGAAAAGAAAATCCTATTCAGTGTTATACCTGTGGATTGTTGGATGGTTTTCCCTTTCGATGTAATTATTGTAAAGAATACTTTTGTAGCAATCATAGAAATCCAATACAGCATTCATGTGCTTTTTTGTATTCATACAATAAGCGAAAGCAAGATACGCTCTTTAATGACAAACAGCATAAGAAATCCACTCACCCAGGTTTAAGATCGATAGGTAATTTATTGAGTATAAAAACTTCAAAGACTGAACTCATTCATCTCTCACTAGCTACTGCGCTAGTAATTTGTGTTGGACTTTCACTGAATAATTATAGATATTTCTCCTGGCAATTCCTTGCAATTTTTACAAGTGCGTTTCTAGTTCATGAATTAGCTCATAAGTTCCTGGCCCAATATTATGGTAGCTGGGCAGAATTTAGAGCAGAAATCTATGGTCTGATTCTGACGGCAATTTCGGCTCTCCCAATTATGCCATTCAAGTTCATAGCTCCTGGAGCAGTGATGATCAGACTAAATGATCGCTCCAAATTTGGCAGAGTTGCTCTTATTGGACCGCTTACTAATTTGGCCATGGGTTTTTCATTTTTGATTTTAACTTTGACTTACAATTCCTATAATCCTTACTTTGCAGTTGGTGCCTCGTTTAATGGTTGGATCGCCATGTTTAATCTTATACCTATGGGAGTCTTAGATGGACAAAAGATTTTTGATTGGAATAAATTAGTTTGGGGTGCTGCTATGGCAGCTGCTATGGCTCTTTTTATTATAGGATATCTTTAGTAGGCGATTTAGTCCAATCTTTTTAGAATTATTCTTTTTACAAGAACACAGAATTGGATGGTACTCTATAAAAATGGAACACCTGCTCACAATATTTTCCCTTCATTAACTCATCTTTACATTATATGCAAAGTACTCGGCAGGGCTGTTTTTACTGATAATTCCGTTACTAACCATCAAGTAATTTTCACCCTTCCTGTAAAAATCCACACAAGCTGACCTAAATGAAATCATAGATGTGACTGTTCGATTAGTTTTGAGAACGAGTCCTCTCAATCATCCCAGTGATCGAAGTTAATATACCAAAATCGCAGATACTTTTGATGGCTTTTAGAATATTTTACTACCATGAACAATAGACAAATATTCCAACCCATAGAAGCATAATTAACCAAGATCAAGACAATATCGGCTTTCCCAATCCTAATATCATCAACCATCAGAGACGCAGAATCGTGATGAGAGTGAACTAGACAAGTCATCAGATTAGTGATCTCTCATGTTTTCGTTTGCTGAGGGAAGGCGTTTAATATCGCAAAACAGATAGTCATAATATCGATAAGTATGAGCTGAAGATCGGCCACAATGAACTATGATGAAATACTTGATATTAACAAAACCTTACTAGACCTTAACCTGATACAGTTAGCCGTCATTTGGAATATCCATTATCTCAAAACGATATCTAATATTAGAAAACTCTCAAAGCTTGTCTTTAATCTAAAGGCAATTTGTTAATAGATAGAAATAAGATTTTTTTAACTATTTCAGATCGCTTCCGCTGCTACCTGAATTATTTGTTTCATTCGAATCGGTTTTTGTAGATATTTTTCGATGTATTTATTTTCAATAAGTTCATTTTTAGTTGGTTCATCCAAATTATACGCGGAAATTAGAATTATCTTAATTCCATTCATTTTCTTTATCTTCTTCGCTACATCATCACCTAACATATCACCTAATTTGTAATCTAGGAAAAGGAGATCGACTGGTGATCCTTTTGCCTTTTTCTCTAGGTATTCATGTATGCATTCAGCTCCTGAACAAACCTTTATGACATCATATTTCAATCCCAACACCCTGGAGTAAAGGTCAAGTAATTCCTGTTCGTCTTCACAAATCATTACCACCTTTCTATTCCGGACAACCGAATTAGAAGATTGCATCAATCCTTAGTTAATTTTCTAATTATTAAGTTTTGACTCAATGATCCTGATACCGCTAAAAGTGTAATGACTTTGATGGTATTCAGCCCCAGCTATAAATCATAAATCATAATGCCTAGCAATCAATAGCATAGGGATTGTAAAATAGTATTATTGTATTGTAGGATGACCACAAATGTTGTTGATCTTGTATCCCTTCATTAATTGAGAATCAAACCAAAAAAGATAGTAGGACACATTATAGTGTATTGATTATATGAACAGAACAGTCTAGGACCTAAGGTTTGGAATAGAGGTCATATTATTGTATTAAGAATTTCATGAATCATATTTTGAAGACTATCATCACACCTTGCGTCAATCAAAAATAGGACATGTACCTATAATGTAGTAAGCACATGTAAAGACTTGGGACTATTTTGAAACTAACTACACCTTCGGACCGTACCAGATAGAAATGCTTGACTAGCTATTCGTAATAGGAACCATGATGACAAATTTAATTGTATTAGTCAATTTTCAGAAAATAATTGGAGAGGAAACTAACTCATGTCAAGGATTTAAACGATCATAGCAATCCTAGGTATAATTGGAACTATGGGTATTACCGATGCAATGGTTATATATACCAGCAGTGACGATGACGAAAATAAAAGAGACCCATTGACTGAAGCATGTTAAAGGTTTGGATATAATGGAGACCAAAATAAACAGTACAACCAAACTGCATATAGTCAATGTGGAGCCAATGATAGAGCATATAACGAAGGATTCATTTCAGGATGTATCGTGGGACAAGGTATGGAATATTTCGCATGTAATCAAATAGCCAAGGAATCGCGTAGAAAAAATTATACAACTGTATTCAGCTTAAAATTTATTTTTGTTCTTCAAATCAATCCTTGGATGTGAATCAAGTTCATGAAATATTGGAATAACATATTGAATTTTTGAGACCTTTATGATCGAAAGGTTGTTGTTGATTTTACAAGCCGTCTACGAACTGGATGACTTTACCTGAGATTTGGAATTACACTTCCATTAACAATCTTGGGAGCTGGAGATAGTTAAAGAGCATAGAATACATCAAGTCAGATTAGTACTCTAAGTCCAAGACTGCAAAAGTTGGCCATTTACATTTAAATATCCGATTAAGAGATTGTTCATTGCATCCATATTTCTGCACCTAATGACATTAATAAAATGATATAGACAATTCAGTGATATACTATTCTGAAATTTTTCAAGAATTCGCAAGCCAATAAAACACGGCTGCTATGAAAATTGCTACGGCCACACCATTTATGATCTTCCATTTTGTATCCATGTTGTACCTATCATGGGATTTATGCATCTACATTATTTTAGTTTGTCTGTATAATTTTCAGATCAATGATGGGTACCGATCATTGAAAATAGTTGATATTGCATATTAGATCATCAAATAGCGAAAATCGAAAATTTTCGCAGAAAAGTAAATCTCATTATTGTAACCATCTTGGAATTGAGTTTTTGTAGGAATCGTGATCTAATCTTTTGAATAAGTAAATTTAGTGGTGAAAAGTTGTACTTTGTCATCTGTCATCGTGATCCAAAGATCAAAAGAATACTTAACTTTTCATCATTTCGATGGCTAATATTAATTTAGAAATTTCTTTTTCAAGAACTGCGGTGTCTGTTTGATCTCTAGATAAATCCAAAAGTCTCTCACAAGCGTGTACTTGGGCCAACATTATAGCTTCTTTATCTAGATAAAGACTGTGAGTCGATTCACTAAAATAATATGACATTTTTTGTCTGTAGGTTACCCATGGTTTTAGCTTCCACTATGAAAGGGATTTCTACAATATTCACAGCTTTAACCACCCTCTTTCTTCAACTGACCATTCATATGAAAAGGAACGAGTTTTGGACGTCGAATGAAAATCGACTATCTCAAAGTAATTATTATTTATCCAATTCATAAGGAAACTTTAGATATAAAATAATAAAGGATTACCCATATAGATCAGTTAGAAGATCTGCAAGCGCATACTTGAATAAAAGTCACATAGAATAAGCCCGCGCAGGATGATACTCTAAAGGTTAAGTACAGTTACTATTCAAACTATCTAAAGTTCTCGATAATTTACTGATTCAAGAAAATAGCATAGTTGTATAGAATATTATTTTGTCCATTGTGCTAAGATATTACCTGGCGGATATTGATGGAAGTAATGATGATATCAAACCCAACAAGTCATTTGGATATTATTATTCTCAAACTATTTAGATAGGATTCAATTATTGATGTCATTCATTTATGATTAAGTATCTTCTTTGGAAAGAGGGTTTTGAAGTATTTCACAATGGTATCTTTTGAACACCTATTGGACAAAATTAATAGAAAGGAGACTAGATACTTTTTAGTTTCTTATAGATATGACCTAATTATGACCTTCTAGTCTAAATGGGTTCTTAACATCCAAGCCATTTTTTCATGGGTTTCCATTAGGCCTATCAAAAAATCATTAGTCCCCATGTCATTGTATTCCTGATCACATTTATCGGCACTTTTTCTGAGGTATTTTATGGTACTCTCATGATCGGTTAATAAATTTGATATCATTTTCAAATCAGATGGATATTCACCAGGCTTTTCCTTCAGATTGGTTATACGCATAAATTCATTCATTGTAGCGACTGTGGCTCCACCCAATTGTCTTGTTCGTTCAGCTATTTCGTCTATCATTACATCTAATTTTTCATATTGTTGCTGAAAAAATTCATGACGCTCTTTAAAGTCCTTACCTACTACATTCCAGTGGTAATTACGTGTTTTTGTAAATAGCAGGTATTCATCTGCTAACAAGATATTAAGAATACCTACAACTTCTTTCCTGTTTTCTGCTTCGATCCCAATATCTATATTCTCTTTCATTTCATTGATTTGTTTTTCAAGCATGAATTAACAATATAAATTAAAGTTATTAAACCTAGTACAAATTTTTTACCCAGGAGAATGTTCTTTGAGAATGACATATCCATAACTGATTTTTTAGGGCCTATTCTCCAGCCAAATGACTTTATTGAGCCAAAAGGATCAAAAAAGAGGACAAAATATTAATGATCGACCAGATTAATCATGGATAGCAATAAGATTTGGTGTATTTATTTCACTTTCAGCATTTTTTCAGATACTATTTTATAAATTCATGAATAGAATTAGATTAGATGAAGATAGTATTACTGGCAGGTGGCGTAGGCTCTAGAGCAAGACCATACAGCGATTATAGTCCAAAGGCGTTAATTCCGATTAATGGAAAGCCCTTGATTGACTACATAATAAGATATATTTCTAAATCCTCTCATGTTACTGAAATCATTATAGTTTGTGAATTTGACTCATACGGAAAACAAATCATTAATTATCTAGATGGTAAGGAAGCGATTATTGGCAAGAAAATCATTTTTATTGAAGATAGAAAAAAGGGGACTGGTGGTGCACTCCTAGAGTGTATGAAAAAATTGGAGAAAGAATCTTTCTTCATGGTATGGTATGCTGACAACTTGTGTGCTGTGGATATAAACAGTCTTGTTAAGGATTATATTAAAATCAATTCCGAATCGGATGATGGACTAATAGGAATAATAATATCCAGATCGCACCGTAAAGAGGAAACAGGCAGGCTGATCCTGGACAAGAAATGTACAAAAAATACCTACCTAATTAAGGAATTTAGTGAAAAACCAATTGTCAAGCTTGAATACCCAGAAGCATCAGGAATTTATCTTTTCAACAATAGAATAATGAATTTTTTAAGAATAAAATCAAATGAGAAGGACGGAAAAAGTTTTGATCTATCTTCAGATATTTTATCTAAAATAAGAATTAGTGATAATAATAGTATCTATTGTTACGATGTGTTTCTTAATGGAACAGATTGGATAGATATAGAATCACCTACCTATTTAGAAAGAAACAAAAAACTAGTAGACAAGGTTGTATTAGAGATGGAATCATCGAATCTTAAATGACTGTTATAGTGGATGTCATTTTCAAGTGGTTACTAAACTATCAGATTCAGAGCCTATCATCACGACTATTTCAAAAACTAGAGAACCGGTACGTCATCAGATGAGCATGAAATATTGTTCTTCTGTTTTTATGAACTTTATGATTAGTCAAGGCATAATATGCATTTAATACAATAAATGAGCTAAAAAGTGAAAATCTAAGAAATGCAGTTGATTCTACCACTGATGCATTAACAGCGGTGAATCTGGTTCAAAAAAAGGGTAGGCAGGGTCTGAACAACAGCATTACTTTCGCTACCACCTTAAATATCAATAACACAGCGAGTCCTGATTCTACAAATACTGATAAATCATATTTCATGTTGATGACTATTAACTAACATCGATAACCAAAGAAAAATTTTGTGAATTCTTCAAGTAGTTTTATATGAGAAATACGATCAAAGCAGTAAATTTTGTATCAAGTTCGATCATGCACCTTTGTTAAATTCTTTAGTAATTAAGCCCTTTGTTTAGTTTTTTACTTTCTTAACAGATTAATTCCACCAAATATCAATAGAGATCTCTTTGAAAAGAAATCCGTTTGGTTTAGCATTTTTAAACAGAATGACTAGTGGTAACCACTTATCCAAATATGTGGTCTTTGCGTCTATTATTATTTTTATCTCATTAACAATAGAATCGCCATTGCAAACAATGCAAAGCGAAGCATCTCCCATCGGATCTCGTACGCATTATGTCTACGATAGAGCTGGAGTCATAAATGAGCAGTATGAGAATTTGTTGGACAATTATCTTCGTCAATTGGATGACTCGACTACAGTTGAAATTATTGTCTATACTATTCCCGGTTTTTTTTGGACACGGTATTACAAAAGACGGTCAAGAAATTCAAGATAGAGATACTCTTTCAAATTACATATTCAATGAATTAAATCTTGACGGAATAAAGGGAATTGGTAAGACTGGGAAGGACAATGGGATACTATTATTATTTTCCTCTAATCCTGACTTGTCTGGGGGTTCCATGCGAATTGAAGTTGGTAGAGGACTCGAAGGCAACATTACAGATGGAATTGCAGGAGAAATATTGGACACCTACCTGGTGCCCGCAAAGGCTCTCTATACTAAAAATGGGAATAGTACCTTACTCGATCAGGGGTTCTTAGACACTGTAGTTTCGTTGGGACAATATATTGGATATTCTAACAATGATCCGAACTATGAATTGACAAACGAACCTCAACAACAGTCTCAAATAGATTATTTTGGAATAATAATCATTGTAATAATTTTTTTGGGTGTCTTACTTCTATCCTTTAGAAGAGGCGGACGAAACTGGAGAAGATGGGGGAGTTACGGAGGAGCAGGGTGGTACGGAGGAAGTAGTGGGAGTGGGTTGAGTGGAAGTGGAAGTGGAAGTGGAAGTGGATTTAGCGGTGGAGGCAGCAGCGGTGGTGGAGGTCACTCTGGTGGTGGTGGCGCTGGACGATAATGTTTATTTATAGCAGAGTCATGTCATTTTAGACAACAGAGGAAAATAGTGTGGTAAGCAAGAGTATAGCAGTATCTTTAGGTATAGTAATAGCTATTGTGACCATCATTGTTATAATCATTGTTACCTACTATTCGGGATTTAATACAGCCTTGGCAAAAAATGAAAATGTAAAGAGGTTGGCAGCAGATACTGATACACAATTGCAAAGACGCTATGACTTAATACCTAACTTGGTTCAATCTGTAAAGGGATACATGCAATTTGAGCAGCAAACTCTCAATGAAATAACCAACTTAAGAACACAATGGATGTCCACTCCAAGCAGTGATATCTCTCAAAAAAATCAGATAAGCAATTTGATTGAAAGTGCGCTTGGTAGGATTGTATTAACTTATGAGGCATACCCTTCCTTGAAATCAGATCAGGTCGTGACTAGATTAATGGACGAATTAGCAGGAACCGAGAATAGAATAACGGTTGCAAGAACTTATTATAATGACGGCGTTAGAGATTATAACACTTTCCTGAAAGTTTTCCCGAACGTAATTTTCAATAATAACGGATTGATAGGGCTAAAACCATGGGGATTCACAGAATTACCTCAATTCCAAGCAAACTCTCAGGTCAAAACTAGTGTACCACAAGTGAACCTAACTCTACAACAATAGTAATAATTAGATAAAACCAGTAGAAAAAGCTGATCAAAAGAGTGGTCTGAGTCATGGTGACTTTCACAGTGCGATCGAAAACAACTTGAAATTAATTATTTAGGTAAATGCCCATATATACAATAATGAGACAAATTCGAAAACAATTAGTCAAAATACAATTAACTTAATTGTGAACTAGGTTTAGACCAAAATACTTTTGAGCCAACGGAAACCCGGATAGGGTACAAAAATTATTTATAGGAAACAAGCCCGAAGATAACTTATGAAAACGATTAGTTGTAGAGAAGCTGGATTTGATTGTGATTATGTCGTAAAAGGTGAAACAGAAGAAGAAGTTTTGAATAATGGTATAGAGCATGCCAAGAGTCATCACAATATGAAAGAAGAAGATATAACTGATGAAATGAAAGAGAAGATCAAAGGAATTATTCACAGTGATTAGATTAAATTTTTGATGAGATAGCATTATTATCATTTATTTTGAAAATTTGATGCCTTTTTAGAAAACCGATCAAACTTCTAGTGGTTATATAGGAGCAGGGGAACTTAATCCGATAAATGTCACGATTAACCTTTTCGGGCTGGACGGATTTACGAAAAGTTAAGTGTTCTATTGAACCCTAATTCATGTTGCTATTCTGACTCATGTAGAACTCATATTGAGTTTTCATTTTTTGAATATCAATTTCCAATTGATATTTGATATCTGATAATTTTTCAGTGTTAATTTTTATTTTAAAATATTCTTCCTTTTGTTTTTCTAGTACAAAATTATTATCAACTATAAGTTTGATCTTATGTTTTTCAGGATGGTCATATTTTTTCATTACATTATGATACTTTACAAAACCTGGGATATCTTTTTCGACCTGAGCAAAATTATTATTGACAAAATCTCTACCTTCAAGTCTCACAAAGTCTGCATGTATTTGCTCAGCCTCACTTGGAAGGATATCCAATTCTATGACTACATCTACTAAAGGTTTATTTCCTTAAACATGAGAAATGCGTTTGACCTATTTGATTTTTCTGAATTAGTTTTTTGAATTCCTAGGTATTCGTTAATGATTGAAGAAATGTCTCTAATACTGATTCTTACAATCTTGGCAATTTGATTATAAGGTACACCTTCTAGGTAAAGCTCAATTACTCTTTTTTTCTTTTCATCTTTTGATAAAATCCTGTTATTTTATTGGTATGAATTAATATTTGAGTTAAGTTGCATATTTTATAGCTGATCGTTTATCCAAACAATTTGCTTATAAGACTTCTAATGATACCATTAATATCATTACAGTGACTCAAGCCGTATCAAAAATGATATGGCTTATCTAAACCACAGATGATTAGCACGCATCATGTCTTGCATCATAAAGGATAAATAGATATTCTCTATTGATTGGTGAAAAATTACGGCGACATATCATGCTATTTTAGAAAAAAGTCACTCGCTTGAGAATCAGAATCTCAAAAAAACTCGTAAATTCCTCTACACCGCCAGGTGGTCATACTGAAATCATAGTAAGTAAGGTCCTACTATATGTGCACACTACTAATATCAACTAGGATCGATAAAATCTGAATATCTTGATATTATTACCTTGATCAATTCTGGAAGCCTGCGATCATCTGGCAAACGACACATTGAATCTGTAGTTGCAAAGTAGTAGAGATCTGTATCCTGGACCATGTACGACATAAATATTCAACTAAGAATAAGCAGATAGTCGCAATGATAGACTAGAAATCAAACGACCGCCTTTTGCAGATTAGAAAATCACAGTGAAAATAAGAACAAAGACAACCCGTTTGTACTTCAAACAAAATCCCGGAAATTGGTAGACATCGTCCTACGAATGTATGGTACGAAGAAATATTCTCGTAAATGGAATTGGATTTGTGATAATCTAGTGCAGGAAAGAAGGAGATCTTGAAAACACTTTCAATCTATTGTCCCAAAGAATGTGGATGGAAGGTATATGAATACATCTGGAAAGGATATAGCAAAATCTTGACATCATAGTAAGTATCTGTGTATATGACGCTCTTCTTCGATCATATCAACTTTCAGCAGTAATTTTATGAAGCATATATCGCAATACATTAATTATGAAAATCAAAAGATTTTGGCATCATAAAATGTATAAATAAAAACCTCACCATAAACTACGCAACAACCAAACATCATATTTAAAGAGGTTGTGGTAGTTGTCATTTGCATTCAAAAGCTTTATAGATCTAAAGGTAAACTAAATGAGAACGTGGCACCATTCCCATCAGCATTATCTTGAGCCCATATCTGTCCGCCGTGTGCTTCGATTATATTTTTGGCTATGTACAAACCTAGTCCTGTGCCTTGGGTTGACTTTGTTGCAAATTTTGTAAATAACCGAGGCAAAATTTCCCTGTCAATGCCCTTCCCTCTATCTATGACAGATACTATCACTATTTCCACATCTTGATCATATGGAACTTCTACCTTTTCCTTATCAAACCCAGGGGAAATCCCCTTATTTTTCTTTGACTTAATAGCTGAAATAATAATTGGGTTACCATTTGAAAATTTTATTGCATTATTTAACAGATTTGAGAGAACCTCAAAAATTCTTAGCTTATCAGCAAATACGTTAATTGGACTTTGTTGAGGTTCAAATACTATCTTTATCGGATTATTGGGATTATTTGGCTCTCTATAGTTACTGGATTTGTTGCTTATATCTTTGATTACATTTTCGATTTTCTCATTTAGATTAAAAAATTCTTTATGCAACTCTAATCTATTACCTTCAATTCTTGAAGTATCTAGAATATCATTCACTAATTTCTCAAGTCTTTGTGAATTCCTATACGTGGAAATAAGGGCCTTTCTAAATTCGACCAACTTTTCTTTGTTTTCGACCAAATCTCGAAATTCTCTAGCGATTTCATCTTGATTTATGGATGTTTCTTGTAGCATCGATGGAAGATATGTCATCTCAACTAATTCCAAATTTCCCGATATTGCCTGAGTTGGAGTCCGGAGTTCATGCGCAGCAACGTTGATAAATTCTTTTTGTAATTTGTCATGTGATTGCAAGTCTTCGTTGGCTTTTTCTAATTTTGCAATCGAATCTGTTAATTGAGAGGTCTTCACATCCACCACATTCTTTAAAATTTGGTTCCAGCGTAGCAAGATAATTGTCACTATGATTGCTATTGAGGCAATTCCTAGGATTATCGTAAAATTAACCAGATTTTGTGCATTAATCAAACCTATTACATCTCCAGCAAGAGTATGTGGAATAGTTATAAACAAAGTACCAATTCTGTTCTCCTGTCCCTGGCTGCCTGGAACTAACACTGCCTGGTAAGCTATTGTGGTGGTAGAATTCTCAAAGCTGAATTCATCTACACCACTTTCAGCAGCAAGCGCTTTATGTATGATGTTATTAAATCTCTCCTCATTATCCTTTAGAGAAGTTTTCATGAAAGATTGAAATTCGGGTCCAAAATAATCTTTACCTATAAAGGTTTGATTTGGTGAATATATTATGGTACCATCTCGGTCAAGAAACCCTATTTCGCCATTAAATTTTGGATGCAATTGACTTTCAAGGAAATTCCCAAGGGTTTTTGCTGCTATCGAAGCCACTACCACCCCTTTGAAAGAGGTAGAATTGCTTCTGGATTGTTGTAGATCTACAGCAGGATCGAGTAACTCGGTATTATTACTCCTAGTAATCGGGAATGAAATATAGATTCTTGGTACGCTGTCGTTGGATTCAATCACAGTGCTTGTATAAAGGGTTCCATTCAGTTTTGGAATTTGAAAATAATCTCTGTGGCTTAGATTGATACCTTTGAAAGGTGCATATTGTTCTTTATTTATACCGGTAAAGGTTACTAACGTCCCATTGCGATCTAATAGATAATATCCATCCGCTACATAGTTAGTAGAGTTCAGGGCTAGGTCAAGTAATCTTTGAATTCCAGTAATATTCCAGTTTGTGATCGATGGGGAATTAACAATTCTTTCCAAATTTGAATTTACAAAATATATAGAATTTTGAAGGATGTTTGAAATGCTGTAGACTTCAATCTCTGAATTTGTTTGCAAATCATCCAATGCTAGTTCCTGAATTTGATTTGCTGTTTGAGTAAAATAGTTAAAAGATAAGATCCCCAAGATTACTGAAGACACGAGTAATATGGGTAAGATAACAAAGGTTTTACCATAATCTGCTAAACGCAATGTTTTATTTTGTGATAGCACGTTATAATTAATTTGCTCTATCACTTTTGATACCTACATCATTTTTTATTACGGAGGGACTAGCGAACCTATTTTTATACCCACTAATGCTCTCCACCCACGAGTACCCAGAGGAGAGTCAGACCTGTTCTTCAGACCGAATCATAATGATTTACCGGGCAGAAAATGGCTAAAAGATGCATTGAATTTAATAATATGAAAAATAGCTGGCTGCAGGATATTAAAACAAATGGAGGAATGCTATGAAATATGATACCAGCCCAGATGTTTTGAAATCTACTATAAAGTATATTTTTAATTAACATTTCTTTATATTTTTTCTTTCCGGAAAGTGAAGACCATTATTTGCATGATATTTTTACATAGTAATATTAGTCCGACAAACAATACTAATTAGTATGCAAATGATAGAATCAATTATTGTCCCTTTAAGAGTGGCAGTGATCAAACCAATAGTTTTGGTGTGATCAGTCATGTTATTGTATTTGGTCGAAATTGGCTTGTGCTATGGTGATTTAAGCCGATCAGTCACAATTTTTATTTTCATGTTTGCAAAATGCCGTTACTCCGAGCCCCAAAATACTTGCAGCTATTGGACCTATCAACAGAGCTGAACTCGGTGGTAAATTTAGTTGGTCAATTATGTGATTGACTAGGGATGCACCCTTTATGTTGTTTTCAAATTTTACTTTTTTGTGAAGACTGCCATTTGTATTACACAACTCTTCATGTAACGCGTCTGCATATGCTATCCATACAGATCTACCATCAGGACTCGTCTTGTTAAATTCAAAATCAACTTCATAGATAGCCGGCATAATTAAATCTACATCAACGTTATTTTTCCTGTAATTAATCAAAATTTCTTCAAGTTTATAATAGACTACTCTGAGATTGCCATTGGAATTTCTTAATTGCAGTGCTACTTGGTCTGCCAATTCTCCTGCTTTTTCAATATCAGAAAAAATCACCCATTTCTCAACTCCGTTAGATTTTCGTGAATTCATTGCTTATAACATTTTAAGGCATCTCAATTAGATAATTCATTATTTTTCCAACCTATTGGATAATCGGGCGAAAAATAGGGAGATCGCTAATATATCCGAAATTAGTGGATATGTAAACCCCTACCAATTGGAATTGGCCTAATCATAAACAAGAGTTTGTTGCGTAGATAAATGGACTCAAATTGTGACCCTAACCCTTCTAGTCTGATTCTTATAGTATCCATGTTAACATGGATTCTTTTAATCCAAACATTGCAGGTTCTTATGTTGTGATAAAATCATTTCTATTAAGGTTCAAAAAACAACCGATACGGAAGATAAGATTAAATGGTCTATTCTGAATTCCGGTAATTCATATATAGTATTAGAGGAAGAACGTTTTTGATGATAGTAAATTGGTATAATACAGCAAATTAGTAGGGTCTTTCTAGGACATATGTTAGGTTATCCTATGCCGATTTCATAACATAAAAATCTAAAATAAGTAAAGGTATTTTTTTGTTTCCTATGAATCAGGAATATATCAATACTACAAATAAAATAAAGGTAGTGTCAAAACCTCTTCCCGCAAGGAAATTGGGTACTAATAAAGTGGAAAACCAAATGAGTAATTAAGAAAAATCACTTTAAACACTAATTGTAAATAATTCGAAGTTAGCGTATTGGCTCTATTGAACAAATCAATTCTGCAAGTCTAAATGGTCTTGTAAAAATGTCGCTCTCGTGAATTTTGGCCGACTTTAGTAATTTATTAGGCAGGTGTTCTCTCGGAGAAGCGCTCATGATCATAATTCTTTGGTATGGACACTGTTTATGAATCTCGATTGCGACTTCTAATCCAGAAAGCCCATCTAAATGGGAATCCAGTAATACAACATCATAATTTTTTCTCCTATTGGCAACGGTATCAGAAAAGAGACGTAAAGCTTCATCACCCCTATCCGCAGTGATGTAATCAAAATTTAAAGATTCTAAATATAGTTTGATCACTGCCCGGACACCAGAGTTTGATTCAGCTAACAGCACTCGGTATTTCTTATTTTTCTTTACATAAGGGCCGGGATGAATCTTTGTCAGGTTCTTATTGTTTGTAGAATGCGTAAGTACATGTGCTCTCCTTGGTAACGATATATGTTTATCACTGTTACTATGCGGATTTTTTATATCTTTCTTATAAGATGCTACGTAATGCAAATAGTCAATTGACACAATATCACCCCTATATACTCTAAATTAGATAACATAGTTAATAAAGCATAAAATAAGGTTAATATATGTTAGTTCACAAAATAACAAAAATCATTTGATTTAGTTATTGCCCCTTCATATACACTATCCATGATTAGAAATATTTTGTATTAGAGGTTGTCCCTCAATTCTGGAAATAGCGTACTTCCTACCCCCTTTATCTATGTGTGCATGCATCGACTTATTGTCAGATAATTAATTCAAGATTGATAATATTATGTTTATGAACATATATTTATCCTTCTATTGGTACCGATAGTATTATCCCTATGGATGATCAGTCTTCTGGCAAATTAATCCGAAAACGAAATTGCTGGTCGATCTTTTTGTTCTACCTATTTGTTTAGGGGATATGCATCCATATTTTGTAAACGATGATTATATGGATTAAAGAATGAGAGCGATAAGGTAGGAGTGTAAAGTATAGATATAGTCGATAGTTCGCTCACTCAGCCAGACAACATTGACTAGCAAAACCACCAGGTAACTTAGATTTCCAAATTCTTTGTTGATACATACTCAATCAAACACCAAAAGTAATTCTTATTAACAAATTTATTTGAATCATGTTAATAAATGATGTACACTTAAATGAATGACGGAATAACCATAGTTTCGGCAGCTCCCAGCTCAAATCAAACCAAGGCTCAAGAGTACATGGTGTTGAGTCATCACTTTAGGGGCAATAATATACATTCAGGCTCATTTAAGATCGAAGAATTATTGAAGTTCGTTAATGAACTAAAACCAGAGATGATAACCATTTTTACAGCTGATATGCATGGAAGGACAATAGTTTCATTTTTAGAATATTTTTTATCAAGAAAATTTAGATCAGTTCTTTATGAACTTTCTTCAGGTCATAGAGGAACGATCCGCTCAAGAATCATCGTAATTAAAATGCAAAAATATATTTAACAACATAACAGTAGAATGTCAATCAAATGTTTCTACTTAATCTAAACTCATCAGAATGATATTAAATGAGATTTAAAGACCTACAGTCCATCAACAGACCATGACAGAAATCGCGAACTAATTTGAAAAAATTAAACAGACAAATCCCTTGAACGTTATGATTGACTTTTCAACAACATTCCTAGTAATTTGACAGGTATCAAGTTTGGGCGTCTATGGCTTTAACTGTTCCATTAAAGATATCATATCTACCAGGTTCCAACGCTGAACACATTTTCTATCCTTAAAGTAAAATATTGTCATTCCATTCACTCTAAAAGTCTTATTGGTTGGAGATATCTCCAAAAACTTTCCCCTATGAGTTCCAAATAAAACGTATCTGCAAACAACCTTATTTTCCTCGATAATAATGTCATCAAATATGATTCTTATATCTGGGAACGCGTTCCAAAGCATATAGATAAATTGCTTAAAACCTTCTTTATTACCTGGTAAATTAGGAGGGAAACCGTGTATTATTAGAGAATCATCATAAAAGTCAAAATAAGCCGTTTCTCTATTTTGAGGATCGTTAAAAGTTTCAGCCAATTTTTGAACATTTTGCCTTAAAGGCTCAGTTGTGGTCACAAATAGAATACATATTCCTTTCTCTTAAGATTTTCCTTCTAATGACCCTGTTTTGGTATATCATGGAGATTTTGTATATGTAAATAATATGTCAGTTAGCCAACATAGTTAGGTGTTGGTTAAATATTCATGGTTGGTATATTCTAATGCTGACCATATCCTAAACAAATTATTACTAATACTGACACATTCTTTTCATAAAGATAAATGATGTTCATTGTCGAACAATAAGAGAATGCCTTAATCGATTTGGTCTAGTGACTAAAAATTAAATGAGACGGATCTTTAGATTTGGTAAAATGTGTTACTGCTATTTCTTCTTGATGAGACGTTAAATTAAGAACAAAAATCATACAAATTATTTGATAAATGTCAAAAAAGTCATTTGATTTATCGACTAAGCATGTAACTAAAACGCATGAGTCTATATGAATATGAGGTAACAGTCATTACCAACCCAGATGATTAAACCCCTATGCCCTGATACCGCAAGAATTTGGGCCAGAGTCTAGATCTGTTTGATTTACCATATCACACGAGGTCAAGTTCTTGTTCAAGTAGACTATTTTTTCATAATTCATAGGATGAGGTGGGATATTTGAAGTTACAAAGTCGATGAATTTTTCTTTAGAATCGAGTATGGATGCCAGTTTTTGTTTAATTGATCCCAGTGAATCTAGCACGGGCTTTTCATGTTCAAAACCGGAGCTGTAGTGAGCTGGAAGTATGATTGTTTTATCAGGCAAATCAAAAATCACACGATTGTAAGTGTGGAAAAGTTTATTGGTATACTCCTGTGATTTACTACGAAGATCCGGTCTCCCTACCCCATTTACAAAAATGGTATCACCTGTAAAAAGGTAATAATCTGGATTCCCATTATTATCATTATTTCTGGCAAAATCATCAGCACTATTTTTCTGTATGTTGCTGTTCCTATTTCTAGTATCATTATTTATTTTCAACAAGAAACTCATGCTGCCATCTGTATGTCCGGGGGTGTGAATCGCCTCTAAATAAAATCCATCTCCTAATTCAAATTTTTGTCCTGCTGAAATTAGTCTATATTTTGGATCCTTTTCAGATGATACCTGGTGTGTGTCGTAGTTTTCAAACCCACTAATTGCTACCTCTGATCGATATTTTCTAGCAACTCTGATTGAGCCTGAAAGGTGATCTGCATGCATATGAGTATCAAGTACTCTGCTAAGTGTAAGTTCATTTTCTTGAAGCAGGGTGTTGATAACAGTATCAATATCGCATGTTGCATCAATAATTGTTGCTTTCTTATCTTTTGTGGATGCAATAACATAGCTCATGCACCCCTTTGAGATGCGTCTTACCTGCCAAATTTTCAATGTTATGTTTGAATCTAAATTTACTTCAGCAACATCATATAGCCTACTCCATCCAACCATCCCGCCTTCAACAGTTCTAACATTATAACCCAAAGATGCCAGAGTTCTTGCTGCCATAGATGACCTTTGCCCATGAGCACAAAACGTGATTACTTCTTTATTCTTTGGAATCTGTTTTAGAGATTCATTAGAAGCTAGTGTATCTACTGGGATTACAAGCGAATCCGGATAATTATCATAGGAAATAGTCCACAGATCATGTTCGTATCTACTTCTGACATCTAAAATAAAAATATCATCGCCTTTGTCCATCTTTCTCTTTAACTCAGTTGGTTTTATCACTAAACTATTCTTGTTATTACTATTATTATCGTCATTTGCCATTGGCATAATCATATCTCTAGATTGCAAATTGATATTTATAAATCATAAATTGATGACATCCTCTATAAGCATAGGTAAAGTTGCGACGGGTTTCTTAACTCGTGAAAGCAAGTTTGTCTTAATGTCAAGACAAGTAGTCGAATTCGGATTTACTCGTTACTAAACTGGTAAAATTGACCTTTGCCGACTAAACGAAGGAATCAGAGATATTCTGAAACGTCAATATGAACAGTGTCTATAACGACACACAGATCATCTTTTATCAATTATTCTGCATGTATGATATTTGTTAAGGGCCCTATTTTAATTGACTCTATATATCAAGGTTAAACTTTGAAGATCAAGTCTTTTTCTACCGAATTGCTTTGGGTAATACTGATATCTACCATAATGAAATAGCACTCATTGGAGAATATTTCATATCCGTATTTCATATCTAGCATGGCGATTTTGAGTGGTCGTATAAGAATGGCAAGATAGCAGTGATATCTTGGACTGGTCTAAGCAAATAGAATTATAGATAGAGTCTGTTTTTTTTACTTATTCGGCAAGTTGAGAAAATTTTTTAACAGTCTTACTGGCAAATCATTTGATTGATTCCAAGCAAAAAAAGTAACAGTTCGATATTAATTGTTGAACATAAAAATCGATGCTCTGACTAAATTTGGTGTTTTCTTATTGAAACCAAGTTAGGATATCTGTGCGAGGCATTTAACATTTTAGCAATCAAGTATAAAAAAAATACAGATATATATCATTAAATAATTTCCCTACCACCGAATGCTACTCATCTCAATAAGTTCTTTCTCAATAATTCGTGAAAGTCTTTATCAGATAACTCCTTTTTGAGTTTCGAATATTCTTTGGAATCCTTTCCAACGGCAATTCTTATTGGAGTTGCTTCATTTTCACTCTTGGAAGAATTAACAATTGCTTGAATTATTTCGTCAGCTACGAGAGATGGATGAGGAGCATGGCTCATAGCATTATAATAAAAGGACAAGAACTTGTCCACCATGTTGCTATATATGGACAAAGATTTTTTCTTTTCGCTTTCATAGTATGAATTTACAAGTTCCATATTCTTATCTATCCCATATTTATTTGAAGGTACAACTAGATCCTTAACGAATTCTGTATTTATTATACCAGGCTCAACTAAAATTAATTTGATTCCGAAGGACTCTAGCTCGAATGAAAGAGCCTCAGTCAACCCCTCAACCGCAAATTTTGTAGCACAGTAGGCAGATTGGGTAGGAACTCCAGCCAGTCCGGAAATGGAACTAATATTAACAATAATTCCACTTTTTTGCTGCCTCATTGTTGGAAGTACTTCACGAATTACTCTGATCACACCGAAAACATTAGTTTCAAATTGATTCTTTATTTCATGCATTGAAAAGTCTTCAAAGGCTCCAAAAAGACCATATCCAGCATTATTTACAAGAATATTTATTTTACCGAATTCCGTAGTTATCTGTTCAACAGCACTACAAACAGAATTGTCTTTGTCTACATCCATCTCAAATATTTTAATTCGTAGATTTTCCTTCCTTGCGATTTTCTCCAAATCGCCAGATTTTTTATTATCCCTCATTGTAGCACATGTCACAAAACAGTTGCGGGCTAGTGCCAAACATGTCTCATATCCAATACCGGTTGAACTACCTGTTACAAGCGCCACCCCACTATTGCCAATATTAGACATTCTGCAAACAATAGTAACTGAAATTAAGTATATATGTTTGGTTACTTATCACTAAGGCGATCAAAAACTGCTTGATAATTAGAATCAAAGTCTAGAAATTAATAATGTTGTACCAACTGCCGTAACAGTATTAAATAATAGTAAATAACAGATAGCTCCAAAACAGAATAATATTTAATTTCACTTGAAATGTTGTTAAACGGAAATATGCAGTCAATAAAAAAAAGTACCAGGAAACATTTTCGAATAACCATAATGACTTTGTATGTTTGTCTTGCTTTCTACACTAATATCTTTTTCAAGTAGTGATCACCAACAATAGGAGCAGGACATATAGTTATTATTGTGCAAGACACCTTGAATTTCAGCTGTTCGGTCAAGATAAGTGCAGGCATTGAAGTAATAATCTATCTATTATTAGCAGAATGGGTCAACATGATTATTTTCTCTTTTCTTGTCCTCATCAATCAGTATTAGAAGGTATTAATTTTAAGATTTAATAAACATTGGAAATAGATAGAATCCGAAATTCATGTGATATTTTCTCTTGAATACGATGCTTTGGCTTTTAAGGAATGTAAAAAGTAACTTAGTCTAATGTTATAACAAGGCATACATCCGGTAATGTTACAATTAGTATAGCTACTTTACTTATGTATAATAGCATTTCTAAAAAGGGTAACGATACGTATCTTACTGTTGAAAATCTCGATATCATGTTATAAAAAAGTTTCTCAACCGACTATAAGTAACAGTATGTGTTACTCTTTAAATAAAAAAGCGTGCCTAGGAGAGAAGAGATCAACGAAAGTATCCAATTTAACTTAAAGCATCCCTCGAAAATGCAAAAGGGAGAATTTCCATTAAAACAAGCGTTTTTCCATTACTCAAATGTATTTTTGTATTGGGATTGAATTCAAATAAGACTTGTCTGCAGGCGCCGCAGGGATAGACTGGCTTTCCTGTAGAAGCCACTAGTGCAATTTGCTCTATATCGACGTTCCCTTCCGAAACAGCCTTAAATACTGCAACCCTTTCAGCACACATGGTCAGTCCAAATACTGAATTTTCAATGTTGACTCCATCATAGATTTTGCCAGAAGAAGTTTTTAACGCACAACCTACAGATAACCCAGAGTAAGGATTGTATGCTTTTTCTAAACTTCTTGAAGCCGCTTCTATTAGCAGGTTCATAAAGAAACCTTCCGCATATCTCAATAAAAATTGTTAAATTAGAATCTTTTGTTTTTTAAGCCATAATGATGAATTAACAGACCTAACGAATTGTCTATTTATTAGATAAACATCACAGGAATAATTATTGAATTTTTATGGAGAGGTAGTGACTTTAGAGAACTATTTCAGACAGAATAAGTAAGGTCAAGATTTAGAACTCGTCCTTATTTGATTCTTGAATTGAAGTCGACGGCGATAGTGGTTCGGGATCTGAGATCTCTTCGTTCCCAGCCATGTCACAGTATTCGCAGGTGTGATCTACTATTACACCACCCAATCGGATAGCTAATAGATGGGTAAATAATTCGCCTGTAATTTTGGCAAATTCATCTGGATCCTCATCTCTAACTCTATTTCTAAACTCTAGCCATTTTTCAATTTTGTCTAGATATTCGATTGGTTTTTTTACACTCTTCAAATCTGTGTCTTCATACTGAAGTGTAATGTTTCCATCTAGTAAATTTGTGATGTAATCATTCACGTACCTAAACTTATAATCGGATTCCATTGTATAGTTTAATGTGTACATAACTATATTACCATCTACCTAATTTATTCACAAGTTCGTATTGGTTTATGATTTCAGTATCTAAATTAGATGAGTTTTGATAAGGTCATGTCTATTCATTCATTATTAGATAAAGGGCTATTAATTGAAATTAATGCAACCATAGAAGATCTCTCCAGAATGAAAAAAAGCATCAATTCTATTGTTTTAACTTAAAAAAATGAATTATAACAGAAAATAGATTACTCATTCAAATTTGTATCTCAGTCCTAGTACCGTCAGTGTTGTACTTGTAGACTTTTCCATCCTCCTCATTTAGTGTTTTTTTATGTGCACCATCACAAAACGGCTGGTTTTGACTTAATCCACACATGCAAATCCATTTACTATCATTGCCAACCTTCACTTCCATAGGTCCTTTTCCCTCTTTTTTTACATATCTTACCATCAAATCAACATTGATAATTCCAAATATATAAAATATTTTTAAAAGTAAGCCTCCTAGATTTGAACCCTAAATAACATGTTTCACTAATTATGAGTTCTTATTAATAATAACGCTACTGCTGGCCAATCAAAACAGAGAAGGGTGGAAAATGTACTGCAAACAAGCAATTGGTTGATAATATCAACTTTTAGAATTTATAAACTCTATAGCAATTGAATCGTCGTAGTTTTTCAAATTGAGTCTTTTTATAATAGCCTCAAGGCTGACATCATTTTCAATGTGTTTTCTATCTTTAACCGCTACGTACTGATTACGAATATCCTTTTCAAGCATATCATAATTTGAATAAAACCAACTAAAATTATCTTTTAACTTTTTGAATTTTGTAAAGTCAGTATTACTTGTAGAAATGTCGGAATACACAGGACATCGTCAACCATATAGAAAACTGATTGACAAAAATATTATGTTTGATTGGTTTTGAATGGGTTTAATTATGTTAAAATAGAAGGAGGTTATCCTAAAAAAACCCAGGCATGAGTTTTTCAAAAACGTCATTTCGATCTCTTATGTAACTTTCAATTATTCCCTAAAATGTACTGGAATGCTGCTTCATGAAATCTTTTAGTCGAGAGTTTGACTCACATCCATTCAAGAATGTCTCATTTAGTATGAAATCAAAAACATAATAATATTAGCAATCAGAAACTAAATTCGGGATTTGTCTCAAACTAAATCTTGATATTTCAAAGTTAATTACAATGATAAAAAACAAAAGTGAGAGTACTATGGATATGTCTGATTACAATTTATGCAAACGAGATCTACTTTGGATGGATGTTGCTGATTCTCCATTGGAAGATTACATATATCACATACAAAATCTACAATCGGAATCTTGGCTGTGTCCATATCCAAATAGTTTGTCTTATCACTTATTATCTTCAGGTTTTCTAGTTTGAGCTTATGGTATAGCATTACTTTCTCAGGTTCTCCGCCCTTGAATTTCTCATACTTTGATAGATTATTTCGAATATCATCATTACCAGACATTCTAAAATAATTAAATATCAACCCTTATAATCTTACTTTTATGGTTAAAATTTCCTAAAACCTCGAATGTTGATTTGGAAATCCTAATTCTTTGATAATTCTTATTTAATCAAATATTTTCGGCCTATTCTCCCTCTGCAAGTCACAATTAATGGCTAGTGAGAAGAGAAATGACCTTAAGAATGATTTGACTAAAATGTCAATAGGAACGTCCAAATCAAGATAAAGTAAGGCAGCAAATTCAGGACTCCGATTCAATAGAGAACAGAACAATCATAGAAAAAGGAGAGATAAATGCTCGTGGTTTTCCACCATAGTGATTAGAATTTAGATTCACATTTTGATTCATAGAATATCTAAAAGTAACAGACACCTACTATATTTAATGTGAATCGGCCAAAATTTATTGTTGATTGTATGGGAGGAAATATTGCAAAGAAATTAAGAATAATGGGATTTGACACAGAATTCTGGTTAGACGCTAGTGATGCTTTTCTCATCGAGAGAAGTTATCATGAACATATGTTATTGGTAACTAGGGACAGAGGGCTATATTTAAGAGTCTCAAAATCGAGCACGAAGGGATTGCTACTCCCGGATGAAGATGAAGTCAAAAATTTGGTTTTCATATTAGAGAGATGTGATATCAAACATATCAATCCGGTTCCGAATCTAAATACCCGATGTACAATTTGTAACGGCAATATTAAAAAACTTGACAAGACAAGGTTATCTAACCCAATTCCAAAGAAAGTTTATGAAAAAATAAATGCAATTTATGAATGTTCAAAATGTTCAAAAGTATACTGGGAAGGAACCCATGTGGAGAATATCAACAAATTAATAGATAATATCAACAGATTGTTAGGACGGTAAAGGTGAGTCATTATTTTCGTTGACAATATTTGGTTGGGTATTCTCTATTAGTAGTCATCATGGCGGAATCTCAGATAAGTTCCAAGAGTAAAAATAATCACTTATTATTTGTAATTAGAAGTTTAAGAAAAGTTAAGGCGCTCACGGCAAGAACCATAGATTTTCTTTGGACTAACGCGACGACCATTTGAATATCAATATTGGTATAGATATAAGGGGTAAATGAATTCTTTGAATAGAGTACAGAATGAACTATGCTCATTTTTAAATAAAGAATTTTTAGTTTGTTGTTTTGTTTATCCATAATATTTCTATGTTTATAGCGAGTAATATCGATCTATAATATGGAAACGATTGGAATACTCATGATATATGTCATTAGACGATTTTTTAATAAACGATAATCATGTGATGGCAGTATGATAAGTAGTCAAAATACCGAAAATGTACAAATGTTCAAAAGGAAATTATTATTTTTTTAGCAGCTTGAATGCATGGTTTCCCAGACCGGTTTGAATGTAATAAGTTATCCATAACATCGCAAGGGGTTCTAACAATCTAGATTGTTCAATTCCCCCAATGTCTATTGTATCCCAACCAAATGGAGTTAATAATTCTTCAATGATTATGTCCTTGGCGTCCTTAAAATTGCCACAAATAAACATGGTTGGTGGACCCCCTGGGAAGTCTGGATGAATCATATGGGGATTACCTACAATGTTAAAGGCTTTTACAACTTTTGAATTTGGTAGTAAGGATTGAATTACCTCACCTGCAGATTTATCATACCCGAGCGATAACTTTGGTGGTGAATCTTTAGCAAATTCCAATGGATTTGTTGTATCAACGACTATTTTATTATTAAAATTAGATGAAATAGCCATATTAATTGCGTTCTCAGTGCCCCTCCATAAAGTAGAAAGGACAATTAATTCACCAAAAGATGCCGCTTCAGCAAAGGATCCAACAAAAGCAGTTTCCTTATGTTTGGGGTTGTCTATCCATTTCTGTATTTCTTCTTTTTCAGGATTTCTTGTCCCGATCATAACGTGGTGGCCAAGATCTATACAGCCATCCGCGAGTCTTCGACCTACTTCACCTGAGCCTAGTATACCTATCTTCATAATGACAAATACACATTAAAGTGATTAAAACTTTAAAAAACCACTCGTCTAGATTTTAATTAACCCATCTGCATGAAAGAATAAGGAACCGATTTTCTTAATTATTGAGGAATCCTATCCAATCTAATCATGTGTTCTCAATTTTATCTAGGATGTTCTGGATGGAACTATGGTGATATACCAGATAAGGGTGGGTGGTTAAACGTATTTTACCCAGATAATAAAACGAGAAAATTGAGTTATTATTCTCAGTTCTTTAATACAGTCGAGATGGATGCTACTTTCTACAAGAGATTCTATAAACACATGAATGAAAGGTTATTTATGGGAATGGCAAATGCAACTCCTAATGAATTCAAAATATCAGTCAAAGTTCCCGAAATAATTACACATGAAAAGAGATTAGATATTAACAAGAATGTAGTAACTGATTTGAATGAATTTTTAAAAAAAATATCACCACTTGAAATTAATAGGAAATTAGGATCGATAATAATCCAACTCCCACCTAGCTATACCATTAATGAGTACAATAGATTAGAGGAGTTTTTGGTTGCTCTGAGAAATCGATCTGATCTTAAAAATCATGATAATATTGCCCTAGAATTCAGGCATAATTCATGGAATACGGAGGGTGTACTAGAATTACTCCATCACTTTGGTATAGCATCCGTCTTGACTGATTCTCCTGCGCAAGAGAATCTGGGATTTTTATCAAATGAAAATAATTTGGCATCTAATAAATTGGCAGTAGTTAGACTCCATGGAAGGAATACAACTAGAGATCATTACTGGTATGATTATCTTTATTCTGAAGAGGAACTTATTCCATGGGTAAACAAGATCAACAGAATAAAGGAAAATGTTGAAACGATTTTTGTTTATTTTAATAATCACTATGGTGGAAAGGCAATCGTAAATTCACTACAATTCAAAGAATTAATAAACAATCAGCCTTTATCAGAAAATGAAAAAAAGATATTAGAAAAAGCAAGGAAATATCTATCTAATACGCTATGATTATTGTAAAATCATACTAATAGTTTCGCTCGATGTTTTCCTCTAGTTACGTGAAGGGGTAGTTGTTTGAGTCGGGTTAAAGGCAATATATCATAAAGGGTAAGTTGAAATATATAACAATCTGGATGAATAGTCGAGTATTAATCAAAGAAATTCTAAATGACATATCTCAGTTATTTCAAGTATACTAGAATGCAATAAATTACTTCAGAATTTAAAATTAATAATGAAATTTGCTATTACTTGACAAACATGATTGGTAGCTACCATCATCATTATTTGATTTTCCTTGATGTCGACTAGCTAGTTTGCTCTTCCAAGATTTCTTCTCTATTTCAAGATCTTCAAGAAATCATTTACAGAATGAGGACCAAATCCCGCAAAGTGATTATTGAAAGCTATCAATGCATCTTGATTTTAGTATCAGCATTTTGTATTTTCTTGAAATTTCTCGTTAATTCGAGCATTTCTATCTTTCGATCCTTTACATCTCTACCAAAATCTATTTCATTTATGCTTCTATCTCCAATAAATCTGATGAATTTGATCGGCCGCTATTACTATGAGAGGAGTTAAATCATCTCTTAAACTCCATATTAGGTACCGACACGGTTTGCTCTTTTGGAAAATCATATATCTCATCCTCAAACCATGCAGAATGCCTAACCTCAAGTACATACCTAAATCCGGTATTAAGAATTCGAGTCATTGTCTGTATTAACTCAAACCCTTTCTTTACAGATATATATGCTGGAAGCTGCATCAGTAATAACAGGAATTAGTCAATCAAGGGTTCCAAAGTTGTCTGTTATTTTTTATGAATTCCAGTCGAATATTCAAGAGTACTCAATTTTTTCTTTTTTACCTTCAATTATCCAATCAAATCATTTAATTTAGAATTCCATTAATCGATGGTATAAACTATCACATACGTAACTATATTAATTTGATTATACATGAATTACGATCATTTAATAAGAAAATTTATTATGGAACGCCGTCTATTAATTCATAATGCTAAAAGAAATTACGGTCATCTTTTCATTGTTAATGGTTGCCTCATTTGCGGACCCTTTTAATGAATTTAAAAATAGTGCAAGAGGACAGGTAAATGGTACTGTTGATAATCAGAATAACAACAACCAACAATCTGGAAAGTTGTTTATTCCTGTAGAGGATCTGGTTACCTCTAAGACTTCACAAGGTATGGTCGAAGTGGACGGAGCAGTAAGGAATAACAACACGATTGAATTGCACGATATTGAAATCACTGGCGAATTCTTTGATAAGGATGGAAAAAGTTTGGGCAAATTCAATGAATATGTTACTCAGCCATCTTTCGTACTAAAGCCAAATGAAAAGCATACTTTTAACTTGTTTGAGGTCGTTAATCATAATAGATTGGCAACTACTAACATAACTGCAACTGGAGATCCAGTTAATTAATTTATTTTTTAGTAAAATTAATTTTTATTGACAATAAGATAACTTGACTCGGTAAGATATAGTTTATTTTGATTTCTATTTTAATCCGAAATAATTCATTCATTTGCTTTCAATAGATTTGATTAATTTACTAGAGCATTGCCCAAATAAAGGTCATACAAATATTTAATATTCATGAAGTATCATCATGATATGCATCATTTAGGCTTGATGCTTACATCCAGGTGAGATGAAATACGCTCATCTGGATGCAAATTATGTGGATTTGTTTAAATCCATATTAGGAAATAATTATCTTCACTTTTTGAAGTATCAAATTCCAACAACAAGCTTAATTCATACGCTCGTTGCTATGACGATACTTTTACTTTATAGAATTTGATTGATATATTAACGAATAATATAATTACCTAATAGATTTCATTCTCTTTACTAGAAGTAGATAGGAGATTATTTCAAGGAAACATGATTCTGGTGTCTTGAGCTCTAGTTCCAATCTATCCCCAATCCAGCCGAATATTTGATAGAAAGACTGCGTCCATCGTCAAATCAGCTTTACAAATCACAAAAACTTATTTTCTATATCTTTAAGTCGCTCAATCCAATAGTCTATAGAATCTGGCAAATGTGATACAAAGTAGTAATAACTTCTCCAATGCTCGACGCCGCCCATTAGGTATTTCATGGTAATGGAATAACGTAAATATTTTCCTTGGACGACCTTATTTATCACCGATTAAATGGTGATCCAATGTTGAATGATCTAGGTTTACCGTTAGCTTTAGAAGGCGAAATCTCAAACCGTAAGAAAATGAATCAATACTTTGAAATCACTAATTATGGCAATAATGTGATGTATTTCGAAAATATTTCTTTTCACATCTTATCGTTATTTCTTTCCTGTGCTTCCCATTCTTTAAAAGATAGGCGAGGTAAATTAAACAAATCAGTAGTTCGAGTATAAACACCGTTTTTGTGCATCCTCCCGACTGGTGAAATTAAATCGGTATGAATCGTTTGATTTTCATGATCTAAAAATTCTTTCTTTATATGCAAGTAGATAATTTCCCCTAATATTATACGAGTGTTTCCAATTTCTATTGTACCGGCTAGGCGGCATTCTAGGTTAGCAGGTGACTCTGCAATCCTTGGAGGTTTCACCTTTATAGATGGCAACTTAGTTAGCCCGGCAATTTCGGATTCGTCGACTTCTGGTGGAAAATCAACTGATGTAATGTTCACTTGCTCCAAAATACTCTCGTTTACAATATTGATTACAAACTCCTTTGTTTTTTGGATATTATATCCAGAATCTTTCAAGTCATTCTTTCGAGTTTCATCTTTTCCAATACCTATGGCCACAATTGGGGGGTCATTACCCATCAAATTAAAAAATGAAAAAGGAGCAGCATTTGGGATTCCTTTATCACTCAAGGTTGAAATGAAGGCAATAGGTCTGGGAGTTACTAGAGAAATTAATAAATTATATCTAAGAGGTGCATTCATCTCGGAAATATCAAATTCCAGCGTATCCATTTATTGAATGTACCAGTTCCTTATTATATTCTGATGCACTATAAAAGCCATCTCATGGACATTCTTTAATTAAGATGGAATCCAAACGAGGCTGAAAGGTTATTTAGAAAAAATAAAGGATTGGTAGTTCTATATCCTTGCGATTCAGGTCGGTCTAATTGTCTATTACAGTAAATAAATACAAGTCTTTATACAAAATGTTGATATTATCAAATAATTCCAAACAAAACAAAACTAAAATGTGATTGCTATTTTAAAAGATTTAAAAAAAATTAATGAATGCCTAGAGTGAGATTTAGATTCTACTCTATTTTAATTTCCTTACCTGCAGGTTTAGTAACTTTCTTTTTGTCGAAGGTTATTTCCAGTATGCCATTGTTATATGCTGACCTTGCGGTCTCAACTTCTGCTAGCTCTGGAAGTTCTATATTCTTATGATATTTTCTTTGGGCATCCTTTGATGATGTAACCTCAACTTGCGAGTCATATGCTTTTATTTTTATGTCTTCTTTTCTAATACCGGGCATTTCGACCACTACTTTGACCTCTTTATCCGTCATATTCACATCAACTAATGGCTCCCTTTCTGCGGATATTTGGGAGACAGTATCTGGTTTTGTTCCTATTTTTTTTACAGCATTGTTATTCAAAGATTTGACATTTCCAAATTCCCTTACGTGAGGTTTGCCGTCGGGTCCGATAGTCATCGAATATCCGTATACGATTGGCCCTACTTCTCTAACTTTCCCACCTTCCTTTGTTTCATATTCCCTTACAAGCTCTTTTGGGGCATTATTAGAGATATCGTTGAATACATCAAACATTCTGTTCATTTCCTTATGAATATCGTCAAAATCGCTGAATACTTCTCTATTGAACAATTCTAACCCTCTTGCTCTACCTTTTCCTAAATCTGTCTCAAAGAATCTGCTAATCCAATCGCTTGGTATTATATCTTTATTACTCATATGTCATATACACCTAATATATGTAATATACATTACATTATATAAAGTTTTCTTACACTATGTAATTAGTCCAAATTTGCGGAAATATTACAGGGTTACAAGTTTGGTAAGTATTTTTTTAATCTCAAAGATACCTATGATAAAAAAATTGATATCTAATGTTTATGAACACACCCCAGCGAATTTGGTGATTTCAAATATTTTTATGATTGATATGATAAAATGCAACCGGTTATTCTGATGTTTTCGTTATCCTTATTGATTCGATTTATCTAGGAAGTTCATAACATATATAAATATTAATTCTTATTTTTTTGTCCCTACAGAAAATGGTGAAAAGTGTGTAGAACAGGTGTTTAAAAAATCATCTACAAGTTATATCTATTCTCTACATACAACATTTTTATGATTCTTACGTATCCTACCTCTCTTTAGTCGAAAAATGTATTAAAGATGGTGATGTAACATGTTAGTGCTAGTTAAGATTAACAAAATTAGCCAGGTAGAACACAAGATAAATGTTACTTTACTAGATATTGACGATCTTGGATCTGTGGTTCCAGTAAAAGATCTTGAATTGAACCTACCACCGGATGATGAATCAGTAATTGAAATATTAAAGACATCTACACACGTAATCATTTTTACTGATGACCCTCCTAATGGAGCCAATCCTACAATAATATCTGCCATTAACTTGACCGATGACGAATTAAACCAAGAAAAGGAGAATATGATCAAAGTTGCAAATGATGAAATCAGAAAACTAGAGTAAGAAAGTGACCATAATCTTCAAATTAAGATTATTTTTCCAAGCGAGAATAACCCTCCTTGTTTTGCCCACAATCCAAAAACAAGTCGCAAAGGGCAATTATTAGAAAAAACCTTTTGAGGTTCATATTTGTAGGAATTAATTTATCATAGCAGTTTACAGGTCGGCAACTCCTTTAGATCGAACTATTTACTGCGATAATAGGTTTACCTGCACAGTTCTCAGTCATACTGAATCACCTATGAAAGGAATGGATGCAGAGAAATATGGAGGCGCAGACTATAATCTGGCACGATAACTGAAGGGGTACCCAAGTCACCTGGGGTTCTGCGTTCTCCTGTATCATTTTGATATCGTGAATACAATGCTCCAAATCTATCTGTATCAATCTTAGAAAAAGTGTTATTGTCAATATATAGCCTATGGCTAATACCCACTTCCCCTGGTTTAGTTGCGATAAACGTTACTATACCCGTATTTATAATTCCGTCGTCCCTATTAGGCAGTATCGCCGCACCTGGAGGATCTTACCCTGTTTTCAAAGTTACATTATTAAAATCTTCAGACGATATAATTCCCCTAAGGACAACCGGCTGTTCAGATATAACTTTATTGGCTATATCTGATATAATATTTACTAGAAATAATATTATCAGTGTTGTTTATTTGTGCGTGTGCTTGCAATGAATGAGATAGATTAGGATCTAATGCAATCAGAAAAAGTGGTGCTGCTATGGTCATTACAATAATTAGAAAACTCTTGTTTACTTCTCATTCTTAAATCATCAACTCTAAAATGCTTGTGCTGAGCATAGAATAAAACGATCTCCAAATTCCTTTTTTTCAAATAATGATCATATCCAAGGAACAGATTATCACATATCGAGCAGGTAATGAAGGCTTCAATACAACCCAATCTAGCTTTTAAGAGGAGCGAATATTTATTAAAAGAATGATAAATAGTTAAATGGACTAAGAAAAGTTACTAGCCTTTTCTTATATCATCAAGGGTCATTATCATCTCACGGTGAACTTTTCCACCTAGCAATAACAATGGTTCACAAGCATCATACATTTGACCAGGGGAGGATATATCCATTACAAACATTGCGGTTCTTTCTCCATCATAAAGTGTAAAAAATGCCGATTCTGATCTTGTATTTCTTATATATTCTTCTATTTTTTTTAGAAAGCTTGGATCATTTACCATTTCGTTGCCAAGTGAATTAGGGAATGAAACCCGTATCAAAAATTTCATAGAGGAGACACTGGAGCTACTGTTGTAGTATTTTCTGCTGGCACTGTACTATTTGTTAATCCCAAATCAGAGGCTGATCCATTTCCAATGGTTGCAGGAAGCTCGGCCGTTGTTGGCGTATTAGCATTTATTTGTGGTGAGAGACCTGTCAATCCAGAGATGAAAGCCATGGTTGCAAGTACACAACCCAATAGTATTGATCTAAAAGCATACATACTCTCTTTACATTTTTATCATACTATAAAAAACGTAACGTTTTGAAGAAAATATTGTAATATATCATTCATTTTCCTAAAATTATGGACGACAATATTTTGTATTTTGAGGCCAGAGTTGATCACTAATTCAAACATTAAAGTTAGTTTTTGGTTTCAAATTATAGGGGGATATTTTTTTGCTTCGATACCGAAAAACATTCTCCAAACAATATAAATAACCAGACTACCAACATGGACCCAATATGGAATCCCGCTTATTAACAATCACAATTTCGAATCATTAATACTACAGATCACCTTAATTCTGCTGGACAGATTTTCTTTTCAGAGGGTGAGCGAATGAAAGTTCATACCCATCTGGTTCTCTTACATAGAAATATCTTTCACCCCAAGGGGCATCCACCGGTTCGTGAACAAGCAACATTAAACCTGAAAGAGATGAATTACTGATAAAATACGAATATAATTTGTCTACATCGGTAGTATAAAAAATTATTCTACCAAAAAATCTAGGTTTGTAATTACTAAGACGAGTACTACTTTCAGAGGTTTCAAGTTCTAGATTCAAATACATAGGTGACTTGCGTTTTCCAATCTGAAAAGTAGTAAATGCATCATCGAGAGATCCGCCATAAATCAATCTAAAACCAGGTATTTTAGAATAAAAGTTACAAGACCTTTTCATGTCTTTTATGATTAAAGTTATTGCTGAAATTGCATATACGTCACTCATTAGATTAATTGCGGAGGTCATCCTTTCTTAATTTATCCTACAAATTCCCATCCACCATTTAAAAGAATAATCTATTCGAATACTTCTACCTTTATAAGATCCCTTTGTCCTATTTTGTTCGATATTCACAACATTTTTTATCAGTAGATTTCAAATGTATCTTTGGTTGTGTACTATGCATATCCATACACATTACAAAATAATGCAAAAGTATATAATCAAATTCTACCAGAAAGATCAAGAATATAGAACATATTCGACAAATATTCACCCTTTCCTCCTAGAGTAATCACGTGTGGAAGTAATTGATATGGCACAAAAACAATGGGCATTGATAAACTTAGATTATTTATAGGAAACTTCAAAAGAACAATTAGGAAAAATATTTTATTTTCAATTTATCTCGTTACTATTAGTTGATTCTTATGACATACACTATAATGCCATTTTGACAGCTTCAGGAAATATGAATTAAATAGGCCAACACAATTTTGAAAAATCTTTTGCCCTTTGAATTGTAATTTTCAAAATATTAGATTGGGCTTGACAGTATTATTTTGATGTTTGACCACATCAAATCTTCCATTAAGTATAAATCATTCCTTAGTTAGGGTTTACCTATATGATGCAAAAGGTGGCAGATATTTGGAAATATTGTAGAACGAATAAGGTAAAACAAGATCGGAACATCTTTAGTAGTTCAATGTCATTCAAAAATGGGATAAATAGTACCACCGTTATTATCTGCAATCAAGTAGTAGTGTTATGAAATGGTCTCAGAAAGATCCATACCAAAACCCATTGGACATGATGCAGGCGGTACTGATCCTGGTCCACGCAATAAAGAATTAGACCGCCAGAACCCTGACATTCTTACACCTCCTAGCACTGACTCAGGTACGTTACCAAACATGAAGTTTTCATTTGCTTTGGCACACAATCGACTCCAGAAGGGTGGATGGACACGACAAGTAACAGCCCGAGAGTTACCCATAGCTACTACACTCGCTGGGGTTAACATGCGGTTAAATGCCGGTGGAGTACGCGAATTACACTGGCACAAGGAGGCGGAATGGGCTTATATGCTCAACGGACAAGCACGAATCAGCGCAGTAGACCAAGACGGATGTAACTTTCTAGACGATGTGAGTACTGGAGATCTATGGTATTTTCCTCCAGGTATTCCTCATTCGATCCAAGGATTAGAAGGAGGCTGTGAGTTTCTTCTCGTTTTTGATGATGGTAACTTTTCTGAAGATTCAACGTTCCTCATTACCGATTGGTTTGCCCATACTCCCAAAGAAGTACTGGCAAAGAATTTTGGCTTGCCAGTTATCGAATTTGCCAATATTCCGATGCACGAACTTGATCACAAGTATTATATGTTTCCTACCGAGATTCCAGGGCCGTTAGCTGCTGATAAGATTCTCAGTAATCAAGGACAAAGATCTTTTAGCTATCATTTCCTGAATCAAAAGCCGTTGGAGACCAGTGGTGGGACGGTTCGTATGGTAGATTCGTCTAATTTTCCCGTAGCAACCAACATTGCGGCAGGACTTGTGGAGGTCAAACCAGGCGGGATGCGAGAGATGCATTGGCATCCGAACACTGATGAATGGCAATACTATATTGAGGGATATGCCAGAATGGGAGTATTTGCATCAGAAGGAAAAGCACGGACCTTCGACTACCAAGCAGGGGATGTTGGATATGTCCCATTTGCGATGGGACACTACATTGAAAATATTGGTGATAAACCATTGCGGTTTCTGGAGATGTTTAAAAGTTCTCGTTTCCAAGATATTTCACTAAATCAGTGGATGGCTTTGACTCCCAAAGAACTCGTTCAGGCTCATCTCAATCTGAATCACACTGTGATGGATTCACTACGTAAGGAAAAATGGCCAGTTATCAAGAACTCAAGCGACAAAGTATAGATAATGCAACATCATCCTAATATGAGATTGATAACCACGCTACCTCTTCATCCAGTTTCTATGAGAACAGTCCTTACTAAAGTTAAGGTCATCTAGATATACTGATTTACAAAATTCCATGGTCAACAAATATCAATTAACAATTGCAGACCATTATTACCACATTTATAATCTGCAGAGATTTTGATATTGAAATAGCTTGTTTTGGCTTTGAAAAGAAATTGATCATGGATCATAAAATCAAAATTCGACAATAATATAGAATTACAAAGCATGTCATCTACCCTTGGAAAAATATGAAAGTCTTTCAGTTGGAATTAAAATTATCCAATCACAGTCATTTGATAATTATTGCTCAAATTATCCCATATATCCTGTGATAATTTGTGTCATGAGGATTTCTAGAAAACTGAGAAGTCCAACAAAGTGGTTATATATCACATTATTGACATTAAGTGGATGACAATCAAAAATAACAGAATGTTATTTCTAGCAATTGCGCTAGCACTAGGAAGTGTATTTGCAGTATCGGCAATTTCAAGTACGTCAACAGCATACGCAAACCACGATTTTGTTGCTAACCTTACTGGTCAAGAGGAAGTTCCAGCAGTAGATACTCAAGCAACAGGAGATGCAAGATTTACCCCGATTCTCCCTAACAATGATACATTAGACTTCAACGTTAATGCTTCTAATATCCAGAATGTAACCGCCGCCCATATCCATAGTGGAATTCTAGGAGAAAACGGACCAATTGCAGTGACTCTATTCACATTCGATCCTACACAGAATCCAAATCAGAATGGGCTTACCATAAACGGTACTCTAGCGGCAATTAATTTGGAGGGACCTTTACAAGGAAAAGCAATCTCTGATTTAATAACTGCAATTAAGGGTAATAGTACTTATGTTAACGTTCACACAGTTCAACATCCAGATGGTGAAATAAGGGGACAATTAAGCAGTACAAAGTAAGAGCAAATTAATTTCTTGCAGATTCTCAAGCAGTAAACAAACCTATTCTTTTTTTGTCTGAATTACCAAACTAATATGAATACAAGTTTTAGTAAATTGAGAGATTTTATATGATCAATTAAGACTAATTCTGATAGACATCAAGACAACAAGTAAATATGAAAATCATTCTTGAATTTTTCATCCACTTATGTTACTTAATGGTCCTTTTATAATTTCAGAGTGCTTTTTGTCTAGTTTCATTTTTGCCTTACAAGGGGAAACTAACTTTGTACCTTAAAACATACTGCCTCCATCAGCGTATGTTTAGAAATCCTATTTTTAGAAAAAATTTAGACAAAGGATCAATAACATTTCACTCTGGCCGTTAAATATGATACGTCAAGGAATTAGCAATGGATAGAAAAAACTACCAATTATTAACTGGAATAATTGCGATAGCAGGTATCGCTATCTTGATGACAATAATACCTCAAAGTTATGGACAAGGGAATGTATCACAACCGCAACAAGGTGAACAAGTTGCTCCAAACAGTAGTCAGCAATGGCCAAATATTCACGAAAATGTTATAACCGACTTTAATTCTAATGTAACTTCTCCGTCTATACAAGGATCTGCATTCATCCATCCATTCGCAGTAGTTATTGGAAATTGTTACATAGGACAAAATGTCCTAGTTGCACCCACTGCAGTATGCAGGGGTGATGAGGGAACACCACTCTATATCGGACCATTTTCTAACATGCAAGATGGTGTTGTAATCCATGGGTTGGAAACTACAGTAGATGACAACAACCTAGATGATAGAAGATTTGCAAGTAATGGAGACCGTTTGTTGGGGAATGACACAAGGTTTGATGACGGGTATTCTGTGTATGTCGGTGAAAATGTAAGCTTAGCACATGGTGTTTTGATACATGGACCCGCCTATGTAGGAAATAACACATTTGTTGGAATGGAAAGCTTGGTATTTGATGCAAAACTAGGAAATGATGTAGCAGTTGGAGTTTCTAGCACTATAACAGGTGGAGTAGAAGTTGCAGACGACAAATTTGTCCCTCCTGGTAGTGTTATTACAACCCAGGAAGAAGCAGATGCTCTTCCAGAAAGAGTGGGCAGCGCCTATGAGAACATCAATACTGCAGTAGTCCATGTGAATGAAAAACTTGCTGAAGGATATGGGGAACTTGGTCTAGAAATGCCATCAGCTTCAGAAAGAGAGAATGTAATGGAAGGAGGAATGTTAGAAACAAGCCGTACACCTTAACTTTGTAACATTGCTTCAAGCTTCATAAATCTAAATGATTTATTTGTGCTCGAAACTGCACGAAAAATCTTAATTTTTTTTACACTCACGATAACCTATTGATGAGCAGTCAATCCTTGGTATCTTTTTGTATACTATGACCAGGCAAATTTTCAATGTTACTGATAAGGCTATCTTTGACTCATAATGATTCTATCTTTGACTCATAATGATTCATTGACGGTCAAATTAAAGAAGATACTACTGAAAGAATCGATTGGTCTAGAAATAGTCATTCCTGTTATGCCCATAAATACATCAAAATTGTCAGGAGGTACACTTTCGAACTGAGTCAAGTTAACAATACAGCGCAGAAGACAACACAATTAATGGAAAATCATAGGGTAGGTTTTTACGCTTTTTTCCAAATATAAAAATATGAAACCGCTTGATGAGAACTGATTATAGGAAAAGAGTTGATTCATAATTACTTTCCTGTATAAGAGATATCACTATCAACCTTAGTAAGGTTTTCGACAGAATATATGTCGTTACTTTTTAGGAGAGTTTAAAAAGACAATTCTTGAGTTATTATGGGCTTTATCAAGTATATCCCGTTTAACATACATAACCAAATGCATAGAGCCCAATTTCAAATTGATTTCAGCAAATAAACACAGGAAAAGAAGGTTACTATCCAAAATAATATAACATACTATTTCAGTCTTAATATCTAGTTATTTTTTTAGTTTGATCTTTTGAACTGACATTTGGTATTAAATAGATCAGAGGCGAAATATACACGTGGATCATAATAATAGTAATAATAGTAATAAGAAAGATAATAGGTTTATCGCTAATCCGTCTTTAAAGATAGATCATGTGCATCTAAAAGTCTCCAACTTACAGAATTCCATAGATTTTTACGAATCCATTTTAGGATTTAGGATGGTACAAAAAAGTTCAGAGAATAACACATCATATCTTGGCACATACGAACCTGGACAAGACGGGGTTTCATCGCTGCTGGTCTTAAGTCAGATAGATAGCGTTGATAGTAATATAACAAGTAATCCCAGCATAATAAAAAGAGAGGCGGGACTTTATCATTTTGCTATATTACTGCCTGAAAGAAAATTTTTAGCGTCATTTCTGCAACACATTCAGGAAAATCTCAGACCACAATACTATGAGGGTATGGCTGACCACGCGGTCTCAGAGTCTCTATATCTCCACGACCCTGATAATAATGGAATCGAGGTTTACCACGATAGGCACCCATCTGAATGGATCTGGACTGGCCAAAACAAAATACACATGGTTACAGAACCATTAGATGTCAAAAATTTGCTAAATAGTGAAAGTTATGGAACGTGGAAGGGTTTTCCCAAAAAAACGTCGATAGGTCACGTTCATTTACACGTATCAAACCTTCCTAAAGCCAAGAAGTTTTATCAAGATATGATTGGTCTTTACCATACTGCATCCTACCCTGGGGCCAATTTTTTTGCCGCAGATAGATATCATCATCACGTTGCTACAAATAGTTGGATTGGGACAAATATCCTACCTAATAGTGCAAATAACTTGAACAACGTAGGGCTAGACCATTTTGCAATACAAATACCTGATGATAATAAAGAGAAAAACTCATTGAAAAACCAACTCCTTAGTAATGGTATATCTATTGATGAAAACCTACTAGAATTAGAATATCGCCAGGAATCATCATTTTATGTTTACGATCAAGATGGAATAAAAATACAGTTCATTTTTTTGTGATGCTTTCTGATTTATTTCGATACCATGATACATAATGAATAATAATAGAATCAATGAAACTATAGAATACTAATGGTGAATAAACCTAACATATATAGTTACTAATTATAAATATTTATCTATTCTAGAATCAATTCAATGGGCCAAATCGATTGATTGACTTGAGCAAAGCTTTTTTTATTTCAGAGAGAATGAGGGAATGGATGTAAAATTACTTACTGTCCTTCTTTTTAAAATTCCAATCCCTACTATAATTTTCGCTTTTCATATTGAATCCTTTAAAAATATCAAAATATGTTTGTTTTATCTTTTTTTGTCTTTCAAAATCAGATTGTATCCACAATATATCAAAAACTGACGATGAGGATGATACTCGAGTATCATTAATGGAAAAGGACACTACGGGATTTATAGGGTCAATAGAAAGAATAGATTTTTCTCTGCTGTAATCAATATCTATTAGAACAACGTTATCTACTATTAGTGATAAATGAGATTGGGGAATTTTTTTTGAGAAAAAATTAGTATTAATATCCAAATCCCGAGAGAATTCCTTGAGTTTATGTCGTATTTCGTCTTTTAAAGTCGTTTGTCCCTCTTCTAAATGAATTAGTATCTTCACTGTCACATCTTTGACCAACATCTTTGAAATTGAATCAAACATTTTGCTACAATAAAAACTCCAAAAGAGATCAGTTGTGGGAATTAATATTAGTATTTGATCTACGCAAGATTCCATTATGCGAAAAAGTATTTTATTTGAATCGACGTCCATTTCTGATTGGGATTTGTGGTTTAATATGACTTCCATTACCCCTTTTTCAATTTCAGTTATTTTTTCCCTTGCTGAGATGGATTCCCGCCATAAAGGTTTAAATAAAATTTCTTGTTGTCTGACAAAATGCACGTTATCAACATAGAAAAAATGGGTCAATTTCTCGAACGATTCTATCTCCTGCCCCGGATCAATCAATTTATTTTCTGAGATATGACAGGAACAGTATGATTGTTCATTCCTAAAGCTGCAACCTACTAATCCTTGTGAATGTTTTATATCAGAATACTTCATTAGTCGCTTCGAACAATTAACATTCATCTTGCTTATTTCGACTACGATCTTAGCATCAATACTGCGGGATTTCAATTTCTTCATAAGTGTAAAAATTGATGGATTCTCCACTAAATGGCATAACCAATCTTGACTTACAATTATTTCTAAATATCGCTGAGTATTGGAAAATATTTTAGATATTAGGTTTAGGGCTTCCTCAAGAGTATGATTTACATTGACTTCCTGTATGCCAATATCATGGGGCATTTCTGATAACTTTAGGTTATTAATCAACCAACAGATATAAGATTATCTTTGCTCTTTTGATTCTCCATATAATAATGGTAATAAATTGTAAATTACCGAGTTCCGTTCTTTTCACAGGGTGAGATTTACTGCAATACAATGAATTTTATCTGAGTTAAGTTTTTGGCTTCCAATATACTCAGCGGCTACCATATTTTAGAGATTCATTACCTGTTGCCATGCTAACTTCTGTGATCCATTCGCATTCTATATTAACCTTATCATGATGCTTTATGACTGCCTCTTTATCAGGAGCGTTTAATAAACAAAAACATACACCCGCTTCCATGTTATAAAATAAGTTGACATGTGTAACTCCGTATTCATCTGCAGGAGCATTGACAAGCTCTTGGAGATTCTCTTCTTTAAATGGCACTTTATGAACATCGAGAAAAACAGCCATACGGGCTTTTTACTGGATAAAGATATAAAAACATTCTCAAAAATGATTAACATACCCTAATAAGCTGTTAATACCCTCCCCTTACAAAAAGATATAGCGAATATTCTTAAGTTATGCAAATATTGGTACAATTGAGCAATTAAAATTGGATGATCGTCAATAATTGTGATGGACTATAGCCAGAGTTTTAAGAAGAAATAGTATTACTAAACTTGGTTAGCATAAAATAAAACCAGCAATAGCAAATGAACTCCATAATAATGAAATTGGTTAATCATCATTTTATAGTCTAGATTAATCGTTGATCATATAGAATGTATCAAATGGATTTATGTAAGTCTAAAAATTTTTGCGGAATTTCTACGTTGCCCGCATATTGATTGTGCAGGGAATAAACATCAATTTTTTGGTTATGTTTTATAAAGTAATTGCCAAGATAATGTATGTCTTTCTTTAATTCACTGTCAATATTAAACAGGTTAACAGCAAAACTCCCCTCGATCAATATGTGGCCTTGATCTCCTAAATCCATAACTCTTCTAGCAAGTATTATGCCTGGACCCCATAAATTTTGATTGTCATTTAAGTCATTGACAATAAAAACATGGCCCGAACCAATTCCAATACGTACTTGTATTATTGATTGGTTTGGCGAATTTGAATTATGTATTCCCAGTTTTTTGTGAAGTTCCAAGCTTAATTCTACAGGCAGTTTAGGGTCAGTCAAGAATCCAATCGCCATGCCGTCGCCAGTAGGAAGGATCTTTTTTTCGCGGTCCTTTTTATAAGAATTACATGAATTGATCAAATTATTTAGTATCTGGATCTTTTCTATTTGATTCTTAACTGATAAGGAAGGATCTGACAATCCAACGATATCAATAAAAAAGAAATTAGTATATAAAATTCCAGACGAACCAAATTCTGCAATTTTCGAATTTCCATAAAAATTAAATAATTTCATATATACGGGTAAATGCTCCTGATGAAAAGAAAGTTCTTGATAGAATACAGGAGATTCATTAATTTGTTCCTTACATAAATTACAGATTAATCTGCTTTGATTACTAATAGAAGTAATGATATTGTTATCGTCTAGCGTATAATTTATCCAATCTGATTTAAGATTATTATTCCCAAACATGGATACTAGTTTTATGTATCTTTGTAACTGGGAAGAATCTGAAGGTAATTTAGTTTCAAACAGTCCGTCAAAAAGATGTGCTATCTTGTTAACAAATATGGATGAAGTTGGGTCTGCGTTATCAATAGTAAATATTGAATTTACCTCATGGTTTTTGAGCAGAAAGACTAAACTAGTAACAAATTTGGTTACATCTTGATCGCTAAAATTTTCTAGAAAGTTAGTCAATGAACTTAACACAAAGTAAACAGGTCGATTTGAGTTGGAGTCAATCAATTGTCTGACTTCTTCAAAAAGATGTGTTAGCGCGTGACTATTTTCAAACCCTACTCTATCGTCTCCTTTCAATGTATATGGATTTAATACCTTCAAATTAAGACACAGGTCTTCCAATCCAGAAAAGAAAATACTCTTATATTGTTTTTCAATGAATGAAGAGCTGATACAAATACAAAAAACACCGTCTGTTAAGCCATTCAAAATAAAATTATTGCAATAATGTAATTTTCCCGATAGTTTTGGTCCAGAAATTAGGTACACCCCAAGATCGGGTGGTTTCAAGTTTCTACCTATGATGTCACTACCTGGGAAATGTTTCATTCTAGATTATTATGTTATGTAGATATTTCTTTTTTTCTATTAAAGAGGTTATGTTTTTTGAGGATTAAACATCCTTAACAATCAAAGTCGATATAGACTAGCCCATTTTATTTGATAATTCATCGACTTTCTTTGAAAAAGGATGATTTGGATTTCTTAAGACAGTTAAATACTCCTGTCTTTCAAATTGCATATCACAATAACAAGGAATCATCGAAATAACATTCATTTTTATTAGCTTTTCTAAATTCTTAATTGTTTCATTTTGTTCAAGTAGCAGGGATTTAAATGAGGAAGTATTTTCATTAGAAATAGGGTTGCCTGATTCCATGGTTAAAGGCGGTTCGCAATAGCCTGCAACTCGATTTAACAACAAGTAGGATCTAGTTCCATAGCTTGTGAAAGAACCATACACATCCAAAGCCATATGCTTAGTGCCCTCTACGTCTATATTATCCATCTTTAATGACAAAAAGATAGTATCCGAAATGGCCAATGAATTAATTGACCAATATCGAATACCAGGACTCGTATCCAAAATGATATAATCATAGTCAGTTACAGTAATACTTGTTTCTTTTAAATATAACATCTTTTTAAGCATGTGAGACTTTGATGAGTCCTTCCTCATGACTGAATCTAAATCAGTTATTTCTTTCTTTGAAGGGTTAGAAAAAACAGCATGAAAGGAGCCACCTTTGTCTTCGGTCTGCGTATTTGGATTAAATTCTTTCATTAGATGAGAAAAATCATAAACAGAATCACAAAAGGCAATTTTATCATTTAAGTAATCATTAATCCATTTCTTGGGTTGAATATTAAAGTAAACGTACAAGCTTGGAGCATAGACATCCATATCAACAAGCAAAACATTGTATCCCTTTGAGGCCAGGTTTGCAGAAAGATTTACTGCTAGAGTGGTTTTACCTGTTCCTCCCTTGTATGAATGAAATGCTATGACTTTTGCCACTAAATCAAAATTCATTACTGTATATTTTAAGCTTATTAGTGGTAGTAGTAATTGATACATTACTCTTGCTTGGTGTTATCTTAGAAAAATTAGCATTTATTGTCATTGATATAGAAATGTACGAATATCAGGCGTGTAAATTATCAAATTCAGACTCTCGACAAAAATCCTAGGAAAGGTATTCGGTTCTATTTCTCAATGTCTAAGGTGATTGGTAAAAGTAATGATAATTGAGAAGAGAAAAGATATCATATTTCCCCTAATGTTGTATATGAATGCAGTGATAATTGCATAAGAAAATTCATTACAGACAAAATACAAAGTCAAAGATGATCAAGCCGATATAAAAATATCATCATACCGGGTTTCTTAAAGGATCACCAATTCAGGGCCCGTTCTAGTCTAAAAACCGAATTTATATTGCAGTGTAACAATTTCTTGGATCTCGACTACATCTGTAATTGGCAAATCATGGTATTTCTTAGGCAAAAAATACATACATTTTAGAAACGCTAAATCAATTGACCAATCGGTCACTTCAAAAATCATGTTTTTAACCTATCCTTTACACAACTTGTGTAGAGATGGACGGAGAAAATGAACTATGCAAGAAAATACCCTTGTCAGATCCTATGGCTTATATTCCGAAAATTATGTTTTTTACTAAGGGTAGAGGCACCCACAAAGATTATCTCACTAGCTTTGAACTTGCCTTACGTGATGCTTCAATAAGCGATCTGAATCTGGTATCCGTATCTAGTATCAAACCACCACAGTGCAAGATAGTAAATAAGGAAGAAGGAAGAAAATATCTGAAACCAGGACAAATTGTTTTTACGGTAATGGCTAGATCAGCTACGAATGAGCCAAACAGACTAATTGCTGCTTCCATTGGGTTAGCTAGACCAGCGGATGATGCTCAATATGGGTATTTGTCAGAACACCATTCAACTGGAGAAACAGCTTCAAAGGCTGGAGATTATGCAGAGGATTTGGCCATGGAAATGCTTGCAACTACAATTGGACTCCCCACCGATCCTACACTTACATGGGATCAGAATGAAGAACAATGGAAACTTTCAGGAAAGATATACAAAACACAAAATTTTACCCAGTCTGCTGCTGGAAATAAAGATGGCATGTGGACAACGGTAGTTAGTGCTGCGGTATTAATATTATGAAGTCATCATTCCAATGGTGTATGATACAATCAACTCCCGCAAGTTCTCCTGGTAATCATACTTTTTAAAGTTACTATCTATAAATAACACTGAAAATAAATTATGAAATATCATTTGGAAAGTCCTGGTTTACTTTGATAATATTATTCTTAGACATGTTGACTATTTTATCAATGATTTTACTACCTTATCTACCTATAATAAAAGTTGGGTATTTTTAATCGATGGATGTATTAAGATTTGTGTTTATCTTATGATGTTATAAGCAGGCATGGCAGCGGTAATTCGAAGTCAAAGATCAGAATCAAAGGTAAAAGCAAAAGGCTACAGGACCCATTATGATTGCGTATACGATGCCCTACTTTATTTAAAAAACCAGCCCATCCCGTTGACTAAATATAGAATTTCAACAAATAAACACACTCTAACATCTTTATTATCTAATCAATTCATAAAGCCAGTTACCAATAAGAATCTCATATTAAATAGCGAGTATACAGACGTTCCCCATTATACGATATCTCCAAAAGGAATTGAATATATAAAAAGATACGAATCACTTAAACAGTTGTTTACAGACTAATCAGCATAATTTAAAATCAAGAAATATACTTACTTGCAAAAATGGATTTTTCAAAAAACACAGTTTTACTATTCAATCATGTGATTATTTCAAATGATTACACAATTAAAAAAGAAATAAAAATTACTAAAAATAAGTGGTTATAAATCAGATATTATTTTTTCTTAGCACTGCCACTGGTCTTCTTAGGAGTAGTGGCTTTTGTGCTAGTGGCCTTGGCTTTTGTGCTAGTGGCTTTTGTGCTAGTGGCTTTTGTGCTAGTGGCTTTTGTGCTAGTGGCCTTGGCTTTTGCCTTTCCGCCTTTACTTGCGACCTTCTTTTTTGTTTCTTGATCAGCAGATGCTAATCCTTTCTTATCATCCTTTGGTGTAACTTTCTTAGATACCATTTAATAGACAATGATTACAAACAAACCATATAGAACATTTCATTAAAAGTAGTATAATAAACCACATTATAATTATAATAAAAGATTGTTTTGAGGTGAAAGTAAACGTATCTCAGACGGAGTCAGGCATATTGAATGAACTATAACAAAATATTTCTAAATTTTGTTTGATGATTTAGATTTAGTATGATAAGTACTCCTAAAAAAACTAAAAAGACAACTTAGCCATAATTTGACATTATTCTAATCGTTATACCTTATTATTTCTGGTTTGTAAAATTTTCTATTATTGTTTTAGTTTTTATCATAGATTTTTCCTTACTATCAATTCCCGAACTAAGTCCTTTTGTAATTAGGTGATAAAAAAATATCAGTCAATCAACACAAGAATTTTAGTCAAAGGCACGTTACTAATTTCTCAATGCAAGTACCAATTATATACCGGTGGTAACAAATGGTATATGTAAATTGCACGGGATAAGATTTTGAAAATAACTTCCACTAGACAAGTGCTAAATCATAATTAGATATTGATCCAAAGTCATGAGAACAGAGTTTTAAAACTGGATCCATGATTGGAAATTCGATAGATATTGCTAATAAACAACAGGATATAATACGAGTAGATATTACAATGGTAACCATTTTTTTGGATTTTATTTATTAGTTCATCGAAACTAAACGGTCACTTAGACTCTACTAATACTTTTCCAATCATATTAGGATGGTAGAAACAATAATACGAGTAAGTGCCAGGGATATCAAAGGCCTTACTATAGGAATGCCCCGGCAATATTGCAGTAGAGTCAAACAACTTTCCGGAGTCACTTCTAGATTCATTTTCAGGAGAATTTGAGGTTACCGTATGAGAAATTGCATCACCGTTTACCCACAGAATTTGTTGACCTTCTTTGACCATGACTGGATTAGGATTGTAAGACTTGTTACCCTCAATGCCTTTTATTTGTACTAGGGTTGAATTAGAAATAGAGGTGGTGGATTGGGTTAGAGGTGGTGGTAACTTACTTGTATGTAATATGTTATCTGAATTGATAAGGTTTAATTTTGGAATGATTCTATAAATTTCTCCGAAATAAGTCAAAACATATAGATAACCATCTGGTCCAACCTCTAAATCTGTAATGCCTCCAAAACCACTACCAAATATGAGGGGAATAACCTCTTTTGGATTATTTACCTCTTTATCAGCCAAAGTTTCCAAATTTCCGTCATAGGAACTATTGTTTATTTCGATTGAATTTCTTTCTGAGTTTAGAGTGAATCGGTAGATATAGCCATTATTAATATCACCCACAAAGAGGTTGTTTTCATACTCTTTTCCTAATTTGTCAGATGAGAAAAATTTGGCATCAGTTACTCCAACAGTAGTATTCCAAGAAAATTCCGGGTCACTGTATTTGGCATCTCCTAAGATTAACAAATCCTTGACAGATTTACCTCGATTGAGAACATCACTATCAACAAATCCTTGGATTTGAGCCCACCCACTGTTAAATCCAGGTTCAACCATATTTATTTCGTCCCCAGCGGCTGGTCCGTTTTCGGTCGCCCATAAGATCCCTGTTAGAGGGTCAAAGTCTATACCAAAGCTGTTGCGGATACCCATTGCATAATAGTACTTTAATGGACCCTCAGCTCCAAAAATAGGCTCTCCGGCAGATTCACCGGTTGGAGTTATTCTTATTATGCCGCTTGTACCATCAGCAGCAGAGCCTTTAGCAACATTTTGAGATTGTGTTCTGTGAGCACCTACATCTCCGATTACAGTGTAAATGTTGTTATCTGGGCCAATTATCACCTTGCCCCCATTGTGTTCACCTTTATTGTTTACAGGGGTAGCAGGTAGGTCTAAAAGGAGGGTGGGATTTATCAATTTTCCGTCATGATATTCATATTTGTACAATCTGTTACCCACAGGTTCCACACCTGCAATAACATCATCGCCATCTTTTCCACTTCCTGATTCTGTGTAATATAAAAAAACATACGTCGTGGTGTCGTTCATACTTTTTGATAAAGTCAATCCCAACAACCCTCTCTCCATTCCAGTAGCCACTTCAACGTCTAGAAGAGGAACATTCTCTTTTACCTGTCCATCAATTACTCTAATTACTTTCCCCGTCTCTTTTTCAGTTACAAGTATATCGTTAGGTCCCAAGAAGGCTAAGGAAGTAGTTATGTTTAAGGGTTTGTCGTTGACTTTTTCGACCATGAGGTTAGGGTCATTTATAACTGGACCAAAGGGTGATACTGGGGCTTTGAAATACGCACCGTATGACAAAAAAATAGTAGACGATGAATAACTAAATGAAAATAAGATAAATAAAAAGACAAATATGGTAATCGACAATATTGACTTTTTCATAGCTTTGTCAGATAATAGGATGAGATCAACTATTAAGCTTATGTGCGGCTAGAAACGAGCGAGGATAAAAAACTTACCAGTTCATATACTAAAATATAAAGATGATTGGTGGAAACTATGAAGAAGGCCTCTATATAGATTTAGCAGTTAGGTGAAAAGGTGCATTTGGAGAAAAATAAGAGAAAGTTGTTTGATAAAGATTTTGAGGAAAGATGAAATGTGATAAATGTTGGCCCTTAGCTTGTTATATCGAATGAAAATGATTCTGTTACTTGTTTCTGATTACTGTTGTCTCCTTCTATTCCATAGTGGAAGGTGACCCGTGCATTCACGTTACCACGGTTTTCTGCCGTTAATATTTCATATCCTTTACCCTGCACGGTTGCTGTTTCATGAGTACCTAGTGTATCTGTAGATATTGCCTGGCATGCCATTGCGTAGTTTATATTTACATTTTTGTCAAATTGGATATCTAATGGTGAGCCTCCACATTGAGATCCAGTGTATTTTATTGGGACATCCAGATTATTTATCACGTTCGCCTGTACCTTAAATTCGTCTCCTGTTTTTAGATTTTGTGGATTTATCCCTAATTGCAATATACTTACATTATTATCATTACCGATACATCCTTTATCCTCTCCAGGTGTACAGCATGGCGGTGCATTGGGATTTATTCCACAGTTCTGAGGTACTTCGCCGATACATCCTTTATCCTCTCCAGGTGTACAGCATGGCGGTGCATTGGGATTTATTCCACAGTTCTGAGGTACTTCGCCGATACATCCTTTATCCTCTCCAGGTGTACAGCATGGCGGTGCATTGGGATTTATTCCACAGTTCTGAGGTACTTCGCCGATACATCCTTTATCCTCTCCAGGTGTACAGCATGGCGGTGCATTGGGATTTATTCCACAGTTCTGAGGTACTTCGCCGATACATCCTTTATCCTCTCCAGGTGTACAGCATGGCGGTGCATTGGGATTTATTCCACAGTTCTGAGGTACTTCGCCGATACATCCTTTATCCTCTCCAGGTGTACAGCATGGCGGTGCATTGGGATTTATTCCACAGTTCTGAGGTCCAGGATTGGTAATTACCCGGGGTTGAAGTTTATTATCATTATTGTTCGTGTCTTGTTTTTGCAATGATTCATCTTTCACTAATGACTCTTTTTGAACGTCTTCGGCTTCTGTTTGATTATTTTGAGCATAAACTGCTTGGAATAAATTAGAAGTAAAATCTCCAGCGTTAATCGACATAATCACAGAAAAAATAGAAGTCCATATTACAAAAAAAGTTAACAGAGAAACAGTTTTTCTATATTGTTTGCCGATATTAGAAATTTTTTCCATGTACTGGTGATGAATTAGTAATTATAAAAAGATTGTCTAAAACTGACAAGATTTTTAGATCAATATTCATAGAAATACGGTTCCTGTTTTCCAATGATTTAGAAAGTAATAATGAGTTATCATGCTTGAAGATCCTAGTTTATAATACTTAGAATTAGTAACAAAAATAATTCAATCCCGATTTAGACCCAAGACATAAAATATCACAATCATGGATAACATAGAGGAAACAGTTAGCGCGATTTGATCCTGCATAACATGGTGATCACATGGAGAACATCCATAAAAGTTAAAAAAAAGCAGGTGGTTGTTGATGGATAAACGAAGTAATGTAAGGTAATAGCTTCAATGCTAAGCAATTTGCGGTACATTTTAGATTGCTGTTGTAATGCTTGGTTGTTATGTTTCCGGTTTTATAAACATCGTGACTCTACCACAACGTCAACAAGGTATTATCGCTAGGGCAATAGGTTGGGTTATCCTTGTTACACAAGATAACCAATATCGAAGCTAATGTGTTAAAAATAAATAAAACGTCAAGATGTATGTGACAAATAGTGGTAAGGAGGTAGATGGATATTTTGTTCTACAGTCTTTGGATAATGTAGTCTATGATGGTTTGCTATTGTCAGATTAAAGATAAAATCTCAAAAGAGCGCAGTCTCGCAGTATGGTCATAAATATGGGAAACACCCATGATTTCATCTACCTGGGTTTGATTCAAAAAGGATTCCAAGCCATTTTTAATCTTGGCAGGGCCACCGACAAAAGAATATTTGAGCCGTTCTCCCACTGCATATTTTTCAAGCTGATCCCATAAGTCATCCATATTACTTACGGGGGGTTGCAGCAGTCCATGATTTCTTCTAATCATTCCTAACGCCATCAGTTGTACGGAAGTGAATAGACGGTTTGCTTCCTCATCGGTATCAGCTGCAAACACATTAACAGCAGCCATGATATAAGGTTCTTGTAGGGTTTTAGAAGGTTGGAACCGTTCTCGATAAATGTTTATAGCAGATTCCAAGTGTGCAGGAGCAAAATGGCTAGCAAAGGCAAATGGTAAACCCCATTCTGCAGCTAGTTGAGCACTAAAAATACTAGAACCAAGAAGCCAGATAGGTATGTTCAATCCCTCTCCGGGTGTAGCCCTTACATCTGTACCAGTGGTTTGGGGTGTCAAATAGCTCATCAATTCCTCTACGCTATTAGGAAAATCTTCCTCTGATTCATCAAGACCACCACGTCTCAAGGCCATAGCAGTCAGTCTATCAGTTCCCGGGGCACGTCCTAAACCTAGCTCAATCCTGCCAGGGTACAAACTCTCTAGTGTTCCGAATTGTTCGGCTATGACAAGTGGGCTGTGGTTTGGAAGCATTATCCCGCCGGAGCCAACTCGAATGGTGGATGTACCTCCTGCAATAAATCCGATTAGCACCGAAGTAGCCGCACTAGCAATGCCTTTGATATTATGATGTTCTGCTAACCAATATCGGTTATATCCCCAGCGTTCCACATGTCGAGCTAAATCCAAACTATTTCGCATTGACTGACTTGGAGAACCGCCAGTATTTACCATTACCAAGTCGAGAACTGACATGGCCAGATTAATTTTTTTTTTAGGATGCTGCAATGATCTGATTACACTAGACTTATGTTTTTATCTTTCAATCCTTCTACTAAAATTGAGAATTGCAAATTGACTAATACATATGGTCAACTATTATATTTGATGGTCATCTTCAATTCTTCTGTACATGATGAGTTAGTAATTAACTCAATTGATTCAATTCCAAAACGTCATAAAATCTTGGAATTAATTTACACTATTATGATATGGGGTTAACAATTATCTTGTCCTGCTAAATCTAAATGAATCGCAAGGTTGACTACAATCAAAAAATCCCAGTATTGTTACATTGTCTATCGGGATCTCATATGCTCAATCTATTTGCGTTTTTTTGATTATTTTTATTAAAAGATCGCAAAAAATAGTTAAAATTTTAATAGGATGAATAAGATTATTTGCATGACAAAAAAATGCATCATTGATTTCAGATATGAATACTAGAAATGAGGCATACAAATAGGCCACAAACATAAATTCAGTAATGACCTAATACCTCATCGGTAGGGAAAATTCCCAATGGTTTTACTTTTTGTGGTTGTGTGTGTCAGCAAATGATATTGTATAATAAAAGTATTTAATCACAATAAATTTTGAGATAGAGGATTAATGAATAAACTCACGTATACTAACCCAAAGTATGGTCTATAGAATTCGGTCCTATGGAAATCCAAATGATTCAATGATATTAAATCATGAGGATAAGACTCCCAGCTGGCTCAACAACAAAACAATAACAGTACTAAGGCTCATTCTGCAGATATCATTGTATAGATAATAACATAGGCAATATGCATTGTAATATCAGAAGGTTCTTTGGGAATTCATCAAAGCAGCAGAAGAATGTTGCGTTGAATCCACGTATTTAGTCAAATTTATTACGAGTTCCTATAGATAAGAACTATTGTCAAAAACCATGTGTCACCCATCATATTCAGTGCACAAGTTATGCGTAATAAATTAATTCTGTTATTCCAATCCTACTATTCTTCAATAACTTTAGAGGAAGTTCAATTTTGAATATAGCGTTAAGACATGATGATCCATCCTTAAGTCAGCATATCAAAACTAACCATACTCTGTGATTCTGGTGGTGAATCAATAATACTAGCTCAAATCTGGTTAGGCTTTATAATATTTGATCAACTAGACAGGTTATGCCTGAACAACAGAGGATAGATGAAAAAATAGAGACTGCAAAGAGATCAAGTAAGAAAAAATTATCAAAGGTTGAACAATCATCTACATCTTTGGAAAACCAACAAAATTCTGCTTCAGAAGTAGGCTCAGAGGATGATGCCAATAGTATTTTAGAAACCCAAGATGATGAGTTAAAGGCGTAATCATATTAATAATTATTTAGACAAGAAATAAAGGTATCAACGTGGATAGAGTATTTGGCTAGGATAGATTGGTCTTTTAAAGTTTCATGATTATGAATGATTATGAAAGGTAGATGTGATGAATGTGGTATGGAAAATGTAGAGGTAATGAGCATAACAAAGAACGATAAAGGTGAAAAAACTACTCTGTGTAATCAATGTAGGCCTGCTGACGGAGCATACGCATATTAGGAATTCCTATACATTTGGCAGCGTAAAATAAAATCGTGAATTACCGTTTGAACAATCATATGATAAAAGATTTCTTTGCAAGCACATTCATGATTTTAATCTAATCTCTGGATTGATTTCGCGTCAGTATCAAGTATTACAGGACTTTGTCTCAGTCATACACTGTTGAAGAAAATAATAAAATTACAAGCTAAATTGATAAAAATATCTAGAATCTAAATAATCCTTAATTAGAGACATTAAATTAAGTTAGCTAAACTATTACTATTTTACCATGAGCATTTTATAGTTTGTTGGAGATCAAAAGATATGAAAAAGGTCCTTTTTGTTTTACCCTCTCATGATCAATTAGGAAACAGCGGACATAAAACCGGATATTGGCTTGAAGAATTTGCTAGTCCTTACTATGAATTTACAGACAATGAATATGAAGTTACAATCGCATCCCCAAATGGTGGAAAACCACCTGTTGATCCAAAGAGTTTACAACCTGAAAATCAAACTGAATATACTAAGCGCCTTCAAAATGACAAAGATGCCAAAGAGAAATTAGAAAATACCAAACTTCTATCTGATATTTATTCTGGTGACTATGATACCTTATTTCTACCTGGTGGCCATGGACCAATGTGGGATTTATCTGAAGACAAAGATTTAAAGAAAATAGTAGAAGATTTTTACAACGATGATAAAGTTATTTCTGCCGTTTGTCATGGACCAGCTGGACTATTGCAGGCGAAAGACAAAAATGGAAATTCTATACTAAAAAACAAAAGAGTAACTGGTTTTACAAATGATGAGGAAGAAACTGTAAAACTAGAAAAGACTGTTCCTTTTTCTTTGGAAGATCGTCTCAAAGAAGTGGGAAGCAATTTTGAAAAAAGTGAAAACTTTAAACCTTTTGTAGTTAGTGACGGAAGGATAATAACTGGACAGAATCCTGCATCTGCTTTTCTAGCAGCCAAAAAGGTAATCGAGATCCTGAGGTAAATGTGTTAGAAAATTAACTTGACTTATTTCCTAATAAAACATCGTTGATTATTGTGAAGTTCAAAAAATCCATTTAGATTTACGTCTTAATATTGTAATCAAAGCTTTAGGAGTTTGGTTAACGCCACGAAAAATATTCATAATTTATTAATTTCTTATGCCATCAATGAACCAGTGCGACCTTTTATCTTTTCTCATGGTAAACTAACTTCATGTAGGTACTGTTTCCACTCCTCTATTGCTTGTCCAGGGAAGCAGTTAAGATAATTTTCGCCTATTCTTTTCACTAGCGATTTGAGATAGAATAAGGACAAATACAAGATAGTAATTGTTTTAATAATTTGTTGCAAATGTTAGAAAGGATTGTATAAAGAACATACAATAAAATGTTCATCCTGTGGCAAATTATTTACTTCAAAAGAAGATGAGACCGTCTGTAATGAATGTTCCAAAGAACTTGAAAATATAAAATAATTTTAATAGTGTGTGATTTTTTCGTTTAGGTCTAAGATAAATAATTTAGAGAAAATCGGACTTTCAGTGTAATTGTTAAAAGATTATAAAAATTAAAAGAACATCTTGCTTTATTTTCAGAATAATTTTTGATCGGTGCGGATTAATGACCATATTAGCATGACGAATACTCATGGGAATGACTATGCGAATCCACCTTTGTCATCTCACATTTACGATATTCTTCTTGTGCTTCAGCGGTACTTGTCCCACTTTGACCTTCTGATGTAATCTTCTGATCGCTTGGGTCTCTTTTGACTGCTGTTGGTTCGCCTGCGTTAATCTTAGCAGGAGTATTTGGTTCTTTATCTGAATACTCTGTTAAGGGATCACTTTGCCTATTCCTATTTGTTCCAGCAGTACCTTCTTCGTATTCTCTATCACTAGAATTTGACGACGATGCTTTTGACGATGGATCTGTGGTAATCTTGGTCTCTTCTTCAACGTCTTTTGTAGCATCTAGAACTGCGTCCTTTACATCCTTTGCTTTTTCTTTGAATTTGTCACTAGCTCTGAGGAGTTAATCGGGATAATGAAGAAAAGTAAAGTATATTTCCATTCACGAGAGGGAGAACATTTTGGAATTTCCATAGTAGAGGCAATGAGTGCTGGTTTGATTGCTGTTGTACCTATTACTGGAGGACAAACAGAGTTCGTCCCAACAATTTATCAATATGATTCGTTAGAACAAGCATCTCAAGTAGTAGCATCCGCACTAGACGTGGCTGATGAGGAAAGACAGAGGATTAGTGATTCTGTTAAACGATTTTCAGAAATAAACTATAAGAGACAATTTCAACTACTCATAAGTAAGTTGATTTATAATGTGAATATCGATCAACAATATAATTTTCCCAACTTTCCAACAATAAACCAATAGCTTTGAAATGAGAAGTGAGGGAGAATTGCAAGAGAAATACGAACAATTAACTGTCATAATAAATAGGAAAAAAATGGATACTAGTAGACTGGATGGAGAGAAGACAACATCCTTATTAATTGCTTATTGTGTCCTCTATAATCTCAAGTTTTTCTCTTGGATGCGGATGTGTTTGGACATGTTCATAACAATAATAGAACGAGCACTCTGTACATCTGCAAACCACTTTAGATAAACAATACAGCCGGTGACATGATATGGCTTTTTTATTGACATGAGTTGATGTTGTTGGTTTATTTGCCTTTGTTATCTGATTAGACAAATTATCGGGAACATTTCTGTTCATGTTGACCAATAAAATATAAATAAAAATATAAAAATATTTCTGATTCGGCAATTTATGCACAAGGCTTGTTTCTTGCTGAGGTTTACTATTGGAGAAGAGTTAACGGTGCAAGTAATGGGACAACAAAGGATTTACTCCGTATTACGAATCTAAGCTCCACGTTATTAAGAAATAATGACTGGCAATGGCATTATGAAGCAATCCACCTTCATGTGCTAATCTTAGGGGTTCATCAGCGCTTATAACCTCAATACGAAAGACCGTATACTTTTCTCTTGTGACTCTTTCTTGTCTTTAATCATTTACCAAGGACATCTTTATCTCATACTTTATGAAAATTACGGTATATCTATTTAAATTATGATAATTAATATTGGTCATGAGTAACAACAATATTGACTGGAACGATGTTATTAAAAAAGAGGCAAGAGGTATAAACGACGCTGACCTCGGAGAAGTACAGGAAATTCGACTGGATAATGTTATTACTAAAGCTGGTGTAGTGGACAAAGAAGTATATTCAATTCCTAAAAACCTAGTCGATAGATATGATGGGCATAATTTGTGGTTTAGGGTAACAAAGGAAGACGCTGAGAACATCTACAAGATAAAAGATTAGATATTATCGAAGGGTTAATATTTTTTTTAGTAATTAAACATATCATAGAATAAGAAAATCTTTGAACTGTGAATAAAGAAATAAACATGAGTCTTGAGGGTAACACACCAACAAAAGAGATACTCGTTTTATGCAGGCACTTACAGGGTATTTACGATTCTAATAAAACACTCTGGACAATGGAACAATTATATGAAAATCTATTTGATAACCCAACACTAAATCATAATATGTTAACCTTTGAACGTTTTACGGAGGATATGAATTGGGTTATAGGTCACGGCTTAATCTCTTTTGACGATGATAAGTTGAATATAGATGGATTCTCCAGAAATTTGCTTATACATTTTTTTAACGAACATCGAGAAATAGTAGAAAACTAAATCCTACGAATTAATCTGTTTATGTATTATCAAGCCCGCCAAGTTAAGCTCGAATAATACATTTCTCTACTGGATTTCTTGAGAATAAGTAGGCATGGTTAAAAAGAACACTCAAAACTTCTAGTTAACATCGTATAAGAGGACATTTGGAAACTGTTACGGTTATTTCTTTTCGCTCTTCATCAGCAGTCGATTAAAGCAGAATAAATAAAACATGTTGTTAGTAGAAAGTTCACAAGTGTAACCATTAAAAAAGATATTGCTAGGCGGTAAGAATACGTGAATTTTTTTCCATTCTTTCTGTGATCAATATTGTTCTAACACTATTTGAATTCGTTCACCATGATGCGAAGGAAAAAGATGATTAAAAGAATGATACCTATTTAAGGATAAAGAAATTAATATCAAGTAGAAAAATTATTATGGTATGACATACACTTTGATCAACGTAGCACTCTACAATACGTGTTCAGGGAGCATATGCTATTTCACCAACTAACTAGATGCTATTAACTATTGACAACGCTATATCAGTAGTTGTGCCAGGTTTAACGAATTCCATCCCCACAGGAGCTATAACTAATATTCCAAAAAGAAACCGTAGTAATACTACTATTACGATAATTGCTATTATAATCAAAATTATTGTCCAAAGAGTTCCGAGCATATCTTCAAAAAGTAATGTCAATAATAGTTTATATACATGTACAATCAGTTGCCTTGCATGGTTCGTGTTTTGGTAATATCAGTCGATCTTCTTAATTCTATTTTATGAATGGCAAGGCATTTTCATCTATCTTGTTATTACTAAAGACTAGATCTTCTTTTTCTATCTAGATATTATTGACTAGAATGTTCAGTTTTTAAATATTTTGTTAATAACTTTATATTAATGAATAAAATTTTCTTATTGGTTTGTGTTATATCGTTAGTATCTATATTATTTATGAATACTATCGCTCTTAATTCTTTTGTTAATGCCCAATCTGGAGAAGGTCTTGAGATCACCCCTAGCGTTCAATGGAGTGAGGATGTAGAAGGGACTTTCAGTTATTGTGTATACGAAGGGACCGTCACACTTGATTCGGTAAATGATCCAGAAGCATTCTGCATCGTTCCTACTTCCGATACGCCTTTTGAAAATATGCAATCTTTGGTAAACGATGGTATCAATACATATGAGATGGAGCCGATTCAAACCCCAGCTGGTTTATTTAAGGATGGTGCCCCATATTCTGTATGCGTTACTTCTTCCCCTTTCTTGCCTCTAGAATCCGGTTTTAATACAGCAGAAAGTTGTCAACAATTCACAAACCAAAAAGGAGATCATCCAGAAAAACCATTCATCAACCTTGACGACGGATTGTTCTCTACAAGTAATTAATGTCCTTAATCTACACAACTGACTCTACTCATCCTACGCATATTATCGGTTTTCATTATTAGTGCAATCACTCTAAGTGAATAATGGTAGGCTACAGCGACTTAAGAAAAAAATATGTTATTGTTGGCCGACAGCGGTACTATAGGTATTATTTTTACTTTGTGTGTTTACATTGTCCCCTGAACTAGTTGTATTGTCACCAGTCTTTTACCTTTATCACTACCTCCACTTTGGGCCAATAGATTAATGCCCTGTTTTGTTTACTTTTACTTTGTGCATGCAAATTATTACAAGAAACAAAAGGTCCCGAGCCAAACATTTTGTTTAGATGACTGGGATCGACCTGTGCCTTGATTAGCGTGTTAGTTGTAGTAATGTATTCATGGTAGTTGAAGTTGGACTTACGGGGAGTAGTAAAGAAATCGCTAAGACTACATTAATGATTAAAATTTTATTTATAGTAATGAAATTATTCATTTAATGATTTTACTAATAGAGTATAGCATCCTAGAAAATTGTCTAAAATAAGGTTATTCTCGCACCAATCACACTATAAAAACTTTGTTTCATAGGATATTACAATGAAGACTTTCATGAATGTTAGCGTCCCAGTAATACTAGCCATTAGCTTGGTATTATTACTAAATACGGGAAGCTCCAATATCTATGGACAAATAATAGGACAGACAAATCAGACCAATCAAACAAGCGGACAAAATTCTACAGAACAAGCTCAACAACAATTACAGCAGGCCGATCAACAAATGCAACAAGCTCAGCAACAAAAAGATCAAGCACAACAACAATTAGCTCAAGCAAATCAAACTCAGTCACAAACTAATCAATCTAAGCAACAAGACCCAGAAATGAATGAAAAATTGCTTAATTACACAAATGCAGCAATCTTAGCTTTAAACGATGATAACACTAGTGCAGCACAAGATAATCTAGTTCAGATTCAAAACGCATTGATCAACGCAAGTGGAAAACAAGTAGTAGTAGTTCCAGCTCCAGCTGTATCACCATCCTCATCATCTGATGATGGCGAAGACGGAGATTCGGGCTAATTTTTTTTATATTTTAACTTTAATTATACATCTCTTATTATGAAAGTGTATTCATTATTGAGAGTCTATTATTTTGTTCCACTATAATGAATGTCTATTTTGATTAAATTCGATCTCTATTCAGTGGATATCATATAGTAATCCCCAAATGGATAGCAGACTTTGATAATCGCTTTATCCAATTTCTCGAGATCTAGTAGGTTTTCTATAAACTATAAATGAAATATTGACAGAAATAGAGAAGAAAGTATTAATTTATCTTTCTCGTTTGATTTTTAGACTGATGATATTTTTGAGTTGATAATAATACATCGTTGTTTTCTCTTTCGATTCTCTCATATGCTGATATATTTCTTTTTCCTATTTCCGCAAGATGTTTGGATTGTTTCTTTGTGTTATCGATTACATTTTTGAATAATTCAATATTACTAAATGCCATATCATTAAAAATTCTACTCATAGATATAGTATTTTCTGCAAAATTATTTACTATTTTTGAGTATATTTCTGGTATTCTTCTAAAGTATTCTTGATTATTCAATAATTGGGAATTTACATTGTATAGACATGGTGTAGATATTGACTGAAGAGAATCGATCGTTTGTTTTTGATATTCAAGGTAGCTTTCTGCAATATTCTTAGTAGCCTGAAGTGTTTGTTCTTGAAGTTGATTGACAGTTTCAGTATAACGTGGAATCTGATTTCTTGCTTCTCTTATACTTTCATCTATCCTTTGTTTTGACTCATCGAAAGATTGTTCGATTGATGCGGTGTTTTGTTCTACAATTCTATTATACAATCTTTGGTTACTTTGAAAAATACTTTCTTGAATATTGACATTATTGTTATCTAAAGATGAATTTTGGTCATTATTTTCTATTTTGTCATTTTTGGACATCATATTATTATAGTATATGTACAATATAAATGCAGGTATCAAATGGTTTTTAATACCAACCAGTGGGTTCATACATCGCTAATCAGCTCATACTGATCAACCTACAATATTACTAGAGTTAGATAAAAACCTCCCGGCAACTCTATCTATCTAGAGTTTCTTTCTCTGAGATCCTATACAATACAGCATCAGTGTTATAGCCATAAAAGGCGGCGATGTGTAAAGTACTAAATTTAATAAATCTATTAGATTTTCATGTTGGAGGTAAGTAGTAGCCATCCGCCTTGAGACTGACCTGAACTAAAATGTGTAATATTTCTTAGATATCTATTCTAGTTGTATCTCACTATACCATAAAGGCGGCGTTTCTATCTTCACCTAATTCTCTGATACATTAAGCGAACTGGAGGTCTCCTGTACTCTGAAGTATTAAGAGTAGTGGTAGATCTGCAAGCCTCTAATGGACATGTTGAACATGTAAGATGGGGATGAAATTGAGTTAGAAGATAAAGACAATCATATTAATTTGATAAAAAATAACTTCCCCAATAAATAAATTTCGTTACTAATAAAAAGAATAATGTAGTTCTATAAAGTAAAGAATGATGATGTTGGACTCATCATTCCATAGCAGGTATGGACGTCAACTGTCAATCACTCATCCCCTCGAAGAATTAGTCGCCGAACTAATTTGGAAAGTGCTTTGTTTTTAGATGCTGGTTTTGGACTTTATATCATCCTCAGAATATTACGAGGACTAATTTCCCCCACGATACTCTGAGTGTATAATACGTTCTCCTTCTTAAGAATTATTTATGTTAGAACTTTATTCCCCTAAAGATTACATTCTAGATCAACATTGCTTTATTTGAGAATTTCAACAGTGTCTCTCACCTACGAGAAGTAGTTCTTAGCATCTTCTCATGGCTAATGATTAGACGCGATCGTAAGAAATCCTTAGATATATGAATAAGAAATATTGATCATGTCTACTTCATTCGAGTTTGGTTGCGTCCATTGTGGTAGTAATATTCAAACTAGAACACCTGATGTAGTGCATATAGAAGCAAACAGGAAAATTAGAACTGTTGGTAATTGGTTTGATTGGTATAATAACGTAAGAATGAATGTCAAATGCTCTAAATGTAATCGAGATAATCGGCTTTATTGGTATAAACCAGCGAGGTATTTCCAGAATTGGAATAGATACTAACTAATCACTTTTTCATCGGTGTATAATTCCTATGCGAAGGGAATTTTTTCAGATGTTCATCTCCCCAATACATCTTATACTTTAGTTCTTCGCTAGGAACACTACTAATAATATTTGTACTTCCAAATACAATTCAATAATTCATATTATAATTTATTTATTATACAAGTTATCTGACGCTTTTTTACAACGCTAATTAGTGCAAATATCTGACGATAAGTTGACAGAGCCCTTTGAAATCCCTTTAAATAAAATACAGAAATCCGTCGGTCATGGAATTGCAATAGATGAATAAATTTTAGTATTAAATTATTCTCGCCCATTTAAGATAGTAACATGTCATATTTTTCTTTTTTTTTTGAATACATAAATAAATTATATTTTGGTTGTATGTTTATAAATAAATCAAAATATCAGTTATTCTCGATACCATAAAAATTTTCTTGATATCAATGATATTTTCTCATTTACTCATGTTGTTTTGCATGCTCAAATACTGGATTTTGAATAAACAAATTTAGAAATAAATCAAATGAAAAATGTCCATATAAATTAAGAAATATCACCTTAATCACAAATAAAAGTATAAGAATATTTTTATGATGTGCGTCAAAATAAGGTATGATTTAACTAATTTTTCTTATTTTTAGAGAAACATCTACAGCTTTCAATAGAAACCAGGTATAGGAACGATATCGTACTGAAGTCCACCGGACCCGAGCCTTTGTGAGACTTATCCAATTTACACGAATAACTAAACTTATATGATTAATTTCAATTCTTCTTATCGATATACTAATGATATTATAAATTTATATATCATCATTATCAATAAGCCGTAGATTAATTTTGGATTTGGATCAGAGAATATCAACAGGGGTTCCAAATCTTGATTCTCTAGTAGAGGGCGGAATACCTAGGGGATTCACCATAATGGTTGCAGGTAATTCAGGCACTGGTAAAACTATACTTGGATCACAATTTCTATACAATGGTTTAACTTCCGAACCAGACGAACCTGGTGTTTATATCTCCTTTAGTGAATCAAAATCACAATTTTATGCTACCTCTAAGAAGTTAGGAATGGATTTTCAAAAATTTGAAGATCAAGCAAGCTTTAGTTATCTCGATTTTGTCTCCCTTGCCAATGATGGGATACAAGATGCTTTTGAGGAAATCTTGGCTGCTATAAGGTCGATTAATGCTAAACGAATAGTACTTGATTCATTTTCAGCTCTATCCATGTCATTTACAAATCGAATTGAATCTAGAATTACAGTACAAGTATTTTTGGGGAAAATTATGAGAGCAGAGGGAATTACTACTTTAATTATTTCAGAAATCCCATACGGAAGTAACGATTTAGGCAATGGTATAGAAGAATCTGTAGCTGATGCGGTTATAAAACTAGAACACGGACCAGATAATGCATCTCCAATTTTTCTCAAGGTGTTAAAGATGAGAGGAACTGCCATTAATAGAGAAAAACATGTATGCAGCATTACTAGCAAGGGGTTGACATTGTATCCGAAACAGCGAATAGAAATGGACTTTCCTACTTCAGAGAAAAGAGTTTCAAGTGGAATTGTTAACCTTGATGAGAAAATTGATGGGAAAGGGCTTGTTGAAGGTACATTATCTGCAATTATAGGAGCCAGTGGTTCTGGAAAATCCACGTTTGCTTTTCAATTTATTGCAGAAGGTGTAAGAAAACACAATGAATCTGGAATATTTTGTTCACTAGAAGATTCTGAAGGAGAAATAAAAAGAATGGGTAAAGGATTTGGTTATAATATGAATGATCTGGTGTCAAATGTGCAAAGTCAAGAGGAAGACAAAAAAGGAGTTGTTCTAGGAGATAGAGAAGGAGAACAAAGTGCTAGATTATCTATTCTATCGTATAATCATGTCGATTATAACCCTGATGCTTTTATCGCAAGTCTAGAAGAGAATATCAAGACAAAGAAACCAAAAAGACTTGTTATAGACGGCCTCTCAATCTATGAACATAGGTATAAAGATGATTTGCATGACATAACAGAGCGTATTTCTAGTCTTGTGCGCAGATATCAGGTTACAACGCTCGTTACTCTACTTGGGGCTCAGAAAAATATTTTCCAGGTTACTGAGCTGAATTTATCCCCTCTTTTTAATAATGTAATCCTGCTTAGATTTGTAGAATTATATGGACGTATGAAACGCATAATGATGATTTTAAAAGTAAGCATGTCACATCAGGATGGGGCCATACTAGAGTTTGTAATTACAAAAGACAAGGGCTTGGAAATAGTGGGTCCTATTGGGGACGACTATACCGGAATTTTCTCAGGTATTGCTAGAAAGTAGAGGAAGAGTGCAGAATATGACAACTACGATAAATGATTCCAACATGATATGCAGGGGCTATCAAACATGTATAAACCGGAAATTAAGAGACTACAACCATTCTAAAATAAGGATTGAATCCATTTGCAAAGAGAAAAAGATTTTGTAAAAATATATGGAGAATCTGTGAATGAAGCTCTATCTGTGATGGGACCACATATTGCCAGAATTATTAAAATTCATGTCCAAGAAAAATACTCTATCCGGCTGACAGATACTTACAATAATCCTCATGAGCTTACTAATGCTTTAATAGCTACTATAGATGGGGGGACAAGAGTCATTCAGAGAAGAATCCTTCGCATACTTTATGAAAAGATGGGAATCGAACCGAATTTTGTCATTAGCACCAACTTTGAAGAAAAAATACTTGAGGCAAAAAAATTGTTTGAAAAAAAGGAATAGGATACACATCCAGACTTTAACACATAAAAATGAATGGGTTCAATTTCCTGTTCGTACTAGTGGTAGTGTAAATCTAAAAGTAGCACCCCTTTCATTCTGATTGTTTTCTGCCCAGATTCTCCCTCCATGAGCTTCGATAATAGCTTTAGTAATATACAATCCCAGCCCTGTTCCTGAATATCTGTTAGTGGCAAATTTTGTAAACAGTCTTGGAAGAATTTCAGAATCTATGCCTTTACCAGTATCTTTAATGGTCACTAATATTTCATTTTTTTGTTTTCTTTAGGAATACGGTCATCGTCTCTTTTCTTGTTCTCGTGGTTCATACTCTTTGATATAATTATACTAACATAATTACTGTCAATATCACTATTTTTCTTATTTCTGTAGATAGAGTTTAAGGAATTACCAATAATGTTTGATAGGGCTTGACTTATTTTACTTCGGTCTATCATTACATCAAATCCTGTCTTGTTGTTTACTTGATCTAAATCTAAAGTCGAAATAATTTCTAAGTTCTTCTTCTTACGATGCTCAACTTCATCATCATCACGATTGTTATTATCGTTCTTATTATCTTCTATCCGCTTTTTACTTTCTAAATCAACTCTAAAATCTTGAACAATTGTATTAACTAAATGTTCCAGATTTGTTATCTCCTTAGCTAAGATCATCGTGCGTGATTCTATTCGTGCAACATCTAACAAATCATCTACTAATCTTACCAACCTGTTTGCATTTCTCATAATAGACTTTAGATAATTCTGATTATCACTGCTGTCATCAGGATAATTTTCAATCATATCAATATATCCTACGATAGCTTGAGTGGGTGTTCTAAGCTCATGAGCAGCCAAATTGATAAACTCTAACTGTAACTCTGAGTTTATCTTTAATTTTTTATTAGACTCTATCAACTCCTTATTGGAAATTTCAAGTTGGTCCTTTACCTTAGCTACATATCCAAGGACTTCCTTTTCATTCAAAAGAGTATCGAATAATGCCCCATAGTTGTTTACAATTGATTTATTATTGCTATAGACTCCGCAAATATCGCTGTTCTTGAGTTCAGCTGATGCTTCTACCTCATCTTTATCATCTTCTTCTTTTCCTTCACCATTTAACAATAGTATTTTAGAACTATCAACAATCAATACGTTACCCACGGTACCTGTGATATGTTCAAGTTTAACATGATCTTTAATATCAGAGATTAAATTCAAGATATCTTTATCAAATATTTCCTTGTTTTTATAATCAGAATAAAGAAGGATTATTCTTGCTTTTTGACCTATGGCATGTCTTAAACTTGCTACTAGGCCTATTTTGCAGAGATGTTCTAAATATTTAACCGAACTAGTAGTTAAAAGAACCTCAGAACTTGCATTATAAACACTAGACAATAATAAATGTTCACTTTGCTGTTTATGTCTAATTATCCTCACTGTATTCTTCAAATCATCAATATTACTGTTACTTCGTGGGTCAAAAACCTCATCGCGAAAATTGCTGTTGAGGATATTATCAAAATTGGATAATCCTTTTTCGGAATTTTCTAATTCTTTAACTTTAACAGATGCAGGGATGGAATTATCCCAAATTGTATCAAAGAATTTTTGTTGTTGGTCTACAAATTCCGGAGTGGAATTGTTACCAAGTAAGAGATCCATATTTTTGTTCCTTTCTATTTTCTCTTTATTACCCTTTGGGTGGGAATTATTGGCGCTATAAAGAAACCAATACTTGTTTTTATAGAGTAGAAAGTTCCCTTGAAGGTTGTCTAAATGACGAAGATCAAGTACCTTCATTAAATTCTTGCAATAGTCAATGTTTTCTTTAGTTACTTCAAGAATGTATCTGGGTTTTATTTCATCTTTATTTATTCTATTAAAACCAGGAAAAGAAGTTATTAATAATTTGTGCTCAGAGGATATCAATTCCAGTTTCCTAAAATCTCCAAATATATCAAAAGGGGATTTTGATTTGGATGATATTCTTGACACTGATCTAATACATTTAACATCCCTTTTATATTTATGAACCTGTCAAGAAAACATTCTCACTACATGGTAGTAATTTAACAAAATAAACAAAAATATAAAAAGTAGTAGAATCGGATACCGGAAAGAATAGTCAGATAGTCCAATCGTCAAATATCTAATATGCCTACATGATGTAGAGATGGTCTTATTATAGTTTATTAAATTATGATCAACATAAAGTGAATATTTTTTTTATATGAGAACAAAAAACATATACGCATTACCCATCCCAAGAGAATTGTTACAAAGGATAGATAGATCTTCTCCTGCTCATGTTGGTAAGCTTCGAAATGCAGTGGATTTTATCGCTCCTATAGGTACACCCGTTCTTGCGGCAGCAGACGGTGTAGTTAGTCACCTCAAGGATGACTCTAACGTTGGAGGACCTGATGCATCATATTGGTTTTACACTAATTTTATTACTATCAAACATTCAAATGGAGAATATTCCAGATATGACCACCTTGATTACAAAAGCTCCAAGGTCAAATTAAATCAAGTGGTTCATGTCGGTGAAGAGATATCCAAAGTTGGAATGACGGGGTATACCTATATTCCACATCTACACTTTCAAGTATTTATTTTTACAGGCTATAATATTTGGACAGATTTTGAAACAATAGAGATTAAAAATTTTAGAAATATTATGTAAACCAGTCTTGACGGGAGTGTCGTCATATGATTCGATAGAGATGATGGTAAAAGTCAGTATCCAACTGTAAAAATTCAAATTGACGTACTTATGATGAAGCCAGATTATTTAATTACTTTTGTTATAAGAAAAAAGAGTACACTTTATCTGTTCCTGCAAATAAATGTCAAAAGACTAAAATAATTAAACTTCAGGTCATATCACCATCTAACGCAGAGAAAAGAATTATCTTTAGCGGTGTTGATAAGAATAAGATAGTCAAAGGGGTCGAACTGGAATCACATATTTGTGGCTGCTGTGGATTTGTTATAGCAGAAAATGTAATGACATACAATTATCGCCATATAATATTACAATGCCTGAATTGTTAATCATATAACGAGGCGTCAAGAAATGACACTCTTAATGCACTTTGAAACGGGTCAGATACTATATAAAAAATTGAATCAATCTACGAGGTTCATATTCGAAAGGTCTGTGCTGCACCTGTTGATTTAATCACTTCGCTATTGATCCAGAAAACAAGGGAATTCTCGCACTATTCATATCAAAAGATAGGAACTCGTGATCCTCTTAAAAAGTTGGATCTCAACATCTATTCCTTTTTTTAATTTACAAAATAGTTTTAAAGTGGTTACAAAAACGGGATAATGATGAATCAAATAATATTTTGACTATGATCGTTTTCTATTCACCGTCTTTGATGGTTTGTAAAAAAGAATCATTGGGTGATGTTGATGGCTAAAACTCTTTAAACCTGGATTTATGATCACGTCTCTATTACTTTTCTTATTTAAAATTGCCATTCAAAAAACTAATCTTCAGTTTTCACGAATGGATCTATTTTTTGTTCGTCTGAATACACATCATCTGAATTGTTAGGATCTCTCTGGCTATGAGCATGTTTGATATGTTCGTCTAGTTCAATATTATTGCGTGCAACTAATCCACAAATACTGCACTGTTCTCCGCCTGGTTTTTTATCATCTATACTATGTTGGCCCACGTTTTCCTTATCTAACCCTTGGGCTTGGGGTATATCAGTACCTGGATCTGAACCCATACTAAAAATATTATAGTCTAAATATTAAACTTTTTTTCGATAAGCAGGCTACGCTTATATTTGAGTAACATTTGAACCAGTCTCCTGAACAACCTCTTATGTAACTAATCCTAAACTTTACATTTGGAGCTGCCCGCTGAATTTATTTAATTTTTTAATTTATATTATCAATAACGCCTATTACATCAAAAAAATAAGTTTACCCCCACTCCCTATTTTACTTACTGATTCATGGTATTTGTAATAAACTGTGTAAATCATTTATAGCAACATCTGTCGTCTGCAGGTGACTAACCCTAGATTAAATTATTCAATTTTTCGAATAATTCGGTATTCTAGTCATTCTGTGGAAAAGTCTCGGCTGAACGCTCGTGATATCTGAATATCAAATGTAGAATATAGCCGTATACATTTAATATCTGAAGACATTGTAAATTTGGCAACTTATCGCATGCCTGCATGTCGTCCTCAACTTTGAACATATTTTTTATCCTAGAGAATAACGCCCGAATTTATAATTTAGTAAATTATTTTTCTCTTATTTTTAGTAGTAATATCCAGAAGTGTGAATTGTTGATGGTTAAATAACATATTAAACAATTCAAGACACATACTGTGACGGCAATAACGCATAAAATAAGTGAGTTCCTCCAGCAGTCCTATCAAAAATATTACTACATTATTTCTTTAAATAAAAATCTACTCATTTCAGGTACGATAGGCTTTCTGTCAAGTGTAATTATTGCACACTTTTCTGCTCAATATTCCCTTAATTATGTGCTTAATTCTGCATTGACTGTTATTACAGGATTTCTGACGTATAAAATAGTATTTTCGATTCTTTTTCACCTAGACAACAAACAAAAATACACAAAGATATATAGTGGAAAAATCAATTTTCATGCCTTAAGAAAGATTCTAATTAAAATGATTTTTGCTAGCTCCGTATTTGATATTGTTAATAACCTAACGAGGTTTTTTCTTATAATACAATTATTAAAATTGGATTATTCGGCTGTTGAAGCGGCTACTATTTCATCACTCATTGCATCACTTCTTTCATACGGAATAATAAATTTAATTGCAAAATATATTCATTTATTTAGTCAGAAAAATTAAGATTAGAAATATAATTACTAATTATAGTAAAGACTTAGAATGCATCTGATAGTTATATTATTTTTAACCGCTAATTAATTCAGGCATATATTTATCACCAATATAAAATGAATCTAGAAAAATATTCATTTTCTTACTTTCTATATTAAAAGGAGAATATGCGTGACTGAATTCTTAGAATACATTATTAATAGCCACGTCATCATTTCCTTTTTACAATTCATTGAGCATCTGTATGCTTGTAATAACCACTAGTTTGTACAGATTACATTTTCTGTAGTTGTGGTCAAATGATTATGATACTATATAATAGTATAAGTTGCATTATTTATTATATTAATTTGTATAATACTAAGGATGATTACAAAATAGAATAATCGTTTCTAAAATTTTTAGGTATTTTAGAAATACCTATATCAAATCTCACTATTCTTGCATACTACATACTTGCTGTATTAACTTGCTCAGATGTGATCTCTTCTGTAACTTGTCTGGTTTCTGTTACTGGTTTTTTCTTTATCACCACTTCCTCTTTTACATAAGGAGTCTTTGAAACTTCTACTTCTTCACTCTTTAAGGGTATTTCGATATCTTCTCTTGAAGTAATTGGTTCTTGTGTGGTCGATGTGTCTCCGGTTGGTTGCCTTCGTTCGATTGACACTTCTTCATGTGTTACTGGCACTTCGATAGTTTTTGTTTCTGTAACTGGTTCCTTTGTAATAGTAGTATGGCTTTCCTCAACTCTTTTGTTTACGTCTAATCTTTCTTCAGTGAGTGGTACTGTCACTTCATCTTTTACTTCTGAATGTGACGTTTGCTCTTCCATACTCTGAGATGGTTCTAGAAAGACTTCACCCTGATATTTGCTTGCTGCTTCTTCTGCAGAAATACTAAAACGAACTATATCGCCATCAAAACTTTCAACCTTTTCTTGAGGTATGAAGAATTTTTCTTTATTGATAATACCTTTTTGTACAAAAACATAACCATTTGAAAAATCTTGAACCTCACCAAAATCCTCATCATTCGAACCTCTGGCTTCTTTTTTTATTGCGTCATTCCAATTAATAGTTGAACTCATAAACTAAGTTATATAACATTGTTTATATAGATAGATACAATATTACTATCCATGGTAATAGTCATAGTTTGTCTACACTAGTAAGTTATTATTACAAAATAACAATTTATACGACCATAATATTCGTTATTATTATAGGTGATATCGATTTGTATAGGATACACCCATCGGCATACTGCAAAGAAGATGATTAATGATTTTGACTTTTGAAAATTGTGAATATGGTTCTTTACTAGTGCTAACTATCATTTTGCAAGGTTTGGTTGAATATAAGGTTTGCCTTCAAAAGATTTTTAATGACGACAATAACAACAAATGTCGACATCCAAGCACCTGTAGAACAGGTTTTTGAGTTTTATACAAATCCTGACAATATTAAGGATTCATTGCCACGTGATATAGTTAAAGAATCAGAAAATCTTTCAGGGCAAAAAACTGAAGAAGGTTCTGAAATGAAAGTAAAAGGAGAATATATGGGCAAAAAAGATGAAATGATCCTCGAAGTTGCTCAAAAAGAACAAAATAAAAGACTTGTCACTAGACAAACAGAAGGTCCGTTTCAAAGCTGGGAAAGTATACAAGATTTTCAAAGTAATGGTGGTAACACTACGACAGTAAATCATACTATAAACTACGAATTACCAACAACAGGAAAGATTGCTAACTTCCTGACTGGAAGTCAAGCAGAAAATAAAATTAGACAAGGAATACAGCAAGCAGCACAAACAGTAAAACAAAAGCTAGAATCAAGTTAGTCACCTTATTGAGATCCAAAATGTCAAACAATTCCTTAAACACAATCAACTATTTTGAATTACCATCAGACAATATTGAACAATTAAAAGGATTTTATTCATCAATTTTTAATTGGGAATTTGAAAAAGGTAATGACACTTCTGACTACTGGTACGTGGAAAACGCTGGAATAAAAGGAGCCATACTAAAAAGACGTAATGCGGAACAAAAACCTACAATGTATGTGGAAGTTAATTCATTAGACGAGTGTGTCGGTAAAGCAAAAACTGCTGGAGCCGAAATTGTTTTGGATAAGCAGCAGGTCTCAGAGGGGTACTTTGCTATATTGAAGGACCCTCAACAAAACATAATAGGGGTTTGGGAACCAAAGTCATAAAAGGATGAATTTTTTACCGATGTTCTGATTTGTCCAACCAATAGGACATGATAAACAGAGACCAAAATAACAACAACACAACTATAACCACATAATCGAGTAAATGGGCGGGTGAAATTCAAATGTCAATATCATCTAAAATGTCACCATATTTTGGATTATCATTTTTTCTATTATTATGAAACTAATCTAGACATTTATTTCCAGGCGTGATATTTCTGTCAGATACGCAGTTTTTATTCCAGCCAATCGAATAAATTATTCACATTTCTCTTTTTTCCAATTCTGGCTTTCATAATGACATTTTTTTATTTCAGTCTTTTACCAAATTCTTATTTCGAATCCCTCGTTACTAAAATTCGGATTTAGGCATTAAAGTCATAATACGGATAGCAGGGTAGAATATGAGGGAAAGGTTTGATAAGATCTATTTAAAGTATAGAATCTAAATTGTACTAATGAAAAACACTTTCATCATTCTGGTGTGCACTGCCGCTTTGCTTTTTACTTTGGCATACACTGGAACAGTATACGCTCAAAATCAAAATCAAACAAATGCAACTTCTCAAAACGAGACAATGGCAACTATTACAGAAAAGCCACAAACAACAATAGCAAATCAGACTACCATACCAGCCGAACAAACGACAGTTACTGTTAATCAAACAACAAAGCCGATAGATCAATCCCAAATTCAACCACTCGGAAACCAAACATTGACACAGCAACCTGGAAATTTATCAAATCTTGAAAATAAAACACTAATTCAACCCACGGGGCCTGCTATGACCACTATCGCCAATAAGACCACAGTGCCATTTAACCAAACTACAATTGAAATGGGCAATATGACAAATTCATAATCTATCTCTTCAACAACCCTTTCACTCCACAATAACCAATAAAAAAATAGAGTAATAATACAAGATCTATATTGATAGTTCTTGGTTCATCATTTTTTTTAATAAATTGTAAAAATATTTAAGAAACAAAATAATAAAGATTCGTCCATACTTTTTCCAAATTGAAACATATTCGTTTTTACTATGCTGCGAGTGTCCTTGAGAACATAGAGATGATATTCTAAATTAACCTCAGGTGGAAAGTCTTAATACTTCTAAATCTTGTAGTCAATTAACACCGAAGATTCCCGTATAGTCCCAGTTACTTCAGATATTAACAAAGCAAAGGTTCCAGCTCCTCGTAAAAAAAGAAAAGATGAGCATTACCTATCATAGGTATAAGATAAAAGATACAATCATTATCATAAACTTAACATTCTCAAGACAAAGTTGTAAAACACTTGGATTTTTCAAAAAATGAAGGTATAGTATCAAGAACAGGCCTGAGAAAAAGGCAAGTAAACTTCGCATGAATAAATCTTCAAACGTCTGTTTAATCATTTATAAATGCGTAATAAGGGAGAAGATTCGGTGTGAGGAAATTTATTCCTCTATCTACGCATCAAAAAAAGACCAGACGGACTGAAGTAGTCTCTATTACTTTTTTCATGATCTGTTCTCCTGTCAGAAAATGTCTATTGCTCCTAGACTGGTATGGGGTTTTATTTAACATGGTTTATAATGTCATATTTTTGGCCCAATTCTTTTAGTGGTGATAAATTTATTATATGATTGTTTGAACTGCAGGAAGGTCATATTAAATATCGATACTAAATGAAATAATTGCTAAACCAAATCTTATTATTTGACTAGCTAAATCTCGTACGGGGGATTTGTATTAATAATTATTAACCTATGATCTTTTCATGTTCAGTTGTAATTGTTATAAAAATTATTAAAAATGAATGGCTAATACATACCTTTTAGGTGGCCATAATATCCAATGAGATTCACTGAAAATAAATAGGATAACGGGGTATTGGCATTATTTTTTTTATCCCGTGAATAACCATTATTTCTTTTTCCAATCTCGGCAAGATGTTATGAGTGTTCTTTTGCATCTTGACTGCACACTTGGCTCTAATGAGCGAAGTGATGTTTATAGTGATTTCCATCGGGTAGAGGCACGAGAGGTCTTCGTAGTTTTTATCTATTTAGTAAATATATGACTAAGTCGAAGGAAACTAGTATATAACATATTATTCATTCTTTTGTGGACTTGATAACTCTTTAGCGGTGTCTGCAACGGTATCCTTAAGTTCTAAAGCTTTCTGTTTTGCCTTGTCAATTATCCCATGTTTCTCATTACCACGATCTTTAAGATCATCTTGCTTTTTTTGTATTTCATAATGAATGTATTTCAGGTCTTTCGAGTTAACCACAACGGGATAACTTTCAAACGTGACTACCTCTCTATTTTCCAGCCTGACCTCAATCTTACCTATTCCTTTTTTTACTTGGTCAGTGTTAACTTCTTTAATTTTAATCAATAAATAAAGTATATATCATCGTTAATAAGCATAGTAAAAAACACAACTACCTTACCTAAACTATGAACGGTATCTGTTATAAGTGAGTTATTAATGAATGCCTGTTCAAAATAATTCAATATTAGTATGTATGCATGATCTAAATGGATGAATACAAGAATCAAAAGTAATACTCAAAGTATTTTGCACACTATTATAAATATTAATAATATATATTATTTATGAATAACAATTCTATAGTCCCGCATGACAATATAATTACCCCGATTAAAGATAGTCTTCCTTCCCGGGACATTAATTCGCAACTAAAAGAAGTAATTGTAGAAAGAATTCCGATCCATGCGGAAGAATTTGAGGTTACGAAAGAGGTTACAGAGACGAAACTATATTTGGAAAAAAGGTGGATAAAATCAACAAAAAAAATTGAAGTCCCTATAAATTATGAGGAGATGTTCATAAATGGAAAAGAATTTGACTCTTACAGTCACAATGAATTAGTTGAGATTTATTCAAAAGTTAAGGAAAAAATTTCAGAAGTGTTTAATCCTAACCAAACTGAAGTAGATGCGAATCAACACGATAAGAGAAGGAGTGGATATAATCGCCATTACCCAAATGATTTGGACATACAGCTACAAAAGGATGAAGATACAACAAAAACAACATTGCTTCCTACTGAGAAGGAGTCTAGTCAGAGTGAAAAAAAGCCATTACTGTCTAATTCTGAAGATAGTACAGTTAATAGTCAGATCCAACTTTCTGACAATATCAATAACAATAATAGCTTTGAAGAAGAGGAACAAATTATTCCTATTTGGGGAGAACAAGTAATAATAGATAAAAAAATGGTAAAGCTTGGAGAAATAACAATTAAAAAATCTCGAATTGTTGAAAAGCGTCACGTTAACGTAGAAGTTAGAAAGGAAAAAGTTACTGTCAAATATCCTGATGGCAAGAAGGAAGAATTTACCTAATATATAGAACATGATTAAATATTATGTTATACAAAAAAATTTGTGTCTGGTAAGGATGAATCAATAAAGTCTAAGAATATTAATCTTGACGGGGTCATAAAGAAAGAAGTTATAGGAATTGACGGACTCGATTTAGGAAAAGTTATAGAGATAGGGAATACATTTGTTGTCACCCAAAGAGGTTTAATAGATAAGAAAAAATATCATCTCCCAGTTTCATCAATAGAAAGTTTTGATGGAGAAATTTTGAAATTGAAGATCAATGAATCTGATCTAAAAAGTTACGAACAAATAGAGGATAATTTATTCGAAGGATACTCATCTTTTAAAGCATCAGACATGTCACAAGAGGTACAGACAATTATTCCACTGATTGATGAGAATTTAGAAGTAACTAAAAAGACGATAGAGGAGAATATGCAGATAATAAAAGAACCAATTAAGGAAACTAACAAAGTAGAGATTGAGTTAATATATGATAAATTAACAATAACAAAAAGGCCTTTTAAGGAAAATACTGTTAGAAAGAAAGATGAGCCCATTTCTTATGAATCAGATGGTGATTTATCGGTTACTCAAATAGAGAAAAACGAGGAGAAAGAGGAGTGGAGAAGACAGGATGAAACTATGGAAATAAGCATGACGCTTGAAAGAGAAGAACCCCTTATAGTGAAAAGATCTCGAGTTAAAGGAGAAGTAGTAGTAAAGAAAGAAACTTTGTTTGAAAAAAAGACAATAACAGAGGAATTGATTCAAGAGCACATGAAATCAAACGATATCGAACCTACAAGAGTAAAAGAGGAGCAGACATTAAACTAGAAAACAAGAGGTTTCAACTAATGTGAATCGTAGGTTGATAGCCTTAAATGAGGAGATAGACATTGAAGTCTGATCTGTTTTGAAGGTTTTGACTTGTGTAACGTCCATATTTATGTGGTCGGCAATTAATTCCTATTGCCAGGATACCACAGAGTCACCTATCATTTTGTTTTCTTTGATGGAGTAATTACCTTCAATATCCTTACTTTTTTCCATTGCTTTTCTTTTCTCTATAAAAAAATTAGTTTTTTGTTTATTTGCTCTTTTATCTAATATTGTTCCTAGAAGGATTTCATCATTCATACTCATTCGGATCAAAATAAAATTAATTATCTGCACAAAAGTAATTTAATAGGATAGCCATTTGTAGTAGCATTTCAATTGAAAAATGCAAAGTGTTTGTTAATGACAGTATTAAAAAAGATTTAAAGTTACAAAATTAAATAATACTTATTTTTTGAACCTAAAAAGTAAAGATAAATAATTTATCCACCTTTCTAAAAAAAATTTCGAAAGTATCGAAATGGTTGTGCAATACAAGAGAAATAGATACGTGGAAATAAAATCCTATCAACCATATATAATTTGTTAAATAAGTATCATGTATATGTCATCTGAAAATAACAATGAGATCAAATGGGATGAAGTTATAGGAAAGGAAGCACTAGGTGAGAATGGCATAGACTTTGGTACGATTAAAGTAATATCAGGCGACTATATCGTTACCGAAGTGGGTATGTTTAATAAGAAAATATACCATCTACCGAAAACTTCTGTGAAACACTTTAATGGAGTTTTCCTAAACTTCTCGCTAAATGAGTCAGATCTCCAAACTTATGAACAAAAGATTGGGGGAAGTGTCTTTAATGATAGTTCTTCCTCAGGATCACCGGATAAGATAAGGAGAGAAGAAATGTCAATCCCATTGATAAGTCAAGATCTAAATGTAACCAAGAACATTACTGAAGATAATATAAAAATTACAAAAGAACCTATAAGGGAAAGTAAGAATGTAGAGATCGAGTTAATGCATGAAAATGTAACAATTGAAAGAAGAGATATCATAATGAATGATAATTCATTTGACAAAGGAACAAATATTAATTCAAACAAGAATGATACTTCCAATCAAGAACCCCCTCAGGAAGCCGAGAGCGAAGATTCAATGTATTCAAAGAAAGAATTTTTGATTCCAATCAAGAAAGAAGAGCCTGTAATTACAAAAAAATCCTTTGTTAGAGAGGAAGTAATAGTAAAGAAAAAACCGAGAACTGAAACTAAAACAATAGCAGAAGAAATAACAAAAGAAGAGATTAAGTATGACAGTGAAGCAATAGAAAAAAACAGACCCGGAATCCCTCTATAACTTCCGTGATTATTTGTATTGTTAATTAGAAGCAGGCTAATTATTTGATTAAAGCAAATTGTAAGTATGTAGTTCCGATATTGAGTGATTGGCTTCGAAGAATCTAAGACTATAAAAGAATTCTACTGTTTTAATCAATTTTCCATAGAAATATTTCATCTGAAATGATACAATCCATTATCCATCCGTAAAACTGCTGGTTTCGTGATACTTGTTAATAAATGAGATCCCAATTATCCTTAATATTTTGCCATTCCAAAAAGGGAGACCAGGTGACTAAGGTTATTCATGAAAGTAAATTCTAGATATTTGTCCTTAGTAACTATTTGCTTCATCTTGATTAATTCTTTTCTATCTTAGTCATTCCCCGTTTTCGGTACATTTCGCTTGCCTGTTCAGTATTCGTACCTGTTCAGTATTCGTACCTGTCTGACCTTCTGAAGTAATTTTCTGATCGCTTGGGTCTCGACTGCCGTAGGTTCTCCTGTAAGTAATTTAGCAGGAGTCATGGGTTCCTAATCTGAATACTCTGTTAAGGGATCACTTTTTCTATTCTTGTTTGTCGCAGCAATTCCTTCTTCCTATTCTTTATCAGTTGAATTTACCGATATGTTTTCGGTTTGGTCTAAAGTATCCTTTGCGTTGTCTGCAACATCTTTCGTAGAGTCCACAATTGCATCTTTTACATCTTTTGATTTTTCCTTGACTTTATCAATTATTTCACCCATTATTAAAAGATTTTCTTATGAACAACATACTATAATAGGCCCACAAGTAAAGAGACATTTTACCCGATAGAATTAAAATATCCAGTAGGTAGCAATAACAAAAGTCAAATTATCATTATGATCTTCAAATTGCTAAATATAATATATTATTGGCCTTATTATTGGTAAATCATAATAAGGTTTTAAGTCAGAACCAAATGCAGTAAGAGCACCGAAACCTATTCTTTGGATCTCTTGATAAGATCAAAGTTGCCACAAACTTTCAGATTATTCTACCTTAAGAATGAAGTTAATCATTTTAGCTAAAGTATTTTTAATTCCACCACTAATCAAACTGTCATTGCAAGCAAGTACCACCAAAAAAACTATTTGTTATAATTCCACAGGTCTAAAAGAAAATGATAGCAAAGTTGAACTTGCAAAGGGTTTTAGATTGTGGATTGATATAGTTGATCCAACCAATGTGGAATTGCTTGATATTCAGAAAGAGTTTAACCTGGGATATTAATGCAATCAATCTTATAAAGCAGAAAGTAAAAAGACCCCAGTCACGTATTTTAGATAATTATCTTTTTACCATAATTTTGGACATTCAATACAAAACCCTCAAACAATTAACTATTGAGGGACTCTACATGTTTATAGGAAAAAGATTGGCTAATAACTATCCATTCTCCCAATGTTGATTTGATAAGTCCTATAAAACATATATTTGAACCGAAAAACAAAAAATTAAAAGATCCAAATATCGATGCTTTATATTATACAATAATTAGCGAGGTTATAGGAAAATATGAACATCTGTTAACTTCAATAGAACATACTATTACTGATCTTGAGCAAAAGTTTTTGTATAAAAAGCCTTCAAAAAGCATGTTCAGTTATTTAGATACTGTGGCAAAGCAAATTATTATTTTAAGGAGGCATTTTTGGTATACACACGATATAATGAATTTTCTTTCACATACTCAAGCAGATAAGGATGAAATTAAATATTTACGTATGGCTTACGATGACATAAATCAGCTAATTGAACTAATAGAATCATATAGAGATACCATAAATTCAACACGAGATTTGTATATTGCAAACGTTTCCCTACAATTAAGCGATACTATGAGAATTTTGACTATTTTTAGTGTGATATTATTGCCATTGACATTGATAGTGGGTATTTATAGAATGAATGGACTGGATTTATCACATCTAAATAATATACCGTCAGGTTTTGTCATTGTTATTTTAACTATGGGGGTTATTGTCTTACTGTTACTGCTATTCTTTAAACATAAACAATGGATCTTCATTAAGGAAAGGGAAGAAAGTGTATTGTCATGATTACTCCACCTCTTTTCCAGCAATTTCAGATAAATAGCGATGACCATTCCGTGTTCCCAGATACTTATAATTTTCTAGATTCTCTATTATGTCGCCATCCATGATCCATTGAAAAGTTCTTTTTTCTTTTTCACTTATAGAATCATCTTCGGTGCAAACTAGCGTATCATGTTGATCTATACTGAAATTGTATCCGAGCACCTTGGTTCCCTTGGTTAAGAGAAGGGTGAATGGACTTTGATCGTTAGGTCTAGGGTCAAATTCATATATTTTTAATCGCATGTTCTAATTTCATCCCTCTTTCCTTAATTGTTTCCAGGACTTCAAAGTAAAAGACAGAATCACGTTATCTCAGACATATAAAATAGGAATTTTCTGATGAAAGATCTTCAAAGTATTTCATTATGAAACTACCGATTTCGCCATATCAATACATCGAGTAAGATGTCTTTGCTCTTCTTTTAGTATAGATTTTACTGTTGATAATGCTTTTTTATTATCAAAGTTTGAACAAATAGTCTGTAAAACTTCATAATGAGCTACCTCACCACCTTCAGCTAAACATAGGAATTCTAAAGCTTCTGACGTATCCGGTTTCTCTCCAAGATATATTTTCATAATGTTAGTTGCTTTTTCCTCTGTTTCTTTGGCAGACTCTTCTACTTTGTTTATGTCCAATTGCACATCTTTATCTTCAGAGAAGATACTTGCAACTTCTTGGATTTTTTCCTCATGATTACTTGCCTCTTCTTGGATTTCCCTAGATTCATCCTTCGAATTAGACTTTAATAATTTCATCGATATTAGCTCATCCACTGCTTTTTGAGCTGCTCGTTCTAAACCTAAAACTTCACCCAATTTCTTTTGTAAATTTTCTATGTTTTCTTTTTTATTTGGCATTGGAATTTCTTATGTATAAAAATTTAAATAACTCTACTAGAGATCCGATTTTTTATTAACTACATTTTTTCTCGTTTGATTCTATACTCTATCTTTTCATTTTATGGTAACCAAAATGAAGGATGATTGTAATTCCTAGATGTAAGTATTTTTTTTACTTTGGTCAGGATGATTTGATCTGAAGGTTCATATGTATCGCAGGCATGCTAATTTAGAACAGGATTGGATAGACTATTTGACTTAGTTTGTTCGTTATCAATATCCCATACCATAGATCAGTAGTCTAATGTTTGGTTAAAGCTTCCAACATATTTTTCAGTATTATTATTGACTGTTTGATTAACCATTAAAGGATGTTGTATTTGTTCAATTTGTGATGGGAAAACAGGTAATGTATCAAGAGGATTCCAGTTCAGTATAACCTTCCCATATGACTCTGATAATTTCACTAGCCATTCTTTTTGTTGTAAATCATTTAGTAATGGGGACTTTTGATTTGCTCTGTCTGGAGAAAGCTCATCTTTATGATAATGCCAGTTTGCTTTTTCTCTATCCGGTAATGCTTGATATGTTTTAGAATCGATCATATACTCTACTCCAATTAATGTTGCATTTGGAGAACTGCTGTCATATAGTTGACACACCATCATGATTTTATCATCAAGTTTACAAAAATGATATACTCGGAGAGTAGGATCGACAAACACGTGCCGTACAGCCGTTAATGGACCAGTGGGAGGGCTGCCATAACCATCAACCGGTTTTGAAACATTAGCGGAAGCAGCATTTAGTTGAGTAGCGTTCATAGGTGTAATAGAAGGAGGAGAAGTGGTAGTGTTTTTAGATTGTGTTTGTGCTTTGACGTTACTGTACTGTTCTATGGGAAATGCGATAACATAGATCCCCATAAACAAGAGTAGTGATAAAGCAATAGACAGTATTTTATTCTCTGATTGTAATACTATAGACTATCATTTGGAGGGATTCATTCAATTGATGATATTTACAATAGATTAAACAAATAATCTGTAAAGATGCATCTTTATAAGATAACATGGTTTGTAAACTGGGCGTTAACGTAACGTAACCAAGTATAAAATGATAAGAAGCAAATCGATGTACAACAGATATATCTTGAATTTTTCCTAGTACTCAGGGAGCTTATAATGTGTGTTATTTAAGCTATTATATACAATTGGTACTGATTTGAAGATTAAAAACAATGATAAAATTATAGTTGTGGCCTCTTTTATTTTAGTTGCTTTAGGTTTGTTTGTTTGTTTTATATCACTTCAACAAATTTATTTTGAAGTTTCAGCTACCCCCACTTCTACAAATAGTAATGCAACTAAACCATTACCTGTTCTCTTGATACATGGTTATTTATCAGATGCATCCACATGGAAAAAGTGGGAAGATTTGTTAAAAAAAGACAATATTCCAGTTTTCCCCATAACTTTTACCCAATCCGATGATAAATGTGGTTCAGCTGCCGAACATGCGAAAGAATTATCCAGTCAAATTGCTAATGTCAAAGATCAAACTGGTCAAAATAAAGTCAATATAGTTGGTCATAGCAAAGGCGGTTTAGATGCTAGGATGTATTTGGGAAATAGTACTCAGGATGTGGCTAATTTAATAATGATAGGAACTCCTAATGCGGGATCTCCATTAGCAGTAAATAATGATGTATGTGCACCTGCAATATACGATCTAAAACCAGGGGCTCAAGTTACAAAAGTAAAAGAGAATCCAAATACAAAATATTATACTATTGCAGGTGAATGGAATCCTGATGCTGGAAACTGCGATCTATTGGCACCTATCCAACAAGGTGGATATGACAGTCTTCCAAAACCTAATGATGGCATGGTCCCAATATCCAGTGTAGAATCATTAGAATATTCAGATAGTCTTGGACACAGTAAAAGTTGTCACTCTAATTTATTAAGTGAATACGAGTATGGTTTAGCAAAAGCTGTTCTCATAGGAAACAGGTGACATATTGATTAAAGTCTAACCAATGCCTTATGTTAATATGGACGTATCTATGCATGCCCAAAATATTACTGTTTGATCCATGCCCATATCAAAATGATAGGAGAAAACTTAAAAATTAAAAAAATTGGCACTAAGATGGACATGGACTTCATCATAAATTTATAAATACAAAAGGCGATCTGATTATACCCAAAATGTCCAATTTATTAAATCAAGCGGATGCATCAATCCCGCTTTATCAAAAAAAGATGCGAGAATGTACTATATGTAAAAGCGCTGGTTTTTAAGAACAGTGTATCACATTCCAAAATATGGGTTGAGGATCCAATCACACAAAAAACCATTTGAAAGCCAGTTGATGAAAATGGTAACGAACACAAGCATAAATTCAATACACCAGAGACAAAGAGAACTACTTTCCTACGAAAAAAAGTTGTAGATATTACTGCTGTGACGGATGTCCAAGAAGCAAAGAAACTGCTTTTACAAGGATGGGAATACAAAACATCGCATCCTGCAATAATATCTAATATCCCTCATTTCATATTGATAAAAAGAGAATAATTTAATGATGATAAATTCATAATAATAAAAAAACGACGACAGAAAATTCAATGCAATCACCACAATTACTTTTATTTTTTATTCTAGTTTTAAAGATGAATTGATGAACCAACCTAGAATTGGGTTAGGAAAAGGGAGATTTTGAAATAGAATACATCTTGTTGGAATCTATTCTCCATAGAGTTCAATATCGAGGAATGTGTAAATAGCTCTATTGTCGATCATAATATTTATAATTTCGGAGTTTGCCTTACCTTGTTTCTTATTAGTCACATCTTACGATAGATCAGCAAGAATTTCTTCTACAAAGATAATCTAGAGAATTGAATAACAATTAGAACAAGTAACACTCTTCAATGAGGAGTCAATTTATCAATGCTAATTAAGCATTGAAACGTTGCAAACACTTCACAATAATTAACCCTTTATGAATTTCCATGTTTGATGATATAGGGTTCGCATTCTGTAGTTTGATTTTTGTGAACTTGCTTCTCTAGAGTAAACAATTATATTTTTTATAGGTTTTGGAACCCTACTGTCATATGGCATGGCATTCAACCTACACGGAATAGGAGTCATATCCGAATTATAAACGACTTGATTAAGACATAAGAGTAGAGAATTCACTTTTTATCTTCATTATAAGAACGCTTGTGATCATGATTTTTTAATGAATTGTGATGATGGAGACCTCTTAATCTTTCGTGGATCTGATTTCTATAGAGTGTTAGCCCAATCCTAGAGGCATAGGGTTGTCCCCTTGCAAATGATTCCGCAATATTCTTTACAAACTCAGGTTCTACTTTTGGAGGCATGGGAGGATCAAATGGATCTACGTGTGCTTCTATAATTGTAGGTTTTTTTTCCTTCATAGCTTGATGAATTATTGGTCCTACATCTTCGGGCTCTGTAATAGAATAACCTTTTCCACCACATTCGTCAGCAAACTTTGCGAAATTGATAGGTGTAAATTCTACAGCATATTCTGGATTTCCCAGAAAAGCCATTTGTTCCCATCTTATCATTCCCAAAGTATTGTTTTTTATTATTACAACCTTGATTGGCAAATCATATTGAACTGCTGTAGCAAACTCCCCCATTAACATAGTAAAACCCCCATCCCCGACGAAAGCTACTGATTGTCGGTCAGGAAACGCTACTTTGGCTGATATTGCATACGGCAACCCGCATCCCATTGTTGCAAGGGTACCAGATAATGAAAATTTCATTTTATCATGAACAAAGATATAGCGTGCCGCCCAAATCGTATTAGTTCCGCTATCTACAGATATTATCGCGTCATCATCCAATTCATTGGAAACGGCTGTGGCTATGACTTGGGGTTTAATCGGCTTGTCAGTACGGCTGCCTTGTTCTTTTAAAAGGCTATCCCATTTTTTCATTGTTTTTTTTTTGATACTAAAAATTCATTTTCTTTTTTATTCTGTCTTTTGTTTAACATAGGAATCATACAACTCAGGGTTTGTTTGGCGTCTCCAACTAACCCTATATCCACCGGATATCGCAATCCAATTCTCTCTGGTACAATGTCAATTTGAATTCCTTTTGCTTGACCTGGCTTTGGAAGATAATCAATATAAGGAAAAGAGGTTCCTATCATTAATATCGTATCTGCTTCATTCATTGCGTCACTTGCAGGACTCGTTCCTAACATACCGATACCTCCAAGACTGTATGGGCTATAATCTGAAATTACAGCCTTGCCTAAAAGGGCTTTGACTACTGGGGCGCCTAGCCGTTCAGAAATAGCAGTAACCTCGTTGCCTGCATCTAAAGCTCCTTGTCCAACCAAGATCACAATCTTCTTTCCCTCATTAAGGATATTTGCGGCCTTTCTTAGTAATTCTGGACTTGGAATAACATCATGATTAAAGATGTCTGACGTATGGCCTTTTACCTTATGGGGTGAATATTTGCCTTTTAGTTTTTGCTCCTGAACATCTATGGGAATGGTCAAATGACTCACACTTTTACGGCCTAAAGCATTTCTGCATGCAATATCTACTGCCATTTCGGCATGTTCTGGCGAATTTATCATGTTATTATATATAGCTACATCAGAAAACAACTGCAAAAGATTGACATCTTGTTGATAGTTTGAGCCTATGAGATCAGAATAAGTTGAACCAGTAATGGCCAAGACAGGAGCGCTGTCAAGTTTGGCATCATAGAGTCCATTTAAAAGATGGATGGCACCTGGCCCGGATGTAGCAACACATACTCCTAACTTTTTTGTATATTTAGCATAAGCGCAAGCCATAAACGCTGCAGATTCTTCATGCCTTACCAAAACAAACTTTATTTTATCTTGTCTCTGTCTAAGTGCCTCAATAAAACCATTGATACCATCACCCGGCAACCCGAAGACAACCTCTACACCCCAATCGATGAGGGCCTCAGCCACGATATCAGCTGTTTTAAAGTTCTCGTATTCATCCATATATAATAAAGTATATCATAAAAGTATTTAGTGACCACAATAATATTTGACATTAAAACACTACAACCATTTCATAATGTATAACCTAGTAATAATATCCTCCTTCAACAGGAATCTAATTCCAGCAAATAAGAACTGGCCATAAAATATGAATTTCTAAAAATTATTTTTTCAAAATATTGTAATAAGGAGCGTAATTTGTGACATTAATGAAATTGAATGCTTTCCCCTTATTTACTGATTCTTATAATTTCTTTGCCAATTTCATTAGAGCTGCATCCAACCCTGGAGAAAATTCCTGAGGAGCTTCTGGCATGCTAGGTATTTCGACACCTGCAGGGAATCCCTCTATTACCTCAAGAGTACCACCATCATCAAATGGTGAATCACCCTTGAATATTTTTTCTAATAGAGATTTTTCTCCCTTATTTGTAAATGTCCACATCTGATTATGCAAATTCTTGTTTTCTAAATCTCTAACTTCTGGCATCTTAGATGTATCTATTCTTGGAACAGGTAATGACTTGCCCCAATCTACTCCAAGAGTTTCCAATGCTTTAGCAAAAACCTTTTCGTGAACTAAATCTCTTACGATTAAATAGGAGACTGTTGATCTAAAAGCTTTATTATCACACATTTCATACAATCGACACTTTTGTAATCTTCCTGTAGCCTCAAGCATCAAATTATACAACATGTTAAGCACAAGATTTCCACTATCATATACATAAGAAGCAGACCAAGGATTTCCAGCTGCGTCTACAGGGCGAGCACTTTGAGCTGCAACTAAAAAGTGGTGAATGTTTGGCGATTCCAATGCTACTGATAAAGGAAGTTCATTTGGATTATTTGTGTTAGTCGAAGCTCCTTCCAAAAGAATGTTTATAGTATTTGTTATTTGTTCAACATGTCCCATCTCTTCAGTAGCTATACTTCTTAGTAAATCTTGATAAGGTTTAGCATCTCCTCTGAAATTCATATTTTGAAAGAAGTATTGCATCATTGTACGCATCTCTCCGAACTGACCTCCTAAGCCTTCCTGTAAGGCTTGAGCAGCTTTTGGATCAGGCTTATCTGCTGGAGGTATTGGATGAGGTATTCTTTTTACTGATAAAAACATATCAATGTGTACTATCGATAAAAGTATTTAACGAACTAGCATCGGATAGCACATGTTCATCATTCCAGGAATGCATATCAATACCAAATCATTTTAATATGTTATAAATATGTGCCCTCATACTTAAACGAGTAAACCTACAGTTTAATTCCATTTCCAATTTTTACAATAAAAGCACAACTCATCTCGGGTTCCAGCCTACCTTTTAGCAATAAACATTCATGGGATGTCAGATAATATTTACAATCTTTGCATTGAAATCCCTCTGTAGCTTCATTTATCACCCGGCCTATTTTATTATCTAATTTTTCACCCTTTTGATTAACATAGTGCCAAAGAATATCACCTGGTAACATTCCGTGTCCCTTGGGGGAAAAAAATTTTGATATTCCTTCCTTGTTATTTACCTGTCCCTCCACAATATGACAGAGCTGCTCCGCTGGGAGATTAAATTTACACTTGTCACATGATTCTTGTTGTTTTGCATAGCCCATATTCTGTTGTTTTCGATGTCGTTCTCTATAACCAGCCTCAATCTTTGATTTTTTATTGCCCGTCGATAAAAAGTTTATCAGTATTGTATCCGCAAATTGTATATCTTGTTCTTTCTGATCTCCAATCGATTTCGCTATGCCTGATTCTTTTGCCATTACTGATTTATTTAATTTACCAAGATTAATAACCAATAACATAGCAACGTTCCATTTTAAGTCTAATAGTCCTATGAATTGGCAAGATTATTCAAATACAGCAGAGTCAGACTAGCATTATTTTCATCCAAAATATATGACATACGTTTGATTATGGACACCATATGGGAGTGAATAGGTTTATAATTGAAAGACAGTGCATAAAAATAACTATTAGAATTTTAAAATAATCAGTTAATCCAATACCTCTTTCTCTGTTGGTGCTGGAATTTCGTCAGAGTATTCATAAACACCTATGATGAGTCTATGGCATCCTGGACAGAATTGATGATAAATGTCAAATGGATTCTTGTTTTTTTGTTCCATCGCCATCTTTTTTCCATTTGAGGCTGAAATGTAATTGTACAGTGAGGGCTTTGCATACTGGATGATAAACAATAAACTAATAAGATGTAAAATATAAAATATAAAATATAAAACGTACTAGTGTTCATTTGACATATAATACTAAACTTAAATCAGTCATCTGGTGTTAGTTTTGTTTCTATCAGTTACATATTTTCTAAAAAGAAATAGTTCGTCTCTAAAACCAGTATAATGCCAATAGTACTTATTGACAATCACCGAAATAATAAACCAAATAATACTATTTACTACTATAGCAAACAGGAAACCGTAATAATATTTCATTATAATACCAGTTATTGTGCCTCCGATCAAAAATGGCATTTGACGTTTTAGGGTCGCTTTTAAAATAGTGTCCATTTATATTTATTGATACTAAACATAGTTTTTAGGATCCTAAATTCACCTTAAAGCACAACATGATAAATCTATATTTGTAAACTTTACTAAATCAAATAAAGAGGAAATTGAATTTATTGTCACATGATCTGAATCATTCAAGTCTATCAAATAATTAACCTAGATTATGATATACAAAAAAAGTATTATAGCCAGTGCAACAAAAATGATGGTTTTTGTAGTTCCTCACTATCTTGGAACTTTTACCTTAAACTGGTCCATTCTATCGTAAGTCATATTCAGAACTATCTCTTGTCCATTATAACTTTGAATTTCGTTTTTTGGTATGCTAAATTCATCTCTAGCACCATCAGAAGTTATTATTACATTTTCATCATTTACTGCCGTGACAATTCCTACTGCCGTGTCATCTGCTGTTCTTGCACCTTTTTTGAGGATATTGTCCCAATCCCGTATGCCTGCTTGAGACTTAGTATAGGAAGCATCAGTCCCAACGCCGTCTATTTGTCTTTTCTGAATAAGGGGAATATACTTTTGAAGATCTATCGAAGATGCCGACTTACCATACGTTTGGGTATCTGGCTGTTCTGTTACAGATGCTGACTCGTATCTTGAATACTCACCGGTCGGTGGTGGTTCATCTTTTTTGAAATTGTCTTCAGCTTCTTGTTCTGTTATGTTAAACCAAAGAACTTCTCCATCGTAGCCTGCAACTAAGGGTTTAGGTAGATAAAATTTGTTTTTTTTGACTCGACCTCTTTCTGTTACAACAAAGTCTTGTCCGATTTCTTGTACCTCACCCAGATCATCCCCTTTCACATATCCTCTTGCTTCTTTTTTAATAATGTCTTTCCATTCAATGCTATTGTCTTTCCAGTTAAAATTACTTGAATTAGTGATATTGCTCATACTCTAAATTAGATAATAAAGTATTTAACATTCCACAATTAAGAAAATCATCAAGTTTTGCAATATAGTAGTGAAAAGTATTCAGATTAGAGATCGACAAATGCTAAGGCATTATTCTAGAATGAAGAATGTGGACTGACTTTTAACTCATGACAAGAATAAAAAAAGTATTTGGCACCGCACACTAAAAGAATCCCTTTCATTATAGGTTTAACTTATAGTGATCTAAATAATTCTTAATGATTTTACTGTTAGATCTTTATATATCAATATTGTAGGCTCTTTTTATTCTATCCTCTTAAACTCAAAATATACTGACTCCCTTTCATTTTCTGACGAATCTGTCTCACAATAAGATAATTTATGTCCACGAAATAAAACAGACTGCAAGAATGATTAACACAGTAATATATTGGGATTATCTATTTTACTTTAAATGGTAAAGGCAAATAGAACTTCCTCCTAGGGGATTACCCTTATAGGAACTCCCAGGTGCTAATTAATGTATAATGAATCTAATAGATATTAATAACTTGAAATGTAATTATCTATCAAGTGTAGAGGTATGATAAAGGATCTCGTTAACCCTACCAATTTTAATCTTCTACTGTCAAACATAGGTGATGTTTTAGTCAAAGCACTGGATGCACCTTTAGGATATGCGATCAACGGGAGGCCGTGTATGGTCATTATGGCCCTTCCACTTGGAAACGGCCTGTTGTAGTGTAGAATTGTGTGATGTTTCAACTCCTCCAGATGTAAACATCAAGCCTAAATGATGCATTCTATATTTAGGCCTGTGAACTAAAAAACATTATTACTCAATTACAAAAAATTATCTAACTAACCTGATCTATAAGTCTGAACACGTAGTATGTTGTAATGTAAATATTTTTACCAGTATTACTAACAATGATAATATAGATTATATCTAGATTATAGTATAACCTAACTAGAGTATCAATTATCTTGTACCTGTCTATATACTATGTTATACAATAAACAATGAGTAGAAGTTGTTTTGGATAATTTATTAAAATCAGTTTTAAAACGTCAAATGCCTTACCTTATAGGAGGTACAATAACTGGGTCAATAATGGCTTATTATTATGGGTTTTTATTTACTATCATAGTAAATAGTATTAGTTGGTTTGTTATCTCGACTCTTGTTAACAAACACTATTGGAACTATACTGGATTTAAAGAAGAGTTTCAACTTATTCTAAAATATATGGGCCGTATAAGAAAGAATAAATCTAAAATAAATATCACTAACAGAGCTGATAATCACACAGAAAAAGATAATATAGATTATTACTCTTCCATAGCCAGTAAAGATAATAACAAACCCGGTAATTTTGAGTCCATTAGAATCTGTCATTAGGTAGAGGTTATTCATGTCAAACTTAAACAAATATCATATTCCTCGAGTTCAAAGAGCATTAGTTTTGCAAGGGGGTGGAGCTTTAGGTGCTTACCAAGTCGGTGTTTTTAAAAGCCTCTATGAAAAAATCAAAGAAATTCAAGATGTTAGTAATAAAAAAGATGTTCCATTATTTGACATTATTGCAGGAACCTCGATTGGAGCCATCAATGGTGCCATCCTTGTCAGTTATTTTGTTGAAAATAAAACGTGGGATGGTGCTTCAGAAAAGCTTGAGAAATTTTGGAAGTATTTGTCAACTTCTACGCCAAACATAAAAGAGGCGTCAAAACAATGGAAAATAGAGCACGAAAAAGGAAATCCCTCAATAGCATCAGAAGAATCTGCACGAAGATACTATTCAGTAAAAGAATTTTCTAAAACAGGTGTGGAAAAAGTATTCAAACCCATTTATCCTCCAAAACAAGATAATAAATTTTGTGATTCTCAAAACCAATGGCTTGTATATGATAACCAACCATTAAGAAATAGCATAGAGAAGTTTGGTAGATTTCCTATCGCCACAAGCTTTGAAAAAGGAGAACCAAGATTACTTGTTGTGAGTGTTGACGTTGCCGAAGGAACCACAGTTACATTTGACAGCTATGAGAATGAGCAAGGAAAAAGAGAATCAGAATATGGTGATTCTCATTTAGGAAAGTCCATAACCGTACATTACGACAAGGGTATAGACATCAAACATCTTATAGCAAGTTCAACCGTACCTGAAGCCTATGCTTATGAAGATGTAGAGCAACGTAAGTTCTGGGATGGAGGACTCTTAAGTAATACTCCAATTAAAGAAGTGGTATATGCACATCAGAGATTTTGGGAAAAAAAAATAGGTTCTCAAAATCTTGAAAATTCGTTTCGAGTAAAACTAATGCGTACAGAGATGGATAATTACAGAAGTAAATCGCCAGAGCAACAACCGATCCAAAGAATTCCTGATTTGGAAATATATATTGTGAATTTGTTAGACCCTAAACAAAACAGTAGTAATTCTGTTGAAAACAAGGTCCCACAAGATTTTGATGGAGTCAAAGGTAGGCATATTGATATAAAACTTGGTAAAGCATATGACCCAAAAATAGATGGCCTCCATGCAGACTATGTTAATTTAATTGAAAAGTTGATAGCTCTTGGACAGAATGATGAATTACTAGGGGAGAAAATTGATAGAATATTAGATGAATATACGCCCAGACGATTTCTTACCGAAGAAGCTAAAAGGAATATCGATATACTTAAGAATACTTTTAAAATAACTAAAATAGTTCAAATACAACGCAAAGATGATGATAATAGTGTTTCAGGAAAACTTGCTGACTTTACATCTGAAACTATAGACAGGTTAATCAAAGAAGGATATCAAGATGCCATGGGCAGGTAACATCTGATAATGCGCCCTGTAATCGTTTTTATAGTACCATAATGGGGACTATCTTTTACTTTAGACATTTGTAATAATTAGGACAAGATAATTGAATTTTTCTCTAACCTCGGCTGTTTGAGATAAGTTAAAAATTATTTATTATCCCGCACTAATTCTTTTAGGCCATATGTAGCAATATTACCACAATTAGAGCACAATTAGAGCATCTTTTTTCAGTTGTGGAGCCCTTCGACTGAGCATTTTTCAAGTAATTTTCTTCCGCAAATGCTACTCATATATTTAAAAATCCATTCCACATTTTGTACATTTTGCCATTTCATTCATTTAAGTAACGATCAATATAGAAAATATATCATATAATAGTGATTTTTGATTGTCTATAGTTAAGGGTCAAAGTCTAAAAGAATACTAATGCTGTTTTCACACTCTGACCTATGCTTTAGCTAAATCGCCGGCAAGCAATGTACAAATGATAAAGGATCATTGATTGCAGTTGTGGGGCGGTATACTACATGTACTAGCTAAAATTAAATAACATCAGCATGTAATTGATGTACGTGTTTATCTAAATCTTTCTCATTGGTAGCAACGTAGTTACATATTGTGCAAGTCCTTTTATCCTTACGCCCTTGTATGTAGTCTGCTAGCCGAATTAATAGCATGGTTATTCCCCACATACTCTACAGAGTATACAAAACTATATAATCCTCAATATTAATCGGAATATTTTTTTAAGGTATGTAGTGCTTTGTTGCATAATTCCTTATTCTCCGGTTATCATCATGATCATCATGTTATATTCTTCTAAAAATGTTATACAATGATACTTTTATCATGATCTCCTTTACCATGTTTTGAAACCTGTTTGCTGATGTGTATTCACCAAACATTCTCTTTATAGCTGAGAACACAGTTTCAGATATCCATCTCTGTCCGTATTTTCTTTTTGTCTTCCATTTCAACAGATCCTTTGCTTGTAACTTTACTTCGTTGTTCCTTAACCTATTGTTTTTAGGAGAAACAATAGAGTTCCTTCTTACCTTTATACCTGGATTGATCTTTTTGTCCTCAAGATACACAAAGTTTGGATTTGAATCATAGGCTCCATCAGCTAGTACCGATTTTATCTTTACAGTGTTTGGTTCTCTCGAATCCAAAACATGATTGACTAGTTTCTTTAGCATTTTCCCATCATGTACCTTCTCATCTGTCACTTCCAAAGCAATGATTTTCCTGGTCTTTATGTCTACAGCAACGTGGATCTTGAGATATCCTTTTCTATTTTGTGTATTCCATTTCTCATCCATCCACTGACCTCTGGTAGTAATCTTGATACCTGTACTGTCTATTGATATTATTAGGTCATCATCGTCATCCATCTTGTCTCTTTTAATATCGATGTTTAGCTTGTTGATTCGTTTACAGATGTGACCATAACTTGGTGGATTAGCAGGTAACCTTTTTCCTGTGGCCTTAATTATACCTTGGGTTTGTCTGTATGGTAGGTGAAATAAATAGCGAATGTAACCAATGGCCAAGATGAAAGAATCTGGAAATACAAATGGTTTACCCTTTTTGTTTATATTCATATTCTCTATCTCTGAACCCCAACCATCAAGGAAATCATACGAGAAGAGGATCTCACCGCGTTGAACTAATGAGCGATTGTAAGAGGGCCAGTCTATCACAAATAATCAATCTGTTCATTCCAGCTAAATATGTTGAGTTAGGCGACAAAGCAGTATGTAGTCTATGAGGATCCCAAGAAAAATAATACGATCAGGGTGATAAGTTGTTTAACATGTTACAGATTCCTCAGAAATGTAATGGTATCAGAGGTGGAATAATTGGAGTAGAGGGGTGTATTTAAGACGGCGGTCTCACATTATCGGTATTTGGAACATTATATACTGGATTGGTGGGAATGTTTGACAAACAGTTAGACTTTGATATGTTTGTTCCCATATCCGGAGTGCATTTTTCTTGAATAGTCTGTGCAGTTATATCAATTTGTGTCAAATCAAAGGACGATACCCCTAAAAATCCTGATACTACAATTATTAGAACGAATTTTACGGATAATTTGTGAAAATGTTCGTTAAGCAGTTCTGATTTGATGTTTAAATCTCTCATGTATGACCATAATATAGTATAGTATTTAATATCCAGCAATAGTGATTTAATTAATTTCAGGATCAAGCATCTGTGTTAGTATTAGTTCAAATAAGTTTTCTTTGTAGAAACCATCTTCCTATAACAAGTATATTACTATAGAACGGGCAAGAGACTGGCTAATAAGATTAATATCAAGTCCAGATAAAATAAAATAACATTTCCCGATCCAGTCTACTGGATCAGGCAGCAATTTATTTAGATGATACTTCCTCTTTTGCTAAGGCTAAACATCTTTTTAGGTGATCTTGTTCTTCTTTTAGGATAGATTTTACAGTAGAAGATAATTTTTTGTTATCAAAATTAGTGCTAATGGAATTTAAAACCTCATAATGAGTTACTTCTCCACCTTCGGCCAGACAGAGAAATTCGAGTGCTTCAGATGTATCGGGTTCTTTTCCTAAATATGTTTTCATTATTTGAGTGACCTTTTGTTCGGTTTCCTCTGCTGTCTGCTCTACTTGCTGAACATCTAATTTAATATTTTTATCTTCGGAAAGCTCCAACAGTACTTCTTGGATTTGCTCTTCATGTGATGTTGCTTCTTTTTGGATATCCTTTGCTTCGTCTTTAGAATCTGATTTTATTAACTTCATTGAAATTAATTCATCGACTGCTTTTTGTGCAGCTCTTTCAAGGCCTAAGACCTCACCTAGTTTTTTCTCTAAATTTTTTTTATTTTCTTGTATAACTACAGTTTTTGAATTTGACATCGTCCCTAATTATTGGTTATGATGACATAAATAGAAGCTACTAAACGATTTGGGATACTGAAAGCTATTTTTTAGTCCTTCGATTAAAGATATTGAAATATTCTCTAGTCAGAAACATATTATTGATCTTTAGTAAAATCTAAACATTGTGGTTTTGAACATACATCAAATTCATATAGAGAAGATAACACAACACCCATTGAAAAAAGAATTCCAATTTAATCTTTCTAAATACTTTATTGAGGTTATCAATGAATTAAAATTCAATCTATAAGTCTCAACATAGATATTAAATTGCAGATTTGTGAGTAATTGTGTATTATTCTGCAGTTCTGGAGAAATACGTCTTTGAAATTCAAGAAAACATTTCAATGGCTCGCCAGAATATAATAATTCAAAAGTGTGGAGTTATTTATATTTTATTAACATAATTATTGCATGACTAGATCTATCCTGTTAATATTTGTCGGAATTCTTATCACCGTGGTATTTTTTAATACCGGGAGTCTTCATGTGGTTACAGCACAATCGTCCATAGAGAACTCTTCAAATTTAACTTCTCGTAATAATCCCAGTGTAACATTAGGTGAAATGCTTAACGGAACGAACATGCAAGGAAATAATTCTAATGAGTCAGACAGTAACTTAGGATTAATCTAACAATTACAATTTTCGTGAATTACACTATACAGACTTCTAAATATTACAGTAGAACAATAGGTGGGAAGTATGAAATTTCACACTAGTTGTAATCCATAACCACTTTAAACATCATGATTAGAGCCATAAATAATTCATCATAAAAAAGACTATTTCAACCTCCTCCTCCATCCTTGCCCCCTCCGGAATTCTCCACTTCTAACTCCTTTAATTCATCTTCTATCTTAGAATCAGATTTCGTTACGGGTTTTAAGAGTTCTTTATTTAACTTGTCATTTTCCGATGAATCATTTTCGGGTTTAGTTACCTCACTCATATATTACAATTCGAGACGATTACAGATAAACTTTGAATTCTGAAAGTGGATTGTTAATACAATATTCTAATTCAGAATTTCGTGAACCGCTCCTTTCGTTAATAGGATAAGTATGTACCACTAAGCAACTTGATGTGAAAATGCTAAAGTATGCGATATAGAGGCCATACGAAGTCTTGTATTTTAATTTGCTTGCAAAAATAGTAACTGTAATCACAAAAAAAAATTTGAATAGCCTTATACGAAACTTTGACAGATTGATTATTATCTTATTTAAAGTTTCGTAATAAAAATAGGATAGTTACATTGGCTATTCCAGTATCATATTTATATTATTAGCTTGAGCCATTAACTAAGTCCTTAATTCCTTCCATCACGCCACCAGTAACATTTGATAGTGCTTCGCCAGTTTCATTCATTGCATCTTTCATTCCTTGAGTTGCTGTTTGACTAGTCCCATTCATTGCTTCTTGATCCATTTCCTCAGTTTGGTTTTGCCTCATTTCAGCAACCATTGAATTATTATAAGTATCGGAAGTGGAATTAGTCAGACAATTTACCATTGACACATTTGTTCCCATATCAGGTGAACACTTATACATAGTTACTTGTGCCTGAATAATATTCGGATTTAACATTTCTATGCTACTGAATGTTATAGCCAAAACAAATGCAATAATACAGCCCTTAGTAACTTCTATTTTTGCAGATACATTTCTAGACCGGTTTAATCTTTCCTTAAGATAATGAACCATAGATGAAAATGATGTATAATAAAGTATTTAACGATAGTAAATATTGTCTCCTAGTGCCAAAATTAACTAAATAGTGTGCTAATGCAATACGTAAGGGTCGTTCTATCTCTTCTCGAGAATTCAGAATATTCAGAATTGCAACTGAAATTGAAAGAAACCAATACACTATGTTCGTTTGTTGAAGTTTAGACTGTAATGTTGTCTTTGTTCCATTATTAAGTTAATTAAATATAATTCTATAAACCGAGGTTAATGTTTCATTTAATAGGATACAACATATCACCTTGAGAATGGACTAAAGAAAACTTTCAGTCGGGTATCTGCAGATTGATAATGAATTATTCAAGATGCAGACAAAAATGATTTGCATATGAAATCAGAGTAATTGGTGTGCGCTTGTACCATGTTTTTTTAATTCTTGTTGTGAGCCAAAGTTCTGTCCGCATTTATCACATGAAAATGTTGTCTCGTTATTAGTAAAACTTTCGTCTGAATTTTTTCCGCTACCTGCTTTATAATTATTCACGGTATATCATGTACTACAAACAATTTATAGTTCCAGAATTTATAAAGTAATTAGTAAGGCAGTTTGCTTTTTGTAAAATATATTTTGAAGCGTTAACAATTTTGTCTTATCAACTTCGCTTGCTGAACTATATCAACCGCTTGGTTTTCTTTTTGGAATATTGTGGTTGCCTGCGGTCTCAATTCTAACAGTTTAGAAATGATCTTATTTGGATGAGATTATGCGTTTGACCGTCAGGAAATTGATTTGACAAGGCCACAATTGTTATTAAAAAACAAGTGTATCACCATATGATATTGTATCGCCTATCGACACCTTCTATTTGTCGCTCGTATCCACCATCAAAAAAAAGATCTAAACGTAATAAATATAGTCAAACGCACCAAATGGATATCATAATATACCAATTTATAAAATCGAAATCAATTAGATCCTTATAGGTAAAGCGATAGTTGCTATGGAAAGCTCTCAACGATATCAAATGCGGTTAAGAAATGATAATGGTCAATACAACGTTACTCTTCACAATAACTAGTTCACCCCTCTATGTTAGTGTGTTATAAATTACAATAATTCTCACATGAAGTCAAGGATAAATCTTAGTTCATGATTCTCCGATCTTTCTTTGGGATGACAATAAAATTACATAGTCTTTATTTGTTTCTCTTATTTATGACTATTTCATATACCTTTATGCACATTTAGAGTGAAGCGATATTTATATGACAAATCAAAAAGCGGTCAAAATAGTTTTGTTTGGAGCATTAGGAGGAATCATTGCAAGCATAGCCATGTATCCATTTCTTTTTCTTACTACAAGTATGATGGGGCTTCCTCTGGATGACTTGTCCATAGCCAGAGGTATGGCAATAAGCAATATCAATGATAATTATTATCTTAATTTGACATTGGGTATTGTAATGCATTTGCTTACTGGGGCAATTGCAGGTGTAATATTTGCCATTATAGTATCTACAGTGAAGAAACTTGCAACCATAAATCTTAAAAGAGGAATAACAGAAGGAGTCATTTATTCGATAATCATTTTCATAGTTTTGTTTATTCCCACTACTTTGGGTATGGTTCTACCAAATCTCTTTGATTTAATGAACCAATCTAATCCCACCCAAAGTAATTTTGAAGATCGCCAAACTGTTGAACAAAATCTCATTCCCATTTACGGGTTTGGTTTTATTGCACATATCATATTTGGAATAATATTAGGACTAGTGATTACATTGTTGATTTTTAAGGGTCAGGTGATTCAAAAGAGTTAATTCAGTTCTTTAGGGTTGTATTGCATGTTATCAATTTCCTTAGAGACACAGATTGTTGCAATATTTATGATGGAAACATGAGAATGTGTTTTTAACATAATATCATAATATTGCAAATTTTCTAATAGATAATGATGAATATTCATAAAGTTATATTTCTTTCACATCCCTTTATGGACTAGATAATGAGGCAGTATCTTCGCTATAGCAAGTTCATGTTTCACATCATACTGCGACATAATTTGATCCTTGAAAATTAGCCAAATTGGGTATAGCCACAGCGACCAGAACTATACTCATTAAGATGCGTTGTATCCTAAAATGAATTAACAAATTATACATACAATCAAATAAAATGGAATTATACCTTGATGTAAGATTTCACTCTTACCCCTTTGAGGTAGATCTAAATTTAGATTTATAGCTTGTAATGTGCACATGATCTAGTATGTTGTATATGAACCACCTATCATCTAGAGTAAAAGTTTCTAAAATATAGTATCATGTTATATAAAGTATGCTATACATATACTTGTAGCCAAAATTATGGATTCCTTATTAAAAAATACATTAAAACGTCAAATTCCTTATCTCATAGGCGGTACAATAACTGGAACATTTATTGCATATTATTATGGATTTCTATTCTCTATTATAGTAAATAGCATACTCTGGTTCGTAATTTCGACCGTTGTTAACAAATACTATTGGCACTACACGGGTTTTAAGGATGAAATGCGTCTCATTTCGAAATACCTTCTACACAAAAAAGGATATAAATACCAAATCAAATAGTGCATCTGGTTACAACAATATCAAAGAAGACTACTATCATATGACAAAGTAATGATATTAATAATCCCATTTCTGACTAATTAAAAAAATAGACCAAATAATTTTGGAAATCTTATTAAATAGATCTAATTCAACCCGGTGGGATACAGTCTGGCGTGAACATAAAATATCTTTTTACTTGCTACCATTAGTTTAGTCAATGATATATTTTATTTAATCTCGGATCATAACCCCACAAAGTAAAATCAAATGCACACTGTATTATGTAGCACGAATTTACGTACGTAAATGATGAAGAGCTGCCTTTCGTAAGGCAACTACTGATTTGCAGAATCAAGTTTCGTTTTAGTCATAAAAGTCAAATACACCAAATAACAAATTCATGGGGGAATAATAAGATAGTATAACAAGCACCAGGGTAAAATTGTTATTTTCGAAATCAGTTTAGTATGGAATGTTGTCTAAGATATAAAGGATATTATACTAATATAACATGGATTCAGATATTTCTAAAAATATTACCCGCCTGGCCAATAGAATCGTCAACCTGCTGGTAGAAAAAACAAATGGTGATTTAAGGAGTCCAATACCTTTTCTCTTTTCCTATGATCAAGGACATTTTATAAATCACAGCTCTTGTGAGAGTAAATTTGGTAAATCAAATAAACAGATACGCCAATCTGTAATAGACCATCTGCTCAAAAATGAATTAATATTTATCAGTCCAGGAAATATAAAACTGGTGTATTTAACACAAAAAGCCATAGATCAATACCCGATGTGATATTGTTTTACTTTCAAAAATACTGTTGACCATTATCTTTAATATGTGTAATAAATCCAAGGCTAATTGATAGGGGAACTTTGACAACAGATCAAATTATACATGCACGGCCAGATCTTTTGTTAAATAAACATTTACAAGGTTATTACATTTTTGGCTTGAACCCAAGCGTGAAAGAGGTCAATTCAATACCCTTGATGTTGACTTCAATGGCTTTGGGTAAAATTAGGCCGTATTATTCCTTTGAGGTTCACTAAGGGATCCAATAATAGGACTATTCTGTCAATATTTGGTATTAAAAACCATTAGATACCCATGTTTATATACCTCGGTCACCAATAGAAACTATGTCAAAGAAAACAGAAACAAACCAAAATAATTCGAATAATACCAATCAACAAAATAATAACAATAACAATGATTTCCAAGAATCCGTTAACCAATCATTTGATGAAACTAAAGACAATATCAAAAAATCAATAGATGAATCAAAAAAACAGATTCCACGAATCAATGACAGTGTAAATAGTTATCAAGAGCAATCACTACAAACCGCAAAAGAGATTTCAGAAGAATATCTTGATTCTCAAAAAGAAGTCGTTAATTCACTCCAATCAGCATGGAGACCTTACAATGAGATATACACTGGATTAGTCACTAACTTCTTTTCTCCTGATGCAGCAGTTAATGCATACACAAGATTTGTAAGTAATGTTGCAGACAACACGGTGTCAACAATTAGATTATCAAACAACGTAATTTTCTCAACCCTTGATGCATGGAAGCCATTACTACAACAAGCAAAAGATGTTTCAAGACACGTGTCAAACACTGGAGTAAACGCTGCAAGGGTATTTGAACAAAATTCAAGACAATTAGCAGCAAATGTTAAAGATGGATCCAATTCAAACATAAATACGTCTACTACAAACTCCTCTAGTCATTAGCATAACAACAATAGAATACTACACCGCGGTAGCATGCATGTTAATCCAATCCATTTGAACTGATTTTTATCATTCTTCATTTTGATTGATAGATAGGCAGTAATGATAATGTTGGAACATGTATGATGATATTATGCGGGATTAATCAAATCATAATCTATTATAGTTTATTTAATCATGATCGATCTATCTTTAATACTGATTTATGAGAGCAAAAAACGTTACCTGCCTTTTTTGAAATAATATCAGTAATGTATTATACTTTTTTTGTTCCAAATATAATTTATCTACTGTTAAATAATATGGTATAAATTTACATATACGCTAATGCAAGAGGAAAAAAAAACAAAGACAACAAGTCTATTCCTACTAGTTATATAGAAAGACAAAGGTTAATTGATGAAGGTGGGACACAAAAATACGGTGATGGACACAAAAATAAAAACAAAGACGATAACGTCCTAATAGACGCAGAACATTAACTGATCCATCATCGTGAAGTTTGTTAACAGAGAAAAGAATCAATTTCCAAATAATAGGATATAAAAATTATGAATTCTACTTTAAAAAATAATATTGCTTATGAACTATACAAGCTCTGTTCAGTAGAGATGCCTGAAAAGGCGACATGGTCGATTGATGAATTATACGAGCATGTATGTAACCCTTCCTCAGAAGAAAAATCATTTACTCTTGAAGGGTTAAGAAATGAACTTAAAAGTCTAGAGGGAAAAGGAGCAGTTATTTTGGTTGATGGATATAACTCTATTAATCTTGTGGGACCAAAACTTTCAGAGCTATTTGACTCTCGTATTTCCTAACTTTCTTAACTGTTTCAAATTACTATTTTAGTTTGACTTCTTTCCCAAAGAGCTCGAACTTTTTAGAAATTAGGTTTTAATATGATTTGTAGTCCAGTACATAATATAAACAAATTCGAAGTAGATAGCGGAAAAAATTCAGACGAAAGTTTTACTAATAACGAGACAACATTTTCATGTGATAAATGCGGACAGAACTTTGGCTCACAACAAGAATTAAAAAATATATTAGTACCGATCACTGGTATCGGTTCAGTAATGCAAACATATTGTCTTAAGGGATTACTCATGGATTCTAACCATCCTATTTGTTAATTTCAATAATTTAATTTTAGCAGTTTCAAATTTACATGTTAATATCAGTTAGTGGAAATGCTAAAGTAGAACGAACTAGATTTACAATGGGAATGTAGATAGACTGACTATTGTCTCCAATGGCATTTGTAAATTTGTAATTTGATGTCATTTTATTTAATTCAATAAACTTTGTAGAAGGTTTTTCTTCCGAGATAAAATAGTGAGCAACGACTCCTCCAACTATCCCTGTGTGGACAAATAAGATTTCTTTCTCTTTATATCTTATACAATAGAGCATCGGTGTTATAGCCATAAAAGACTGCGACGTATAAAGTACTACATTTAATAAATCCCTTAGATTTTCATACTGGAGGTAAGTAGTAAACCATTCACCTTGAGACATACCTAAATTAAATGTGTTATATTTCTTAAATATTTCTTAAATATCTATTCTAATTTGTATTAATCAATATATCAATGCTAAAATTAAAGGTACCATTGTTTGTGATTGTAATTACTACGACTAGGATAATAATCACTTTGTTATAGAGTTTATCCATCGTGTTTCATTTTTACAAGAAATGGCAACATAGGAATAAGTTTGGTTAATCTATTATTAATGGTACAACAGATATTTGCTAAAACACAACACATTAGAGTTTGGATAGTTTGGATAGTTTGGTTCCCAGGTGTTGCTAATTAATGGTTATTATTAATCTCGCCTTTAAGGGCGGCGCCCGATTGTGTATACAATTAATTGTTTAGCACAATATTCAGTTTCAGTTAATACTAATTATTAAATGCTGACTAATTTTTACTTGTTGGACTGACTTCCTATCACTGAAAAATTATACATCAAACCCATAAGACATGGACCATAAAATACGAAAAGTTAGCACTATTTTGTTATTTTAGCACTAGTTTATATATTAAATCTATTTTGTTAGAGATATGAACAAAAAATTAATAACAGTGGGTTTAATATCTAGCACAGTAATGTTCACAAGTATAGGATTTATATTTCCTGAACTATCGATCGGCATAGGCAGCATGATAATGGGAGGGATATCTATTGGATTGGCGTTACAAGTTTTGAAGGAATCAGCAAGAGGAAAAATAGACAAGTTGATCTTGGAAGATCTTAGATAAAGGTATTCTCACTCAATGGTAAAAATTCTTGTCTGTATTCAAACATCATACAAAATTTTTAATGATTTGTCTGATGAGGATGAGGATAAAATAACATAGTTTCTATAACTTCTTACTGGAGAGAGAGAACAACTTTGGAATGCGAACATAAAGAAGTAAAGAGGGTTGTCAACCCCTTCCGAAGGCCTTCCTACTAAGGTATTGTATACTGTAAAAGGGTACTACGTGATGACGTAGAGACAAACTGATCTGTTTAGTAACTAGTGATGGTGGTTTTTTTTGGACAACTTTTTTAATTATTTTATTTCGTCGGTCATAAATTGATGAAAATCTAACGAACACAAGCATATATTCAATATACCAGATATTGAGAACTGGTTTCATGCTAAAAAAGGTTATATATTGCTGGCGCGACAGATGTCCAGTAGCAAAGGAACTGCTTTTTCAAGGGAGAGAATACAAAACATCGTGTGCTACACCTCACACGGATAAAAAGGGAATATACAGTTACGGTAAATTCAATAAAATGAAAAATGTGTGACATACAATTCTAAAAGGTCCAATTATTTTTATTATTCACTTTAGTTTTTGAAGATGAAATTGCCTAATTAATTGAGTTAAAAAAAAGAAAGATCTTTGAATTTGTTATGTTTAACTACTTTGATCGATAATTATTAATATGTCAGAATCCAATAGCGACATAAATTATACCGATCCAGCCAAAACTGGGGAATTTTCTACATATTTGAGACAAGGTGATAAAACAAATACCCCGTCTGATAATGAAGCCACAGATAGAGAAACATTATCCAAGATGGCAAATCTATTGGAGGGACTCCAATTTCCAGCTACGACGGATGAGATAAAAGATCATGTGAACAAAAAATCACCGGCGATGGGAAATAGAATCAATGATGTATTGGAGGCTATACAAAATAATTTGAATCAAAAATCAGAATATCAGGATGTATATGATATAGGCCTGGCTACAGGATTAGTAAAAAAGAAAAATTAGTTTCTAATCAGATATACAAATAAAAAGTATTCATACACTAATTTCTAAAATAGATTGCATATTATGTTTGGTCAAAATAGTACTAGTCAATTTAGTTTACTTCGAATCAGATTTCTTGGATTTAAAAGGAGAAATTATCTTAAAAGATAAGAAACTTACTTCAATATTACGTCAGTCCAATTCTATTTTTTTGATATTTTATAGCGACAGCACCTGCTTGAAAGTATTCTTCTATACCTCCTTTTTATCTTCAGATTTCTTTTTCCTAAAGATGTGAATACATTCTTTAGAACATTAATACAATAATACACCTAGGTACTATAATTGTGGAACAAGTGTGTACATATTAGGTGGAGAAGTAGGTATTCGTTCTGAGCATGTTATTCCCTGTAACCCCTCCATTTGTGTGATACCATCTATGATATCAGAGAGATCGCTGCTCAACTTATATACTACACTGACTAGAATATGTGATTCACCAATATCGTTTTCAATCGAGGTGATTCCCTTAAGTTTGCATTTTCAATAATACTCTTATCTGAATTCTATTTGATCTCCTTTGCATTCGGTGTCCACACAGAGCATATACCATGTGGTGCTATTTCGTTTGACACGTTCCCATTAATATCCTGCCCTTCGTCAGTAACAATCGCACAATGGTTTGGTTTAATGAAATATATACAGTTATAACAGAAATAACCTGTATGTGTATCGGAATTTTTAAAATTAATCAACTCCATATATCCTGAACAAGCCTTTGTCAGTTTATTAAGTTTAGTTGCGTCTTGTGGTATCTTTTGTGTAGATGTAAAATCAGAAGATGCACTCATGAGCATAGATGTAAAACATACCTTAAATAGGCCATATTTAATAAACTACAATACGATTCTCATTATCGATAATGATAATAGTTTTATGTAACTTTTAAATCCTTGTTTTATGGATGATAATTAAATAAGATCTCAACTAATTTACTACTTCTGTCAACATTATTAGTAGATAAGATGGAAGGTTTGAAGAATGGTACCGGTGCTATATGAAATTATAATTGCATTAGGTTATGGTTAACATAGCAACAACAGCTCTGCCGTATGGTTGACCTCTATATTCAACGGTATCCCATAGAGGGCGGCGCTATGATCTGATTTTCACAAACTGCCCGTATAACAATGTCTATAATCATTATGAGATCAGCAATTACATCTTATGAAGTTAAAATATAATGTTGATAGCATACTAACAAGGAGAAGAAAAAAAATAATGAATCCATCTTTTGATTTTCGACTTGTATTATTTGAAAAAATAAAAATCGAGGGGACCGATGTCATATCTTTTAGGTTTAATCAGGAACTTGATAAATTAGAGGTAAACAAAACGCCATCCTTGTTTGAATATACTGCAGGTCAATATGCCTATTTTAACTTAGATGATGTACATGGTGACCCAAATGACTCAACTAGGCATTTTACTATCTCTTCATCACCAGCAGAGAATTTTATAATGTTAAGCACCAAAATAAGAGACTCCCCATACAAACAGAGACTGTCAAACTTAGAAGAGGGAGATAAGATTGACGTCAGTGCTCCAGAGGGCGAATTTATTTTACCAGCGGATTATTCAAAACCTTTGATATTTCTGTCCGGGGGTATAGGAGTGACTCCGTTTAGAAGTATGTTAAATTACGCGACAGAAAAACAACTACCATTAAAAATAATAATGTTTGACTCAAACAAGAATCAACAAAACATACTCTTTAAGAAAGAGTTTGATGATTGGACGGCTTTAAATGAAAACATGAAGATAGTCTATACTCTTAGTGATGATAAATCCGAGGGGAATAACAATTTCGGCACAGAAGAGGAATGGAATGGAGAAAAAGGCAGAATAGATAAAAAAATGATTTTAAAACATGTTGACACTAATACTTTAAACGAAGCAATATTCTATATTTGTGGCCCTCCAGATATGTTAAAATCGATGCAATCATTACTAGAGAAAGAATTGGAAATCCCAAAAGATAGGATAAAGATTGAAGAGTTTACAGGATATTGATAAGAAAATATCCTACGATTTGAGTTTGAGTTTAGGACCAAGCTTTCAGACAGGTATGAAACTATTCATGGTAAATCTGTCTAATGGATTAGTAGATTTCATTTTTCATTTTTTCAATGGATTATGATCTTTGAATGAAAACAATTTTTTCAGGATAAATTCTATTGATTCTTTGTAAGATATTTTTACATACATAGAATATATTTGGTTAATTATGGATAGTTTTGTGCCTCAAGGGACACGCATTACTTTGAAAAATTAAGATCAAATAGATAAATAAAAGAACGTATTATTTATTGTACAATAATACTTAGTGCAATTGGTTTAAAAAGCGTCGAACTGATTCCAATTGAATTATGGAAATTTCAACGATCAAGGATCTCGGATTGTGAATTAACTACATTACCAAACAAGCTAAAAGGGGTGGACAATATTTGATGTGGAAAAAATTAAACTAAAAAAATGTAAATCCTGCGCTCATAGAACACTTATTGTACGTATTGGAGAGAAAAACTACCTGAACAGAATCGATCGGTACTAAGGAAAAAGAATTTATGAATTTTAAACCCCCGACTATGATTATAAGAATTTGATTTAACAAATATTCGATTTAACTAGAATAGTAATAAGTTGCCAATTTCTCAAAAGAAGATCCTAGTGCAATAGTTCAAGTGTTGATGTTCAAAAATTAGGGAAATGGGTAGAGTTTGGAAATCGCCTTCTTAGGAATGTTCTACCCCGAAGGCTATCTTTACAGTAGAATGATATTCAGATATTTTTCCCGTATTTGGATCTACTCTAGCTGTCATATCGGTTAACTCAATTCCAGTTATACCGCGAATTGTTTTTGTCGCTTCAGTTAATGCTACCTGAACAGCATCCTCCCAACTCTTGCCCGATGAGCCTACTATTTCTGTTATTTTTGCTACATGTGTCATGCATCACATTAAGGAATATATATTAAATAGGCAATCTAGTAACATGGTTTTGATTAGTAGATTAGCATTTATTTTGATAATAATAGTTAATTTAAATAAAGAATAACTAAGAAATTCGAATTAAAAATTTTCTTGTTAGTTATTAGGAGTCTAAACCGGAGAAGGCATCATGTGTATATCTACTCAACTAGCCTTGTTAACCTAATAAAATATGATATACCAGAATATCTGTGTCAAAATCAGCAGAGGTTAAAACAAGATTAAGTATTCAAGCAGCTCATGAACAAATTAATCCTATTGATTTGTTAGATGATGTGATATATTTGGACAAGAAGGGGATAGAACGTTGTGGGACCAGTGATCATTATATGCCTTGGTGGGATACAGGAGCTTCCGGAGGGGCTGCATGGCCATGGATGGGAGCTGCCTTAGCAAAGACAACCAAATTGGTTATCGGTACTGGGGTAACAGCTCCTATCCTAAGATATCATCCTGCGATAGTAGCACAAGTATTGCTACTTTGGCTTATATGTTTCCAAAAAGAGTTTTTTTAGGACTAGGGAGAGGAGAAGCATTAAATGAAGTACCTTCTGGAAATATTTGGCCACCTAACATAGAAAAATTTAGACGTTTAAGAGAATCCATTAAGTTAATAAAAAAATTATGGTCACAAGATGGGGTTACTTTTAGTGGAGAATTTTATTCAATCAAAGATTCCAATTTATATACTAAACCCCCTTACCCAATTCCGATATATATCGCTGGTCTGGGCATACAATCTGCTCAATTAGCCGGCGAGGAGGGAAATGGATTTGTAACTAATGAATTGGACATAGATAAAAATTAAAGATATTTTGATCCCTGCCGTAAAAAAAGGATCTATTAAGGCAGGAAAAGACTATGAGAAACTAGAAAGGATATTATTTATTCCTGCTTCATATGATGAAAATAAACAAAAGGCATTAGAATCAATTAGATTTTGGAGAGGATCTATGATTAAAGCATTCTTTGATGTTGATGTACATTATCCAAGATTGAAGAAAATGGTCAGGTTATTGACGATGATTCTTTGCAAAAAAAATTATTTGTTATATCTGATTTGGAAGAAGGAATCAAAAAACTACAACAATATGTAAATATTGGATTTACTGAAATTGTATTTACCAATTCTAGTCCTGACAGAAAGAAATTTGTAGATATTCTAACAAAGATATATGATGTCATAAACAATCCATAAATATCATATGATTATGAACAACCTTATTGGTCATAATTAATACCAATACATTCATCCTTGTTTTGGTATCTTATGATAGATTATCAAAGAAACAATTGATTTTCAAATAATTCAATGCTTTACATACAACAAAACAGATTTTTTAGGTGACTCAATCGATGTATTTAGACTTGCTTGGCAAGATATTTCTCATTTACCAGAATTAGACTTGTACGTATATTACTAGATTATTTTGCCAATGAATCAAACTCAAACTCGCATCAAGCGTAAATCGACGACCACTAAACTGTATTAGAACTTAATACCGCAAGGAACATTCATTTTTTTTAACATAATTAATCTCGTCTCCTCTCCTCCTATCTATTTTTATTATCGTTAAATACTATATTATTCACATTCTTTGGCCTAGATATACTTACAAAGGTAATTTGTCAAGTCATGGAATGAGGAGGATAAGATGCTAATTTCATGCTCCCCATTATCTTATTCCTCCCATTTCCAGATATTTTTATTATCGTTAAATAGTATCTTATACATACGAGGTTACTCTAGCACCAGTTAAAGAGTAACGAAACAACTTCATTAATGAGGAAATAGGATGCTGTTATCTCTAGCCTCGCATGCATCTGATTTTTCCTCATTTTTATCGATTTATTATCATTATATACTATATTATACACATCAATCTACTTCAAGCAACTATTTGAAGGAGTCTTAAAGCGTCATTAAATAGGAGTGAGGTATGTAATGATGGCATATACTACCTCATTTCTATCTTAATTCTCATTCTTACAATACTCTAATTTTCACTGTTTTTCAGGTCTAGTTTTAAAGTTCCAAATATAGGAGATCCAGAGACGGGGGAAATGAATGTTTGAATTTCAATTCCCTAAATCTTGATAAATTAATATTTAATTGTCAAATGTTATGCGCTAATAATCATAGTAACCGTTTATGTATTCTTTGTTCTATAGATCGTGGATATCGGAGGAGAAATGATTATTTACTAATATGTCAGTGCTATGAAAATGAAACTTGATGACGTGGATCTATCTGCTCCTTGAACAATTTTTTCAATAAATTTGTGACAATAAAGGACAACTGTATCACCTACTATATTTTACATCAAATTTAGATTCTCAAGGTACCAATATTATTTTTGGAAATCCTACTTTCTTTCAAACATTCCTTGAATGAGAATGGCAACACTAATTGTTGAGATGATTGCCCATACTAGAAGCATCATTATTATTTCCAGTATTTCCAATATTCCAAGGAATTGTAATCATGGAACAATAAGAGTTTCTCCGTTTAGAATCAAACGGCCTCTCCAGATTATCTTCATCATGCTTGAAAGATGATCCAAGATCATTGTACTATTATTTTAGAACTAGGATCATAAATTCCATTTACATTTAAAAAAAATAGGGTTAGAGCCAAATTTGTTTCACATACAACAGAATGTGCTACCTAATTTAGTAACGATATAGGACCGTATAAGGAGTGGGGTAATTCTTAAATTTCATCTCTTTAAAACAAATGTTTTTCTGTTTTCATCTTCACAAGTGAGATCCTAGGAATAGTGAGCCTTGCTTATTTTGACAGTGAAGATCAGATAAACGATCTTTTGGAATCTATTATGGTATATTCTTTTTTGCGCAGGAGTCACAGTATTTTTCTAAAATGGTAGATCCATCTGCAGTGAATATTACTTCTTGAGCAGCTGTGTTACTGCAACTTACACAGTATTTTGTCTTTCCGCTAACATCAACGTATGCCCCTATTGACGAAAATTTCTTATAAGGAGATTGCAAAGACATTATCATAGGATTAGATTTATTTTCCCTTGTCATTTTATAAATATACCTTTTTTATCTGTTAAGTGTGTCATGATGAATATCGCTGATAGATTGCTCTAATCGTTACTATTAATCGAAATTTAATCTTTTCAACTGGTTCTAAATGATAGTACACAAATATTAATCAATATAATAAAAATGGAAATCATATCACTTTATGAACAACTTTTTCTAAATACTTGTTCAACTGAGTAAGATGTTCAAGGTTTAATTGGTGGATAAAAATATTGGATAATGAGAATCCAAGTGCGATGTTTAAGTTGTTTGTTGTATAATTTTTAATGGATATGTCAAAACAAGATGAATATAAGAACCCTATTCCTACTGTTGACACGATAATTGATAATAATTCTCGAGTGTTATTTATTAAAAGAGTCAAAGAGCCCTTTGAAGGTAAAATGGTATTTCCAGGTGGCTTCATTAAAATAGGAGAAACAGTAGAAGAGGCAGCTATACGTGAAGTAATGGAGGAAACATCTGTAGAAGTAGACTTGGATCATATATTGGGAGTATATTCTGATCCTAATAGAGACCCCAGAGGTCATATTATGTCCACAGTGTTTATAGGAAAGATCTCTCCAAATAGTCAAAACAAAGAACCTATAGCAGGCGATGGTGCTTCCTCGATTAAATGGGTGGATATCAAAGATATTGATAAAGAGGATTTTGGTTTTGACCATAAGAACGTACTGAAAGATTACATAGAATGGAAAAATTCTAAACAAACCTTTTGGTCTTCACGAAATAAATCAAAAATTACTGAATAAAAATTTCAAGTATTGTCCTTGAATTTATCAGTTTTTAGAATACTTTTTCTGGTATTGTCATCAAAATAGATGACAAAAGATCTTTACGTTGACAGTTATATCAAGAATAGTTATTTCTTTGAGACTACTATTTTCTTGGTTCGGATTTACTATGTAAGGGTTGAAAATGTCTTTATTATTTAAAGTATTATTCTTATTTTCCATTGTACCGATAATATAAAAAATAAGTTTCGAGAATTTGAAGAGGCAATGGCAAATTGTCTGCCTAAGGTAGACAAAAAATTGATCATTGAATTGCTTGATGACCAAAGAAGATGAATATCCTGGGTACAATCTTCAATTAAAATTGGTAGATGGTTTTAATGAAAATAATTTTAGGGAATCAATTATTCGCGACTCGGGCATCGTACCTGCTTTTCATAAAGACAAAAATATGGCGGTCATGCGGCCGTAGAGCACAGAGTTAACTTCAAAACTCTTTCTTACCTAAGTAATATGCATGATATTGAATATATTAGAGGCTCTAGAGCGGGAGGTGCACGGGCATCTATAGGACCACAAATAGATAGGGATGAACATGACAAAACTCATGGTCCACAAGGAGGTGAAGCACAATATTATTTCTACTGGAAGGTTTTTGTTAAATCAGGTTAATAAATTGCAATTACGTATATACCTACATAGAGTAGTATTCATTCTTTTTAGTTTTGGTTTACGCTTAATCGTTTAGGTCGTTATTCATCGGGCCGGGCTGTCCTCAAGCGCGGCCGTACAATAGGAATGAATAATATTTCATTCTTGTGGATCCTCTTAATCGTTGTGATATATGGTATCTACAGAATATCGAATGCCGACCATTATTGCAGTAGCTGTCATAATGTTAAAGTATAAAATGAAAGGCCTAATCAAATACCATAGTTTGCGGATAGAAATATGAACTATTTAATGATTGATGTACTATATACAGCATGCTTAAAATTCTTGTCTTGGCTATAATAGTGTTAACTGCAGCAGGGTCTTCAATGCAAGCATATGCTAGCAGTGGCCTTGGAGTTTTATTTGATAACAGATCATCAGATAATAAACATTTATCATTTACTGATACTAATGATAGCGAAGATTTGACCCTGCCAAGAAATAACAGTGCAGACGGGGCTGAAAATTCGATGAGTAACACATTTGGAAATATATCAAGATAATCACAATCCAACTCCAGTTCTATCAACGTGACACCGGCTACTAGTAGCTCGTAAAAAAGATTCATTTCATAGCGTGTCATAAAGCAAAAATATCAGCTACTATTGATAAAATGATGGAAAACTTCTTAATCAGTGAATTTGTTGGTTCCATCTTATCCAGGAAATTGTCCGAACCGCCACCGCCAGCTCCTGAGCCTTATCCTACTCCAGAACCACAACCACAACCACAACCTAATCCAGAGCCTGTCCCTGAACCATCTCCAGAACCAAATCCAGAGCCTGAGCCATATCAGTAAAGATGTCCCATATTTTTATTAACATTCTAATATGTAACGATGTTGCGAACTAGATTTGTAACATGTCATGTTACAAAATCATTTGATTAATAAATTCAAATGTAGAGAAAGAAATTTTTTGGTGATCATGTCGCATCTATGTTGAGCTAATGATTTAAACCGGGTCAGGATTGAATTGACCATTAGACAGAGTATATGAACGCCTCTCATACTGGGCACCAGTAGCCTCTTGAAAATAACGAATGGTCGCCCTCCATTTATCTCTAGTACCTTTTAGCGTATCAATTGTCAAGGTGGCAAAACCTCGTTTCTCCTTTGAAGAGAAACTAGCGACGCGCTCACCTTGAATGTCACGTGGCCCCCTAAGACCAGTGTTCCGTGTAAGCGGCGATGAGACAAATTCTGGGGCCATACGACCTCCTCCCAGATCAATATGATAGATTTCATTGATATGAATGTCGCCTGAGATAAACAAAAGACCATTAATGGTCTTACCCATCCGAATTGCCAATTCTCTATACAGTCTCTCTCGCTCATCATCGTATTTACTTTGACCGTAACCCTCTCCATCTTCTGCATGATGATTCCAGCTGATACCAGTACCTAGTATTACAACCCGCGGATCTATGGTTCCACGTTTATTGATCGTATCAAGTACTTTATCAATTATGTCATTACCAAAGAATATGCCTCTGTCCTTATCACGCCTAAAGCGGCCATCAAGTAAATAAATATCAACTAGTCCATAAGAGATCCTGGTAGTTAGTCCTGTTTTACCAATTTCTTCGAGGGAAATGGGTTGATTTCCCCAGTACTGTAACCAAGTCCATACAGCCTGCATACGTAACTCGCTGTTAATAGCTTTACTATCTTTGTCGTTTCCAGCAAAGTCATGATCGTCCCAGATTCCGCAAGATGGTACCACTTTAGCCATATCGAGAAATTCTAAATGGCGTCGCATTGAGACATGAGCAGCATGCATTGATTCTACATTGCGGGGTATCTCCTCAGTCACGTGATCATAAAAATAGAACGTATCACCAAGATGAACAAACAAGCGCACAGGGCTGATACCACTTGCCGATGATTCCGTTAATGCTTTAATGGCTGTCCATGATCCCTGTGCTATCTGCTTTTTAGATTTAACACAAGAACCAAATGCAAAGGTAAATTGCCCATGAGACCCTTCAGGAGGATATGTAAGAATTGAGCCCGAGCCATCAGGCACTGGAGTTTCAAAACCAGCGCGCAAAAAACTGAGGTTAAATTCATAACGCCGATTCGGTAGAAGACCGGTTAGATTGAATCGATAAGTGGGCTCTAATTTTTGAGTTTCATCATGAACCTTGAGATTGGTAATAGTATCAAATGCTCGAAAGCGATAGTAGCCCACTCGATCCACGCGATAAAGTATAACTGCAGAAGTGTCTGAGACTTGGCCCACCACAGGACCCAGGACCCGATACCCAGATCGTGGTAGAGGATCTTTAGCATTGGAGGCTGGGGCGACACAGAATGACCCTGTAGACCAATCTCGAAGCATCAGTACAGCATTATCGTTGTCAAGGAATTGATTAGCGTTACTATTTCCAATTAAGGGCATTGAGTGGCCATTAGCAAACAAAAGTATGCTACCTACAAACCATCCATCAGTACCATCCTTGCGAAGGAATACCTCGGAAATATCAATTAGTTTGCGGTTAAGTGCAGGTGGGACGGGGAGGGCAAACCTCTTTGTCTTTCCACGAGGGGGCAAAGTTCCAATACTAATCGGTATTTCAGATAATCCGATCTCATTATATAGCTTAAGATTAAAAGGCTCATAAAGGCGTGTACCGTCGGAGAAGACAATATTAACATAATGAAGATCACCGGAGCCAGCATTATGTGCATTTACTGTAGAGATTTCAAGTTCAAGTGAAATAAGATCTTCATCCAAGATCGCTACATTGTCAATATAGTCCATGTTTTATCCACCATACCTTCTTATGTTATATAACTGCATTTTTTTCATCCTCACCTGTTTCTACAATAAAGTTAATTAATTCTTGAAATATGCATGAAATGGATCTCAAGAAATATTGACTTGGATCAATATCAATGAGGATTACGACTAAAATAAAAATGCCTCATAATAAGAATTGAAAAATTGTTTTTTGAACAGAATTGGTATCTATTAGTCTTTTATAACTTGTTAATTAAAATGTTTTACTACATGGCTAATAATGATAAGAATGACGCAGAATCTCCTGATATAATTGAAGAAATTATTCCAGGTAAGAATACAGATTACAACGATAAATCCATCAATCCAAACAATAACAACAATTTACAATCATTTGTTGAGGATTATAATGAAGAAGAATCCGCCCAAGCTGTCATCAACGCATCAGCAGATTCTAAAAGAACCATGGAGACAAGTACAGAAGAAGCAAGGAATCAAGTTCCCCGCTATACTCAGGCTATTACTGATACACAGGAACAAACAGTTAAAGTCACCAACGCGCTAGCAGATAACTATCTTGAATATCAAAAACAGGCTATAAATTCATTTCAATCAGTATACGCTCAATACTTTGAAAATTTCCAGAAGCAATTGTGGAACAACCAAGAATTCTTTAAAAAAATACCAGACATGTATTCAGGGATGATTAGCACTTACATAGAAAGTGCTATGGCTTTCAACAAAATATGGAATGACTTTATAATTTCGAATGTGGGCTTTTTTAATGATTTGAACAAAAAGGCCTAGGATAAATGAGAATATTTTACCGAGAATGGAAAATGAATTGTAAAGAATTATCATGAAACTGGAAAAGATAATAAAGATACATTTGTTTCTTGTCCAACTTTGTGAATCAAAATAGATATCAAACTCCTAGTAGCCAGATTATTCTTTGACTTTTTTTATTTCGTAATTCTAAAACAAATAGAAAAATAATCAGTTAGACATGCAATATGTAGAATACGTAACATTTCAAAATCATCCACTATTGATATTTGTTTTTGTTTTTTATTCTGAGTGAATATTTCCTATCTCTCCAGCTGATCACATGCCCTTGTTTTGATTTAACTAATGATTAGATAAAAGCGACCAGCATAAAGTAGCCTTGGTAACACGCCCAATTCTTACCTGTCCATCCCTGTGGTAATGGAGGATTTTCAACATAGGTTACTTTACTATGACTAAAACTATACTTTTTGATTACTCTTCCTGTATCATCTGAAGATGAATCATTAATAGCAATTATTTCATAGTTAGATAATCCTGACTTAGTAGACTTTTTAGACATTCTTCGATATAATTTTCTTCATTTCTGGCTGGAAGAATTATGCTTACCAATGGAAAATTGAAAATGTGCAAATTTGCAACATGTAATAGTTTTGGTACTTTTGTAATTGACCTAATGGAATCATACAAAGTATACCAGCCAGAAGAAGATGTCTAATTGTATAACAAATATTGTCATAGAACCGGCATAATTATAGTGGTCGAAGATTTCCAAATACAATTACTTTGGAATTTTACTAACCAACAAAGATTAAGTTTTTAATATTTGTGTTGAAAATGAACTATTATGACAGATATTATTCTGATTTGCGGTTGATTCATTGGTTATTAGTTTTATTATGTGATCTATTTGTCCTCATGGATTGGCTACTAATTGTAAATCATCAATTTTTCCCGTATATAGATAATGATTTCGTTCGATTGACAAGACTCTGCTGGAAAGGTGTAGATTTGGTCTCATTTGTTCTTTCCGTTGACCTATGGTCTCAACATTTCCAACCAATCTTCATCATTAACAAACAACTCTACAAATTCTGGCATCCTACCTATTCCAAACAATAGTAAACTTTTCAATGAGATTGTTTAATTCTGAAATTACATCGCTTAATGTAGGTATATGGAATAAATACTTTAGTAGAAATAACAAGACATGAGGACAGTTGGGTATTGGGCCTCCCAAGAACAATATTCTATGCAAGATTTAATCAAGTTCACAATTGAAGCAGAGAAAGGCGGCTTTACTTCAACTATGACTAGTGATCATTTTCACCCTTGGTGGAATGACGGAGGATTTGGAAATTTTACCTGGATATGGCTTGCAGCAGCTGCAGAAAGAACAAAGAAGATGCGATTTGTTACTGGAGTCACTTCTCCGATTTATAGGTACAATCCTGCAATAATAGCGCAAGCATTTGCATCTCTTGCCATATTATATCCACGCAGAATTAGCTTGGGATTAGGTTCAGGAGAAGCCATGAATGAAGTTTCCGTTGGATTTGAATGGCCCTCCTCAAGAACTAGATTGGAAAGGACGATAGAAGCCATTGAAATTATAAAGATTCTCTGGGAAAAAGAGCGACAACCTCAATCAAATAGGGAAACTAGTTTTACATCGGACAAGAAGTTTATCGACAAAGATGGATTTTTGAACTATAATGGTCAATATTTCAAGACAAAATCGGCTAAACTCTATTCACTTCCTTCATATCCAATTCCTTTGTATATGGCTGCCTCAGGACCCAAGGCTACTGCAGCTGCTGCTACTCTTACAGATGGATTGATCACGGTATCAAAGCCTAATAATTCAAAAGAAGTATTTGATAAATTCGATGAGGCCGCTGTTGCCGCAGGTAAAGATCCAAATAAACTTGAAAAAATAAGCAAACCCAGAATATCCTATTCCGAGGATTACGATGAGGCATTCAAATCCATAAATTTTTGGAGAGCAAGCGAAATAAGGAATGTATTTGATACTGCCATTAATGATCCAAGAAAATTACAGCAAAAAGCACTAGAAGAAGTATCAGACGAAGAGCTAGAAAAGTCAACCCTAATAGTAACGTCTGTGGAAGATTTGATAAAACCACTTGAAGAATATTTTAAATGTGGTTTCACCCAGATTTATATACACAGCACTAGTCCTGATGAACTTGATTTTGTACAACAATTCTGCAAAAAAGTGTTACCTCATTTTAAAGAGGAAAAACAACAATAGAATATCGGGCAGTTTAAATGTCATTGTTCTAGTAACTACCCAAACCATGACGTCTGACATGTAAACAAGACCCTTGCCCATCGTACGAGTCATAGATGACAATCATGGTTTTCAAACAGAATAGCCGTTTGACCCATTCAGATGCTTTATTCTACCGCTAATACCCTAATTAATTTAGTAAGCAGTTACCATGGGGAGTATGAAGGTAGTGAACTATTATCTTATGGATAAAATAATTTAGATCGGTTTCAGAAATATATCCTAACCAGAGTATTAGTCTAATATTACTCTGATTTACTAGTCATATCGTCTAGTTGGTCTAATAGACTACTAACTATATCTAATTCAGATGCTGCTTCAACGAGTTTTCCATCGTTTAGTGCATCTTTTGCATCGTTTACATGCTGTTGTACTTCATCTAAGCATATTGGGGGACAATAAGATACACTAGCTGATGTACTAGAAAAAGCATTTGTTACGACGCTACCAGTTGATAATAAGGCTGTAGTTATTACTGTTAAAAAGATAAATGAATATTTATTCATTGAAATTATATTACTCTAACAGAGATTTATGCCTTGATCTCAATTCTATAATTATAAAGATAGAGTCAATTGTTGAGTGAAATTTACCGAAAAGATTGATCTCATATTCGGCAGGTATTGTAAGAGAGATATGTATTATGTGAATACAATGTAAGAGGCGCCGCGCTTAAAGGCAACGAAAGAGATCTCAAGTATATGAGCTATGTTTTTGATATCATAGTATGTCAAATAATCCAAAAAATACTCATCTACACAAGTTGCCATCTGCTGATCCAGTAGGAGCATTAGAAACCGTAGCTTTTTTTAATGATGCTATGCCAACAGGAGTGACAGTATCCCATAAGGGTAGAATATTTGTAAACTTTCCAAAGTGGGGTGACGATGTCAAATACTCTGTTGCTGAAATACTTAAAGATGGGAACATGGTTGCTTATCCGGATGAGTCATTAAACAAAACAAATGAAGATGATCAAGCTTCAACTTTAGTATCAGTACAGTCTGTTGTTGTTGACCCTCGTGACAGGTTATGGATTCTTGACACTGGTAGCCCCTTATTTCAACCCACAAAATACGGAGGGCCAAAGTTGATTTGTGTTGATTTGGAAACAAACAAAGTAACTAAAAAGATTTTGTTTTCCCAAACAGTGGCATTACCTACAACCTATCTAAACGATATTCGATTCGACTTACGAAGAGGCGATGAGGGTATGGCCTTCATCACAGATTCATCTCAAAAGGGATCGAATGGATTTATTGTGGTTGACCTTGGATCTGGTGAAAGCTGGCGTCGACTTAATGATCACAAATCGACCAAACCGGAGGATCTGCAAGCCTTTCTTCCTCTAGTAGAAGGTAAGCCATTCCTAGAAGAACAACAAAATGGGTCGGTGAAACATGGAGCCAGCATGGGCGCTGACGGCATCGCAATTAGCTCTGATGGGTCTCGTTTATACTACTGTCCACTTGGGAGTCGTAAGTTATACAGTGTAGATATAGATGCCCTTATTAATCGTGATACACCAGAATCGGATGTTGTTGCTACCATAAAAGATCATGGTGACAGGGGTGGTGCATCGGATGGTCTTGAATCAGATGCCTCTGGTAATATCTACTCAACTAACTATGAGCATAATGCCATTCTTCGTCTTAGACATTCTGACAAGATATGGGAAACATTGGCATATGATTCACGCCTCCTATGGCCCGATACCCTTTCACTAGCTACAGATGGATATCTCTATGTTACCGCTAATCAATTGCATCGTCAAGCTCGTTATAACAATGGGAAGGATCGCCGAGTTAAGCCTTATGTTATGTTCCGTATTCAAGTAAATGCCCGACCTGTCTTGTTGCGATAAATTTAGGCGGACTAAATATCAACCCATTTTTTGATTTACTTTGAAAAACCCTTTTGGCTTTCACACATAGAATTTGACGACGCCGTTGATTCAAATTTCAGTAAATTAGTATCCGAGCACCATTTGTAGTCAAAAACGATACTAACAATTTTGTTAAGAGAATGGACATGCTATCGCTTTAAATTGAGAGCGGGTTCTAATACAAAAGATAAAAATTTCAGCTACTCACAAGGTCTGGCACTCCAACGCACCAGACCTTTGAGGAAGTAAATGATGTCGCAGATCTGAAATCTCATAAATTATTTAAATAGATTATGGTACTTTTTTTATAAGATTTCTATTGTAAATCAATACTTTACATTTATGCAGCCCACCAACTCTTCATAATAATTACGACGCAGATGACCCAAAAAATGGGATCTCAGTACAACCCGTACACCAAAAGGATTTGACCCCTTCACTCATTATGATGTCATAAAGCGACAAACAACACTGAATTACGATAAAGAATTAGATTGATCACTCACTTGAACCATGAGAACGGGCTTACAAAGTAGTACAATTCCTTAGGGTCTATAATTTTATGGATAAATTTAAATAATTTAGAAAAAAATCAGCACTAATTGTCATCGTCATCTGATAAGTCTATCATTATAGTGGACGATGAAATAGAACTTGCAGATCTTTTCAAAGAATTTTTGAAAAAAGAAGGATTCAATGCAATCTCTTTCACTGATCCTATAATGGCACTTGAATATTTTAGGGAAACTTCTGGTAAACATTCCTTGATAATTACGGACATGAGAATGCCAGACATAAATGGTATAGACCTTGCAAAGAACATTAGAGAGATTAATAATGAAATAAAGATTTTTTTAATGACTGCTTTTGATGCCAAAGATTTGAAAGATCATGAGAACTTTAAGATTGCAAGAATTGATAGGATAATTCAAAAACCAATTCGTTTTCCTGATCTCCGGGAGATGATAAATGATGCTTGGAAAAAATGATACCATGTAGGTTATTTACTTATATGCTAATTTTGATCAAAATTAGCCTGAAAGATTTGAAAAAGCCCGTCTAAAAGTATCATATTTTTATAGCAAATGCATGGTGACTTAATAACTTTTGCTTTTGCTCCTTTGAAAGTGTATTAAAGTCCTTTTGATGGTATAGGCATAATCTCTTTAAATCGATATCGTATCTAGTAGGTAGAGATGATTCGTATGCTAGGAGATCCTGTATGCGGTGCTCATAACGAAAAGGGCCCATATCTCCCAAGAATGATACACCCGCTTTTCCCTTCTCTTTGGCGTATCCTACTAAATCCTTATCAGAATTATTTTCAGATTGTTGAGATTCATTACCTAAATATTTCTTTAAAGAATCCATAATCATCAATGAATTTTCAGTCTTCTCCCACTTATCGACATCTATTGATACATGTCCTGCCGACAGAGTTTTTCTGACAGAATCTTCAGTTTCGTAAAACGATGCTAGTTGAATAAATTCATTTTTCTCTTCAATTCTTTTTTTTATATATTGCGAGTAAAATTCTCTTAGTGTCTCTAAATTCTCGTAAATAACTAATGCATGAGTCCCATACTCTGATTCAGATATAGTATTTGATGCGCTTTCCACAAGCATTTCATTAATATCTGTCTCAAGGGGAATTTAGTAACACCTATCATTATTTAGTGATAATAGTTTAATAACCTACACTAGTCTAGTGTTTCTTGCCTCTTGAAAGTTAGATTGTACCATGACTGGAAGAATATGTAACAGGTTTAGCCGTGAGAGGTTTCCTCATTAGTAGTCATTCTTTTCTATCATACATAATTGATCAAACTGGATTAATTTATTATGTTAAAATTTCTAATCATTATCAATTGTATTAGTGAAGTCTAAATCAGACCATTAAAGATACTCTTAACTTTATCATCGTTATTGGACTCGTAACTATCATCTGTTCCTGGATGACCGATATTTAATACTATAAAGTCCCTAGAAATAAAATACAGAGAATCATCAAAAAAGGAATAAGAAGTTTAAGAAATGAGTAGATGGTGTTTTAACTAGAGATGGGAATAGAGAAAAGATGATACAAGGTGCACGTAGATCTTATTCTTCATCTCTAGGAGTAATATTTATCTGCTTCCTAGATAGGGGGTTGGTAAAGATCCATATTTAAAAATACTATTTAATGATAATAATAAAATGGTATGAAAAGGAAGAGAGGTAAACAACAGGAAAGATGGCTAACTACTTAATAGTATAGTATTAAACAAGTTGTATTATTCAGCGTTATTCTACCTTTACCTCCTTACCTTTTGGTTTTACATTTTCTTTTTTATTGAAAACGACTTCTAATATACCATTAGTATAGTTAGATCTAGCTGAATCTATATCAGCTTCTAAGGGAATTTCAACAGTTTTATGATATTTTCTTTGAGAACCTGTAGTTGCAATTTCCACCATACCTTCAGTCGCATTTATTTTAATATCCTCTTTTTTTATACCTGGCATTTCTACTATGACTTTGATTTCCTTTTCGGTAGTATTTAGATCTGCCAGAGGTTCTCTCTCAGCCGTTAATGTTGGTCCTGCGGCCAAACCAGTGATATTAATTTCTTGCTTGTTTGATCCTCCGGCCAAATTCTTAACGTTTCCAAATTGTCTTATATGCGGCTTTCCGTCAGGTCCAATTGTCATCGAATATCCATAAACTATTGGCCCAACTTCTCTTACTTTTGTACCATCTGGTGCTTGATATTCTCTTACCAATTCCTTTGGTGCATTGGATTGAATATTATTAAATTGTTTAAATATTCTCTCCATCTCCTCTTGCATCTCTTCAAATCCAGCAAAGTAATCATCGAAGAATCCCCCTCTATTCTTGTTTGTGTGCCTTCCAAAGAAATTTCTATACCAGTCAAATGGGTTAAAATCTCTACTACTCATTATACTCCCCATATAGTCAACATATTTATTATACTTGATCTTCTCGAATTATTCATCTATTTTTTGACGTTCCAGTCAAAGTCAAGTAAACATCAATCGTTACTAAATCGAATATATGATTTGGAAACACAAATTGTATTTAGTGCAAATGACTGTATTCATACTTTTGAATCATATATCTTGGTTTCTTAGAGTATTATGGTTTTTATATGCTTTGTCGCCTAACTCAACATATTTAGCTGGAATGAACAGATTGATTATTTGTGATAGACTGGCCCTCTTACAATCGCTCATTAGTTCAACGCGGTGAGATCCTCTTCTCGTATGATTTCCTTGATGGTTGGGGTTCAGAGATAGAGAATATGAATATAAACAAAAAGGGTAAACCATTTGTATTTCCAGATTCTTTCATCTTGGCCATTGGTTACATTCGCTATTTATTTCACCTACCATACAGACAAACCCAAGGTATAATTAAGGCCACAGGAAAAAGGTTACCTGCTAATCCACCAAGTTATGGTCACATCTGTAAACGAATCAACAAGCTAAACATCGATATTAAAAGAGACAAGATGGATGACGATGATGACCTAATAATATCAATAGACAGTACAGGTATCAAGATTACTAACAGAGGTCAGTGGATGGATGAGAAATGGAATACACAAAATAGAAAAGGATATCTCAAGATCCACGTTGCTGTAGACATAAAGACCAGGAAAATCATTGCTTTGGAAGTGACAGATGAGAAGGTACATGATGGGAAAATGCTAAAGAAACTAGTCAATCATGTTTTGGATTCGAGAGAACCAAACACTGTAAAGATAAAATCGGTACTAGCTGATGGAGCCTATGATTCAAATCCAAACTTTGTGTATCTTGAGGACAAAAAGATCAATCCAGGTATAAAGGTAAGAAGGAACTCTATTGTTTCTCCTAAAAACAATAGGTTAAGGAACAACGAAGTAAAGTTACAAGCAAAGGATCTGTTGAAATGGAAGACAAAAAGAAAATACGGACAGAGATGGATATCTGAAACTGTGTTCTCAGCTATAAAGAGAATGTTTGGTGAATACACATCAGCAAACAGGTTTCAAAACATGGTAAAGGAGATCATGATAAAAGTATCATTGTATAACATTTTTAGAAGAATATAACATGATGATCATGATGATAACCGGAGAATAAGGAATTATGCAACAAAGCATTTTTATAGTTTTATGGACATGTCGAGCACACATTTAATTTGATTCAACAATCAAAAATTTCCAAGCAAAATTCTATCCTATGGTAATGATTTTAGTTCCCATGGAAAGACGACCCATTTGTCATGGTTTAATATTTTTCCGATAAAGGTTATTTCATCGTCTGTTTCATTCCGATTAGTTTCGTTGAATCTTCTCATAAGAAATGCGTAATCACAATCAAAATCTTTTATTGCATGTTTGACTTTAGAAAATGTCTGACCAGTATCGTATATTTCATCCACTACAAGATACTTTTTATCGGTCGTTAATTGAGGCATTTCTTCGATATGTAGTTTCTTATTTCTAACGGGTATGAACTGTATATGATCAATGTCTAGTTCTTGGGCCATTAGCCTTGCTGGGATGATTCCTCCATTTGTTATTCCTAATATTATGTCATACTTTTTGTTCGAAGTCTTTATTTTAGCTGCAACAATCTGAATTAGTAGTCCTATCTCCCCCCAACTACTATACTCTTTGGGAGAGCTTTTTTCGTTAATCTCTTCTTTTTTGAACTTCAAATACTATATACTACTAACAAAACCAACAACAACAATATTAACAATCAGAATATCCTATCTATACTTGTACCACTAACACTTTAAGAGAATAGAGATCAGCAGAGGGCTACATAAAAAAGGTCTGTAATTCGAGTGTTCTCAATGAGTATATACCATCATCAATCCAAATATCTTTAGAAATTCCGATACTATACAGTTAATTTAATTACGAAACAGATTCATTAGTTTAGGTTCTGCATCTCATTGGTGGATAGCCTGCGTAATGGGATTGGATTTGGATATGCTATATGCGATTGATCATAAATCAATCTAAAATTGGGAGAATTGATAAAATTATCGGACAAGATTTTAGATATTTGAAAAAAAATTAGTCAAATATAAATTGATAGAAAACGGGTAAATGAAAAACACCTGTAGAGTGACAAATAAAGACTATTAATTAGATTAAATCTATTTCCAAAAAAATATTCCCTGTACTTTTATTATATGCTTACCAGACCTCTAGACCGTAACCTAGAAATTAATTCTGTTTAATTTTACCTCTAAAGATTCATAGAAATATCTAAAATATCTAATATAAGTTGAATTATCATGTTATAGTTTACAAGTATGAACACAAATAAAACATTACTAGTATCAACAGCTGTTGTTCTCGCACTTGCCTTGGTCCTAGCCCCATTGGCAATTTCAGAAGATGCATTGGCAAAAAAGAGTAACAAAGCAAAACAAATCATTAGCCAATCTCAAAAATCAAAACAGAATAGTCAAGTAGTTTCTGGTGGAAGCTCTGTACTCTCTGGCAATAACTTGAACTTCCAATTCCAAGCTAACACAGGAAATAATGCATTAGGACAAATAAACAACTAATCCTTTTTTTTTTTGTTGTTCACTTATTTCACATTACTTTTTAGAATTCAAATTTAAGCTTTCAATAGATTTTATTTAACCTGAAAAGTTATTAGATTTATCAAGACTCTAACTAAAAGGTATCATCCATGCGATGAATATTGACAATGCAAGGATTGACAATGCAAGGATTGACAATAATGACATCAAGGTATGGATAGAAGAAAGTATCTATCGTATTATTGTATAATCCAATATTGATAATTGACTGATATGCTAAAAAAGGGATTATATCATCTGTAGATGAGGGTTGTATAATCAAATTTTTTTCATATAATCAAGTTGAGAACTAAAAGATATGAAGGGTTAAAGGTTTAGTAGCCGATAAAGGTCTACAACGGCTTAAACTCCAGATCCAGATAAGTCAAGAATGCTTGTTTTTAAATCCTATAAATAAAAAAGAATAATATAATGGTCATCTAAACTGATTTTGTTTTTGGTCTATTTATTGTTCTTGGTTTATATCTTCCCAAAAAAAGAGAATTAGTAACAACAGTGACAGAGCTCATGGCCATTGCCAATCCAGCAAGAATTGGGAGCCACCCAAATACTGATAGTCCCAAAATAGGAACCAATGCACCTGCTGCTACAGGTATTAACCCCGTATTATAAGCAAAAGCCCAGAACAAATTCTGCTTTATTTTTGAGACAGTTTTCTTTCCTAATTCTAATGCGGTTACAACGTCTCCAATATTGTTGCTAATTAATATTATACCACCAGTTTCTTTGGCAATATCTGTTCCGGACCCTATTGCAATTCCCAAATCTGCTCGGGCTAAAGCTGGAGCATCATTAATTCCGTCACCTACCATTGCTACAACTCTTTTTTCTTTTGTCTGTATACTGCTTACGATCTCTTCTTTTTGATGTGGCAACACCTGAGATATTACTCGGGTAATACCAATTCTGGAAGCGACAGCCTTTGCTGTCCGTTCATTATCTCCAGTGAGCATTATTGATTCAACTCCCAAGTTTTTTAGATCAAGAATCGCTTCTTTGGCACCTTCCTTTATGGTATCAGATATTGCAATTAATCCATACAAATGATTGTCTAGTGAGACTAGTACTGTTGTTTTACCATCTTTTTCCAATTCCGAAAGTCTTTTTTCAATGTTTTCAGGAATTGAAATATCATTGTCAAGCATTATCTTTCTATTTCCTACCGTTATGTCATGATCAGAGTATTTAGCTATAAGACCATGACCTGCTACCGCTTCAAATGAATCAGGCGAAACTGCATGAATTCCTTTTTCGTTGGCTTTTGTGATAACAGCTTTGGCCAAAGGGTGCTCAGACCCTGATTCTCCTATCGCTGCTAGTCTTAACAACTCGTTGTCATCTATATTATCAAATGTTACTATGTCAGTAACAGATGGTTTTCCTTCTGTTAATGTTCCAGTTTTATCAAATACCACTAAATTGACTTTACTTGCTATTTCTATATGCTCGCCGCCTTTATACAAAATACCATTTTCAGCTCCCTTTGCGGCACCCATCATTAATGCTGCTGGCGTCGCCAATCCTAAAGCACATGGACATGCTATTATCATGACAGAAACAAATGCTAGTACGGAATAAGTTAATCCCGCATTCCCAATAAAATACCAACCAAGGAATACCCCGATTGCTATTATTACAATAGCCGGAACAAAATATTTTGCTACCTGGTCCACCATTCTTTCAAGTTTGGATTTACCTGTTTTGGCCTCTTCTACCAGGGTTATGATTTGAGATAATACTGTATCTTGACCAATCTTAGTTGCTTTGACTTTTAAGAGGCCATTTTTGTTAATTGTTGCCCCAATTACTTCGTCGCCTTTTACTTTGTCAACAGGTATACTTTCACCTGTTATCGCAGATTCATCTATCGAAGATGAACCGTCTACTATCATTCCATCAGTGGGAACCCTTTCTCCTGGGCGTATGATCATCAAGTCGCCTTGTATGATTTCTTCCACTGGAATTTCAAGTTCTCTAAATTCTTTTGAAACTAGCTTTAGTCTAGAACCATCCAAAGGATTATTACTATTCTTATTAGCATCGGAACCTGCAGTATTTTTTTCTCTGATTTCAGGTCTCAATACATGTGCAGTCCTAGGTTTTAGATCTAAAAGCTTTCTAACCGCACCTGATGCTTTTTCTTTTGTCTTAGTTTCAAGCAGCCTTCCTATCAGGATAAGAGTAATTATGATTGCACTTGTTTCAAAGTATACCGCTGTAAAAGGGAAGTATCCAGGAAAGATGGTAACTATGGCGCTGTAAATATAAGCGGCTGTTGTTCCGATAGCAATTAACGTATCCATATTTGACGCTTTTGATTTGATACCATCCCAGAATCCTCTGTAAAAACGCCAACCAATCCAAAATTGTATTGGAGTAGCCAAAGCCAAAAGTATGTAATTGATATATTCCATCATTTCCATTGGATAGAGGTGTTCCAATTGTGGAATCATATGTGGTAAGCTAAACAATACGATTGGGATGGTTAATACTATGCTTATTAGGACATGTATTTTTAATTTTTTGAGGGCCTTCTCGGGTTCAAGAAATTCGTCTAAACATTGAGACGAGCAAAAATAGTAGGATATTCCGTCTTTAGTATGATGAATGGAACTTTCATTTTCTTCAACAAACATTCCACATATGGGGTCCTTTGCCATACAATGAGTAGTGATTAATAGATATATAACAACAAGGCTTTACAAATGTAAAATTAGTTTATTTTGGTTACATCTTTTTTAATGCCTGGGTCTAAGACCCTCTGTCTACATCCTTTTTAACAGCGCTATCAATTAAATAAATTACAAGAAAAGAATTATTGACATATTATGGAAAAAGTCTACTTTAAAGTTGTCGGAATGTATTGTACTACATGCAAACCTATTGTGGAAAAGCAATTAAAAGATAAAAAAGGAATCAAAAAAATAAATATTAACAATATAACAGATACAGTGATCGTAGAATTTGATCCCTTGGAAATAACTCAACACGACATTAAAGAAAGATTAGAAGAATCAGGATACAAATTTGTTAGAGTACCACAATACTGAGTAAATCTAATAACATTTTCGGCTATTACTTTTTACAAATGTAAAGAATATTATTACAAAGCAAGTAAATTGACAACTTCATATGCCACTTAGCCTTGATGAAATTGATGTATCTATCATAAGGTCACTACTAGAGGACGGCAGAAAGTCATTTAGAAAGATATCAAGGGAGACGAGAATAACAACTCCAACCGTAAAGTCACGTTATGAAAGATTGGTTAACATAGGTTTTATCAAGGGGATCCTACCAATTTTTGACTTTGATAAGGTAGAGTCAAAAGAAAAGAATTTCATCCAATTGCAGGACCTTGATGAAAATGTGAAAAGAAAAAAGAACATCGGTTACAAAACGCAGAACAAGATACTAAAAAAAGAGATAGGCGAAATTCAGAAAAAAATTGAAAGTGGCCTAACAATAAGCGTTACTTGTGATTTCTGTGATGGACCTGTCTATGGTAAACCTAAGATTCTAAAATTCGCAGATATTGAACGATTCTTCTGTTGTATATCATGCAAATCAGGATATGCTGAAAAATATCGAGGCAGAATAGAATCGATAAAAAGAAAATATGACGGTATATCCGAAATTGACTAGTCTTAGAATTGTTTATCCATGATTTGTATCAATATCCATATTTTGAAGGATTCTTATCGAATTGTTGTTTGCATGTAGAAGAACATAAATATATCTTGTTTCCGCCAATTTTCGATACATGTTTTTGCAGTCTTTTCATCCACGTTCATACTACAAACTGGGTCTTTTGCCATTTGCACTTTGCATTGCATACCAAGATATTTAAATTCAGATCTATAAATGTAATAACACCTAAAAAGATGAATAGTGATATGGTCATATATTCTGTTATCGGTTTGAGTCTATATCAAAGGTTCTATCTTTTTTTCTCCCCTCATCTATAATTTCAAACATCATGGATTGGTTTGTCATTGAAACTTTCCAAAAGTGCTGCCGGTTTTTCCCTTCGACAAAAAACATTTACCCATACTGATTAGAAGAGCGCAATATCCAATATTTAGTAGAAAGGAGACATCTGGTCTAAAATCTAGTGGACCAACAGAACAGAAAACATTCCCAAGTTAAATATACTCAAAATATTTACAATTAGGACTCAAAACCAATGAATCCTAGAATTATAGAAAAGATATAAAATTATGTCCTTTTCTATGTTCATAGATACCCCAACCGGTAGCTATACAAACCCTGATTCTTGTAGATTGTTTGTTATAGATCTTTTATCTCTATCTATCTTTTTTTGATCAATAAATGAAGTATTTTTGTAATAAAATTAAGGTGAAATTATTTAAGTATTTCAAAATTCTCTATTGAATGATCGTGACCGTACACATGCGCATAGCAGCAATAGCTTGAACACTTGGTGCACCTCGATAAGGGATAAGAATGACAATTAGGTATACAGCAAGAAGGTAATTGCTGACTAATTTTGTCTTTATTGGGGGACAGGGCTATCTCAGTTCTTTTAGGTATATATTTTTGAATATAATTACCCACCATGACCATATTCAATCATATTATTATCACTATAAATCTATAAAAAGATTTTTCCTATAGATTATTGTGAAAAAATGTTATCAAGTGAAAACTATATACTTGTTTAAATGATCTTTAGTTTCGCCATATCTTTTCATTTCGAATAACGTAGAATGAAACTTGGGGTTTGTAGTAAGATAGAAAAATGGTATAAAATCACGTGCAGTAGTTATTATGTCAGCCGAGAATGGATAAACCGTGTTTACAAAATCATCTTTATTTTAAGACAACCAAGCTCTGGCCTTTTCTCAAAGTGAACGGATTACCAGTTTGTTATGACGACTATGGATTAATGAACAAACAGAAAAGGAGAACGAGAAGGAGCAAGGATTATTTGCAAGGTTTGGAGAATCATCAATACAATACTATTTATACTTATTTTTTAGAACAAGTTTCCCTTAAAACAGTTCCGTAATCCAGTTTTGATTTTATTCTCATATAGGGAATTAATTTGTAATGGATTGAATAGTATTTCTTGTCTTGAGTTATAATTCCTTTAAGCAATAGTGATACCAGTCCTCCGGATACCTTTGATGTAGGAATTTTTTTTTCTTTCGAAACTTTGTCTCTGATTATGTGGTATTCATTTGGAGTAAAATAATTTCTGTTAATTTTTAAAATTAGGGGCCAGATTATATATTCCCATACTAATCTACGATTTTCAGTGGAAGTTGCATATTTCCCTTTTCTATTGGATTGCGCATATGCTTCGCCTGACTTATTGCTATCATCATTTTTTTGATCTTGGAATATGAATAATATAGTAAGTCGTCCTATTTAATAATATTCAACACAATCAAAGACTTTATTATTTGAGTATTCTCGGCGGACCACCTTGTGCATCGTAATCAACTAATCTACTATTTTCTCGCGTTCTCATTTCTTACTATATATATAGTAAGTTTTATTACGGAAAATACTTTATTTTCACTGAAAAAGAATTCCAATGTCAAAGAATATAAAAAATGTGTCTACTCAAGAATATGAGGATGCACTCGTTACTGTTGCTTTATACGTAGAAGGGTTGCGCGTCGGCAGCGTTCCTATACTTACCCAGGCCTTCCACAGGGATGCCACGATATCCGGGTTCGACGATGACAAGTTACTCCATGGGCCGATCAAGAATTTCTATGACTTTGTTGAAAAAAACGGCCCTGCCCCAAACATCAAGACTCGAATCGACGTGCTATCTATTACACCAACCACAGCAATATTGCGTGTCGACATGGAGAATGACGCTGTTGGAGCAAATTATACAGACTTTCACACGCTCATAAAACTTGATGGGACATGGTACATAATAACCAAGGTTTATCACAGGTACGAAGGATAAAGACTACTATGCGAATATCATTTATTAATCATATTTTTTCCCATTGTTTTTGATTTTCAATAAGAAAGTGAAACCGGCTGATATCTTAATATCCAATATCCATTATAATATCTATTTGACATAATAAAATAGGATTAAAAATCTAATCAATTAAAAAAAATCCCCTCCCCGCCCATTTATCATTATTGATAATCTGGTACTTAAATTAAATCAGTGTTCCCAGTATTCTATTCTCAAATGGCTAATAGGTCTATAATGATTGAGAGGAACAGGATTCTCTAAAATGGATATCTATACTCGTCACCACAATCTCCTACCATGTCAGATAGGTTATTTGACTTTGTGCATACGGTATCTATAATATCAATGTCAGACTTGTCCAAACTGAAGTTGAATACCTGAGCATTACTATTTCTATGATCAGATATCCCAAGCCTAACACCGATAATGGCACCGGCCACTGCAGGTTTCTGCAGGATATATCGAGTTGCTACATTAGCAATACTCACATTGTGTTTTTGTGATACTTCGTTCAAGGTGGATAAAAGTTTCTGAAATAAACCCCATCCGCCCCATGTATCTATCATCTTCTTGTATTTTTTCAGGCTCAATGTATCTAGATCAAAAGCAGATGGTTCTTGTATTTTTCCAAGATATCGTTCTGACAACAGCCCTCCGCACAGGCTTCCGTAGGCTAGTAGCTTGATATTATGTTCGTTGCAAAATTGTACCATTTTTACCTCAGGTCTACGATCTATGATCGAATATTGAATTTGGTTTGATACAATTTGCAATCCTGAATCCATCATGATTTGCATACGTTCGGTATCAAAATTTGTAAGGCCTATATGCTTGATTAGTCCTTCATCACGTAGGTCTGACAGATATTTGAGAGCATCCATATAATACGGATTATTATAATCCCACCAATGAAATTGAAGCAAATCAAGAGAGTCAACCCGCATTCTTGAGAGTGATTTTTGAATATTTTCTTTAACGTTAGAATATTCTATTCTTCCTGGATGCGGTACCCATTTTGTCAATGCCTGAATTCTATCGAGTTCTCCCCCTCCTTTTATCTCTGACAATCTCCTGCGGAACTGTCCAACAAAATCTTCCGCAGGGCCATAGATATCTGCAAGATCCCAACTTGTGAATCCAGCTTCATGATATTTTATCATGTCTTCAATTGCCGACTCCTGATCGATATACCCGTGTCCTCCTGCGACTTGCCACATACCATTGATTATCCTATGTATTATCAAATCAGGAGTCAGAGGATAATGACGTTCTATTTCACTCGTATCGGTATTCATTCTCTATATTTACCATACATTTCATGCTACAAATATAAAGTACAAATAGCCTATCTATTGTGATTCTTTATACAATCCTAGAAAATAGTAAAAAGGCGTCATTAGACTTGTGACCGCGCCATCATCATCTTGTTCTGCCTAACCTCATGTTTTCCATAAATTTTCGCAGGGAACCATAGCTTCAACGATAGAAAGTAGTTTGCGACGTACCCTTCGTTGCCATAGTTCTTACTGCGGCATTATTTATGACATGAATGTAGCCTTATTTCTATTTTCTAGGTTATTCATATTTATCCAAAAAAGTAAATAAACGTATCACTATCTTATGACAATATGAATAAAATATTTATTTATTATAAAATTCATAAAAATAACATAGATTTATTAAATAATATAATATAGTCAGACGGATATGTGTTTGATTCTAGTGTCGAACAGCTGCACGAATTCTAACCTAGCTTGTTTTCTACTTAGATTCTTCAAATCGACAGAGTGAAATGGCTAGAATAGTCCAATATATGATTGAAAGAGTGGATTGTTTATATCAGCAGGGCGGCCTAGTCAAAATATGAATTTAGTTCATCAGTATAGTAAATCTTCTCACTATCTTTAAAATTACCTTACAATTTTAGGAGCTGCAATCCATCACTTGATCATTCTTGTCCAAACAATAATGGTGAATTAAGATAATCGTTTGCTTAAGAATTTATCCTGCTAAAAAAGATTTCACAATATTTAGCAAGGTCCGTAGTAATCCTGAGATACCTCCATAGGTTAGGTAAGCGGTTTTTGTTTTGAAAATTAGTGATTCAAAGATAGATATCAAATGATAGTTTGATATCTATCTTTGAAAAGGAATAGACTAGCGTTCTTAATTCTTTTATCTCAGTACTTAATATTATCAAAGTCGATAATGAATAACCCTTCAGATAAGATACCTGCAAAGAATTCATCTAAGTTGCCAGCAGATGTCCCTTATGCTAAAACCCAAACTTTGTATTTGCGAAATATACGGTTAGTTGCTCATGCATCTATGTCAGGGTTCATGGATGCTATAAGTTTCATAGAACTCAATGTTTTCGCATCTGTGTTAACAGGTAATACTGTTCTTCTTGGACTTGCAATTTGTAATGGAAATCTTCTTAATGTCATAGTGCCGCTTGTCGCAATAATGGGTTTCATAGGTGGCGTAGCCTTAGGTAACAGACTTGCAGAACCGGATCTAGAATTTCAAAGGAAAATTTGGCCGACAACAGTTACTAGGGCCTTAATGGTAGAGGGGATATTTCTAGCCCAAGCATCATATCACTCATCTTTAAAAGTAATGATATTCAAGGAATTTTAAATAATGAAGGTTTCAGAACTTGATTATGCGGAACAATTCCAAGTTTTTAGTTTCCTTAAAAAGTTAGCTGAAACAGTCAACGGCGATGTCCGAAAAAAAGTCAAATTTATGAAAGTTTGGATGGAATTTGAAGACGATGATACTGATTTTCCTATTACAGAGATAGCGTTTAAGGATAACATCCTACCTATTCTTGTTCAAGAGAAATTGACGGGTTGGATTGAAAAAGACGAAATAAACATCAGCTATGATGGGATATATAGAGTTTCAGAACACTATAGGGTGTCCCCAGAAACCTTTGGGATTTTATCAAGAAATGATTTGGAGAAGTATTCGCAATCATTTCTATCCATGATAACGGATCTGACACTCCATACAGATCACATAACTTTCAATAGTCTCAAAAAACGATATAGTAATAGATTAGGAGTAATACCATTAATTCAAATGATTGACTCACTCGAACATCAGGGATTAATAGTTAAACAAGAAATTAATGGTGACTGCACCATTTCCCTACCCTAAAAATCATGAAAATTCCTATGGGCGGTAATCTAATAGTTAGTCATTAGTGACTTTTTTATCTTATTAACTAACTTTTCAAAATCCATATCTAATGGTCTTAACTCCAATATGGACCCATACAAACTTACCAACCTGTCCATCTAAATGTCAAATACCTCATTAGATTTGATGAACAACATAGAATGATCAAATTTTCAAGTCTTTTTCTTTTGTAATGTTCCTCGGATTCAGAGAATTCTTTAATTTAAATCTTATTGAAGTATACCTATTTTTGGTATCACATACGGAAATAAATCTGCCAATAGCAATTAAAGACATCTAGGTTGAAACTACTAATCAGTCCATCTTAATAAATTGGCTTTCCCTCAGCAAACTAAATCAAAATAAATTGTATAGAAGAATCAAAATAACGGGGTAAAAACAAAACTTGATAATCTTACTTTTGATGGAAATATCCAACAATATCTCAAATAATCCGGTATAGCACTGAATTTAATAACAACCAAATGAGCATAAAATTAAATGGACAGTTTCTTAAGACCTCCATTGGACTTTACTGTTTTAAAAGAAGACTGGAGTAGATACAATTTATCGGATAGCTCGATATTAAAGATTAAATTAATTGCCACTAAAATTCGGAAAAAAAATTCTGATTACAAAATTGATGTTCAAAATATAATTGTGGTATTATCAAATGAGAGAGGTCAACCAGATGCCAAAGTTTATTCTCCATCCGAATTGCAACAATCGATAACACATGATGTTCGTTATACTATAATAACTCAGGATTGGAATGAATACATTACCGATGATGGAGCAAATATTAAAGTACAGCCAATGGTAACAAAGGTGTCTAAAACATCAAAATTTGATCTCCATGGTGATCCCATATATTTAGTCATTGTACAGGGCAATGTAGTTATCGAGCCGCCAGAAACATTAAATCAATAATACTTCTTAAACGGCTTTTTTCTTGTAACTAGCTCTGGTATTAGAATGTGTACGCACCATATGGTTCTGGTACTCTACATATCAAGTCTTTAAGTTATTAGAAATTTTTGAAAACTGAATATATTTTCATTGAGGTAGCAATATGTCTGGTGATATTTTTTTCTTAGTTTCAGCAGATCCTCATTTGTAAACGGGGCGCATGAGACATGATAAGGCAGAAGCTTGGAAAAGAAAAAGAAATACACCGTTTCGTAGCCATCGCAGTTTAGAAGTAGAAAAAGATTTTAGTTTAGTAAGATTCAGAGATTATTTCAGATAATAAAAAAAAGTAAAGCTGGACAATACAAACTGCGTTGCATTGCAATAAGCATTACTAGTACGAATCAACAAGATTTCATGATGACAGGAAATTCTATTTCAATTAAGCTGAAATTCAAAGAATACAACTTTAATGAAAGAGAATAAAAAGATCCACCTTATTGAGAAAATACCAAGAGATTGTCGCTAGAATCCTATCTACTTATATACAAGTGATTATTGCTATTGTTAGTGATTCTGAAAAAGTTTATGTTATCAACTCTCATAGTTTTATGGACATTTTTTGGTATGTTATTGATTTTATCTATATGTTCATTATCGTTTAATGAGCCTCTGTTTTCAAACATCTGAGCTCAATCAGATCTTCAAGTTGTGAAAAATAGAAATCTAACTCTGGATCTTGACAATGGAATCTTCACAAATGCTCAGCTATCTTATCCCGCAATAGGTAAAGGACCAAATCCGGCCGTTCTCCTTGTTCCTGGGGGAGGACCAGCGGATATGAACTACACTGCAGGCGAGAACGCTAAACTATTTTGGCAAATTGGACAATTTTTATCAGAAAGGGGGTTTGTCGTTCTTAAATACGATAAGAGGGGTATAGGCGAAAATAACACAATTATTAACAATAATTTATGGGGAAAATTAACATACAATGATCCAAAGCAAGATGCAAAGAAAGCTGTAAATGTGCTAATGCAACAACCCGAAGTTAATAGCACTAAGATAAGCTTAATTGGACATAGTGAGGGAGGTGAAATTGTTACAAGACTTGCGGCAGATAATCCAACTACTAAATTTGACAACATTATCCTTATGGCTCCAAGAATTGAGAACCCAAGGGATCAGATATACTATGGGTTTGTTGGATTCCCAGTTGAATACGCTAAGATAGTATTAGATAAGAATCATAATGGATCTTTTTCGTTGCAGGAAGTATTACAAGATCAAATATTCCAAAGTATGGTTGGCGGAAATACCAGTTTAATTCTCTCTCCGACTATCACAGATAATACCAGTACTGAACTTTCAAAATCGGTATCCAATATTAGTAAAGATCGATATGTAAATATCCTTACCGAATTTAAACCGGTTCTTGAGAAGAGAATGGAAAAGTCATTTGAAGGAACAAAATACGAAAATCCCATGGCAGGACCCTGTCCCATTTATTTAGGTTCGATTGTTAATTTAAGTTCAACCTTAAGTATCTTAGATAATGTATCCTCATCTACTGACATTCTAATTCTCCATGGACAAAACGATCCAGGAAGTCGGGTTCAACTAGCATTTCTTCTAGAACAAAAGTTATCTGAATTGAATCACCCTGATCCACATTCTGATAACTTATCCAGACCTAGGACATCATTTCTATCCTTCAAGTCGATGGACAACAGAAAGTGGACCCATACCTGAATATGTTTTGAAGGATTTGTATTCATGGTTGGAAGCTCATTCTGGACGGTAAATATAACTCACCTTTACCTTTTTATTTCACGACAGAAATTCTTTCTATGTTATTAATTTTAGATACATTCGGTAAATATAAAAAAATTCATCTAGCCTACTATATTTTTTCTTAGCAGTATGCAACTTTGTACCATTCCTAATGTTTCGATTTCTAATTTTGCGTTAAGATATGTTATTAAATAATACAAAGGGGTTAAAATCGAATTATTCATTACCCCAAACATCTTAAGGTGATGAATCTTTGACTTATTTTACTCCCAAGGTACATCATGTTTATAGCCCAGAAATGAAATAACCAGTTTATGCGGTTTATGCGGTATTTTCTTGTTATTGATGTTATTATTGCAGCGGCCATTATCATTATTATTCTTTGAGATTTGATTGACTTTGTTAATGGGATCCTGATAACAGGGCGGCACGGCAATAGATTGTATGATTCTCCCCATATTGTTTGAGTCTTTCTTCACTCTTTTTTTGTTCTAGGCGTGTGTTTATTATGAATAGAAAAAGGATTGATTCGGATACGATATCAGACAGGTTTACAATGATTTTGTATTATCAATTACAATAAAGAATAATAAAGTAAGCAACATACTCAGAGATTTTATGAAATATCAAGATTCAGAACAGGGGATGCGCTAAAAATTGATGACAAGGATTCTAAATATTTGGTAAAAAAAATATTGTTTAGGTGTCCAAACAATTTTCTAATCTAATGCGTCTTTTATCTTTACTTTGGCCTTGTTCAAAGTCTCTGAACTAGGCTTCCCCTCTGCATGATCTTGGGCTGTTTCTGCCTTTGCTTCAGCGTCTTGAGCTGCGTTTTTCATCTTCTTTGCAGCGTCATCAACAATGTTATCAGTCATTACTAATTGTTATTTAATATTATTTATATAGCTAATAATTTTTTATTCAAATATTGTAAAAGCTAACTTGGAGACACTAACAAATGCCTTTTCGAGACTATATATAACCAAAGCAATACATAGTTCAATTTTCATTCAATTATATAGTTCGGCTATAGCATTGGTAAGTAGATCATTCAATATTTATAGGATATTAGAACATTTTTCTGTTCAAACTAACTGAAACTTGTTCATATGAAATTCTATAATATCCAATATATATCGAATTTTGAGAATAAAATTTACAAGTATGAACACAAGTAAAACATTACTGTTATCAACAGCAGTTGTTCTCGCACTTGCTTTGGTCTTAGCCCCATTAGCAATCTCAGATGATGCACTAGCAAAGAAGAGTAACAAAGCAAAGCAAATAATCGCACAATCTCAAAAATCGAAACAAAATAGCCAAGTAGTTTCCGGTGAAAGTACATTCTTATCAGGTAATAACTTTAACTTCCAAGATCAATTCAATAGAGGCAATAATGCCTTAGGACAAATAAACAACTAATCCTTTTTTTTATTGTTCTCTTGTTTATACATTTGAATTTAGTAATATTGTTATTAAGTTACAAATGACTATATGTTTTATTTTTAGATTAGCCTGAATTTGCTTTCGTCACGATTTTTTAAAATCCCCGTATTTGTGTCTAACAATTATTGGATTAACCTTGTAGAATCGATAGAAAAATTTTATTATTCACCATGACTTTGCATTACTCAACTCTATTACAAAACATATAAAGATAGCATTTCTAAATCATACCCAGTTTAACCGCAAATTTTTGGATTGGAGAACATTGTTTATCGCCATACAACTGCCAAGGAGTTATGTTTTGATTTATTAGAAATCTACTCTGAGAGTACTAAGGTAGCATTTATCCATATCAATAGTATCGCAACAAAAATTATCACTAATCAATCTTTAATGCCAACAATTCCTAAATGTTTTTTAATTACAATCCCTATGAATTCAAAGGATTTGAGACCATTTAGAATGGACGATTATTCAACATTTCCTATTTACGAGATAAAAGGTGACAAAGATTAGATGAATCGGGAACCCATCAATGAAGACATAAACCCGATTTATCTAAATGTTGCAATTACAGAATCAATTTTGTTAGCCTGCATAAAAGGGTCCTCATTCTCAGAGATTGAATTTCATATTCCTAGAATAATTCCTACTTCAAAAGCAGTTTTGAGAAAATACATGCATCATTTGATAAATAATTCATTCATATCTTACAATCGAATCAGAAAAGTGTATTTGATTGAGGCGAACGGTTGGGACCTATTATATAGTATTTATTCACAACGGGAGAGTTTGGTATCAGATTATGCTGACCTTATTATCAAGGTTGAATCAAATAACTATGATTTAGAATATCAAGATAAACGAACAGGTTCCACCTAACAAAGAAAATGTTCGTAAGTTTCATGGTATTCATTATAGCAATGGGTCTTACATTAAGCATTGAATACAAATTAAGTATCGCTCTCAATGTTTATAGATATTTTATCTTTAATAGATCGTTTTTCGTATATTTTGGTTAGATCGGCGTGAATCACCTTATTGATTCTGTTCTACCTTAATGAAGTCATGAAGAAGAAATTTACATATTGAATCTTTATATTTTCTTTTTCTTTCATCGGGTAATCGGTCATTAGTGTGGTATCAAAGTATCCACCTATAATATAGGTGAAATTAAGTTTAATTCTACCCTTCTTTATTCCTTGTCACTTGTTTGTCCTAAACGATGGTGATAAAACCGTGATGATGTTTCTTCAAAGTCAAAATATGCATCATTGCAGGACGATACACCATTTAAAACTGCCGCTAACTTACATTTTGTCCAGTATACTTGTTGTTGTTAATCCTGCAAATACATCTGGTTTTTTCAAATTGTAGCGATGCTCATTTAATATGATCTACTACATAGTTAGTGAACCATAACCAGAGTGTAGGGCATAAATACCACTTTTAATAAGGCATCCAAATAATGCTTAAATCATAGCTCCAATAATTACATATGTCTTGTCATTAAATTTGGTATCAATAATGTTTTCTGCTGTAACTTTATGTTTCTTGTCTAGTAGTCTAGCTCTCACAATTAATGGTCAATCAGAACTACAGACAACAAAATATAGAAATATGATAATAGATTTGGGTAATGGATTAGAGACTAATGCAAGATTAAATCTACCAGTTATTGGTGACGGTCCATACCCTGCTGTTCTTTTAGTACCGGGCTCTGGGAGGACAGATATGAATGAAACAGGTGGTTACATTCGTATAGACAACAGCACAGGCTCTTTAGTTTACCCATCTGCTAGGCCATTCTACGATATAGCTGAATTTCTTTCAGAAAGAGGTTTCGCAGTTTTGCAATATGACAAGAGAGGTATAGGTGCGAATGCGACAATTTTAGATGACAATGTATGGGGAAACACAACATTTGATGATCTAGCACAAGATGCTCAGAAAGCATTGGATATCCTCCTAAATCAACCAGAAGTTGACCCTAGCAAAGTGGTTTTGATTGGACATAGTGAGGGTACTACAATTGTACCAAGAATAGCAATCAACAATTCAGATAAAGTGGGTGCAATTGTACTTATGGGCACCTTAGCCCAAAATTTGAAAGAAATAGGGCACGACCAGGTGATGGTCCCTGTGCTGTACGCTCAACAGGTTTTAGATCATGACCATAATGGTTTGATTTCATTAAAAGAGGCTTCTGAGGATCATGTTTTCAGTTCCCTAGTTGGAAACCTTACCTCAGTTCTTGCTCAAAATCTTCCATTGGCAAATGGAACAGGAGCAACAGGGGAACAGATGGGTCGCCAATATGATAAGAATAACGATACTCTAATAAGTATAAAAGATGAGCTCAAACCAATGCAAATAGACAAACTCAACTCTTTTTCGTCTGTGATCCCAGGTGAAAAATGCGACGGCTTAACTGGCCCCTGTCCTATTTGGCTTAATTCACAATTCGCTTTGGAATCTAACTTATATATCATAAGCAAAGTTCCATCTAATGTTTCTATTTTGATTCTTCAGGGAGAGAATGATTCAGACACACCTATACAACAAGCATTGCTATTACAACAAAAACTTGCAGAACTTAGACATCCTGATCATGCATTGATTACATATCCAAACCTTGGACATCTATTTTATCCATCCTCGCAATGGGTTACCAATGTCGGAGGACCAGTAGAAAAAAAGGTTCTGGAAGATCTCTTTGAATGGATTTCAGACCCTGTTAGAAACTTTAAGTAGTCTCCAGTTCATCTGACCCAGTGTGATTCAGCCGAAGGTTTATAGATCTGTCAGTAATCCATTTTTAGGAATGGGAAATACTCATTGGATTGACTTCCTTTATGTTCCAATTGAAACTTCCATAAGATAAATACCCATAAAAGTTAGTTTATAAAATCATTGTAAACCTGCATGACAAATCAAATAAACTTATGCAGAGGTGGTCAATCTCTTTGACCTTATATTCAGTATCGCCCTCAAGCTGCTATATATAAGAACAATTTGTAATACATATCCCCCCAAAATCAGAACAATTGCATTTAGTGGTTTAGAAAAAGTCATCATCAAATTAACATGGGGTGGAGCAAGGCTATTGCCAATAATAATTAATGCAGCTAATGGGATACACGCATACAGTGCCTTATGGTACCCTTTCCATATCAGAACAGATAGTGCAATAAATGTTAATTCCAAAATAATTGCCCTATCAATAAACTTGGGATTCCCAAATGGAATTGCAATTAAGCCTGTTACTGCAATAGAGACTAACACAATTAACGTAATACGATAATAGTAGTCCATCTGCTTTGTAATTATTTTCTTTATGAGTATAAAAAGATTCCCAGTTGTTTCAGCGTCAGATCCTACAAACAGTTAATTAATCTGACCGTCATCAAATTACATCCAAGGACATAATTAATTCACTTTTGTCACCTAGATTAATACCTGATGTATGTTGGGCTAGATAAACTAAAGCATTGTAAAATGAAAATGGCGAGAATCAGATTGATAGTTGTATTAATCAAATTAAGAATACAGGAAATCAAGAAAAGATATAAGAGATTATTTTTTCACGGGTATATCTTTATCATCAACCAGTTTGAATCGCAATAGTTGTTTATATGCAAGAAATACCACCAGAGCGATTATCGCAAAGTCAATAATACTGGATATAAGATGTCCAATTCTAAACTCTGTAGTCCCACCTGATATATTTGGTACCTGTATAGACACTGCATCGAGATTTCCTGCAGGTATAAATAATCCAATAAGTGGATTTATGATGTCATCTACGAAGGAAGTCACTAGCCCAGAAGCAGCCTGACCTATAACAAAAGCTATTGCTAACCCAATTATGCCAAATGTTTTTAGAAAATGAAAAAATTCTTGAGCAAGTGTTTTTTTTACAATTAATACTTCCTCAGTTGATTCGTCCTTTTTTAAATCGTCACTACTCAATGGTTAGCTTTTCAGAACTTTAAATAAATGATATCTGAATGTTTTCTAGTAATCATTTATTAATGTAATTCTAGTTCTATAAAGTTTGAACATATTACTATTAATTCAGTCTTTGTAGTCCTATTCAAATAACTAGCACAGTTGACTGGGATAGTGAGGATATCAGTATGGATAAGGGTAGTATATCGAAGTAAATTTTTAACTAAATTAGTATTCTTTAATTGTATTTCTTTTCTTTTAAATATAACTGGTCGGCTGAATTCAAATATTTCAACTGAACTTTTTACATATTTCATAACACGTTTAGTTAGATAACAAATTTTGTTGGTATTGTACTAGGCGTAACGTTTCAATATTTGACTAGGCAACACTTGTTATTTATCAAAATTCGTATGATATCATCAGAAACCAATCAATCATATCGGTCCGCTTGGAGCACGACCGATATGCACAGTCAATTATATTATTTTCCTATTTGTCCTCTAATTTCTCCATTAGGATTCTCTGTGGTCTGGATTTCTACGTATGTATTGTTATTTTCCATAAGTTCAGCCAGATCAGAGACTTGTTTTCCAATTAGTGGTCCTTGAAGATTATCGGCTGTTATCATTCCTTGTGTTAATAGTCCATTCACTGGACCACTGGGCGTTATATCTTTGAATCGTATGAGCGTTGATAAAGCGGGACCATTTCCATCTTCTTGACCTTGATATATTTGAGCAAGCGTGACACCATCTATATCCTTAACGTAAACTTCGTAATTCATGCTCATTCCATCGCTATTAAGAGTAAACTCAGAAGTACCAGAAGCTTTAGAATTTGATGGTGGAACCACATCCTGTCCGGTAAGGTTTGCGGTAAAATTTTGTTGCCCTTGTGCTAATGCAAAAGTTGGAAATTTGATAGATGATGGCGACATCATATTTGTTACAGTTATGATAACTAAAAGACTAAAACACAATGTAACTGCAACTACAAACTTGGTACTCGGTATTTTCACAAATTTATTGCGATCTTGTTTCATTGTAACGTATCTAGAGTATTGTCATTTATAAGGTATTGCGTATGGAAATTCAGGATCATTATATCCAATATCTCTGATTATGTGCTAAACCGATTTCAAAGGAATACATAAAAATGGGTAGGAGACATGTAACCATGAGTCAGAATGAAAATTGTGTTCAGAGATCCCACTTTTTCGGCTTTATTGTTGAGAACCCTTGCCGATACATATTACAAAGGAGCTGACATCGGAGAATGTCTATCTACTGCTTATCGCATTAAAGAAGGGGATTTTGAAAGTTGGTATGAAGAATGGATAAAGACAGCAAAAAGAGTTCAGTCTTATGCCGAGGATAGTGCAACTAACGGTCATGCGACCAGTGCCAGAGAGGCATATCTTAGAGCGACAAACTATTACCGTACAGCAGCGTTCTTCCTAGTTGACTCAAAAGATCAAAGATTGCCCTCCGCCATAGATCTGAGTAAGGAAAGTTTTAGGAAGGCTATTTCCCTATTTCCCTTTTTTGTTGAACCGATTGAGATACCCTATGAAGGAATACTCTTGCCTGGATATTTCTATCATGCACCAAGAAATCACAACAATCACTATAAAAGCGAATTTGGGAAAGAGAGTAATCTAGCTGACCAACGAGAAAATGGTCTTGAAAATGATAACCATAATATATCAATTGCTACAAGTTCCTCTTACCCAACACTTGTGGTGCATGGCGGATTTGATTCCACATTGGAGGAGCTTTATTTTTTTGGAGCAGCACCCTCATTAGACAGAGGGTATAACTGTCTAACATTTGAAGGTCCTGGCCAAGGTAACGTAATTGTTAAACATAAACTACCTTTCAGGTATGACTGGGAAAAAGTCGTCACTCCTGTATTAGATTTTGCATTATCAAAAAAAAGTGAATATGATATCGATCCAGAAAAAATAGCCCTAATGGGGATTAGTATGGGAGCACTATTGGCTGCCAGAGCTGTCTCCTTTGAGCATCGTTTTGCTGCGATGGTTCTTTATGATGGAGTATATGACGGTTATGAGGGCGTCACTGCAAGCTTTCCTTCACAAATGCTAGATGCAATAGATAGAGGCGATGTAGAATTTGTAAATAAAACATTAAATGAATTAATGCAATCAGATTCTAACATAAAATTTAACATGAAACATGGGATGTGGACCACCGGGGCAAACTCTCCCTATGAACTTATAACAGGAGCAAAGAAATATTCAGTCAAGGATACTTTAAAAAAAATTACATGCCCTACTCTCGTATTAGAGGGTGAGAAAGACGATTCATTTCCGGGGCAGCCAAAAAAGGTTTACGATGGACTCGTGTCGGTTCCATCATCGTCCAAAAAGTATATAGTATTTACTGAGGAGGAAGGTGGAGAGGAACACTGTCAAACAGGTGCGACTGGACTTGTCAATCAAAGAATATTTGACTGGTTAGGTGAAACCTTTCAAATGCAAACCAAAAAAGTGAATTAGTAGTAATATTTGTGAAATGTAGTGAGTTAGAAGGTTAGTAGATTGTGACTAATGTAGTAACAAAATCCATTCACTCTCTCCAAGATATACCAAATACGTAATTAAATTACCTATTAATGATACTGCTTTAGGTGCTTGTGTTTTTATAGATTGATTAGACGTCTGATAAAACTAGAGCAAATAGCGTCATTTTCCGATGGCATTTTTGTATTTTCCATACTGATTTTAATAATTTCAATTCGCCTAGATACTTTAAAACAGTATCTCACAAAGTAACAAATTATTCACAAAATACTAGGGCAGGCTTCCGAATTTGAGACTCATGATAATAGAATCTTAGTAATTGATATTTATTGGTTGTATATCATCGAATTTTTAATCATATATATTGCCCTCACTTTCTCACTACGTGGATAATTTTAGTATTCTTGTTTTTATTACCCGCATCCCACTTTCGACTAACCACCAAATAAGCAATGTTTCTTTCCCAAGTGTATTTGCAATATAGGCACTCGTTTTGACGATGGCAAGAACACTAGTGACGATAACATGGATGTAGACGACAAAGAATAATTGATGACTAAACTCTTACTCATAAGGAAATATGGGATATAAAAAATGAATCAGTTCTTACTCATCTTATATTTCTATTATCGACAATTGTTTTCCTTCATTGATATGCGCATTGCATATTACTTTTGGACAGTCCTAATACTTGTTGGGGCAGTTATATGAAAAATCCTCATTTAAATTTAGGTTTTCGAATTTGGCGGATTATCATTTTAGCGAAACTTTTGTGAATCAAAAGTTGGAAGCAGTGAAGAAATCGTGATGATAACCCTCGCTTAGAATAGCACCTGTTTTACATAAGAATATTTCGACCTTGATTAGTAATAACAGAATTGACCACGCGAAATATTATCTAAATGGTCTAAAACAGGAAACCATTCTATCCTTTGCTATTATTGTTAATACCCTTGTCACGGAATACATCCCTTTTGAGTCCTGATAATTGAAAAAAAAGTTCTGGTCTTTTACCATAATAATTTGATAGATTTGTTGAAAAGAATAATCAAAAATAGCAATTATGAACGACAAATCAAAAATTTCTCATTCAGACACTAGTATTTAAATAAATCGATTCATTAATAAACTAAATTGTTTCTAATACTGATACAAATCATGTATAATAAAGTATCAGTAAAAATTACTATGATCTTGATTATGACGGCAACTCTAGCAGTACCGTCAGCAGTTCTTCAATTATCGTATGCACAAGGGGATTTACAAAATACCATCTTAAATACCCACAACCAAGAACGCGCTGCAGTTGGAGTTGCACCGCTGACTTGGAGCGACAGCATCGCCGCCAGTGCACAGAATTGGGCCGATAATTTGCTTTCAACAGGCAGTTTGGTCCATTCGACTGGCACAGGTTTTGGTGAGAACTTGGCAAGTGGAGGAGGTCCGGATTACGCAACTGTGGACGTCCTGCAGCAGTCTTGGGTCGACGAAAAGAATAGCTATGTACCAGGCACACCCGGCAATAGTCACTACACTCAGATGGTTGACCAGCGTTCAACTGAGGTTGGTTGTGCGTTAGCTAGTGGACCCGGTGGTGAATACGCTCAATATGGTGGAACGAATGTATTGGTTTGTCAATATAGTCCCCCTGGCAACTTCAATGGCCAACCACCATTTTAGAGGAATCTCCTCCCTATCGCCGTAAGTGCTCGCCCTTCACTCTGAACCGGCCGCAGATAGAGTTGTTCTAGGAAATATAGCAATAAGATAATGAGAAGGCTGTGGTAGAGTCCTAATCATCTTTTATTTTTTAGGAGAGTTTGAAGTATTCAAAAAACCGTATTGAATAATCGATATTCTTATACATTCAACGAACATACCTTGAGATACAAAACTTTTGAGTAATAATTAATTACCTAGTTTTTTGGATGATTTTACGAGGCGAAAATTTGCTAGATCAATAAACGTATAGATCAGAAGATTTACAGAAGTCAAATAATAATATTCACAAGGCAAAATATTGACATATAGGTACTATATGCCAAGGTATCTTTTTTTGTAACCATAAAATATCTTCTGGGCCGATAACTATTACCTAATTCAATTCTTAAAAAAATAAAGCCAAATTTATCTCACCCCCAAATTCGATACCTAATTATAGTAGCGATATAATCTCATCAAATAAACTAGTATCTTAAATTTCTAATCCCTTCTCTTTGTTGTACTCCTTACGGCCTTTGAAAATTCTTCTGGCATATAAAGCGAAACAATATGTTGTCATGGAAACTCGAAACATGGACGTCCTAGACCAGTTACTAATGCCTTTATAGATTATACGTAGTATGCATCATCACTCTCAATACCCACAGCAGTTACCATGTCAATTTGTTTTTCTTTCAAGAGCTTAAAATCATGAAATTAATGATCTTGTTCTCAATACTCTAAATTCTCTTTAAAGAATCATAACGATGTCTTTATATATATGGTAATTCATTGGCAACTATGAATAGAATAACTATTTCATTGATATTTTTAATGATGATTTCAATGATATTACCTGCTTCAGCAATCATGTATGCTAGCGGGTCTACACAGGGTAGTGATGAAGCATCCGGCGGGTCTACTGATACTAGTGATGACGGCTCCTCATCAGATAATGGGTCTACTGATACTAGTGATGACGGCTCCTCATCAGATGGTAGTGGCTCTACTGATGGTAACGCTGATGTAACAACAACCTTTACGGAAAATAATCCCACTTTATCAAGTGAATCTACTTTGAGTAACAATACTGGAAATGTGCAAGGAGGGGATCTGGTCAACAGCATTCTGACTGTGCACAACGATGAGCGTGCTGCCGTTGGAGTTCCGCCACTTGTGTGGAGCAACGATCTAGCCTCCGGCGCACAGACTTGGGCTCAGAATCTTGCTACGACAGGCGAGTTTGCCCACGACCCCAATAGGCCTAGTGGTGTGGGTGAGAATATTGCAGGCTTTAATCCGTCCTTGGGGGTGTCCGCTCCAGGAGAGGGACAGTCTCTATGGGTCGATGAAAAGAAGGATTGGCATGGCGGCGTTTTGACAGCGGAGAATTGGTATCCGACCGGTCATTACACGCAGATGATATGGAAGAACACGCAAGAAGTCGGTTGTGGGATCGCCAGTGGCTCTGGTCATCCTTTTGACATTCTGGTATGCCGCTACAGCCCACCGGGCAACTTCTTGGGGCAATCACCGAATTAGGAGAACATCGTTCCTGACACGATACTTCCACAATGATTACCTCCCTTTCACTCTGAATCAAGACCTCAGATGCAGTTACCCCAAGCAAGATGAGCATTGGTATAGTGAGAGGCGCAAGTCTCAATCATTTTTCTTTTTTTAAAAGAATCTAAAGAAATTGAAAGTGTTATGATCATAAAGTATTTCTTATTTATTAATTAAAATCGCTTGCGATACGAACGCTTTGCATAATAATTAATTGGACTAGTTTATTTATAAAATAGTAAGTTGGCACAAAGAATTGATAACTAATTTCTATTAGACAAAACAGGTATCGTTAAATCTAAAATTAGTAAAGATATGATTTCAATACCTAATGAGATAGTAAAGTAGAACAAGTCTTAAAGTTCCCGTTCCATTTTGCCCTACTAAAAGAGCATTTGATTACTATAGACCGAATTTAATAGACTTTGGGCGTTTGCCGAGTATAATTATTCTATGGTATTTTAATCAATTATGGGTTAACAAAAGTCAGCTAAAATATTAAACAAAAAAAAAGGAGGAAAAAATTTGGTTAACTTGTTTTAGTTATTGCTTTCGTCTTCGTTATCAGAGCCGTCGTTTCCATTATCAGAGCCGTCGTTTCCATTATCAGAGCCGTCGTTTCCATTATCAGAGCCGTCGTTTCCATTATCAGAGGTTTCACCATCAGAGGTTTCACCATCAGAGGTTTCACCATCAGAGGTTTCACCATCAGAGGTTTCACCATCAGAGGTTGCTTGGTTTTGAGTAGCATCAACTTGGGGTGTTTGGCCTACAACCGAATCACCTGCTGCTGCTGTAGTAGCATTGGTCGCATTGCCAGCCAATGTTGCATTTTCTGCTGTAAATACCAATGGTGGTCCTACCTGAACTTCACCTGTGTCATTTCCTTGTGCAAAAGCAGTTGTCATGGTTGATCCAAAAATCGATGCTGTGGCAAATACTGCGCCTATGCTCATAATAAGGAATAAATTTAATTTATTCATATGCATGTAAAGTTAAATTTACTATTATATAAATACTCGATCAAATTATATTAAATTTATACAAATTAATTTTATAGAACTTTTCTTATCCATATATGCATTTTCAAATTGCGCACTGCATTTGAAGTTACGCTGATAGTACCCAGATCTACTAAGTTATATCAATTATAGCCTTATTTGCAGAGATTAGTAGATTAGATGAGACAAAATATCAAAGATAAACAATAATTCCAAAAAATTTTATGCAGAATTTGCAAATGAATAATATTACAAATTGACCGACAAGGTATGACCTTTGAATCTTATTGAAATAAATTTGGGTCAAACGGAACATTCTTACAAATATTAGATCATTTACATTTAAAAACACAACAATTATTATACGAATATAACCATTCATAGAATAAAAGACTCATAGAAACTGGATTGATGATATGGGAAACTAGATGGTCCATTTTTATCACCCAAGATTACTGAAATAGAACTAACTCAGCGGAAATCATGAGGATACCTAATTGAGTCCACCATGGTAAACTGCAGGTTGGTTGCTTCAGACAAAAAATATCTCTAGAGTGAGTATCTGCAGATCAGTAAGTCTTGTTTTATTTTCTCTTTGTGAATTGGCTAGTCCATCATGGGCCTTAACCATTGCCGCCGCCACCGGCACTGCCACCATCACTGCTGCTACCATCCTCTTCATTTCCTCCTTCACCTACTGATTGCTCTGTGTTAGTGCTTTCCATGTTCTCTCCTTCTTCTGCAAATGGCTGCTCAGATTCGTTAACACTATTATCTTCGTTATCACAGGCATCACCTATTCCGTCACCATCATAATCTGATTGGTCTGAGTTGGCATAGGATGTACAGTTATCATCATTGTCTAATACTCCGTCACCATCCGAATCATTAGTCTGTTCTTCCGTAGAGGCCAGAGTTGCTGGGGGTGTTCCTGTAGTTGGTGACTGACAAGCAGGATCGGTGGGATTAGATTGACAAACGGGATTATTAATTGAGGAAAGTGTTTCGCCTTTATCCAAATCTGTTTCAAAATATGGTAGGAGTAATGATGCAGGTGGGACCCCTGTAGTTGTACCAGGAGTTGTTGTTCCGGTTACAGGACCATTTGCTGTAAGGTCGCATACGTCACCTATTCCGTCACCATCAGAGTCTTTTTGGTCGGAGTTGGGTTGGAAACAGTTGTCTTTGGAGTCGTCTACTCCGTCTGCGTCTTTGTCAACCATTCCTTCTGTTGATGTAGATGGTGGAGTGGTGGTTGTTGTGGTTGGAGGTGTTGTAGTAGAGGTTGTAGTTGAAGATGTTGTTCCGGTTACAGGACCATTTGCTGTAAGGTCGCATACGTCACCTATTCCGTCACCATCAGAGTCTTTTTGGTCGGAGTTGGGTTGGAAACAGTTGTCTTTGGAGTCGTCTACTCCGTCTGCGTCTTTGTCAACCATTCCTTCTGTTGATGTAGATGTGGATCCTGCAGGTGGGGTAGTAGTTGTTGTTGTTCCTGCAGATGAAGGTTGTGAAGTTGAAGGAAGAGTTTGACATACATCGCCTTGTCCATCACCATCTGTATCTTTTTGATCAGCATTGGCAGTAGAAGGACAGTTGTCTTCGTTGTCAAGTTTACCATCTTTATCAGAATCCTTTAGTCCTGTTGTTCCAGCAAATTGGCTACCAACTGTTTTATCGCAGGCATCGCCAATCTTGTCATTATCAGTATCTTTCTGGTCTGGGTTTGATGTAAATTCACAATTGTCCTTTGAATCTGCTATGCCATCTTTATCAAAGTCGGTTGAATCCTTCTCGCATGCATCCCCTATGCCATTACCGTCAGTCCTTCTGATCAGAGTTAGGTTTTTCGAAACAATTGTCCTTTGAATCAAAGATGCCGTCTTTATCGAAATCACTATTATCGTTATCGCAAGCGTCGCCCAGACCGTCACCATCAGAGTCATTTTGGTCTGGGTTTAAGACTCCCGTACAATTGTCCTTTGAATTAACTGTGCCGTCTTTATCAACGTCAAGATTATCGTTATCACAAATATCTCCTTCTCCGTCTTTATTAGAGTCTTTTTGGTCGGGATTTGATTGAAATTTACAATTGTCCTTTGAATCTGCTATGCCGTCTTTATCTAGATCTTGTACATCAGGATCGCATACATCGCCCAGACCGTCACCATCAGAGTCTTTTTGGTCAGTGTTCTTTCTAGAACTACAATTGTCCTTAGCATCAACTATTCCATCTTTGTCACCATCTCGCGAATCAATATCACAAGCGTCGCCCAGACCGTCACCGTCAGAGTCTTTTTGGTCGGGATTTGAGGTAGTTGGGCAATTGTCATTTGGAACAAGAACGCCATCTTTATCTTCTTCTGTATCAACTTCCTTGTCGCACGCGTCGCCTAGACCGTCACCATCAGAGTCTTTTTGGTCAGTGTTCTTTCTAGAACTACAATTGTCCTTAGCATCAACTATTCCATCTTTGTCACCATCTCGCGAATCAATATCACAAGCGTCGCCCAGACCGTCACCGTCAGAGTCTTTTTGGTCGGGATTTGAGGTAGTTGGGCAATTGTCATTTGGAACAAGAACGCCATCTTTATCTTCTTCTGTATCAACTTCCTTGTCGCACGCGTCGCCTAGACCGTCACCATCAGAGTCTTTTTGATATGCGTTGGTTTCAAAAGGACAGTTGTCCTTTGAATCCAGTATACCCTCTCTATCAAAATCTAATGCATCTGAATCACATGCGTCACCTATTTTATCGCCATCTGTGTCTTTCTGGTCTTTGTTGCGGTCAAAAACACAGTTATCTGTAGTATCAAGTATGCTGTCCTTGTCCTTATCTCCATTAGGATCAAATGTACTCTTATCGCATTCATCACCTATTCCATCACCGTCAGTATCCTTTTGAGTAAGGTTTTTCGCTGTTGGACAGTTGTCCTTTGTATTCAATATACCGTCTCTATCTGTATCAGCAACATCGGGATCGCACTCATCTCCTATCTTATCGCCATCAGTGTCTTTTTGACCAGGATTTACATTTTCCGCACAATTGTCTTTAGCATCCAATATACCATCATGATCAGTATCGACAGTGTCAGGATCACATGCGTCACCTATCTTGTCACCATCCGTGTCTTTCTGAGCAGGGTTTGGATTTTGAGGACAATTATCCTTTGAATCTATAATATTGTCTTTATCAGTATCGACAGTGTCAGGATCACATGCGTCACCTATCTTGTCACCATCCGTGTCTTTCTGAGTAATGTCTGGGTCAAATTTGCAATTGTCAACCGCATTACCTATTCCATCGCCATCTACATCTGGGGACTGGCATGCGTCACCTATTCCATCCTTGTTTGTGTCTTGTTGATTTGGGTTTGAAGTATCTGGACAATTATCCGTGTTATCACCAATATGATCTTTGTCCTTATCTGCTATAACGAGTTTATCATTAGAGTTGGGGTTAGTTCCTGTTCCAGTTCCACCACCAGTGCCTGTTCCAGTTCCACCACCAGTGCCTGTTCCAGTTCCACCACCAGTGCCTGTTCCAGTTCCACCACCAGTGCCTGTTCCAGTTCCACCACCAGTGCCTGTTCCAGTTCCACCACCAGTGCCTGTTCCAGTTCCACCACCAGTGCCTGTTCCAGTTCCACCACCAGTGCCTGTGCCTTTGCTTCCTGTTCCCGGATTGGTTCCAGTTCCACCAGATGCACCGCCAGATCCACCACCAGATCCAGTACCGCCAGATCCACCACCTGCTTTTCCACCTCCACCTGGGTTTTTAGCGGCGGGATTACCTGACGATGAGGAGGAAGAGGAGGAAGATGTTAGGGAGGGTGATTTTCCGATCGAACCTGGCGTGGCTCCTGAGGTAGTTGACGACGATGGTAACACAACAGTCTTTGTTCCCTTAATCTGTATCTTACTTGGCCCCCCGTCAAACATCAAAGTTAGAGGCCTTGTTTGTTGGTTCTGGCCCTGCTCCAGGACTGATTGAGTTATTGGGCGTCCATCGTCAAAAACAAGAAAGGGTATATCTCCTTTGTTTGTAGGATTTATAGCGTCAATAACACTCCTTGGAAGATTAATTGTCAACTTGCCACCAAAGGAGTTTCCAGTTGTATCCAAGTCTACTAGTAAAGTGGAACTAGCCGGTATGACAGTTATGTTTGTTAGCTGGCCTCCCTCTATAGTATATGATATAGGAAATACTTGGTTACCAATTTTGATATTAAAAAATTTAGGTGCAGTAGAGGAGGGAGAGGAGGTGGAGGTGGATGGGGAAGAGGATTGAGGAGAGTTAGTCTCAGAAGGATTCACTAGATTGACAGGTTTATCAGCTTGATTAATTCTAGGACCTGGTTCTGTACTGGTGCTTGCTAGGGTAAATTGCGCCGCTCCTGGCGTTAACTCAAACTGTGTCTGTTGTATCCCACTATAGCCCGGGTAGTTTTGTTGTAAAGGTGCTTCAAACGCAGACACCATAGACGGCATCGGCTCTGTAATCAGAGGTGTAATAATAGGAATAGAAGCAACAATAAGAATAAAAAATAATGACTTTAATCGAGAATGTGCTATTTCAAACTTTTCTGAGTTTAACTTCATATTGTGTGAATTCTCAATTGAGAATATAATCTCCCATGAATTTCATATAATATTAAACTGTTTCATTAGTATATCAGATGTATTTAAATATATTGCTAATTTTCTACAATATCAAGGATATCTTGAACATTAAAGGATAATTTAAACAATAAAGTGGGTATCTATCTTTAAGTTTATCGTGATCTCTTTTTTGATAAGTTCTTAACTCTGCCTAAACTGACTACCACTTTCTTCTTTTTTTGATTCAGGTCAGAGAATCGTGAACCATTTATCGCCATTCTTGTCTTAACTTGTGCTAACCTCATTATCATAAATAGTGGCATCTGAGATTCTATATGAAGCAAATTTGTCGTCATTTTCGCAATACTCATAAATTGTGTTATTGGTTATGGAAAATGGGAATTCAACTAGAAAGGCGAAATGAAAATATATGACAGAATATACTAAATTAAAATCTTACTATGGTAGAGACCTAGCGAAACTTCTTGCAGATAAAGTTTACAAAAAATATCCAAAGTTTCAAAAACAAAAATTTATCGATACAGTGGATAAAAAGATAACAAATTTGGAACTAAAGGGTCGTGTTGAGGTAATTGCTGACACATTACATGAATTTCTTCCCATGGATTACAAAGAAGCGGTAAATCTAATTATGAGCATTCTTGGACCTCCGAATCAAAATGAGACTGGAATGTTTAGAGATGGTTACTGGATCATGCCATTAGCATTTCTTATAGAAAAGTATGGTACTGACGAATTTGAGATATCAACTAATGCAATCTATCAAATAACACAACGACATACTGGAGAATATGCAGTACGTCCTTTTCTTGTAAAATATCCAGAAAAAATGACATCGTTAATGTTTAAATGGTCACAAAGTAAAAACGTTCATGTAAGAAGGTTATCTTCTGAAGGTATCAGACCAAGACTTCCATGGGCAAAAAAGATGGACCAATTTATCTTAGATCCGAAACCAATCCTACCCATACTCGAGAATCTAAAACAGGACGAATCATTGTTTGTCAAGAAATCGGTAGCCAATAACCTCAACGATATTCTAAAAGATAACTATAACATTGGATTTGAGGTATTAAAAAAATGGTCAGAGTCTCAAAATGCTGACACTCAATGGATAGTAAAACATGCGTTAAGAAATGAGATAAGAAAAGGAAATCTTGAAGCTAAAACCCTAATTATGTAACTAACAAACTTGGAAAACCAACCTAAAGGCTCCGTATATTCTCATCTACCCCATTATATTTGAGAGATACAAATAAAAATCCAAATTAAGATCGTGTTCGCTAGGAGGATTTACAGATCTATGAATTCCTCATAATGAATTAGTCGATTTCAATAACCTCGATAGTTTTATTTAATATTAGACTCTAACACGAGTCACCCCTTGTAAGATCCCAAAATAATAATTAATATCAAATGAGTTTATGAGGTGTTTTTCTAAATGTTAAATCAGAAAACCTGGAGAAACAATTCTCAAAAGTCTTCTCACAAAAAAGACTAAAGTACTATGCCTTCTCATATGTATTATGACACTTAGGATAAAATGCAAACAGTGTGATTTTAATCATATTTCTAACATATATCGATTGGAAGAACATCATTTTCATAGACATTTCTCAAATCTTGAAAGTTGTCCTAGCTGTGGACAGGTATCTAAATATGATGAATCAGAGTATAATTTTTAATTATATTTGCTGAAATCAATTTTATGACAGCATAGAGCAACACCAATTTAGTTTGATTTAATCGAAAAAATAAAACGTATCAAATCACCAGTATGAACAAACTGGTTAGATATTTATGATAATGGTTTGGGTTTACATTCTTCTGGATTTAACAGCCAAGGCTATGGGAACTCTCATTTCAAAAATATGGTGATATGTAATAACAATAATGGTTAGCAGGTCGTTTGTAAAACAGAAGAGAGACACAAAGTGCAATAACTATTTCGGTGAGGGTAGAATAATTTAGGTACACATATGATTCTTATGATTTTTAGACGATGCTTACTTAAAGAGACGCTACCTCAAAGGCAGGACTAAATGCTCGCTACTTCCAACACTAGGTCGAATTTTCCATTCTTCATCGGCGTTTGGAATGGATGAGAAACCTAATAATCTAGGCTTTTCAAATAATTTAAGAGTAGATTGGGCAATCTAGAAATACGTACAGCACTGGATCGCCACTGGGAGTTCACAGGTATAGATATAGACAAGTCACACGAGATTTATCGTGACGACGTCATAGTTGAATTTCCTCAGTCTGGCGAACGAATCTCTGGTAAAAAAAACTTATACGAACTCAGAAAACATTATCCTGCTAAACTTGGATTTAAGGTCCTGAGAACACGTGGAGAAGGAACTCTATGGGTAACTGAATATATTATTACTTATGATGGACGTCCAGTTAATGTAGCCTGCATCATGGAGTTCATTGATGAAAAAATCGCACATGAAACACTCTACTTTGGAGATCCATTCGAACCACCAGAGTGGAGATCCAAGTGGGTCGAGAAACCCAACTGAAGTGGGACAACAGTCTCCTGTCAAAACTGAAGAGATAGCAGCGATGCAGCAAACTAAAAAATTATCTGGGTTAGTTGGTTTCTTATCCACTATGCCCTTCATTTTCTCATGCTGTTCTAAGAGTACTGATGAATATGATAAGCGTGGCAGGATCGATTTCCAAATTCCCACTATGATATTCTAGTATGTCGCCTTTCAGGGAGCTAATATGGTAATGGTTGCTATCAGATCCTATTCGGTTGAGTCAAAGATGTGGACATGTATTTACATATTCTCATCAAATGACAATCCCACCATTATTGGTGTACTAGAAAAATGACAAAAGTTTGTAGAATTACATAATCAATAAACAAACAAAAAGACTCTACAAGAAAAGATTGTTTATATCCTTAATTCACTTAAAAAAAACCCAAATACATATCACCATACCAATTTCTCTATCATTTATTGAACTCAAGTTAAAACAAAGTCTTGGGACTAAAAACTATGATTTAACTCGATGAAAAGTCATCTAACATATCGAATGTTGGAACAAAAAATAGAGTCCCTGTTTTAGGTGTGCTGAAATCCAATAACCTATCATGATTTCCTTTTGGAGAACCAATAAACATATTGTTAAGCATTTTCTTTACAGTGCTGAATGTGCTGGCATATGCGATAAAATATGTGCCCATTTCATTGGTGGATATGTTCCCAAAAGGCATGTTATCTCGAATAATCTTGAATTCGTCGCCAACATTGGTCAAAGCAATATGAGAATTTGAGGGTTTAATATTATCTGGCATTTCGATATCGTTCATTTTATACCTGCCAATTACCCTTTCCTGTTCCTCAGTAGATAATTTTTCAAATGCATTCAAGTCGTGAATGTATTTTTGAACAAAAAGATAACTTCCCCCTTTATAGACAGGATCATCATTCCCAACCAAACCAAAGATTGCCCGTTCCTGTTCATGAGGATTTTCTGTACCATCAACAAAACCTAAAATGGAACGAGCGTCCCAATATCTGAAACCATGGATTTCTTCTGTGCTTGAAGCCACCGTTCCCAGAACGTCGGATAATGCATGTGCCATATCATAACACATACTGCTACCAATACCTCTGATATGAAAATGCAAATCTCCTTTGGAAGCAACCGCCGTGTGCTTTTCACCTACAATAGGCATAAAGTTCTCTAATTCTTTAGGAAGTGGAGCAGGGAGATTTAGTCGAAGCCACGCATCATATCCGATCCCCATTACGCAGCTTGCCCCGGAATCAGGAAAGCGGTTATCTGCTGAATTATTAAGATTAATAACAAGTTTACTAATCCTCTTAAAACAATCTTTGACGTCTAGATCTTTCTTCAAATTCCAAACCATAAATATGGCGTTGTCACCGTGATAATCTAATACATTCTGTGGTTTGATATCCATATCAAATAATTAAATCATATTTGTTATTCATTTAAAGTTTTATAGAATTTGTATTCTGCGTAGCCAAATATGATAAATACAATTATTGATTTGTCAATAAAGATTACGATTAAGCTGAATATTCCTTTATAAATTTATTAATGATTTAACTATGCAAAAGAACTAACCACTTACATTTACCAAATATCAGACTACATATATGTATGTAGATAAAGAAATGCATGTAGAATCTAATTTTGATCCCCAGTAATCTTTCTTGTTAGAAATATCTAAATCATTTTCTAATGTTGCTAGAGTATTAGAGTATTGCAATTAGTTAGCAATTTCAATATAATTATTTGTATGTTTGAATTATATGAGAATAACAACTCTCAAAAACAAGAACAAAAACAAAAGAATAGTAGTTGCCTCGATAGCAATAGTAGTTGCATTGGCCCTGATGATGAGTACTTTTATAACTATTAGTGAAGTTGATGCAACAATATTCAAACAGAAAGAAAGGGATTGTCCTGAAGGATGGATAAAGTTACCTAGTAATCTCAACCCACAACTAGGAGACTGCATGGCTAATACAATAAAAGCAAACTAGTTACTAAACTCTTAACCTATAACTTCCCATTTTTTTCAATACAATTTGAATATCAAGAATTTGTATTTTACTGTATCTGTATGGTTTCCAGAATAGTTATCGAGTTCGGTGAAATCTGAAATAAATTTGACTGAGTTTTGTTACTTTATTATCTTCTCAATAACTACATTATGAAATTTTATACGATCATGTCACATGGACCAATTCGATTCCAATTTCCCCTACGATCATCATATGACAAACAGTCACGCAAGAGAAAATAAGTTAGGTGTAAGTTTTGTTTAAATATAAAGATGTGAAATCGAAAATTAATACATTTCAAATCCCTACAATGGATAATTAATTTATCTTCCAATAATATTTTTTAATTACCCAAAGAAGAAACTGTAATTTATTTATTATCTAATCTTTTATCTTGTAGATGTTCTCAGCGTCTTCCTTTGTTACCCTAAACCACAAATTATGTCCATCATATCTATCGACTAGGTTTTTAGGAATTGAATATACTTCTTTGTCCACTACACCAGCTTTAGTAATAACATTATCCAGTCGAATTTCCTGTACTTCTCCGAGGTCAGCGTCGTTTATACCTCTTGCCTCTTTTTTAATAACATCGTTCCAGTCAATATTGTTGTTACTCATGACCAATATTAATTATCATAATTTAAATAGACATACCATAATATTTATCAAGTATGACATCATTGATTGACCTCGGTAAGCAAAGAAACACAAGATACAGTTACATGTGATAATGGGGAAACACATATACATCTTCGACATCAGCACAAAGAAGGCAATATAACAAAGCCGGAAAACAAGGATGAAGATATTATGAAGATGATGGTAGTGGTATCCGTAAGAGACAGAGGTAAAGGTATAGGTTCAGATATTCTCCCACGACTAGTTACAAAATTTACCACTAAATCAGATCGGGACACTGGGTTAGGGCTGTATATTGCAGAGCATCATTGATGCACACGGCGGACAGATATGGGCGCAAAATAATTATGATGAAGGTAAGGGTGCTACCTCTCCATCCAGCTTACCGCTAGATTGAATATCACAAAAAAGGTAACTAAATTTAAACCTATGACAAGGGATAAATTATTATCCGTACTAGGATCTTAACTATTCCTTCTTCGAGTGGTCACCAATGGTTGATTTAGAGAATGTTGATTCAAGACCAATTTTGGGAGAATAACGTTTATTCTTCTGAAAGATAGAAGTGACTAAAGTTACAATCATTAAGTACGGATAGAATGCCACCTTGAGACAGGTACTATACCTATGGCACAGGCAGATTGTACAATATTATAATGAGCTACCTTACCTGGAGATGCTAAATGATCCTTTTGGGCCACTAAAGACATCCAAATAATCGCTGGATAGCACATGTAACTATCCGTATCCATTTGTAATTGATGAGCATTAAATCTCAAATTTGTAAACAACCACTAGTTATAGAATATTGCTTAAAGGTAGATATTGTCTAATATTTTATTTGTTAAAAATGTTAGAGATTTACAATCACAGATTCAGTCGCATCAACATTCTGTTATTTATGACTATGAGAATGGTGAAAAGATCTGTAAGCTCTGTGGTATAGTCGTCCAGGACAAACTATATGATACGGAATTAGATATCAATTTTTGTAAATATAAAAGTGATACTAATACGGGATCTCCACGTTCCATAATCCTAAATGTCAATGGAATGTCAACTGCTATTGCAGATTATAGTACTAAAAGCCCGAAAAGCTTTTCTAGCAGAAAGGAACACAATAAGATCGAATTCCTTCATAAAATAGTAAGTTGTTCCAATAGAAAGAGAAATCTAAAAATAGTTTTAGATCTGTTAGACCGGATAAAAGACAAATTGTCCTTAACCTCAGCCTGTATAGAGGAAGCACTTTTGTATTACAAAAAGGCTCTTGATCGGGGACTGATAAAAGGAAGGTCTATCAAGGAATTGATAGTTGCATGTGTTTATGTAGTATGTAAAAGTTCCAGTATTCCCCGAACGTTGACAGAAATTTCGCAAATAGTAGAAGCAAACGAGATCTTTGCTGGAAGATGCTATAGGCTCCTTATAAGAGAGTTGAAAATAATCCAAGTCCAATTTAAGCCTTCGATTTTTATTCGGAAAATTGCTGATGTTGCTAACATCCATGAGAGAACAGTAAGAGAGTCTATTGATATGCTATTGGCAATTCAAAATGAAAGCCTATTCTCAGGGAAAAATTCACTATCCTTGGCTGCAGCCATTCTTTATATTACCTGCAGAAAGCATAGACAGAAGATATCACAGGCAAAAATTGCTACTGCTGCGAATATAAATATCATGACTTTACGAAAGAGGTTGTTAGAGGTCAGAACAGTTATCACGAATACACCATTCTTAAATTAATCAAGGCAGCTTTGTAAGGATGGTTTTGAAAAATAACAATATTTGGATACAGAAAAACAGAACCCACTTTAGACAATAATGAAAATAATAACTAACAAATGACAAATAAGTTTTGTAACACTGATTACAGGGTCCATTAATATAGAAAATGGTTGACATAAGAATCATTTTTGCGTAGTAGGAATCATCTGACGATTGCTCATGAATCTTCTTTACTCCATGTAAATTAATAGGTTAATAAATTTCTAATAATAAAAAAGTTACAAAATATCAATTCAAGATGCCGTATTATGGATTCTACTACAATATAAGCCTTAGTTGAAACTACAAAAAATCTGACCTAAATCACTGGCAAAATTGCATTTTTTTCTCCGAATGTCAGGTTTCATATATAGGTTAGAACGAAAATTCATCAATTTAACGACAAGATATACACATGTATTGATTCAGCGTAAGACCAAGCAAATGCGATAAGAAAACTCAGACGAATATGGGGCACAGATAGTTAGTTTTTAATCGTAAATCCTGTTCTATCTTTTTTGATACCCATAGAGAGAGGATTCCGCATAATTTTAAAACAGCGTTAGAGTCCATATATCTCCCACTTTAATCGAGAAATTGACAAATTCTCTGTTTTTTTTCGTTCTGCTGCTTTTCTTTTGATCTGTAAAAAATCAAAAAAAATCCAAGTCTTTTTGTACAATTTTCCCTTGTTATTAAAGACTATAGTATACAAATAGAGCGACCATGTACAAATTTCCTTTTATTATTTTGAATGAAGATTAAGATTCTACCAATTTTTTCTTCATCATTGGTAGGACCCTTTTAAAAGTGCTTTTATCGTAATGGGCAGGGAGAGTTTAACAATATATATTATTTGTCTAAACCCAAGCTTAATGACAAGAATTATTATTGGAATTTGATCAGGAATATTCAACGAATTTCTAGAATGTGGTTAAAAACTGTTTTGGTTTAATTTGAGATATTAAGCGCCACATTACATCTACATTATTACTAATAATATTTCATTGATAGAAATCATACCGTGATCTTCTTAAACGAGATGTATATCTTATTTTAGCCTATTATTCTTCTTGATCATAATATCTTACTCAAACAACAAAGATAAGAATTTAAGCGTAGCACGCACTTATGATCATGGATAAAACATCCAGTTCTAATGATGAGGCAAACTCTCTTCACAATGTTGAGGGGTTTGTCTTAGAGAAATTATCAACAAAGTTAGACCCTGAAAATTCTTCAACTAGTATTGGAGAATTAATGGATTCCATAGACAATAGTATGTTTCCCTTACTAGATCAGGCAATCGAAGATTTGATTGCTCAAAGTCTTATACATTCTGAAGATGGGGAAAATTACCAAATTACACCAGATGGTATCAATGAATTAGAGTTTAGAAAGAAAGAGGCAATACCACTTAGCTGATGAAAGTTTTAATATCATTTTACACGAAGGCTTGATGCATATGTATGTAATATACAAATAATAAAGTATTTGAATTATATGTTACCATTTATTTAGTATTTTTCAAGACTTTAAATTTCAATTATGCATTCTCTCGGATACTGAAAAAAATTGCGATTAGATATTTAGATATAGACAAAATGCTACATTATGAGAACATCGACTCTAATTAATGGCTTGTATTCTGTATGAGATGTATTAGGGCTACAATCATTCCATCGTTTACAATCCCTAGGAAACAACAAAATATGAAAAAGTGCAAAATAAAGAATGGAGATCTTTGGTTCGTTCTCTTGCTGGTTAGAGACGATCACTTTATCTGAATGGAGATAAGCAACCCCATAATGTTCTTATACTCACAGCACTATGCTTACATTGAATCAAATAATTAATAAAACTAACAAGAGTATACTATTTTCACTAAAATTTGTGTTACTTTCTATATTATCTATGATTTTACACAACATATATACAATATTTGGAGGACAAAGACTTGTCTAATGAATCTCAAGCGAGGGAAATAATAGACAGTTTTCCTATAAAAAAGTCCACAGTAGATGATATAGAAATAGAATACAAAATTCTCAAGTCCAAGAACATTAACGGTAGTAATGAGAATACTCCCCTCCTTTTCATTGCTGGACTACGAATAACTATGGACATGTGGCCGCCTAAAATGCTAAACGAGCTTGCTCAGTCTAATAGTAGCGTTATAATTTACAATAATAGGGGTACGGGTAACTCTTCAACCGGGACCAAAGACTACTCAATTAAGCAGCTAGCCAAGGACGCTGCAGTTTTGCTAAATTCAATTGATATAGAGAAAGCAAATGTTATCGGGTGGTCAATGGGTGCATATATCGCAACGGAAATGGCCCTCTCATATCCAGATAAAGTTAATAGTCTTGTACTGTATGGCTCAGGACCTGGTGGAGACAAAGCTGTTCCTTCAAGTGCGGAATTAATGCAAACATTGGGAGGAGTTTCTGGCACTCCTGAAGAACAAGCCAGACAAATACTTTCGTTTTTTTTCCTTCTCCATGGCTCCTGGACAATCCTAACTTTATAAATCAATTTCCTCTTCTCAAGAGCACTGTATCTATTGAAACTACGCAAAAACAAGCACAAGCAATTGTTGGATGGGATGGAATTTACAGTTCACCTTCATTGATTACTCAGCCAACTTTAGTTTTGATCGGTACAGAGGACATAATTACTACACCTAAAGCTGCTTTTTCACTGGTTGAAAAAATCCCTTTGATATCGATTATACAAATTAAGGATGCAGGACATGGATTGATGTATCAGTATCCCGAAAGTTCACCAAAGTATTACAAACATTTTTAAATTTTATATAGAAATTTACATTTCCTTATATCTTAACTTCTAAATATTAAAAATGAAGTGAGATCGGTGGATATAGTATTGGACATATTACTATTCAAATATCAACACGGAATCCATAAGAATAGGATAGTTCAATTTGTGCAAAATTATTATTTACAGGATAATCGATTTGATAGACGGTTAGAAGGGTTTAACGCAAACATAGTTGATCAAAAAATTTCCATCTAAAATGTGCGTTCTAAATATGTAAAGCTTAAATGGTATGTTAATCAGTCTTAATCAATGAATAATAATATATTGTTCACTATAATTGGTGCTCTAACTCTTTTAGTTGGAACTGCAGGTGTCAACGCCTTTGCACAAAATGTCACTGAAGACGCTAATGAAACTGGAGAATACGCACAAGGTGCAGTGAATGAAACCGGTGAAGCTGCAGGCAATGTAACTGAAGGATTAGGAAAGGCAGTGAATGAAACAGGAGAAGCCCTCTCCAATGCTACAGGAAATGTGTTAGAAGGGATTCAAGACGTAGTTAATGGCTCAAGCCCATAACTAAATCTGATATACTATTAACAAAAATAGAAAAACAAACCTAACTATCATATTTAATTTTCTTTTATTTATTACATGTAAGATCAAATACAAATCGATCACTCGGTCTGAGATGAGTCTCTTTTATCGTGATAACCGCTCGTTAGGTTACAATTAAATTCAATCAATGAAATCCGCAGGTATAGACAAGTGTGAAATGTGATTAGTAAAATAGCGTGAATTTGAACTTATTATTTTAAATAATTATCGATATAAAAGATCCGAAGGGATAATTCCCAATCAGCAAGTAAGGCAAAATCAGCTACCTTAGCATAAATATACCTGTTTTATTGTCCCTTTCAAATAGGAACGGTTGTGAGTATTTGCTCATAGAACTTTTTTTGATGTACACCCATTAAATAGATGACATAGTTTAGTACTATTTTACAAATCAGGGTTACCAATTTCTTCAAGGTTTGGATGGATAGCTGGAATACAAATGATCTGAGAAAATAGATAACAATTGTATTGATTATTTATACTGTGTTATACAATCTATTGTGAAATGTCTGAAAATCAGAATAACAAAAAGGTAGAGAATCGGGGTGAAAACCTTGTGGATATAACAGACGATTATAATAAAAACGAAAGGCCTCAGGATGAATCTGAAAGTATTCTAGATGAAGCAGTTGATAAGGTAAAGGCTGGAACAAAAGCCGTTGTTAATAAAGTCAAAGATACTGACAAAGACCTGGGCGAAGAGTACAACAAAGAAAAAACACTGTAATGTGAAAATAAGAACAATAAAGTAGAGATGAATCTCTAGCGATTTTTTAAGATGAATTCTACCTCTTCAAATCACTGGGTGTTTTGAATTTTTCTCTTTAGCATGTTTATGGTTATTCAACAAGTACAAACATCAGGGTATCATAGACAGAAAAAAAATTATGAATAATAATTAATTCGGTAATTAATTTAACGTAAAAGTATTTGTTTTCAAATCTATGAAATATTTGAAAGATGATATCATGAGCCCAAACAATGTAACATGGCAGTGATTACTAAAGTATGTATCTAATTCGATGAAAATCATGAGATATAAGGACTGGCTTTATAGGGTTTTTCTTGTTTTATTAGTTATATATGACGTGTATATACAAAGGAAACAAGTCCTTTATCATGTTTTTTCCCATGTAATTCTTTATGTAGGGTAAATTGTGATATACACAAGGATAAATAAGACATGGTCGATCTCAAAATAGAAAACCTTACTAAAAAGTACGGAGAGACGACAGCATTAGATAAATTTAGTATCTATATAAAGTCAGGTGAATTGATGGTGTTGTTGGGGCCATCAGGTTGTGGGAAGACTACGGCTATTAGGTGCATCGCAGGGTTAATAGATCCCTCAAATGGACAAATTTATTTGGGAAATAAAAAGGTAAATGAATTATCTCCAAAGGATAGAGACGTAGCAATGGTTTTTCAAAACTATGCATTGTATCCACATATGTCTATTCATGATAACATTGCATTTCCACTAAAAATGAGAAAGAAATCCAAATCTGATATAGAAGAAAAGGTCATCAAAATGGCTGAGCTATTAGGAATAAAAGATCTCCTTGACAGAAAACCAAAGGAATTGAGTGGTGGACAAATGCAAAGAGTTGCACTTGGTAGAGCTTTGGTAAGAGAACCCAAACTATTTCTTATGGATGAACCGCTAAGCAATTTGGATGCAAAGCTTCGAACGCACATGAGAACTGAGATAAAAAAACTACAAAAGAAAATTGGAATAACTACTCTGTATATTACACATGACCAAGTTGAAGCCATGAGTATGGCAGACAGAATAGCTATCATGAAAAATGGTAATATCCAGCAGATTGGAACTCCTACGGAAGTCTATCATCACCCTACGAATACATTTGTTGGACAATTTATTGGTAATCCTCAGATGAATTTGATCAATGGGTCTATCAAAGATAAATCCTTATTTTTGTTCTCACAGCCAATCATTATCCAGCCTGTTGATAAAACACTACTTGAAAAAAAGCTAACTACAAAATTCATTGTTGGGATAAGACCAAGAGATGTAATTATTATCAAGGAAACGGACGTTTTTACTGGAATCAGGTTGGATGGAATTGTTGTCTTTATTGAAATGCTTGGCGATGACATAACAGTTGAAGTAAAAATTGGATCAGATAGTTTACTGGTTACTATCAATAAAATTTTGAATCCTTTTCATGTGGGCGATAAAATAGAAATAGGTATTGAATATTCAAAGATGCATTTTTTTGACGACGAAGGAACTAGAATAGACTGAAACATCAAAAGCAGTTTTCCTAATATGATATAATCCGACTCAGAAATACAGGGGAGGCAATATCAAACTTTGAGGTCGGTTGATAAGATGAGTCTTAGAAATTGAGTAATACTTAAAAAAGTTGAGGTACTTATAAGGCTAATGAAAATATATGTGCATTCAATTTCTATACTAGTTTTATTAGTCTTTGTAACTTTTTTTCTACAAAACAATTACCTGGAGGTGTATGGGCAGGCCCAAAAACAAGTTACACTTACAGCGATTGTAGCAGAACCTAAGGAAAGATGGGATATTCTATTTGAAAAGGCATTGGACAAATTAAAGCAAAACCATCCAGAATTAGACATTAAGGTTGATTATCGTGTATTGCCATATGACGCAACCAGAACACAGATCTTGACCTCTATGGCAGGACAAACTCCCTTAGATTTGATATCTGTTGATCAAATTTGGCTTGGAGAATTTGCACAGGGCGGTTTTCTTACCGATATTACTGATAAAGCAAACGATTGGGGAAGAGCAAATGAATGGTATCCAACCAATTGGGAAGGAGGAAAATATGAAAATAAAACCTATGGTATTTGGTCTTGGACTGATGTTCGAGCAATGTGGTATTGGAAAGATCTTCTCAAAGAAGCAGGGGTTGATCCAGAGAATTTGACTACATGGAATGGGTATATCGAATCAGCCAAGAAGTTAAATGATTTTTTAAAAGACCGTGGAATACAGGGAGTACATCTAGTTGGAGCTGCTCATTCTCCTGATATGTGGTATCCATATTTATGGATGCTAGGCGGTCAAATCCTTGAACAAAGAGACAATCATCCTACTAAGGGTTCGTACTGGTATCCAGTATTCAACAGCTCTGAGGGGGTAAAGGCATTGGAATTCTTAAAACAACAAGTAGACGCAGGTATTTCTCCTCAACCTAACCACTTTTGGGGACAGGAATTTGCAGATAAAAAGTTTGCAGTCATGCTAGAAGGATCATGGTTGTTAGGTACTTTCCCTAAAAATGAATGGACCTCACTGGATGAAAGGATTGGAATGCTTCCGTTGTTCCCTACTCCTTCTTCAAACGTTAATACCACCACAATGATGGGTGGATGGATATTGAGTATCCCTCAATCATCTCCGAACAAGGATTTGGCATGGGAGTTGCTGACTCTAATGGTGGATCCTGAGATTTTAACCCCCATGTTACTACAAGAAGGCTATCTTCCAACTCAAAAACCAATAGGCGAGGGTAACTATTCATCCCAACTAAATAGTACTATACCCTATTACTCTAAGCTTATATCTATGATTCCGGAGGCTCATAGTAGACCAAACATCCCAGAATACCCTCAAATAGCTGAGAACTTGAAACAGGCTATCGATGAAGTCTATTTCAACATAAAAGCACCTAAACAAGCTCTGGATGATGCTGCCAAAAAGACCGCTGAAATACTAGGCTGGTAACAAATTCTAAATCCACCTATTTTTTTTCATACAAATGCATTCTATAGCAAGATATGAGCCCTATCTTTATCTATTACCTGCCATTTCAATTTTGTGCGTATTTCTATTGTTTCCATTCGCTTGGAATATTTATATCTCCACGCATGGAGTTTCGATAACTACAATCTTAAAAGAATGGGAATTTGTATGGCTTGATAATTTTATACAAGTTTTAAATGATCCAAATTTTCATACTTCCATTAAAATTTCAATAATATTTGTCGGAGGATCTGTGGTATTTCAGTTTTTGATTGGTTTAGTTATTGCATCTCTGCTGAATCAAAATATTAAAGGAAAACAAATTTTGATCGCTTTAATCATGATCCCCTGGATTACATCTGGATTGATTGCTGCTTTTTCATTCAAATTCATTTTTGATAACAGTTTTGGGATTATAAACTACATTTTAGAGTATCTGGGATTTTCGTCCATTGCATGGCTGTCCGATCCCAAGATAGTTGTATGGTCAATTATCATAGCAAATGTCTGGTATGGAACACCATTTACTATCTTATTCCTCACTGCAGGATTATTATCAATAAATCCATCTATTTATGAATCTGCTAAGGTAGATGGCGCTTCTAAAATCAAGTCGTTTTTCTATCTAACGCTTCCCATGATAAGATCATTCATAATAATTGACATCATATTGATCACTATCTGGTCGATAAATTTTTTTGAAATACCCTTAATAATGACTGGAGGTAATCCATTATTTGCAAGTACTCCCGCATCGCTATACATGTATAGGCAGGCATTTGAATTTGGACTGTTGTCTAAAGGTTCGGCCTCAGGAATAATATTGTTATCAATCAACATAGTAGTTGCTTTTATCTATATCATTGCATTGAAACGGAGAGGATAATATACAACTTGGGTAAACTTTCCAGTCATACAATTGAAAAGATTGAAAAATCCTTTGTTTACATTGCGATATTTACGTTCATTGGGCTCACTTTATTTCCATTGATTTGGGTTTTTACTACGTCTTTAAAACCGAATGATGAAACTATGAGTTTTCCTCCAAAATTGATTCCAGAACATGTTACTCTTGAAAATTATGCTTTTGTCTTTACAGATTCGACCATTGTAAAAAGTCTATACAATAGCTTAATTGTTAGCTTTGGGAGTATGATTCTAAATGTTACTATATGTGCTTTAGCTGGGTACGCTCTGGCTCGATTTGAGTTTAAAGCTAAAAGGATATTGTTTTCTCTTATACTGGGTTTATTTATGATACCGGTAGTAATAAACATAATACCTCTATATAGTATTCTTGCAAATCTAGGACTACTTAATTCCCTCGTTTCTCTGATTCTAACCTTTCAAATACTCATTATTCCGTTAAACGTGATATTATTAAAAAACTATTTTGAAACTATACCAAAAGAATTAGAAGAATCTGCACTAATCGATGGTTGTTCAAGGATAGGGGTATTGAGAAGAATTACAATTCCACTATCTATGCCCGGCTTCGCAGTTGCGTCGATTTTTTCTTTTATTTTTTCCTGGAACGAATTTGTTCTACCGATAGTACTTGCAAATTCTCCAAATTCCACTCTATTTCAGGTGGCTTTATATCAATTCATCTCTTTGTACAGGATCGAATGGGGATACCTGGCTGCAGGGATCACTATAGCGCTATTGCCAGTGATTATTCTCATCGTGGCTTTCCAAAGACAAATGATAAAAGGATTTACCATGGGATCGTTAAGAGGATAAATCAGATAAAAGAATATGTACTGTATATCCAACCTTCCCATATCTAAAGACGATTGTATGGATATTTAAATAATTTTTTATAATATCATAAATTATCACTTTTATTATTGATTTGATTACAATCTTACTAAAATATCTCATTGGTATTGAGAATTGAATTCCTAGTGAAACAAAGGTTTGAGCAATCACAAACGTATCCACACTAACAAAGTTGTCAGCCGTCGCCTGCATTGTCGTTTACTATCAATTATACTGGTTCAAACATAGGAAGAATTAAGCTAGTCTTGGGATTTGCATTTATGCATTTGATAACATAATTAACATCAGGTGCCTTAGCACATTCGCTTTCTAATTCTTGTTTGTCAGGATATAGGAATGTTTTAATCCACATTCCTACTATTTCGTAACGCGTCGCTTTAAAATCTTCTTTTGAGAGACTGCAGAACTGGACTCCAACATCTGTCTTTGCATCTGACTTTAGTATTGTTTTCAGGATTCCTATCAAACAATCATTATGATAGGTAGTCTGATTTCCAAAATCACAAGCCGCAATTGATGGTTCCGGATTTGTATATGCAAATGGTGCTAACATCCTTCCAATACCTTGATAGCAATATTTGACAAATTTGCCTAGAGATATATTATCGCATTGAGCAAATATGTCTGTAAGATTGTATCCTAGAGTGAAATTATTTCTTTCCGAATTATACTCTGGGTAATAGTAATAGCACTGAGGTGCAAAATTTTCAACGGTCCTGTTGCAAGGATAATAAATGTCATTTTTGTCAAAATTACCTTTGCCGGTTTCTAAGAAATAATCGATGTTCTCCATAAATACACCTCTTGAGCATGCGCTCTGTGCCCATAGTGGTATAAACTCATTACAACGATCAACAGCATCTGTAGTGTTGAAATTGTATAATTTCACTAAACCATGTCCTGTTCCATGAATACAGTCTCGTTCATGTAACTAGGTGACGTTTTCTTGGCCCATAGTGCAAAGCTGTGTAATCACGATCTGATTTTTATCTGTATTATGAACAAATTGCTCTCCACCAAAAAAGCTTTGAAAGATTCCATGGTATACTGAACCTCCACAGAGTATTGTAGCATGATTGAGTGCCTCTTCCAAATTGCTTGTATAATCATACAACCGCATCCCAAGATGATGACCCTCATGATGACAAGAGTAATTGTTTTCATCATAAAGCCTAATAAGATCCGAAAAAGTTCCTAAAACAGTTTGCACACCTGTTGTTTTATTGAGCTCATCTAGAGCCATCCTAGGACAGTGATCATCATTATCGTAGCATGATGTTATGATTTGTTCTGTATATGATTTAGATAAATTATTGACTGAGAAGCCATACTTTTCTATGTCAGAATTTGGTTGATTCTGTTATTGGTATGTGGGAACCATGTTTGGCAGGGGTTTCAATCGAATAAACTGGAACAATATTACCCAGAATAAGAGATATGAATGCTAGAGCTATTGCACTAGTTACAAAAATCCCTGACATTAATGTGATTCGTTGGGAATTTCTTGAAACCTATATGTAAATAAACCGGAATCCTATTATCCAGTTTTCAATGTGTTCAAATGTTCTTATGAATTATGAATGTCATAGAAAGCATTTCCTTGATACCTCTTGCACACCTGGTAATGCAGTTCGAATAAATGGCATATAGAGATACAATTTCATAAACAAAGGGTAATTGGATATTGCGAGTGATTTTACGACATAATTTTTTTTTACTTTCTGACAAATGAGCTATTATTTTTTTGTGAGATTTTAGGAACTTTATATATTCTTAGATACAGTTCCCTAACAGACCTAAATAGATACGTGCTCGATGGGATGTAAAACAAATTTTGATATTATTTTGTCAAAAACCTCTCCCCATTATATACGGATCCCACAGCCTTAAAACAAACAATCATTCCAATAGAGATGACATCATATGATATCCATGGGTCTAAAGGCCATTCCAATTAACATTTACTAATGTATTCATCCTCCACTCCGCTTTATTTTACTTCTCAACTAACCAAATTGTCCTCTTAATGTCTGGAGTCTGTGTGTCTATACCTGTAGCATTATTTAGAAATGAGAAACTTGAACTATTTGTAATTTCAAATTGGACAATTCCATGGAACAACTCACCTTGGTCATTAATAATTCCAATGTCTGAGGAAATCCAACTAATGCTTTGTCCATCTTCAGATGTAATCACCCCCTTGGCTGCGCTCTGAATTGTACCATCTGGTAAATGAGTATTTATAAAGGTCATATTATTGGTTACATTGCCTACGTTTTTCAGAACTGCTTTTTCAATTGCATGATCTTCACTTATTAAAGAAGGGCCGGATGATAAATTTTTAGTTCCCAGGAAGATCCCAGAGTATGCCTGATATACTGGAGCGGATAAATTTAAAGAATTCGTTACTAACTTATTGAGGTTGTGATCCGCAATTTCATTTACAATTTGATAAGGCTGACTCAGTACCTCTTTGTCATTTTGTAATAAAACACCTGCGCCAAATAGTATTATAATAGATAATATTATAAATTGCATATCAATAACAATAAATGATAATATATATAACTGCTTTTTGACTGTTTTGTAGAACAAGTTATAATGCATTGAATAGGGATAGCAATAATTCTAAAATATGCTAAAATATCCCCTTGAATTGAAATCTCTAAGTTTATCGCAAGCAGGAACTAAGAAAATGGTAATTGTTTGTCATTATCTGCTTTTTAACCAGTCGCCTACCTTAGGCCACAACTGTTCATGTGCTCTAGAACTTATACAAGCACCAACATGACCTGAATTGAATTCTATGGTTGATTTGTCTACACTTCCTATTGCATTATTAATCGCCCTACTTGATGAGGGATCAACCAAATCATCCCTCTTCGCAATTACATTTAAGTAAGGTTGTTTAATTTTACTCAAATCAATCTTATCATTTTTCCCTATTATCATTTCATTTTTTATTAGCAGATTTTTCTTGTAACAGTCATTTACAAATTGCTTGTATATCTCACCTATTATAGGAGGACTATCATAAAGCCAAGTCTCTGTAGCGAAGAATTGGATCAGGGAATCTATGTCTTTAGGTTTTCCCTCAAAGAAAAAGTGAGGATATTTGTGCAGAAAATCTATTGGGCTCCTGAGCAAAAATGAACTATTAATAAACCAACTAGGAGTATTACCGAATGTATCTACAATAGAATTGGCGTTTATGCTTTTTGTCCACACGCTTAAGAGATTATTATCAACACTAAAATCACCTGGTGTTGCAAAAGTCACTATGTTCTTTATTTTTTCAGGATGTAGTGCTGCCAACATAAGAGCCAGGTCACCTCCCCAACAATAACCCAATAATGAAACCTTTTCAGAATTTGAATGCTCCAATATGTGATCTATTGCGTCGGTAAGATAGTGGTTCACATAATGCCCCACAGTTAGTTCCTTATCATATGCACTTGGAGTTCCCCAATCTGTAGTATAGACATCAAAGCCTTGTTTTTGAAAATTTCTAACGATACTCGAATCGGGAAGAAGGTCGAGAATGTAATTTCTGTTAATAAACGCATAGATAATCAGTAGAGGTGTAGAAACAGGAGTAGTAAATCCACCAGATGCTAGTTTTGTACTTGACATCCCCTTTTTGACAATCTCATGTTCATCATTTTTTTGTCTATGATTATTTTCTTGAGGCAAATCATAATGAAACAGAGAATATTTGTTTTCAGAGTGGATCTTGTGACATGGGGTTCTATATATTACATCTCTCAAAGGCTCGATAAATTCATTGTTCCAAAAGGAGTTTACATTGGAGAAGTATTGATATATCAATCCAGCTCCTGTAATTTTCGCAATGTCGCAATAGCTTTTAATAAATTCTGAAAGAGATGCCACAAATGCTTTATCTCTAAAGTTTGTATCAAATTTATTACGTATTTTAGAAAGTATTATTTTTTCAGATATATCGTAGATTTCTTGTTGTTTATCATAGCTAGTAAACATCAAGGCATTACCAACTATAGCTTCCTTTTTTATTTCTTTTAGATCTTCTCTCGCATCAGTAAATGGCACAGAAAAGGCCTCAATAAACGCGCCATAAACTCTAGAATAAAATTTGATCGAAGAAGCAAAAGCATCAACATAAGTTTCCACTAATTGGCGTTTATAATAATTATTGTCATTGGTATTTGTAATAAGGTTATTTTCATTTAATTTAGTATCATGATTCATACATCTTCTTTTAATTAATGGTATATTAAAAAACTACTTAGTTCATGTACTTTTGGTCGTTAGTATTCAAGGATCTCATTAATTATTTTTATGTATATTTATAACAGCTCTGACTAAACCCTGTATAACCTCAACCATTGTACTTCACTAGGTTTCTTGCTTAATTAGAATAATTTAGTATTTAACAACACATCAAGCCGGAAAAAAGGGAGATAATATCAATTTGGATAATTCCATCTACAGTTTTATGCATTAACCGGTATTAATATCGTTACCAAATTGAATCTCTCGTTCATTAATGGTTGAAACAAATTTCATCCGTACTACTATTGAATTGCAAGATTTACAAAACCCGATTCAATTTACAGGCTCGTTAAGTCCGATACAAAAATGATACAAGATAAAATTTGGATAGCCAGCCCCCTACTGTTATAATCCATGTGTTAGCAATATCCTCGATTTATTGACATTTAATCAAGATATAAAAGAGATAATCCATATTAGCAAAAGTAACATGGTTTCTACTAACTTATCAAGACAGTATTTCCGTGGCCTTCCTCAGTGACAATCCTGAAAAGCGTTAACAAACTGAAGTATACGATATGCTACATACTCTGATGTACACCTCTTCTAGCGTTCTTAATAGACATAGGACATTTCAAACTAAAGGATCACGGTAAGTTGACAGGGCCACTCGATATGTTAGAAAGCTTAAATATTAATTGACGTAATTTCATGTAAATTATGAATAACTTTAACAAAATGACCATGATTGTAGCTATTGCTGGTTTCCTGACATTCTCAATAATTGTAATGGCATCGTTGTCAAGCAATCCGGTATCAGCTCAAATGGTTGACTGTCAACCAACTTTAAGTTTAGCTTCATTTCCAAGAACAGGAACTGTCGGTTCTGATGGTACCCTCCCTGTAAATTTGTTGGGTGAGCTGAAATGCGGGGACTCCGGTATAAGTGGAGCTACCGTAATAATTACAGGTATAGATGAAAATAGTAACGATGTTATAACAAATGAAATGGGTAAATATAGTTTACAGGTCCGATTGGGCCCAGGAGAATATGCACTTCAAGCATACTTTGCTGGAGACGAAACTCATATTTCAGCATCAGCAACAAAAACACTCAAAGTTAATGAACTTACACAAGGGTAGTTGTTACCCTCCTTTAATTATAGATTTTATATTATGTCCTACTGTCATTTGACGGTTGGTTTCTAAATATGAGAGAAATACTGTTTATTCTGTAGCATACCATTATTTTCTTATACAAAGACCCTACCTAGTATCTAGAACAAAGTGACTTTATACCGTAATTCTCCTAATGACAAATAAAATGGCAACAGTAACTTCTTAATGGATCATGTCAATAAAATTGAATATTAGCAAATTGGTGTACTTACGACTAAATTGTAATTAGATGAAAAAAGATTCGCTATAGATCTAATGTAAGCATATTGGAAATCACAAGGAAATTCACCAGAGTCAAATCTTTGGTGGGAAGCAAATTTGACGGTTGAATCTCGCCCTATTTTTTGATTAACATATTTGGTAGGACAAAGATGAAATTTTATGCCAATTTTAAATTTTTAATAAATAATCAAATTTACTGATATATATCATATTTCTATCCCCGATCATGTGGCATTTAAAGATCCAATATGTAAAAAAATAAGAATAGTTGATGTACTTAACAAAATCAAATCTGAGATCGATTCTGGAAAAAAAGAATTCGAAACCTAATTATTAAGATTTTGATACTCGAGAATTATTTTGAAACCTTTACAATACAAATTATTTATCGAAGACATATTTCTCAATAGACCAAGATTTAATTTGACTAATGTAGGTCCCATCAATGAGAATTATCTGCACAGGTGCTTACTAATTTTAAGGTATTCAGTTAAGAAATTATTTAAATAAATGTTTAAAGAAAAAAAAGAGGTCTATCTTTGACCTAAGGCTAAGTTACCTTCGTTGGTTTGGAACATAAAGCCTAAGTTGTTGCATCCTGCTATTGTAAATACTCCAGATACACATTGTGCATTTTGCTCGTTCTCTTGATCTTGTTCAATTGCTTGCTCTGCATCATTTGATTTTTTGTGTTTTCCGCCTGCATATGCCATGTTATCGCCAAATGCTACTACGGATCCAATTAGGGCAGCTGCAATAAACATTGCAAAAAGTCCAACCTTATAGTTTTTTGTTATGTTACTCATGGTAATTACATTGTATAAGTGAAATTACCAATATCACAGTTTAGACACTTGGTACTGCGATATTTCTCTATACTATATGACAAGTAATTTATTCTAATAGAGAATTTTAATTTATTCTAATAGAGAATTTTATTGTTTTGAATCAATAAGGAGGTATTAGACTAGGGTCACAAAGAAATGACTCAGTTGATGAATTCAAATAAAAAAAGAGGCCTCAGTCAGATGAACTTCCTCCATCGTCACCGCTATCACCGCTATCACCGCTATCACCGCTATCACCGCTATCACCGCTATCACCGCTATCACCGCTATCACCGCTATCACCGCTATCACCGCTATCACCGCTATCACCGCTACCTCCTTCTTGTGCTGCTGCATTGTTTCCACTGTTGTCTTGGCTTTGTGAGTTTGCGTTGTTTCCAGAATCAACAGTGCTGGGACCAGAGACTACACTGCTACCTTGGTTGGAGGCTTGTGATTGTCCAATTCCTTGGTTGGCTGAGTTGGCACCACCACCACTGCCACCTTGTTGTGCTAAAGCATTGCTTCCACTGTTTACTTGTTTTTGGAAGTTTTCATTGTCACAAGATACTATAAGGTCTTTACCAGAAACACATTGTGCGTTTTGGTTGGAAGTTTGTGATTGTCCAATTCCTTGGTTGGCTGAATTGCCACCACTACCACTGCCGCCACTTTGAGCAGCTGCGTTATTTCCGGTGTTAGTTTGACTTTGAGTATTTTTGTTGCTACATGAATTGCTTAACGAGCCGCCTGCTACACATTGTGCGTTTTGGTTTGAGGTTTGTGATTGTCCAATTCCTTGGTTGGCTGAATTGCCACCACTACCACTGCCACCTTGTTGTCCTACAGCGTTACTGCCACTATTTGCTTGGTTTTGAGTGCTTGTATTATTACATGAATCAGCTACGTTACTGCCACCTACACATTGTGCATTTTGATTGGAGGTTTGTGATTGTCCAATTCCTTGGTTGGCTGAATTGCCACCACTACCACTGCCGCCACTTTGAGCAGCTGCGTTATTTCCGCTATTGGCTTGGTTTTGAGTATTTGTGTTGTTACATGAATTTGCGGTATTTCCACCAGCAACACATTGTGCGTTTTGGTTTGAGGTTTGTGATTGTCCAATTCCTTGGTTGGCTGAATTGCCACCACTACCACTGCCACCTTGTTGTCCTACAGCGTTACTCCCAGTGTTGTTTTGAGTCTGAGTGTTTGCGTTGTTTCCTGAACCTGCAGTGTTGCCACCAGAGGCTACACCACTACCTTGGTTGGAAGTTTGTGATTGTCCAATTCCTTGGTTGGCTGAATTGCCACCACTACCACTGCCACCTTGCTGAGCTGCTGCGTTGTTTCCGGTGTTAGTTTGACTTTGAGTATTGGAGTTGTTTCCAGAATCAGTTGTATTGCCACCAGAGGCTACACCACTACCTTGGTTGGAAGTTTGTGATTGTCCAATTCCTTGGTTGGCTGAGTTGGCACCACCACCACTGCCACCTTGTTGTCCTACAGCGTTACTCCCAGTGTTGTTTTGAGTCTGAGTGTTTGCGTTGTTTCCTGAACCTGCAGTGTTGCCACCAGAGGCTACACCACTACCTTGGTTGGAAGTTTGTGATTGTCCAATTCCTTGGTTGGCTGAATTGCCACCACTACCACTGCCACCACTTTGTGCTGCTGCGTTGTTTCCGGTGTTAGTTTGGCTTTGATTATTGGAGTTGTTTCCAGAATCAGTTGTATTGCCACCAGAGGCTACACCACTACCTTGGTTTGAGCTTTGTGATTGTCCAATTCCTTGGTTGGCTGAATTGCCACCACTACCACTGCCACCTTGTTGTGCTAAAGCATTGCTTCCACTATTTGCTTGGTTTTGAGTATTTGCGTTGTTACACGAAAAAAGGGTGCCGTTCCCCGATACACAAACACCAAGTTGGATTGCAGATTGTGATTGGCCTATGCCTTGGTTAGCTGTATTGGTTGTAGCTAATACATTCATGGTCATTGAAGTTGGACCTAAAAGCAAAATGAATGATATTGAAACTATAACTAAAGACAGAGCATTTACATTAATAATGCTACTCATTCAGCACTTATTACGAATATAGGTATATAAAGTCATGTATAGAATTATTAATTTAAGTAGAAATTTTGCATATATTTTCATTTTTGTATTCCAGTCTTCTTTCTAAAATTGTCCCTTCAAATAGAGGTACTATATCAATTCTTTTCGTTCAGGAATGATTCATGTGTTCCAATTCTGTGAGCTTTTCTATTTTTTTTCAAACTCGCAACAATCACAGTAAATAGTGTCAGTCGACATGTTTTTCTTTTGCATAAGATCTGGATAGGTTTAAATTAAAACAAAATGAGGTACTTTGTCATTAGCCCCAGGTTTTTATTCAAAGACGGTTTCTTCGATGTATGGTTTTAAAAAATCAAAGAAATATTTGAACATTTTATGTGTCATAAGTTTCCGTTGGATCATTACATATTTTTTGATTTATCATAAAACATATCCTACTAGAACATTTTCCAGTTGTGGATCTGAGTGCAATTTGTGGTTAAATTCAGCAGATCTCAGATATTTCTGCTGGTCGATCCCGTACATTATTTTTGTAAACAAAAGATTTGTTTGTATCTAAATGTATTCTATCAAGGAGAATACAAGGTTTTGGGTTAAGGTATACCCATCCAAATGAGATATTACAATGAGATGATGTACGCTGAGAGGCATCTGTTAAATCTTGGATCCCAGTAAAAATCTGTTCTTGTTTTTCTTAAAGTCTTGATCTAGTTCTCTAATTATGTCTATCAACAATTGCAATTTCATCATTTTCTCTTCCCCTATAAAAAAATGCAGTCTTAAAAAATTGGTCGCCTCCTGCTGTCAAAACCTTATCATGATCCAACAGAGTATTCATTAGAAGTTAAAGAATTGTTTCAATTTCGCCCGTCTCAAACGTAGTTTTATGGTTTTTTTGAGGTCACACTGATCTTTAATGGTCATCGCAGTTAAGAAATAATAATATGAATGATAGATTAAGACAATATGCCTAATTCAGGTGCTGGTCATTTAAGACAAGATCAACGTCAAGATTGGGAAAGCGTAGCCGCAGGGTGGCAAAAGTGGTTTAGGACATTTGAAAAGGGTGCTTATAAAATGAGTGACAGACTAATAGAATTGGCAAAAATAAAACCAGGTAATAAAGTTCTTGATATAGCGACTGGTATAGGAGAACCTGCAATTACTGTAGCTAAACGCGTAGGCACCAGTGGTCATGTATTGGCTACGGACATATCATCACAAATGTTATCAATAGCGAGAAATAGGGCCATCGCAGAGCACTTGGAAGGAATAATTGACTTTAAAGAAGGAGATGCAGCAACGATCGACTTACCCGAATTACGTTTTGACTCTGCATTATGTAGATTGGGATTAATGTTTTTAGATGATCTCGACTCAGGACTAGTTAATATCAATAAATCATTGGTTAATGGAGGACGTTTTGCGGCTAGTGTTTGGGCAACATCAGAGAAAGTTCCTCAACTTGCCCTGGCTATGAATACTGTAAGAAAGGAACTTAATATTTCGTCGCCCCCTCCGCTTGGAACACCGGGACCATTCAGTCTATCTGATGAAAATATTCTTAATGAGTCTTTTGTAAGGTGTGGATTCAAAGTTATCGAAATTGAACGGATTAATATAGGCTTTGAATTCGATTCTGCTCTAGAATACACAAATTTTACTAAAGATATAGCCGCACCGGTTCTTAAAATGTTAAATGATCAAACTATAGATCGCAAAGAGAAGATATGGGAAGCAGTTACAGAAGAAGCAACAAAATATGTCAAAAATAATACAGGTTCCGTAGTTTTAGATAATGAAGCTATATGTATTGTGGGTGTAAAACAATAACCTGTCCCTGAAAACCTTTATGGGTTTACCTCATAGTTTAACATCGCGATATTGACTGACTCCATATCTACCGTGTATTGCGTATTCTAAAGCAGGTAATATAGAAATCGTGAGACTATTTAAAAGAGTCAATTCAATATGGTAGAGAAAAAATAAAATTGATGATAGAAAAATATGCTTCAACTGCAATGCACATAACATTTGTTGAAAGTCATTTTTATTAACATAATCGGCTATGTTATCAAAATATTTGATCATTATATTAATAAATGACCTTTAAAGTATTTTACTGAGTAATCATCATATTAACAATGGAAAGAACCTTTAATAGTTCATTATGCATTTGTTTTGTCTCAATATTTCTAACAATTGTTTGTGTGATGCACGGTGGTGTCACTATTATTCACAAATCATATTCGCAACAACGAAATACGACAATACCTTTGGATGAACAAGCAACCAAACTTCCTCATGGAAATACAGCAACCAAACCCTACCTATCTATTACCATGCAAACAATCAAGGATCCTGGAGGTTATAGTTCTACTGGAGACCGATACATTCCTGAAGACGGAAGTGTAACGGTTCTAGTGAATGAAAATGGAAAACATAGGGTAGACCAACATCCGTTGATCAACTCAGAAAATAACAAAGTGACCATTTCAAATATCAGTATTTTTCCATCATTTTCATTTAGTATGTCTGATTTACAAAAAAGTAATTCACAAGACATGGAAGAAATAAGTCGAGTTTTCAGTATAACTAACATTACCAAAGACAGTAGTGGTCAACTATATCAAGGAATTAGCAAATATACGCCAATAACTGTAAATGATGAGGTTTATCCTGGACCGGTGGCATCGTTTTATATATATAATAATGGTACAGGAACTTTGAACATTCATAGTAATAATCCTCCCGAACATGCACATTAAAGCTGAGGAGAATGTGAAAAATATCTTTAATTGATAAGGTATGGATGCAGTGCTACTAGTGTCGAAAGGGATAGCGGAGTACGTGAATTGAGTAAAGATAAAGATGATTTAAAGATGACTATTGAGACATTTTCTTAACTAGGAGAATACAAATCCTCTAAAAAATGAATGTTGGATGCATGAGGCCAAAAGTTATCAATCATTTGAATAATTACTAATGGATATCTAAATCACGCAAAAATAATTATACTTTGGCACGTTGGAACATTGATAGAATTCATGAAAGTGAAATCAAATATTAATAAAGATAGAAATCACGTGTATCCACCAGGACCGCGCGAGATATTTCCTTACAGTTTGGCTTTCAAGTTCATATCAAATCCTTTACCGATATTGAAAGAAATTTTCGAAAGTTACGGCGATATTTCTCATTTTAAATTTGGACCAAAGTTACATGTATATCTCATAAATGACCCTTATCTAATTGAGAATATTCTGGTAAAACATAATCAATATTTTGTTAAAAGTCCAGGTTTGAAGTTAGCAAAACGAGTGATTGGTAATGGATTAATAACAAATGAAGGGGAAAGTCATTCGAAACAGAGGAGAAGGGTCCAGCAAGCATTTACCAAAGACAAGATAACGATTTATGGAAATATAATAACAGAACATTGTATAGAATATACAGATACAAATTGGAGAGATGGGACAATTGTAGATATTCATAAAGAAATGACCAAGTTAACACTCTCCATAATTAGTAAATTACTATTTGGAAATAATGCTATAACATTAAATGAGATCGATAAAATTAGTGATCAGATAACACTAATTATTGAGTATATTAACAAACTTAGACTTCCATTCTTAAGGTTTATTGAAAGACTCCCAATTCCTCTAACCTTGGAATACAAGGATGCTCTAAAACAACTAGATAATATAATTTATAGTAAAATTGATCTTCAACGTCAAAAATCACCTGTTAAAGAAAACAAGAAAATAGGTAGATCTAAAGCCAATGATACTCAATTAAGTGAACATAATAATTTTCAAAAATATCAAAACGAATTAGACATACTTTCTGTTCTTATCGATTCAACAGACAAAAGAATGACGGATCATAATGAACAATTATTATCTGATAAAGATGAAGAACAAACCAAAGAGATTTCAAAAATGACTGATAAACAGATTAGGGATGAAGTAATGACGATATTTTTAGCAGGGCATGAGACGACTGCTAATGCTCTGACATGGACTTTATATCTTTTATCATGTCATCCTAAGATTGAATCTAAAATTCTAGCTGAAATTGACGCTATACCTAAAGAGAAAGAAGACGATAAGAACAACAGAAAAATTATCACCGTTAAAGATTTATCACGACTAAAATTTACAGAAAAAGTTTTGATGGAGTCAATGAGACTCTACCCCCCTTCTTGGGCTATAGGTCGTCAGACTATCCAGAATTATAATCTAAATGAAAAGTATTCAGTACCTTCTGGCTCAGTTATTATTATGAGTCAGTATCTAATGCATCATGATGTCAGGTACTTTTCAGATCCTGAAAAGTTTGATCCTGAAAGATGGTCATTAAAATTTAGAGCATCAATGCCACGATTTAGCTATTTTCCGTTTGGTGGTGGTCCCAGATCATGCATAGGAGAACCGTTAGCTTGGATTGAAGGTATTATAGTGCTAGCGAATATTATCAATAATTGGAAGATTACACTTGAAGAAAAAGATATAGCAAATATAAAACTACACCCACTAGTAACACTCAGGCCAAAAAATGGTATTAAAATGAAAATTTTGAAGAGATTTAATGATTGATAGGGAAAATTAACTTCCACCGGGCTTAAGGGATTGGCAGGTATTAGATTTCCCCAGTGTTAGAAGAGCTAGTAGGTAAATTCAGTAATCATGGTAGACTGTTATAGATAGAGTTAAGTCGGATCTAAAGATGTACTTTTTGTATGTCATTTACCTTGAATTCAACGGCTAAATTAAATAATGGGATTCAAATCCCAAGGCTTGGACTAGGTGTTTATCAAGTACCCTCTGGAAAATCAACCGTCAAAGCAGTCAAATATGCATTGAAAATTGGCTATAAGCACATTGATACCGCTATGATATATGGTAATGAATCAGATGTTGGTAAGGCATTGAAGGATAGTGATGTAAAAAGAGAAGACATTTTTATCACTACAAAGGTCTGGAACAGCGACCAAGGCTATGATTCAACTCTGGAGGCATTTGAATCTAGCCTTAAACGACTTGGACTATCTTATGTGGATCTCTACCTCATACATTGGCCAATTCAGGGAAAGACTAATGAAACGTGGAAGGCTCTGATTAAGCTATTAAGAAATGGAAAAGTGAATGCAATTGGAGTAAGTAACTATTCTATCAATGACTTGAGAGAAACGATACAAAGCTCCGATGTCGTACCTGCCATTAATCAAGTGGAATTTCATCCATTTTTGTATCAGAAAGATCTGTTACTGTTCTGCAAGAGCAATTCAATTCATCCGGAAGCTTATAGTCCATTAACAAGGGGCAAAAGACTAGATGATCCTAGTATAGTTAGAATTGCAATGGCTTATGAAAAAACTCCTGCACAAATACTTGTACGTTGGAGTTTACAACATGACTTGGTTGTAATTCCAAAATCTAACCATGAGGAAAGAATCTTAGAAAATAGTCAGGTGTTTGATTTCCACATCAATCAAAAAGATATGGATATTTTAGATTCATTGGATGAGAATTTACGTACGGTTTTTTTGGATTAGCAACAGTTTCAATATTGGTTTATAGTATGAGTATATCAATTTGTAACAAGGTATTATTTGTTTCCAATGGACAAAAAGTTATCTAAAAGACTTGATTTTTGTCAATTTGATCACGGACTACTATGCATTTTTGACAATTCCCTTTCTCATAAGTTGCTTTCAAAACAAAAGAGTTACTAGTTGACCTAATTTAAGATAATTTCAATTTGGAATGTGGTTACTAATAGGTAGAGAGGGTTGAGCGATATGTGAAAGAAATTTCACTCTACTTTATTAGCTCAATGTCCTTAAAATAGAGATCTTATTCTGATAAAATTATGTGGAAAATGCATAATATTTTCAAGTTTGTTTGTGAATAATTTCTAATAATAGTCATTTTTTATTTTTTAGTTTTTAGTTTATTAATTTGTTTTTCTTTTCTTTGTTCTTTTGAAGATGGAGGATTAGGAAATTTATTTAACCAATGATTGGTCAGTCTTTCGGTACTCTTAACTGACTCTTTATACAGGTCAGTCATTTTTTCGGTATTTACTGCCAATTCTCTATACAACTCCGTCATTTTTTCTGAGCGTTTAATGTATTCTTTGTATATTTCAGTCATGGATGTAACATAAGTAATATATTCAGTATACATTTCGCTCCAAGCGATAGGTGAGTTTTGCTGCCACCAATCCATAATCGATCTAAATTGATTAGGATAATTCATGTTTGGCATTAAATCGTTCTTGTTGGGGTTTTTTCCATTTCCTTGATGTTCCATAATAATCACAGATACTCATTATTCAGAGCTCTAATATTTTACAGTTATTGGCCTAATTGCAACTCGACTAAGCTGTACAGGATTTAATCAGTTTTTATGAAGATGGTTATTCACCAGGTCAATATTTCCTATATGATCAAACTTTATGGGTATACATAATTTCAAGTTAAAAAGAAAATCATCAATATTCATTATTTTTTTAACGATTATTGTAAAGATTGTCTAGTATATAGAGGCCTAGGTTATGCGGATTAGGTGGAAATCACGGTTTTTATAGGAGTTTGATGACCGAGCAATTTAGGTGGGGTCACCATGATTAGTATCTATGTCAAAAGGATCATCAAACCATAAAGTAAGTAATATTTACAAAATCATGATCCATATCATCATCAAAATTCGTTCATGAAATATTACACAAACTTATTAATCAAATGATATCAAAGAGATCGAAATGAAATTTATCATGATAAACATTTATGTTTTAACATTAATTGTTGGATTGGTAACTCTCTTCTTTGGCTACGATCTCTCAATACACCCAGGCTCTTGATAACACCAATCCCTCTCAAGTTGTAAATTTGGGCAAGCCATTTCTTGTACAACACTATGAGACTACGCCAGAGGAACCAGAAACTGCAAACAGTAGTATTTCCGCAGATTTTACAGGCGAGGGAATAATTAACGATACAGTAAACATAACTGCCCAGGGAAATGGCAGTGAAACCTTCAGAAATAATGACACATCCTATATCCAAGGAAAATCAAAGTATGTTACTGAGAATAGAGATATAGCAACGTATAACTTTTATGCGATTGGTAATTACAACCCAGATGGTAGTTTTGATAGCAACGGAATAGCAATTTTTGATGATGGTGGTACAGGTGAACTCTCTTTTCTGAGTAATTCGGTAGGGATCTATAAGGATCAAGTCGACAAAAATGGCACAGGTACATTTCTTATGTGGCATTGGAGATAATTATAGTTGACGAAACAATATTGGATAAATAGGAGATAGGAGATATATTTGAACCAAGGCTATTAGATATTTGCCCTGGACTTCGAGATTAATAAAACATTTGAAGGTTGACTGACCGCCTAATTTTTCGTTGATAATCAGATAATTAATCATATGGCTCATCTCAACAGAATATAATCCTATATTTTCTGTGCCGAAGTTAAAGAAATGAAAAAATGGCTTGGATAGCAGAAATGCAATTGGATGAAATTCATCATTTTTGATTAACATATAATAAAAAGTTTGATAGAATAAGCATATGTCTGAATTTGATAAAACAATGGATATCATTTTTGGTAGATGGAAAAGCCAAATACTATATACAGGAGCCAAATTGGGCATATTTGATTACTTATCAACAAATCCTAAAGAAACAGGTCAAATTGCACAGGATTTGAATCTGAACGAGCCAATGGCATATCGTATTCTTAGATCAATAGCATCTTTGGGTTTTTTAAAGGAAGATAAGGACGGCCATAGATTCTCAATCACCACTTTAGGAGAACTACTAAGGAAAGATCATCCTCACACTCTTCAAGGAGTTCTGCTTTTAGAGGAAGGACCAGAACATTACCAAATATGGAAACATTTATCAAGAATAATTAAAGATGGACAACAAAATGCATTTAATTCCGAATATGGAAATAACATTTTTGAATATGCAGGCAATAATTCAGAATATTCTAAAATCTTCAATTATGCAATGAGCAGTTATTCGGCAATGCATACTGCCATGGTAATAGAGGCACTAGCCGGATATGACTTTTCCAATATTTCTAATATTTGTGAAATTGGTGGTGGTCAAGGACATCTTTTAAGTCATTTGCTATCAAAATATAATCACCTCAATGGAACGATTTTAGAATTGGAACCTGTCGTCAACAATCAAGACTCATCATGGCCTAATAAAATGGGGTTACAGGATCGTTGTAAATATATTAAAGGAAACATGTTTGAACACGTCCCCTCAGCAGATCTATATATAATGAAGATGATCCTCCATGATTGGAATGATGACGAGTGTATAAAAATACTTTCAAAAATTCACAAGTCTGCATCTGACAAATCCAAAATATTGATTGTTGAACATATAGTACCTGACCCAATTACATCACATTTTTCCAAATTATTCGATATTCATATGATGTGTGCTACAACCGGAAGAGAAAGAACGATGGAAGAGTATAAATCAATTTTAGCCCAATCCGGATGGAAACATATTCAAACTCGATACCCCAAATCTAGTATGATTGGGGTTATTGAAGGCTCTAAGGTATGATAATCAAGTGATCTAATTCATTAAACTTTTTTCTTATTATTCTTTTACAAGTAACGAACTAGAGATTTTATACGAAAATTGTTATTTGCGTTTGAAATAACATTACAAAATTTATCCCCATTTCTAAAAGGTCAAAGATGTGGCAAAAAAAATAAGAACATGGGATCTATCTCTGCTTGATTAACTTCCTGAAGTTATATTGATATTGTTTGTCATATCAGTATATTTTTTGGTAATTACGCAGTCTTGGGTTTCTGAATAGTCTATATGACCAGAGCACCCTTTCGAGTATGAAGTCGTATAAGAATTCAAGAAGGTATCTTTGCCCTGATCACTAGTCTGAGATGGATCCGCAAGTATTGCATAAATACTTGCAGGTACGGCTTCGATCCGCCCAGCATCATTGGCGTAAGTGTAGCTCACTGATGGTATACCATCCCCATATTCATAATTTATTTTGATTGGAAAATCTGACGCATTTGCTATCTTATCAATTGGGTTAATGACGTTAACTTTGATGAAAATGGTGGCATTGTCACCCTCATCTAAAAATGAAGGGAGTTCTGGTAATTCAGCTCCAACACTATAGGCCTTCTTAAGAATATTTATCAATTCTTTCTGAACTGCTACCCTTTCTTCATCTAATAAAGTGATGGATTTATTTTGTAAAGTAAAAGTATCATTTAGAAGTGAACTAGAGTTTTGATCCGATAACAGTACATCTCCAGATTCACTGTTACTGAAATTGGCAGTATCCATCAACCCTTGTCCAAACACTCCATCTGATTGCGAGAAAGAGGAGAGGGGTGAAGAAGAGGAAGAAGAGGAAGAATTAGCCCCACTCATCAAAAGGCCCAGCAAGGGACCTACCTTATTGAATATGTCTGAAAGGGCCTGATCAGGGCTTGCGGATTGGATGGTGGAAGACGGAAATGAGGATTGGTTATCAAAGCTACCTGCACCAAAGGATTCGTTTGATTGCGAGAAAGAGGAGAGGGGTGAAGAGGAGGAAGAAGAGGGCAAACCACCTCCACTCATCAAAAGGCCCAGCAAGGGACCTACCTTATTGAATATGTCTGAAAGGGCCTGATCAGGGCTTGCGGATTGGATGGTGGAAGACGGAAATGAGGATTGGTTATCAAAGCTACCTGCACCAAAGGATTCGTTTGATTGCGAGAAAGAGGAGAGGGGTGAAGAGGAGGAGGAGGAAGAATTAGCCCCACTCATCAAAAGGCCCAGCAAGGGACCTACCTTATTGAATATGTCTGAAAGGGCCTGATCAGAGGCTAACGAGGATGGTGGGAAAGATTGATCACTTGTATCATTTGTGGCAGAGCTAGGAAATGATGATAGAAAAGACGAGGTCGGGATTGAGAATGAATCATTCTCCGTGTTTGTCCTATTCCCATCAGAATTAGTTACATCAACATTTGTATTAGAATCTGGTACGAGGTTTTCCTTAATACCGCCTAGACTGGATGTATTCAGGCTCGATCCTAGATTGGGGGAAAATTCAGGATTCTCTACAGTTATTTCTCCCCTAATATGACTCCATGCCGGATCATAGTAAGAATACAATCCTGGTTTATCAAAGGTTACAGTATAATTTTCATTTGTACCAAAGAAGTCGCCATAAAATATGTTATCTGGACCTTCTTCTGGGGATCCAGAGACTAACATGTGAGGAGAAGAGTCTTTATTGACCCAAGTAACATTAGTTCCTGCGGGAACAGTAACATTGGCTGACGAGATAGGATTCTGGCTGTCGCTGTTAGTTGCACCAGGGTTCAACACTATTGTAGAGTTACTTTCTTGAGCCCTCACATCTAAATCATTGAAACCTAGAATCAAAATCGCAAGAAATATCATCGGTATTATTATTTTTCTCAATTTTATGTTTCATCATAAAACATGCAGCTATATAATCATGATCTTTATTAGCATGATGGCATACTTCATTAAGAACAGTTGGATGGAATGAATATGTTTGATGCATTTAGATAAAAGAACTAACTAAAGAACCTACGGCCCAAATGGATTTAAGTTATAGATAACTTTCAAGAATTATCACCATTGCTGCTTTATTAAAAAATTCGGGAAAAATGTTTGATTTTGTTAAATTGGATTTTGACACTTTTCTTGATGATGAAGTTACTTAAATTTGGCTCCAACTCTTAAACACTATCGTTACCCAAACAATGTGTCTGTTCGTTGGAATAAAGTACTGCAGGGTGCAGGGACTAATAGTTTTTCTATTTTAAAATTCAATTGTTCTTCAAATCTTAGTATCATAGGTGAGAAATTTCCGTTAGGATTGCAAGAATCAAGATTTAGATCTAATCGAACAGGTATGGGTTTAGGAGCCAAGATATTTAGTCTCAAGGTAGTTAACAAAGTAATCCGGGTTATAGCCTTCATTCAGGCTCCTATCAAGAAGCACTTTGGGGGCATAAGCAGATCCATATTGGTGTATTTTCAATTTTAGCCATTTTCTGATGGGATTAAAATTACCCCTCTTGATATCTTCCTCATAATTTTCCACATCTTTGCGCATCTTTGAAGCAATGATCGCTGAAACCAAGTTTCCTAGAGTATAGGTTGGGAAATAACCAAAGAGGCCACTGCTCCAATGTGTATCTTGCAACATTCCCTGTGAATCTGTTGTTGGTCTCACCCCAAGCAGCTGTTCCATTCTATCGTTCCAGAATTCAGGAATCTCGGAGACACCTAGCTCATCTCCAAATATTTTTTTTTCGATCTCATATCTTATTGCTATATGTAAATTGTAAGTCACTTCATCGGCATCAACCCGTATGAAATCAGCCTTGACATTGTTAAAATAAAGGTACAATTCATCATTTGTGGTTTGGTTTGCAAAATTTACTTGTTTTCTAATCAATGGACCTATCAATTGAACAAAGGGTAAACTTCTGCACACAATGTTCTCCCAAAACCTTGACTGAGATTCATGGAGTCCAAGCGAAGACCCGCCTTCAATAGGAGTAAAGGACAACGACTGATCACATTGTAGGTTATATAGGGCATGACCTGCTTCGTGAATGGTACTGAATATTGACTTTTTGAAATCAGTTCCTTCATAGCGAGTAGTTATTCTGATATCGTTGAGGCCCATAGTCTCAGTGAAAGGGTGAGTGGAAACATCCATTCTGAATCGTTTCATGTCGTATTGTAGAAGAGTCAAAATATCACGATTGAGTTCATCCACTTTTGTAATATCATACTTTGATTTTACAAGTTTGTTCTCTTTGCAGAACGGGCTGTTTGAATCTACGAGTTTTTTTACAAGTTTTTGAATACGAGGGGTCAATTCACCAAATATTTTATCCAAGTCATTGACAGTAAGCTGTTCTTCGAATGTATCCAAAAGTGCATCATACGGATGTTTTTCATAACCTCTCTTTGCAATAATTTGTTTTTTTATTTCGATCATTTCCTTCAAGTGAGGTTCATATAGCTTAAAATCAGACTTGGTCCTCGCTTCCCTCCATGCCATGTTTCCCCTTATCCTCACCAAAGACTCTGCTTCAGTCAATTCTTTGGGTATCTTGATCTGCTTAGTTATTTCCCTATCAAGAACTCTTACAACGCCCCTCTCTAAGTCATCAAGGCTACCCTGCTTCTTTGCTGACTCAACAAGCCCGATAAAATCTTTATTTAGCAGTAGATCCTTGTGCAACATGCTAAGCTGAGAATCTGCCACTCCTCTTTCCTCTGTTCCTCCTCCAGGCATGTATGTCTCAAAGTCCCAGCCCATTAGAGATATGGCATGTTTTAGCGACCAAATTGGTTTATAAGCATCGAGAATCTGATTCATGACGGGGTTCTCGCATCTCATTTCATTATACCTTTCATGGACTCAATCGCATCGGTAAATTAATCCTTGCTAGCCAATGCTGCATCTGAAAAATCGCATTAATTGTTTTCGGCAAAAAGTGAATACTAAAGGAAAACTGCATGCTTCAATGGTTGCGGAATGATTTTTGATTTGATCTTTAACTAGAATATAATGTAGTATAAGAAAAGGTTCAATTAGAGATGTGTGCAGAACAAACAAATTACGAAAACTCTCATTGTCGATAGGTTATATGAAGATTTGTTGCAGATCTGATACGGGTTTGGGAGTATGTGAAACAAATTTGAGCTAATCTTCAATCGTAGTATTTATGTATCCACAAATTCTTAGGTTTTTGTAGATACTAAAATTTCGTACCAGGTGAGACTATCTCTCAACTTGAATACATATTAGATGGATCGAATATCGATTCAGGTAAAATAAAAGTAGCGTATGACCGTTTGCATACCTAGTTTTAGGATCTAGTTTTACTTACTAGTAGAAAAATCGACAACACCGTCAAATATGAAACAATTTACGACCTGATAAAGACCAGACAGAGTTGTCTGGAGTAAAAAAATGAAATTTGAATATAACCGCTAGAATTGCCTATTTTTCTTTAGATACTATGTTCAATATTATCCTTGACAGTTCTTCTGGAGCTGTGATCATAACATCGTGACCCCTTTTGAGTTCATAACAATCCCATTTGCACTTTTCTTCCTCATTTTGTCTTTGAAACATGCCTTCTCCGAACTCCGCTGAAGTAATGAATGCCTTTGGGATTTTCATTGTTTGTTTGTTATGAACTACAAGAGGTTGGGTATGTGTATGCCATGGCATAGGAACGAGTTTTGGTTCCACCCATTCAATGTCCTTTTTGTCTGAGAGACCAAATTCAACAGGTGTATAAGACCTTACAAGCCAAGGTTTATCTTGATCCTGCATAATTCTTCCTTTGTATAGATCCAATAGTCCAGGAACAAGATCAAAAGCTGTTTTTCCATCTTGAGGAATATAAGCATCGAGATATATCAATAGTTTAATTTTGTCAGGAATCATTTCTGCAACTCCACTTATTACCATTCCTGCATAACTATGGCCCACTAGAATCACATCAAAAAGATCTTCATACTTGAATACTTGTAAAATGTCTTCTATATGGGTATAGAGATCAGTCGTTTCATTTGCAAGGTGGCTTCTTTCACCTAACCCGGTAAGGGTTGGTGAATAGATATTGAATTCATTAGAATCAAAATAGGGTAATATTTTCTTCCAACACCAGCCCCCGTGACATGAACCATGAACAAATACAATATTCTGAGGTTTAGATGTAACCATAACTTTTACATCCATATCAAGCAATTAAAAGTAATTGTTAGATCTGCTTCAGTGTGATCTCGATCATTGCTTTGTTAGCATAGATATATTACTTAAATTCTCGACTTTCTTGAACACAGAGGAGGACAGAAATCTGGTTACTAGTATAGGTATTTACAGAATTTTCTTTTAGTCATAAGAGCAGATAACTTGTAATACTCAATGTTGTAGTAAGATGAGAGAATTCAGCATGTTGATCCTATCAAGGCAAAATGAACTTTACCGAAGTATCTAAAAGTACTGTTACTCCTTAATGATTTGTGGCATTCTTACCCTAATTAAAATATCTTACAGGCACAGTTGACAATTCAGGATAAAAGTGTTGTGCCCTTGCATTGCGAATAATGAAAAACGGAGAACAAATTATAATTTCAAATAACTATGACATGAGGATAAATACTTACCCTTATTTTATTTATTAGAGATTAACGATTAAGAATTGTATTGCCTCAGATTCTTATTCAAATAGTTACTCAAATAGAGATGGGTTTTGGTGTTATGTAAAACAGATTTGATCTGATACTGTAACTCAACTTTGATATCTTCAAATAGTCTCAAGTAGGCATCTGTTTCAAATTCTTATTTATCAAAGTTAAAGCATAAAATCATATTAGCAATAACTAAAGACTCACTTAATTTTTGATATTTTAGAAGGTCCAATAAGAGGAGACTAGCATCATCAATTGATACGAACACAGTCTTCAACTCTCATTACGCAAGTTTATTTAACTCTTAGTATCTTTAGATTGTTTATCTGTTTTTCTAAATTTTGCAAAGACTAGTGAGGCAAAGCCGCCTGCAAATCCTCCCGCAATAATACTTATGGGTTGGCCATATACGCTCCAGAACTCTTTAAACTGTTCATCAAAACTAATCGGAGGCGTCACAGTAATTGTCAAATTCATTGATGGATTAGTTACATAGCCAAATGTGGGATATTTTTTGGATGTTTGAAGACCAGATTTCATAATTCCACTCTCATTATAAGAAGGTGCAGACTCCTTAGATTCAATCGTTGTATCTATGAATAATGAAGCTGAAAAAGGAATAGTATAGAAACCTAGGGGTGTTTGTGGAGATACATTTATCTTAAATAATGAAGGTTGGATTCTTTCAATAGATGCATATAAACCACTAGAGTTAAACTCGGAGCCGTCATCATTGCTGGCTTTATTAAAAGTGATGTCGGTAACATTGTTAGAGAATGTTGATAAGATATTAGCAGGAACTAGTAGTTGTTCCCCTTGTGTAACCACAATGTCCTTTGGAGATGTTACCATAGTCATAGCAGATGGAGGAACCCCGACCCAATCTGTAAAATCACTAACTTCATTGTTATTAAAAGAATCCGTAGTGTAGAATAATATGCCATATTCACTCGGATTTTCAATATAGCTCAGATTCAAATTAAGTTTAACATATCCTGGTCCTATTGTGGGACCACCAAAGAATTCGGTATAATTTGTTTTAGAATATGAAAGTATTTGACTGCCCGTTGAGGATAATTGATAAAGGTATTCATTCCATTTTCCGTTAACCCATTCAATATAATAATTGTAATCTGCTCCACTAAATCCAGTGTTTATGTTATAACTAGCGATTTTAATAAGCATACCATAACTAATCCTTTTTGAAGATTGGTTATATATGGAAGCATTTTCCGAATCTGATCCTAACCAAAGTGTGGCTTTCAAAGTTTTTCCATCGCTAAGATAATCTATCTCCAATAGATCGCTATAATTGGATTTTAGATTGATACTTTCATTGCCAAAAGTTTGAATCCAATCATTTCTCTGATCATTGATAGCCTGGGGTTCAAAAGCAGGCGACAAGGCAAAAGTAGTGGGAAAATAAGTGGAAGGCATATAAAAAAATAACAGTAGCATAGCAAAAGTAAAACTACAAGGACCAAATATTGAAAAGGTTTTTTTCATAGTTTGCAAATCCTGTGATTAACTTCCTACATATTGCAAATTATTTCACATGTAAATAAGGCTTTACCATGTTTATTAGAGATTTATTAAGGTTTGATGCAGGCTTCGATGGAAATTATGTGGATATCCACATGAGTTTGAATACAGTTAATGAGAATGATCATTGGTATAATGATTTAGTCCTAATAGCCAAAAGTCATAAGAACTACTAAATTTTCTGATAATTTATTAGTTAGGCGTGATGGATAGCAATATCCATTTAGATTGAGTTATGTCAATTGGCGCATAAGAAACAGAAATATTTCTGCCATTAATGAATTCCACAATGGATCCTACTGGGCCGCTTCTGGCTTTATCAATGCTCTGAAGGCCCTTGAATGTTTCTAGTTTACTTGTATTAAATTCTGAATCAGATATTTCAGTACCGTTATTATCCATAAGTAATAGCCTAGTATCATTCAGATCTAAGGATTCTGATTTTATCAAATTATCAAATTGCTTCAAGTTGAATCCTAGTGCTAGTAATCCTATCATAGTATTATTCACTGTCTCTCCTGAAAAAATGGGACTAGCTAGTACAACTAGCGGTTTACCAGTTGAAGCTGCAGTGATAACGTTGTTAAAATATGGATGTTTAGATTCTAATGCACCTATAATGTGATCTCTATACCCGTAATTGTAAGCAGAACTATTTGCGTGAGACGGATAGTAAGGTTCACTAAAATAAGTATCTCCATTCGGAAAAGTCATTCCGATGAATGATAAGTAGGGATTGGCTTCAAGAAGACTTTTGGCTTCATTTCTTTTGTCTATATCCTGATCGCTCGGTATCCCGCGATACTTTTGTTGCATATCGGCAGTGAGATTTGATAAAGGAAATGTCCCAAAAGAATTAGTTAAATTCATCGATTGATAGGCAATATCCATTATTTTTACAATTTCTCTTTCCAGTGGTTGGTAAACCGTGGCGAGCCCAAGGCTGTCTAAAAGTTTTATATTTGTATCATTTAGCAGTTCTAATCCTGTAGTATTGGAATTAATAAACGTAGTACTCTTAGATGAGGATTCAGTAACTTGCGAAAATACGTTTTGTAGATGATGATACAAATAGAATCATAATTGATCCGACTATGAGAATAGATAATAATATGAATCTTGATAGATATGCTTTGAGCATCACATTAATTATTTCCAGGGTATTAATGAGAATTAAGATTCTCATTAGATACTGTTAAGAAGAGTGTAATATAGGCAGATATATGGTCGAAAATCTTTTTGCTTATATTTGATGATGGCTACCATCTTGGCTCATTAATTCTTAAAATGTGGGATTTATTTCTATTATTCTTTGACCACCCTTCATTTCTTATATCATTTGAATCTCCTTTTTATTCTGTTGTTGGTTGAGAGGTGTTACGTGAAAAAAATATACTATCAGAAATGAATTTAGATAAGAACATTGCTATCATGGGAATACCAAAATAATTTCAATGAATCAATAACCTTTAGCTGTCTTGACGGATTCATGATTTGAATATATTAAATTCCTATAGCATCAATGCCGACTATCTTAGTTGAAAGGAGATTTAGACCCGTGACTAATAGTCAGGGCTGACCTTGCGGAATGATTTGGGAGCAAAAGATGTTGTGGATAGTATTTTCGATATAAGGTTTCGAAATCTCAGTTATATCGCAAATAGACTTAAAGAGATCAGCATGCGTAGAAGATGATTACTTCTGTGACAATCAATTCCGCCCTATCTTTTTATTCATGGATTTATAATAGGTATTAATGGATATCTATCTAGATACTTATCAGACCAAACACTCGTTTTTAAATATTGTCTTGTTTACCTATAGCACTGGTGGGATTATCTGATGGAAATGAAACTTGAATTGGTTGCAATTCCGGTAACAGACGTGGATCGTGCACGTGATTTTTATAAAGATAAAGTAGGTTTTAATTTAGACCATGACCATACGGTGAACGAGAATCTACGTTTTATTCAAATGACACCACCGGGTTCTGCATGTTCAATTTGCTTTGGGATTGGTATTGCAGACAGCATGAAACCTGGTAGCATTAAGGGTTTACAGATGGTAGTCAAGGATGCTCAGGCCGCTCATGATGAACTTAAAAAGCGTGGAGTGAATGTTACAGATGTCGATATACAAGTCTGGGGAAAGTTCATTTATTTTAATGATCCGGATGGCAACGCTTGGGCCCTTCAGGAATTACCTCCGCGTGGCCAATTTAAAGTGTAGTGAGAAGCAAAATTACACGGGCTAAGCTCAGTTATTCTAAGAACGACGTTCACCAAAATATTTAGATTTCGTGGGTATTTCTTAGATTTTAATACTTGAGTATGATTTCATTTATTTCTTATATCGTAACTAAAATAACAATTGGGATCCTCTGCAAAATTTCTTCATTATACATGACCTGATCGAAAAATAAATAAGAAACTATCAAAATCGATTAGTTATAAATTATGTATAAAAAAGTACCTAAAGGATTAGCATTAATTTTGTATATTACGATATTTTTGACAGTGTTATCGTATATGGTGCAGATCTCACAAGCCCAATCAAAGACAGATCTCGAAAATACCATGCTAAATATCCATAACCAAGAGCGCGCAGCCGTTGGAGTTCAGCCACTGACTTGGAGCAACAGCCTCGCGACCGACTCCCAGAGTTGGGCTAATCATTTGACGACACTTGGGCTTGTATGCGATGACCAACGATGCGATGCTACTCCCCACGGTGCTAAAAACGAGAACATTGCTTCGGGGGTCGCTGGCCTCAATTCTCCTGTGGAACTAGCCCAATTGTGGGCCGACGAAAAGTCGAAGTATGACGACGGCCAACGTTCTGGGCCAGGTATTGGTCATTATACTGCGATGGTATGGCAGAACACCCATGAGGTCGGCTGCGGGTTCTCCAGCGCCGGTGGAATGGACTTTCTAGTGTGCCGCTACAGCCCTCCGGGCAACATTCTGGGGCAGACACCATTTGGATAAGGTGTCCAAGTCATGGTATATGTTTCTGTGCTTCGTATTGAAGATGTGCGGTGATCAGAAACTGGTGGTGATGTAGAGGAAAACCTATAACGTTCTTGTAGGCTATTCTTAATTTTCTATAACAATTTATTTATCAACTGTTCTTTCAATAAATACACATCATAATTTGATGAGTGATTCTCGAATAACTCACTGTATCAGATTAAGATGGAAATTGATCGCATGATATCATGTGGTACTCCCTTTCTTTTCAACTGCAGCGTCAATTTTCTTATCCAAACTGAGTATTTGATCAAGAAGTTTTTCTTGATGTTTTTGGAATTGTTGTATTAATTCTAAGATGGTGTCATGTCTTTCATCTAACTCTTTTAGCCTCTTGAGGTTTTCTTCCTGTTTAATAGTAGACTTTTTCTGTAAGGCGTATACCAACCAGCTTATGAACGCACCAACTACGGCACCTATAGCAATACTAAGATAAGTGCTAGAAGCATTTGTCATATCAATGCAGCCCTTTGTTAATTCAGGCGTGCAACCCCACGGCGCAACAGTAGAATTCAGAGCATTAGAATCACGACTCGATATATCGACCTTTCCACTATTAGGATCATATTCGAATAGCAAAGGGTGATCTCCAACATCTATACTAGCGACTAATGTATCAGCTGAGACAAGATCTATATTCACTAGAATATTAGATAGAAGCATTATGAAAACTAATGATGGTATTACTATAATAGACAATATTTCTCCCTAGTTGATTTTACAAATAATACCCTGCCAATAAACGATTAGGAAGAATATTAGAGAAATGTGTTTGATAGGACTCATACCTTCACTAATTAGACTTGATTTACTATTTTGACAATCCAGTGACTTGGTCTTTGCATCCAGCATCGACCTTAAACTAGAAGGTGTCAGAACACTCTGCAATACATATCTGCCTCTTACCAAAACAATTGTAATTAGTGGGTTAGAAAAGGTCAGCATCAAAAAAACATAAGGCAGAGTGAATAGACTACCAATTATTACTAAAGTCGCAAATAGAAAAAGAGATTCATATGATGCTTTATTGCATTATCTCCATAACAAAATAGAGAGCGTAATAAATGATATTTCCAAATTAATGCCCTGTCAGCAAGTCTAGGATTACCAAACGGGCTTACAGTCGGGCCAGTTGCAACGATGATCGACCTACCCAGATATAAATTTGATGAGACTTTGTATATTGGGATTGATGTTTTCAATTGATCATCACGACGCTAATTCTCATTTGTGGATTTCTATGTGATTTCTTGGAGTATTGGTTTGGCAAAAATATTGAAACGAATTTGACAATGGATAAATTGCACAAGAGTCAAAGAATTTATGTCGTGGAAGAAAACATCAAGAATCAGCTAACAGTATTGTCAAATCATTTCTTCTACACCATAAAACACATCTGATTTTGCTATCAATCCGTTATTAAGCTCAAACTTCTCAATAACAGAAGTTTTGTGCTTGTCATCCAAGGTAGCGTAATATTCTAAGATAATCTTATCATTATTCGCTATTACTTCCTTAACCTAACTTTAGGCTGGGAAAGTTATACTATTTTAACGCGTATGACCAATACTTCCTCGTGTCTTTTTTGTTTTTTATTTTAGATACATTACGATCTGGAAATACAATTTTGATTTTGGGACTGGAGAATTCATATTTTCCGAATACATAGACAATACTGTTTTTATATCATGGGTATTCCAGCCCTCAATCCATTTTTTCATGTGTTGGTTTGTAAATGCTTCGGAAAGAGACATGCTGTCATCTTGTTATTCTTGATCTAAATATTATTGATTCTCAAGATTTGGAATAATGAAACGAAGTCAGTAGAGTAGACCTATTAATTGAATCCATTTTTTACTCTAGTTCTGTATGTAGTGATTCAAGTCATAAACAGATTCCGCATTTATTCTACCAATGTAATGCAGCGAGGAGAATAAAGAGACTAATATGGTTGGGGGCTTTGACGGAAATCAAAAGGACATTCACTTAGGTTTCACAACGGGTTTAACTTATCGGAGTCATTGTGGGTATTGGATTGACAACTTGGGAATTTTCTTTTATTTGGTATATAAGATTTCATTTCCAATAGTCAATGACTTTAGCGTAGTACTACATTGGGCACAATTAATATCCGTTGTTAAATTATTATTTGATTATAGAGAGATGTATTAATGAATCGTCCGTAGTAAGGATGATGTAAAAGAGCACCCGATTGGATCTATTTGTTCAGTCAAAAACTTGTTACTATTGTAGCCCATATTGCTAACTAATGGGCTGTATCCAAAGTACTATCCACCTATTTTGGAGCGCCTCCATTGGATAGTATGTTACTAGCATGTTATCTTGGCCTACTTTCTCCACAATGGAACCGAACTTTCCTTCATTGGCATTCTGGAAACTCTTTAGATTAGAAAATGTTTCACTACTATTTGTAAAAAGTCTCCTATCAGAATCTGCTAACTTAGTATCGTTGGAGTCAACATATACAATTCGTTGACCTTGAGATAAATCTAATGATTGAAGTTCTTTGTTCAAAAGGCCTAATTCTATAGATCCAACCAAAACCCCTGTTAAAACTCCGTTATTCTTTTCGGTAAATACGGGTACTGCTACAATAGCACGTTTAACGCCCGAAGATGTGGAAGTAATTATGTCTCCAAGATAGGTGTCGTTAGTAGCAATAGATCCTTTAAAGTAGTCTCTGTAAGCAAGATTATTTTTAGTCTGATTGCTTTGCAAGGCATAAGGTTCCATGAAGTAGGTATCACCATTAGGCATAATGAATGCTATTCCAGCAATTTCATGATAGTGGGATAAGATTTCCTGTGCAATGTTTCTTTTTTGTAAATCTGAGTCTTGTGGAATTCCATGGAGGGTTTCCAGAGTAGTATTCAACAAGCTCACATTAGGCACACTTTTCATTTCCGGTAGGTTGCTTGCAAATTCCAATATAGAAGCTACTCCATAAAGTCTGTTTTCTAGACTATTAGTTAGTACATTCAAGCTTAAAAGATGATTATTGATTGGCTCATTATACGAATTAACTTTGGTTTGATCCAAATTTGGGGTTGCTGAGCTTAATAAAGTGTCTGTAGAGACAGTGGTGAGTCCATATAACAAGATGATTGCAGATGTTCCTATAAACAATTTAGTATTCAAATATACTCTTCCTAAAATACTAAGAACACCTTTATTATACATCACGATTAATTATCTGAGACCTATTATCATAATTTCAATAACAATAATTCTCAGACTTTCTGGAAATATAATGCATCATTTCTAAGCATTTTGAGAGAAGATTAGATTAATAAACAAATTGATTGATAATCGGTTGTTATAAACTAATTTTCTATATATGTAAGTTCATCTTACCAATCAAATTCCTTGATAACATTGGTCTAGGCGTGTGCTTATAATTTCGTTATAGTTTGTAATTTATACTGATTCGACTGGAATATCTAAAGCCTTTGCCCAAAAAGATGGAGCTATAGATACCATAAAAGGAAGAGACAGCCCAGCTAGAGTAACGTTCAACCCAGGTAGTTATAATAATATGTATGTAACAAACGCATTTTCAGCCACAATCACTGTCATAGATAAAAAGAATGTTGTGATAGATACCATTGCAGCCGGAAGCGTTCCAGCTGGAATGACCTTTTACGCCGGCTGTGGTAATATGAATGTGTCAAATTCACCTTCATACACGGTCAGGGTTATAGGAATTATTTCACCAATCCCTATATTAGAAGGCTTACTTACCTCAGGGAATAACGTATGTTGACAGTCAAGTGATGGAAATAGGTATTCCGAATCTCCAATTTATCAAGGTCAATCAGCAGAAGAGGATAGTAACGTAGTGTCCTAAAGGAAGTAGTTGTTGAAATACAAACTATGCGTAGTATAGGTCAGTGCCCAATATCAGGACGTAAACCTACTTTTTTTCTTCCAAAAGTCTAGGTGTTTAATAAACAATCTAACTTAATCCTATCTGATTGCGTGACTATAATACATATCTAGTTTGGTACAAACATGATTTATCTGTCTTCTCCATTACACAGTAACAATATTTTCTCAAATCCTATTTTGCTCTAACCTAAAAGAACTTTCCCATCTAAAGACATATATAAAAAGGAAAAACTCCGATTATGTCATATCAATAGATTAAGCACGTAGATGTTATGTTAAATTTTCTTGAAGATATCTTTTCAACCTTACCGCATCTAAATTATTGATTCGTATATCGTTTTTGTAAACATCCTTTTTGCCTTTGTAGGCATGCATTCTAACAACAGCAGAATCTTCCCGTGATTGTGCGGATTGTGGAATTGTATTGAGTACCTCCATTCTCAATTCTGGACCACAAGTCCTCATTCCCCCTTTCACTGCCTCGGCATAAACTATATTATCATTATTACTATCTTTGTGTGGCCTAACGAAGGATAAATCACGTCTATTGATGCGATCCTCAACCATGATTCTTAAATTATCTTCTATAGAATTATGTTCAAATTTCAACACATATTTTTCAAGACCTTCAATTAAAAGTTCGTTTCCTATTTTATCACTACCATTATATTTTTCCAAAGGTTCTTCAAATTGCGTTTTTGAGTGCCACAACATTCCTTCCTTGGCTACGGTTATTTTAAAAGAATAAAGATTTTCTGCACCTGATATAGGACCACTAGAGTCTACTACTTTTTGTAGTTCTTCTGAGGTCATAGGTTTTGTTGGTCCTCTAAACCATTGATTTTTAGCATCTACAAGATCTGCTAACCCACTATAATGTACTATATAGCTTTCTTTAGCATTCCATTGTCTTATTAATGAGTATGCATCGGAAACAGAGATCATTCCTGTTTCTGGATGCGGATTATAACTATTAGTACCCAGTATAAGAAGATCAGGATTCCAGAGTATATTTTCATCTACGCCTACAAGAGAAAGAAAATCCCATCCAAATACTATTTTTATATTATCTATATCTACTACATAAATGACCGAACCAGCAGGGGTATTACTGCCATGGTCTGCCAAAATAGGAGTTATTGAAAGATTATCAACTTTAAAGTTATTATTTGGATATATTACATTCACGGAAATAGTATTATTATTTATTACAGAAGTTGAATTTGATGAAATAATGGATGAGAGGTGAGGAAACTTTTGAACAATTTGTTCATAGCATTGTTCTGTGCAGAAAATTTGTAAATTCTTGGAACTATTAGTAATTTTTTCTATTAAAGATGGAAGTTCTGCAATATGATCATCATGTGAATGAGTTATCAAAAGTGCATTTGGAAGGTGGGAGTCTGATAAATATGATGTTCCATCTCTAAGACTAGGGAATCCTCGCTCGATGCTTGAGATAACTCCATTGCCAACATCCACAAGTACATGAGAGGCATTTTGATCGTGTTCATTTTTTGAAAATATAGAACAAGATGTATTTGATATGATATTCTGCTTCTTTACTTCAAAGATTCGTTCAGAGTTTCCTTCTTCTCCCAACTCAGAGATCTTTGGATCTACTCCATTAATCCTTACAGTAATTTGCATATCATAATATGATAACTTCCTTTATAAAGATCAAAATGAAATTTTTGGCCATAATGGAAGTTACATGCCTACAGGCTCAATTCACGCAGGTCATGACTATGCCCGCGGAGTATAGCGGCACACTCAACCGTCTGTTCCGCCAGATTGAGCGAAAGGACCACCGAGTGTACTTGTGGTAGCGCAACCAACCTCGGTCGTGACCGGAGAAACCATCTGTCCATAATGTCCAGACCTTGGCGGTAATGTGCCGTCATGTTTGTTCTTTTCCCGGAGCCACATTTTCTGCATCTGATCTGGGGTTGCATGGTTCATTACATTATACCTTCTTACTCCGAAGTTTTCACCCGTGTTGGAGTTTGGTTAGGATCGTGAGCATTTGAACCACCGATCACTTGGAGAGTAACCAGATGATCAGCCCAGGTCAGAGCATCAGCAGCGTGTGTATTGCTCCAGGTGAGCGTTGTAACTCCCAATTCAGCATGCTCTTGGTTGTGCACGGTTAGAATACTATTGGAACCCACCCCTTGTGTATTCTCGAATTGTCACTCTCCGCAGATACAATAGGGTGATCCGGCGTTATCATCAGTGAACCCACCAGATGATACATCGTCCTTCTAATTGTTTCTAAAACCGGTTTAAATACTGAACAAACTTCTTTCTTATTCTTTATTTGGCAATGCTTTGTTGCATAATTCCTTATTCTCCGGTTATCATCATGATCATCATGTTATATTCTTCTAAAAATGTTATACAATGATACTTTTATCATGATCTCCTTTACCATGTTTTGAAACCTGTTTGCTGATGTGTATTCACCAAACATTCTCTTTATAGCTGAGAACACAGTTTCAGATATCCATCTCTGTCCGTATTTTCTTTTTGTCTTCCATTTCAACAGATCCTTTGCTTGTAACTTTACTTCGTTGTTCCTTAACCTATTGTTTTTAGGAGAAACAATAGAGTTCCTTCTTACCTTTATACCTGGATTGATCTTTTTGTCCTCAAGATACACAAAGTTTGGATTTGAATCATAGGCTCCATCAGCTAGTACCGATTTTATCTTTACAGTGTTTGGTTCTCTCGAATCCAAAACATGATTGACTAGTTTCTTTAGCATTTTCCCATCATGTACCTTCTCATCTGTCACTTCCAAAGCAATGATTTTCCTGGTCTTTATGTCTACAGCAACGTGGATCTTGAGATATCCTTTTCTATTTTGTGTATTCCATTTCTCATCCATCCACTGACCTCTGTTAGTAATCTTGATACCTGTACTGTCTATTGATATTATTAGGTCATCATCGTCATCCATCTTGTCTCTTTTAATATCGATGTTTAGCTTGTTGATTCGTTTACAGATGTGACCATAACTTGGTGGATTAGCAGGTAACCTTTTTCCTGTGGCCTTAATTATACCTTGGGTTTGTCTGTATGGTAGGTGAAATAAATAGCGAATGTAACCAATGGCCAAGATGAAAGAATCTGGAAATACAAATGGTTTACCCTTTTTGTTTATATTCATATTCTCTATCTCTGAACCCCAACCATCAAGGAAATCATACGAGAAGAGGATCTCACCGCGTTGAACTAATGAGCGATTGTAAGAGGGCCAGTCTATCACAAATAATCAATCTGTTCATTCCAGCTAAATATGTTGAGTTAGGCGACAAAGCATTTGGCAATTCTTATTTTAGTTTATTAATCATCATATCTAATTGATCCAAAAGGTTGTCAATCATAGTGAGATAATCATTAACTTGATCAAATTTATTGCTGGGTAAGAGAATGCAGCTAATACAATTACTTTCATCAATCCTTGGAAAATGTAATCCTGAATAGAAAAAATCTACTCCATAAATATTCGACTTATCTGTGTTTGAGAAATTTTGCTGAAGCATCAACTGCAATATCACAAAGTTTGTCAGGGCCTTCACATTCAAGATAAAATTAATGTAAATATATGAGGTCATACAAAATTCATAATTACATTGTTAACTAGTTTTATACAATGAAATTAATAAGTAGGTAAATAGGAGATAAAGTCTATTTTTTGAATTCATGACTATTTAAGTTATTCTAAAAATAGTTGACATCAACATACCAAAAGACTATGTTGAAATCATTTAGACATTGAACATATACGTTATATACTAGTTCAGACACTATTTTCATAATCCGACAATCTTGATTGACCGTCCCTTTTTTAGTAATTTGATGAAGGCATCTCTAATCAAAGTTCTAAACTTAAGAATGATATATCTGCTAGAAAAATAAGACTATTCGAGCATGATAGAGGATAATTGCACAGCATATCGTTGCCATTCTTGAGCCGCCATAAATTTCAAGAACTTTCTTGTCAGTTGGCATCAGAATGAGATGTATTATTGTCACCCGCTATAGTGCTGTTTTGCAAAGTATGCGGGGTAAATTCCAAGTCATAATCACTAATGTTAATAGCATTAGGCTGACCTAAGACCTCAAAGACAAGAGAAGAGTGAGTTATCATTAAAAGGCATATCCCTGTAACTACAATGACGGTTTTGGGGAAAAATCTCATAACTTGAATGTTTGTGCTAAATTAATAAACCTATTGTAATCAGACAATATAATTATGATTTCATGTTAAATTCATTTCGCATTCAAATCCATTAATCTCTGAAAGAATTATGTATAAACAAATTTTGAAAAAGAAAATTTATTTATCAATGTCTTAATTTGCAAGCAAATTAACCAAACTTTTATGTGATCAACGAGCTAGTTTTAAGATTTTGTAATTTATTATTAATTTATAAAGTTATTTGAAATACCGAACTTGCTTTGCTCAGTTTCCATGCATTGATATAGTTTGATACAAAAGAACCTGTTCCTGACTGCTTTGTGATTTCATATTCATTCAAAGATTCATGTGACTTGGTTGTAAGATCCTTTGAATCGACTTCAGATCCCATTGTCGATGATGATTCAATCGCTTCCACTTGTGCTCTTGGTTTTGATTTCACATTTACTACCGTTTTATCCTCTGCCGAAATGATTGCCATAGAAAACATGGAAACAAAAAGAATTGAAAATATTGATGCTAGTTTCGTCATTTGATGAGTATTTTGTTGTGAATTGATATTTCGAAAATTCATAAGAATGATTGAATATCGGCACCTAATAATGTCCACGTTTTTGTTGTAATTAATTGCAATCAATTGTGATTTTATTTATTTTCATTTCATCAATTGATTGATTGAATAATTCATAAAGCATGCTCATCATGAGCCCATTTTGTGGTCAAGTGCCTACCAAATGAAGTTGACTTTATCGATTTAGGATTAAGAGGAATAAAGTTATATGATATAATCTTGTTTCATCTTATTGTTTTACTATTTATCCTTATATCTCAAATGTTATTGGTAGCACTAATTTCGCTCAACTCCTATATTATTAATTAGTCCTAGGTTTTAAACCAAAAACCATCTTAGAACTACGCATAAATGCATGTTACTTCTCGATGTAACTCTATTTTACTGTATGAGAATATAATACCATTATTTAGCATTCATGTTTGGATCAGGAATGTTTAATAAAAAACTATCTGAATGTAATTGATTAATTGACTTATATTCGCACCTAACACCACTTTCCTCATAGCATAATAACGTTGTATCATTTACCGAAGGAATCTTGTAATATTTTATCACCTTAATATCTGTAAGTATAATCGAATCCTCATTTTCTAAAGTTCCATTAATTTTGTAAAATCCTGAAGAATTCTTAAAGCTTTTTACTATTTCTACAAGAGTCTTGTCTGTCATGTGTTTCATGGTCGGTCCTTTAAGAAGGGATGTCATTGATTTTTCTTCATCATCATAAAAAGTTTTGTCAACGCAAAAAACTAAATCTGATACTGATAAACCGTATACGGTCATGAGCCCAACTATTACCAATAGACATACCGTTATTACCAAACTCATGAGTCATGTATTAATAGATATCAAAGTATATTATCAATTGTGTTGCTTTAAGCAGAAAAATAAACCTCAATTTTATTATTTATTTTTTGATAAGTTAAAAACGCTTACGATTCTTAGTATGATGTTAACACTAATAATAATTACTAAAAAAAGAGATTGAAAAAACTGGTTAGATTCTTAAATTTGTCCATCAGTAGTTTAGAATAGTTGCTGGTGTTTGAATTCCTGGTAAAAATTTTTGTTTGTAGTTAACGCTGGCAGTTAATTTTATTTTAGTTTTTGATTTACACTCTGTGCTGCTAATAAAGAAGAAGGAAAAATCAAAAAGTCCAGGTTTTTGCATTAATATTTTAACAGCATGTATCAAATCCAAGTTAAGGATTATTTGTAAATATTAATGATAGGTGGAGGTGGAGGTTCAAAAAGAGTAATTTATGCCGTTTTATTGGGAAATTTAGGAATTGCAATGTCCAAGCTTGTAGCTGCAACCCTAACCGGTATTACTTCAATGCGGGCATAGACTTATCATTCATTCGCAGACACTTTTAATCAAGTATTATTTTTGATAGGAGTTAGAACTAACAAAAAGCGAGTTTCTGATAACACCCTTTTGGGCATAGAAAAGGACAGTTTTTTTAGTCTCCTGTTGTGACCACACTCATCTTTAGTATATCTGGAGTAATGTCGTTAGAACAAGGATTTAGTTCATTAATTGGAGTAGAAACTCATTGGTTAGAAAATTTATCGATTACTAATGTTATCTAGGCACCAGACTATTTGCGTGTTTGGATGCCTAAAACCTTGTACTTTTATTGCCATAAATAAAGATACAGAATTGGGTATGGTCAATAAATAAGTACGGACTAATCCATTTTATATAAAATCGTTTGAAATTATTTTGAGTATTGAAAATAATTCTCAATATTTTTCAAGATTGTCATTTTTAAAAAATTGTAAAGATAAATCTTATAATCGGGTAGAATAATCATCAATCAGATAAATTGAAACGGCTAGCGAGTTTCATTTCAGCAACGTGTTTTGTATCGGTTTTCGTTATCATATTAACATTCAGCGGACTTGGTTTAATAAATATCGCGTCGTTCGCTCAGGAGCCTGATCAAAATAGTGATAGTAGTGATAAAAGTAGTAATACTGACTGTATTGGTTATAATACTGACGAGGAAAATGGTAAAAACACGATTACTGTGTCCTGCTCACATCCTACAACTCTTACCGATATATACAATAGTATTCAAAATCAAGAGATTCTAAATAGAGAAAATAATTCCAATCAAAGTACTTGGATATTAGATGCAACCATAATAGTCGAAAAAGATTCAACACTTGTGATTAATTCGAGTGATACCAAATGGCTCAAGATATTAGCTGGAGATAAGAACGGTGATGGTGACCGAGATATTGTGAACTCTATTACGGTTTTTGGTAATTTAATTATAGATTCGGTAAAAATTACTTCATGGGATCCTAAGAACAATGATGTTATAAAGTTTGAAGTTGACATACTCCCTAGCAGAGAATTTGAGCATACCGGTATCGATGCTATACCAAGACCTTACATAAAAACAGAAGATGAAACTTCTGGAACAATGAATATTACCAATTCTGAAATTGCTTATCTAGGTTATGAATGCGGTAGCGGTTGTTCTGGTATTAGTTACTACGGAAACAATGGAACAAGTATAGTAAAGAATAATGAGATTCACCATGACCGGTTTGGATTTTATTCCGTTGGTGTAGGTGGTGTAGTTTTAGAAGATAATAATGTTCATGATAACTTTATGTATGGTTTTGACCCCCATACTGCAACTCATGATATGATTATCAGGAACAACACAGTGCATGACCATGGTGCAATGGGCATAATATGCTCACTTGATTGTTACAATATTACAATCGAAGGTAATGAAGTATATAACAGTGCAGGGTCTGGAATCATGTTTAGTAGAAATATGTCTGATTCTGTTGCTAGAAATAACGATGTTCACGACGAGGAAAAGTGTATATTCTTATCTCAATCGCCAAACAACGAAGTTTATGATAATGACATCAGTAATTGTGAGAGTCAAGGAATCTATCTATATCATAACTCTATCGGAAATAAAGTCTATAACAACACCTTAACCAATGCTACAGAAGGAATCGAAGAAAGCGATGATTCACAAGGGACCAATGAAATATCAAATAACACTATTGTGTAGATGAGACAAAATGTGGTAAATACCATAATGAATCACGAATGCACAAATAATAATAATAATAATCCTGATCCAGTTTACCTCAAGGTAGTTATTATAGAACCAATATTACTGACATGCATTGATGGTTCATCATTCTCTGAAATTGATCGGTGCCTACAGAGGGTGGTCCTAACATCCGAATTGGTTCTGAGAGAATACATTTACTATTTGTTAAATAGTTCGTTCATATCGTATAACGGGATCGAAAAAAAATATTTCATTGAGCCGGCTGGCTTGGAACTGTTGGAGATTATATACGTCCAGGTTGAGAGGAAAATAGTCGAATACAGTGATCTTACACTCAAGATAGAATGATTTTGCCAAGATAGTTAGTCTTGTAAAGGTGATTAGCAAGAAGAGGTTTGGAACGTGATAGATAAAACCATATTACGATTACGTAATTAGTAGATCCGTACAGAGATAACGTCTCAACATTAGAAACAAATAGATTTGACGACACAGACATACCTTTCCAAACTACCGATAATCATTTGATATACAATAGTCTTACCATAGTTAAATCGTTAGAACATTCAGATTTTTTGGTATATTTTCATATTACTTTATCAGACACAGGATAGAATGAGTTAGATGTCCTAAACCATACTCAACTTATCCTTTGGTTTTTTAATACGAGAGTATCATCTTTAATCATCCTAATAATTGAATTATGTCTTGATTTATGAATAATAGGGATGGTCACCTTAGTGCACTTACTTGAAGTTTCAGCACTACACAGAGTTGTAATACCTTGCTTCATCATGTGATTAAAAGTCATAAAAGCATTGAAATCATCATCGGTTGATCTTCCGTACTCTACGATTTCCGGATCTAAAGATTAATAACTTTTTAAGAAAAAACCACTATCAAATGAATAGAGAAATAAGAAACTATCAACTCATATTCATAGCATGTTTTGTATTCCTCTTTTCTGCTTATTCAATCGCTTACGGAGAGCCACTATTAGTTCCAAACTACGCTGATCCTACAGATCAAGGCTTGACATCGTTGGTCTTTAACAATTGTTATACTCAGCAAATTGACAAAAATCCAGTACCTAGTAATACTACAATACAATTAGTTTGTAATCAAAAGGTGATAGACGATGTGGAGTTGAGTCACAGTGTAGCAAATGATATGGAAGCAGTTCAAAGTTCTTTTGAAAACTTGCCTGGAGTTAAAGCAAATTAGAGAATTTATTATGGTGTCAGTTTTATTTATTATCTTTATTACTATAACGTTAAATGTTAACTCGTAATGCTAAGAAAAACATCATTAGTCGTTAATAAGACAATTTAATAAAGGATAAAGTATTCACAATAACTTTAATTTTCTTGTGATATATATCATATCATTCTCGATTGGTTTGTTATTTGGGGAAAGAGTGTCCAAAAGTATCAAATGTAAAGTATGACCTTTTCAGAAATAATTACAATTGAATAGGGTGTTATAATCAAAAATGATTTTCTATGTCATTGGAATAAGATTCTATTCTAGATCATAGTACAATCCTTGATAATCTATAACTTTCTAAATTAGCCATATTTTAAAAAATTTTTTCAAAGTTCATCTTAATACTAGAGCAATATTTCTAGTTGTCCATTTATTTCTAAAGAAAAGTGGGTGATTTGATACCCTGTTTCATTGTTTCTCACTACTAAAAGATGAACTTATAAGGTAAATTAATAATTCTAAAGTGGATTGATAGTTTTTAGAAATATGTTGATAACGGTAATACTTCTATTCTTAATTCCAATTGGTATTAATTCCTTATTCGATAATACGTTGGATAAAAGTATAGTTCTAAACGCAAATGGCACTCTAGACAATAAAAGCAATCAAGCAGCAATAAATACGCCCGAGAACGCACCTGAAAGAGATGAAAAAAAACTAGCCATTATTACATTTGATGATGGAAAGAAGGGGCAAATAACTAATGCAAAACCAATACTTGACGGATACAACTATACTGCAACTTTTGCTATTATATGTAATAATGTTTCAAAGAGTGATGAATTAAACTGGAATGACATAGTGCAGTTAGAAAAAGAAGGATATGATATAGGCTCTCATTCTATGAATCATATTAAACTGGAAGATGTACCCAATAACGTCTCAGAATACGAAATAAGCGAGTCAAAAGAATGTCTATTGGATAATGGCGTCAAAGAGGTCAGAGTATTCACATATCCAAAAAATGGAGGATCGGATGATCCTTTTATACTGAAGGAGGTTTCCAAACACTATGATTTGGCAAGAACGGGTAACGATCCACTGGAATTCCTTCAATGTCAAATAGGTAGTTCATACACAATGATGAATAAGATAAGTTGTTCTTCTTTGGGTAATGACATCAATAAGGATGGCAGATATTCAATTATTGGTTGGAGCCATGATGCGGATAGAGAAGCAAAAGGATATGACGATAGCCAGATGCTACAAAAGTTTATCCAGGTTGTTGAAAGCCAGAATAAATACAATAAAGGTAATGAGATACGATCTATACCTGTATTAATATACCATGATATTGATAAGGAGAGTGGCTTTTACACTACAAGCATTGAACTATTCAAGGCGGAAATGAAGTATCTCCATGATAATGACTTTATTGTGATAAGGCTGTTGGATTTGATCTAAAAACAATATCTACATCTTTTCTACTTTTAAAAACAAGAAATTTCTAGTCATATTTATCTTGACACCTTTCTAATTCCTTATTTCTAGTAATCCTTGGTCCTTAGTTCTTAATACAGAGCAGTTGTAATTTTGTTATTATTTGTTTAAATGAGATAAAATAGGATATTTTTAAGATTGAAATCTAAGCAACAGTACAATTACGCTTTTTTAATTGATTATTGATTATTTTAAACCATAATACTATAAGAGAAGAAAATGAGAGAAAACAGGACATCCTCTTTTTAATCTAATCATGTTTAATTAAATATTTGCATTATTAGTTATATAATATGGTATCACTCTTTAGTTAATGCCTGTAAATATAAAAGATATAACAAATGTGTTACCAAGAAACATACATACTACATACTATAAATGCGGAAGGTTAGCATTCACTACTAACTCAAAAATAGCGACCGTCATTATTACAATTACATTGATAATTTCGCTATCTGTCGTCATTAATAACGAGAATTTTGGGATTAATAACGATGTATATGCACAATTCCCACAGGCCCAACAACGGAATGATACCTCAAACTCACAGGATAAGATAACAATTCAACTAAACTCTATAAAATTTGCCCCATTGACAAATAGTGATAATAACCAACTAAAAGTTCTTGCAGATTATAAAACAAATGATCCTGCACTAGTAAACACCCATATGGATGGGGTCATGAAAGTGTATAATCCTGAAGGAACCCTTTTGAAAACATCAACTATTCAAAAAGGATTTGTGTTAGGTGAGTCAGGCGTGATTCAATTTGCAACATCATTTGCGGATCAAACCATAAGAGATGTTAATACAGAAGTAGCTCTGACAGATGCTTTTCACGCAGAAAAGATATCCAATACACTCAAGTCAAGTGCATCATTAGAAAAGTAACGATATCATATTACTAATGGAATAATATAACTAGGTATAAGAGATTTCAACCCAAACTAATATTGACCCAATGCGCAAATTTGCTTTTAACAACTTTTAGTCTATTGATAAGAGGTACTCGAACTCTTCTGCTCAATTTCTGGTTCATCCATTTAATTTGAATATGTAATAGGTATAAAAGGAGTATTTCTTGTGGTTCGCATCAATTTGTAAATCATGATTATCGAATCAAACTGTCCTTCTTTACAACAAAATTTGTTGTTGTTAAATGCTTTGTTGCATAATTCCTTATTCTCCGGTTATCATCATGATCATCATGTTATATTCTTCTAAAAATGTTATACAATGATACTTTTATCATGATCTCCTTTACCATGTTTTGAAACCTGTTTGCTGATGTGTATTCACCAAACATTCTCTTTATAGCTGAGAACACAGTTTCAGATATCCATCTCTGTCCGTATTTTCTTTTTGTCTTCCATTTCAACAGATCCTTTGCTTGTAACTTTACTTCGTTGTTCCTTAACCTATTGTTTTTAGGAGAAACAATAGAGTTCCTTCTTACCTTTATACCTGGATTGATCTTTTTGTCCTCAAGATACACAAAGTTTGGATTTGAATCATAGGCTCCATCAGCTAGTACCGATTTTATCTTTACAGTGTTTGGTTCTCTCGAATCCAAAACATGATTGACTAGTTTCTTTAGCATTTTCCCATCATGTACCTTCTCATCTGTCACTTCCAAAGCAATGATTTTCCTGGTCTTTATGTCTACAGCAACGTGGATCTTGAGATATCCTTTTCTATTTTGTGTATTCCATTTCTCATCCATCTACTGACCTCTGTTAGTAATCTTGATACCTGTACTGTCTATTGATATTATTAGGTCATCATCGTCATCCATCTTGTCTCTTTTAATATCGATGTTTAGCTTGTTGATTCGTTTACAGATGTGACCATAACTTGGTGGATTAGCAGGTAACCTTTTTCCTGTGGCCTTAATTATACCTTGGGTTTGTCTGTATGGTAGGTGAAATAAATAGCGAATGTAACCAATGGCCAAGATGAAAGAATCTGGAAATACAAATGGTTTACCCTTTTTGTTTATATTCATATTCTCTATCTCTGAACCCCAACCATCAAGGAAATCATACGAGAAGAGGATCTCACCGCGTTGAACTAATGAGCGATTGTAAGAGGGCCAGTCTATCACAAATAATCAATCTGTTCATTCCAGCTAAATATGTTGAGTTAGGCGACAAAGCAGTTGTTAAATATTATATTCTTTAAAATCGTTAGTGGTTAACAAAAAAGTTGAAAATGGTCGTCTTCCTCAAAATAAAATAAACCCTATTTTTGTTGATAGATGGTCACCTAGATCAATGACAGGAGAGATAATAAATGATGAAACATTGATGAGTCTCTTTGAAGCTGCTAGATGGGCACCTTCTTCTTACAACAATCAACCTTGGAGATTTCTTTATGCTAAAAAGGATACTTCTAGTTGGAATGTTTTCTTTAACCTATTGTTAGAAGGAAATAAAGTCTGGGCAAAAGATGCTGCCGTATTAGTTGTAGTCATATCTCGAAAGAATTTTGAACACAATGAAAAACCTTCAATTACTCATCAGTTTGATGCAGGGGCGGCATGGGAGAATTTAGCATTAGAAGCGAGTACCCGTGGAATTGGTACACATGGAATGCAAGGCTTTGATTATGAAAAGGCAAGAGAACAACTAAGAATACCTTCTAACTTTAACATAATGGCAATGATTGCTATCGGTATTAAAGGACCTCGAGAGAATCTACCACCTAATCTACAGGAAAAAGAGTTTCCTAACCATAGGAAAGAATTAAGTGAAATAGTAATGGAAGGGGCTTTTAGAAATGAGGAACAAACAATTCAAATATCAAAATTTAGAAATATGAAATGCATCTAACATCCGTAAGATAAAATTGAATGAACGTCATTGTGAACAAAAAATTAAGAATAATAAAGTAGGGCCTATTCCATTAACAAATAAAATTTTCCAAGATGATTGAATAAGCTTATGTGAATTCAGATCCGATCATATTTACGATTGCCGTATCATTATTTGTAGCATCTCCATTTTTAATAGGTTCAATCATAAGTAAAGAGCATAGTCATCCACTTAGATCATGTGCCGAGATAAGGTGGATCTAGTGTGCATTTACAAGGATTTATGATGAATCAACCCATGTTGATGATTGAACAATAGATGAGAGAGAAAAAGATATTGAACCATTATTGATTTCCTAAAAAAGAACAACAGGGACAATGGCTTTATGACCATTCATGAAGTAAAAGTAGCTTGAAGGATAATGAAATTGCGTAAATTGAATAGGTTTTTGGGATTGTTGTGATATTATTTCTTCACTTCAAATTGTTAGTCTTTAACTTGGCATAAGTTTATTATTATGTATAAGTAGGACGATTTTTCATAATAGATAAGGGGATGCAAACGCCAATATGTCTTGTCCTATTATTTATCAATATTTAACTATCTCTTGATGGATTAGCTTAAAGACCAATAATATACATACTAAATTTATGGAAAAAAATAATATCATATTAATAAACAACTTTGTGGTTGATGATCCTTACAAGCAGCAAAAAGTAGCTGATATGCTTGAGGATGCTTCTAAACAAATACTAAGTAAACATGATGGTTTCATTTCAACAAGAATTCACAAAAGTTTAGATGGAAAAAAGGTAATGAGTTATGTACAATGGGAAAATAAAGATGCAATTGAAAAAATGCTTAACGATCCAAGAGCAATAATACAAATGAACGATCTTGCGAGTGTGGCTAAGGTAGAGAGAATATTATATGAACTAGTATTTACAGAAGAGAAAATGTAGAGTAGAATACTTTAATGATTCCTTATTAGGTACTAATCAAATAATAATTGGATATCAATAATTATTGAAGATAGATGTAAGTTACATTTTGAACAGCAAGTAAAATGATTAGATTATTTTATTTGCTTTCATTCTCATGAGACAATTTGAGAATAGATCTTCCTTAGAACTTATACCTTTAGACTATTTGTGTTTTTTAATCAATTAGATTCCTAATAAATGGTTCTAATGGATAATGTACTGTATTTCTTCAGATTGCCACTTCCTAGAGTTTAATGAAAATCAACAGTTACCTTCGAGAACGTATGACCAAGGTATAAAATAATCTACACATATCAATACTTTTTGTTTTATGGACAGCAAGTTATCATAGTAGCAGCATTATCAAAATACTGCTAAAGGATTATCTTGAATTTCCACTCCCATTCATTCGACGTTGTATTTGACAAATGTTTATATTTTTGCTTTATAAGTCATTTTATGAATAAACTAAATTATTTAAATTCAAAAATATTTGTGACTTTGGGTGTAATAGGTATTGTGGTTATACTTTTGTCAAGTGCCTTAGTCCAATCTGAGATATTTGCTGCATTTCCGGGTGAAAAACCCCGTTTTGATTGTACTTATGACAATGATAAAAATAAAGAGACATGTTGTGATAGTGCAAATGACACTTTAAAATGCCTAGAATGTGATGTAGACTTTCAAAATGACCAAAAATACAATTGCAAAGAAGTACCTCCAAAATCAAATGATGATCAACCTGCAGATCTAGTAGAGGCACCTCAAAACTTGAATAAACCAATTCAAAATTTTTCGGAATCTGAATCTGAATCATAAGAGATATCATAAACCCTGGATCACACAAGTAGGTAACAAAAAGTATGATACGATCTAAAATCTTCGACATAATGCTGGAAGGGTTCTTAGAAATTTAAATAATAAGCCGTTCAAAAGAGTAAATATTTTCTTTTTTTTATGAAATTAGTAAGAAATAATGTATCCAGTTAACAATCAAATAATATTCTTAATAATCATTTGGTTCAAATGATTCGATTATGATAAGCTAAAATGATATTTTAATAACCTAGACATCAAAAGAACTCTTGAAATAAAATTGGATAATAATTATCCCCCCTATGGGTATGAATGAATGTTAAAAATGAATCATGATTAAGACTGCTGCCAGTCATGGGCTATTAATATATATCTACCAAAGACAAACTTCGAATCATCTGATTGGTTACCTTCTACGATTGAAAATTTAGTATATACAAACCATTTGTATAAATATTCCATTGAGTAGATAACTGCTTCTTGCGTATGAGAATAGCCTGAGTTTGTTTTGCTTGGAAGTCAGGACTTAAATTTATGAATATGTAATTTGTATGAATTGAGGATATTAATCCTGTATATAGCTCAGTCTGATGACATCCTAAAATTAAGAGTTTGTAACTGGAATATCTGGTTTAGGCTTTCAAATAGCAGTGAAAAATGTTGAAACATTATATCTCATAATTTCAAATTTCTAAAAAAAATTCAAACAACCTATAATAATTAATGCTTCAGGATTTATCTATCGATTAGTCCTTGTACAAAATTAAATCGAAACATGTTTGGCTAGTCTCTAACCTATGTTGAGTTTGTCTCCTGATAACCACTTTCTGGGCCTTCTGTACACATCTCTGTCACCGCACCGGGTTCAACAGGAAAGCATGAAACTCCAGATGTGCTAGTAGTCCCCTTTTTAATCGATGTTGCGTTTGTCTCCTGATAACCACTTTCTGGGCCTTCTGTACACATCTCTGTCACCGCACCGGGTTCAACAGGAAAGCATGAACCTTCAGCTGATGTAGTTTGTGCTTGTGTCTGAATTGGAAGGATTAGAAGAACAGTTGTTACAAATAACGGCATCAGATATAAAACATAAGCAAATCTATTATTTGACATACATTATTCATCTAAGCCTATATTATAAAATTTCCTATCCTTTTGAGCTTTAATCATAAACCCGACATGCAAAAATTACTTCAAATCGCCACTTTAACATACTGGTATGAGATAACACTTAGTTTTTTAAAATCAGAATTATTGGAGTTCTGTCATATCTTTACCAAGGATGTAGCATGGTATTGTACTATTATGATCACACAGGATAAAATACTTACTTTTCAAAATCTGTGACAGGAAATATATCAACATGTTTACAATTATCCCAATTTGGGGTTCAAGGTTAGGAAAGCTGTTTGTTCGACAGTACAAACAAATGACAGATATTTATTATTGGTTCAAGGATAATTCAAAGATATTTTGAGTGATAATTCAAAAAAATGATCTAATCATATTCTTTACTTTGCATTAATAGTGCAACAGACAAATTATTTGATATTAAATTCTATATTCAGTCTGTTTTATCTGGTTAGCTATTTAGTAGTCTCTATTTGTGAGATGACGCTTAATTATTAGTAACACTTCTCACAATTGTGGACCAAGTCCCTTCTACAAACGAGTTCTGTAATATGTGAAACAGATTTGACTCCATCTTATCACTCTATTTGTATAAAAACAATCCAATCAAATTTAAGAACTAAATGGTTTGTTGATCTGGTTACTTTTCTTTCCCTGCGCTGCTTTATGGTAAATCATACGAACTAATCTATCCTAAGAGATGAACAGAGAAATTTTGATTTTTACCATATGTGAGCGAGCAGTATTATAGAACAGAAAAATATACAATAAAAGTTTTATTTGTAAGCTCCCTATTAATGACCCATAATGAAAGCAATGTCAATTAACGAAATTTTCGGGTTATCATTTGTGATGATAACAATATTGGTTTTAGGAATCAATCTTCATTCTGATGCTTTCAGTCAGGAAAACAAGAAAAAGTATGACATGGTATTACCAAGTCAAAATTACAATAGCATAGGATTTGCCAATGAAATTGTTGGTGAGATTTTAAATAATGGAACAGACACTGCAAAATCAGTCGAAATATCTGCAGTTTTTTATAATGATAGTGGAATTATAGGTTCCGAAAAAGGTCGCCTTGATCATACCACTATCAACTCCGGGGATAGATCGGTGTTCACTATACAACCAGAAGTTGAAATCATTAATAATAATCCTGAGAGTTATGAATTTACCATCAAATGGAAGGATGTAAACTCAATAGACTATTTTGCGAGTTTGACAGGAGGAGAGATAGCAGATGACAGTGGTGGAGATGACAGTGGTGGAGATGACAGTGGTGGAGATGACAGTGGTGGAGATGACAGTGGTGGAGATGACAGTGGTGGAGATGACAGTGGTGGAGATGGTAACTAAGCGATATAGAATACTTTTTCCAATTATTTCTAAATGGTAATCATTAAAAACTAGAAATAGCGCTGGAACACAATCTAGTTTCGGAGAAAACTCATCATGACTGTCTCTCAATAGAAGGAAACTCAACTGAACAGGATAGCAGTGAAGCAATGTAGTGTCCTAAAAATTCTAACTGCTTGAGATAGATAGCCAAAGGAAACAATCACATATTCTTTTTGCTGAGTAACATACAAAATAAAATAATCTACCTAAAGGAAGCATCAACACGATTGAATCTTATATTGTTACTGTAAATAGGTAGTTGGTTAGGTGGTGTGTAATTCAAAAATGAATGATATCTTAAGATATTTACATATTACTTTTATAAACTTTGTATAAAAATATTGATTGGAAAACAACCATTTTCTCTATAGTCGCTTCTGCTTGCCATCTATTTCTTTCGCTTTCAATTCATGAACCAAGAAAAACAAATCGATGTAACTAAGTTTGCTATATGGATAGTCATGATGACCCGGTGGATCCGTTTGGAGCACCCATTGAGATCGGCTATTGAGTAGTTTATTTTTATACTACAATTTATTGAGTATTCAATATAAGAACTCATATTATTACAGGGGTCATTATCACAGTCGTGACAGCGGTATTGATAACGAGTATAGCTTTGTCTTTCGAAACACCAGGAGTTGTAAATGGCAGAGTTTGGGTTACCGATCCAATGAGAAATGCGCCCATAGCTTCATCAGATTCGGGTGAGAACGTTTACATTGTTTGGTGGACTAACAGAACGGGTAATGATGAAGTAATGTTTAGGGCTTCAGCAGACGGTGGGGTGACATTCGGAGATAAGATAAACCTCAGCAACAGCACTGATTCCGATTCCATAGATGCAGAGTTGGCTGCTGTTGGAGATAATGTAGTAATCGTCACATGGTGGGAATGGAGAAATCAGACCGACACAACAGGAACACAATCTACACTACCGATGACAATGATGACTATACCTGGAGGTGGAGAGGCTGAGCCAGTAGCTAGGATAAGCACAGATAGCGGTCAAACTTTTGGACCAATTTTGAAATTGGCGACGAACGGAACTATCGGTGGATAAAGTGGACAGATGACCAGAATTATCCTGTAATTTTTTTTGATATCATGTTATGGCCTACTGTATGATTTCAATATTTTGTCGATAAAGGAAAAACTTACACTACTTGGCCCATCTCAATTTGAAATCTATTACTTCAATAAAGAACAGTTCGAATGGTCCATTTGAATTTAACGGGAGTAACGATTTGAACACAAAACATCTATAATTCTGAGATATTTGAAATTGACTGCTCTTTGCCGGTCTCAAATTGTGTGTTTTAACAACATAATATTTTTAGCGGTTAACAGCAACATTTCTCCTAGATTGATAATTGCAAGTTAATTCAATAAAAATAACAACAAGTATGCTCTATAGAGTTTCCTTCTTGAGAAAGACAAAGGAATTTTGATGATCTATAAGCATCGCAATCCTGCTCATTGATATTTGTATCCAATAGGTAGTAATGTAAAGTTGCAAGGGCCTTTTGTTCAGTCTCCATTGCTATTTCCTCAACCATGCTTTGGTTAATTTCGCTATTCCCAATATTGTCAAACACTTTAGAAAGTTTTTTGGTCTTTATTCTATTAAATTTCGAACGGGCTTTCATATCAGCGTTTTTCTTCATATTTGTTTTTAGGTCCTTTCTATTGAGGGTTGCAATCGTTTTCAGTGTCTTAATTGCAGCATTTTCGAGTCCAATCATTTTTCCGATTTTATTTTCAAATTCGTCCTTAGATTGATGTCCAATCAGATTAATTCTTGATAATTCTTGCACCAAATATCACCTTGTAACGGGGTTTAGGATTTTGACTGTTTTTGCAATTCATAATAGGCATAATATATTAAAATATTGATCATATATTTAATTTTTTGGGAATATTTTACAATAGATTTCTCAAAATAATTTAAATAAGTTTTATGCAATTATTTAAGTGCAAGTGTTGTTATCATTACAATGAAGAATGCCTAAAGTTAAAAAAGATGTCAAAGGCAACATAAAAAGTGAGAGTATAACTTTTAGAATTGAAAAACCTATTTTAGATGAATTAAGATCGGAAGCTGATCAAAAAATGGAAAGTGTTAATACTTTGGTAAACCAAATAATAAAATCATATATACAATGGCATAAACCTGCTAAAAAAGCTGGTTTAGGTTATTTCTCTAAAGTCCTACTAGCCGAATCTATGAATCACCTTACCGAAGAACAGGTAATACAAATAACAGAAGAGTTTTGTAACCATCACCTAAAAGATATTTCCAATATGCTTGGAACCTCTAATACTTTCTCGTCATTTATGAGTGCACTTCGTTCATGGCTCGACTCTTCGGGTTATAACTTTAGATATGATATATCCAATGGTATGGATGTATATGTAATCCAATTTGATTTGGGAAAAAATTTTTCGCTCTACTTTAAAACACAGATGCAACTTGTATTTAGACAGTTTGACCTAAAAAATGCAGAAGCAGAGATGACAGATAATACAGTAATTCTTAAGATAGCGATTTAATAAAATATTTTACGCATTTATCAAATCTCATAGATTGTAGGTTAAAACAAAATACCTACTGGCTATGATAGCTCTTGAGAAAAGAAGACCGCCAGAAAATTTACGATTTTGATTGAATTTGTCTGTACAAAATTATGTTAGTCACCTGTGCCAATATCAATGTAATATTTCATACAGTTACTATGAATAGGTAGCTGATTCGGTGGGATTAAGTTCCCTATGGTGATAGGAGTCAGTTCTGTCAATAATATCCAACATACAGGATAACAAGTAAATGGTTTTTGGATCTAAATGAGGACCATCCAGACATCAATCGGGCACAAAAATAGACTTGTATTCATAAATAAGTAATAATTATGTACAAAATCTTGTGTTAAAGTAGTTTTCCATCCATGAATAAGATAGAATAACAGAATCTGGTGTTTATCAATAGAACTCGAATAGCTATCAGAAATAGATTTCTTAATTGAGATTTGTATAGGAATCATAATTATTTGATGCAAACAACATTCATAGAAGATAAATTTAGGGTTAAGAAAGGTCATAGTAATCCAAGTTTTTTAGATCCCGTAGAGGATTTAACAATAGCTTTCTTGTATACCTTGCTATATATGACGTAGGTATTGCCAATCAACTTTTGAAAACAGGTTATCAGACGATTGGTTGGAATTTGAAGATAAAAAAATAAGAATAGTCATAAATGATAAACTCTGATTTTTTGATAAATGAGAGGAAATGGCAGTTATTATTGGTTAGTTGCTAATTGAGCATGTTGTAATTCTTCGAATGATTTTTCTTTTGGAATAAAGGATTCCAATCCGGATACCACAACAGAGTATGGACCCTTGAGGGCTATGCTTCCTTCACCAACATATTTTAGTGCCAAATCTGTAATCGGATCTCCGAATCCAAATTGACCGTGAAATACACACATTGATGGTACTGATGAAATATTCTGAATATATCCTAATGGTACTGTAAACAGGTCAGGAGCCCTACCTGACAGAATCTGAAATGATGGTTTAGAAGGATCTTCTTCATTACATGGGAAAGTCACTGCTACATGGCCTTTACTTGCAAATGGTGTAGTATCATAGAATAATAAAAATTGATTTTGACTAAAATTCATTCCATTAAGCAAAACGGTTTGGGTAGATTTACCAACATCAGTTTGATATATACAATTAATTCCTGTAGCCATCTGGTTATATCGTTCAGAATCTAATTGCAAAGATTGATCGAATGGATTTTTTCAACCAATAAATACAATGCTGTATGTTAATACTGATGCTATATAGACAAGAATTACAAAGCAAGATATAATTAAAGGAGTTACAACATTTCCCATGTACAATCAGGCTAAAATATATTAATAAACTTTTGTAAAAACCATATTTATTATTGCTAAATTTGAAAAACTTACAAATAAATACAAAAAAATTTCCTATAAAAGAGTTATTTTTGTAAATATATTTAACACTATTATCGATAATTAATTAAGTCTTTGAATTCTTTATTTTAGATATTTCATGATATTGTCTAGTGGTCTCCAATATTACTGGAATAGCCAAGACCCCCTGTTGTTACTAATATTGGCAAAATTCAGGTTCTGATGGCGAGTATAATAAAAAATAACTAGTATATAGACACGTATACTACGGGGTTCTGGGGAAATCAAGAGGTTATCCCCATCTGTTCAAAAGTTCAACGATTAGAATGCGTAGTTTATGCATTATTAAATATTCTCAAACTTTACTAATTTAGGAACTAAAATAGGTACCTGGTTCTCCTAACCTCCTATTTGATCAGCATATTTGCACAGGATGGTCAAAATAACCATATGGCTGAGAGTCATCCAGTATGATTGAGGCACAATCCAACTGATGAGGATACATATGTTACATACTTAGGTTCAGACATAGTCAAAGTAGTTGGAATGATACCACTAACATCGAAAGATACTATAGGCTTAGATAGCGCCATAAACTTCCAGGTTTAGGCAAATTCAACAAATATTATTGGGAGACAATTAGATTACTTTTACTCTGACAAAAGTATCTTTTGAGACCAATCTGTAACCCAATTTACCAATGTTGTATCAAAGGGTTTGATAAAAAAAGATGTTGCTGAATCAGAAGTAAATTTTCCCACCCTATTCAAAATGCAAAGGATTCAGAGTAAAACGCAGTATCCTGTTATATAAAGTGTTACTATGAATCGGTATCTACTTCAGTAGGATTAAGTTCCGTATGGTATTAGGGTTCGGTTGACTTTACTCTTATCTATTAGTTTTAAGGGGAAGGAAAATTAAATTTGTTTCGTACTTTAATTCCTATTCTAATATTGTCCTTTCTTTATCTCACCTTTAGTCCAAAGTGTTTCAAAAATAGAATCACAAGACATTACGGTATATTTGATATTAGAATAAATTGCAATTCATGTGTCACTATTTTCGTCATTAAAATTATCATTAGAGTCAAAGGAAATATATTTTGATTCAATAGCTAAAACATATCCACTATCTATAATAATTATGATTACCTGAGACTGAATTATTTCATTCTTAGAATCACTAATAGTTGAAAATATTCGGTTTTGAGGACTATTGATACCTTAGTGTCGACTTTTAACGGAAGTTCATTAAGTTTAAAAATGTTGACGTTGATTCATTTTACTTAATGCAGTTTACTACAATTTGGACTGTTATTTTGACAACTATCTAAAATAATATCTATATTCATCTGTAAACTAATTGTGATTGTTAAGATTCTATAGCACTGCACCTTTAGCTTACCATCTAGGATTATTGTGAGGGATACCTTCTTTAGATTTGTCGCAGATGATTAGGGGATATAAACTAAAATATATCTAATTGAAAGCTTGCACCTGCGGTAAGCGCATTTTTCCCCGGAATTCTACCAAATTATGTTTTATCTTTTTGGGAATGCGCTTTGTCATAATCATCCCATGTTTCCTCTGGATCATCTCTTTCAAATACTGGACCGATGGAAGCACCTTGTCCATGTCCTGTATATGTTCCTCGAATCCGGTAAACATTCTCATCTGAAGAAAAGTATTCAAGCATTTTTAGATCAATTCTATGTGCAATTACTACATGTGTTCCTCCGTCAAAAAATGCGGGCTCAACTTGTAAATCAGTGGCTATCTTATTTCTTATCTCCTCAAGCACTGGTTTTTTATTGAGGAAGATTTCTAGTGTATACATAGGGTTTCTGTCTCCAGCCAAACGGTGAAGCATGTCCACAATTAGCTGAGTATCCACCTTGGGAAGACAGGTTTTCATTAGACTTTCAAATTCCATATATTTTTTTTCTAATTCTTCAATACAGCTCATTTATGCAATAATATATTTTTTGTATTTGAAGATATCGAAATGGTTTAAAAAATCTATTCATATTAGTAGATAAATCATATTTATTTCATTAATACTGTAAAATAGTTAAACATTATTAATCCACCCTTATCCTGGGCCCTATGCATTCTGGGACAAAGTGGCGGCAGAGTGGATGAACCAATGACATAGTGTAAAGTGACCAATCCTATTTTTTTCCTTCATAAATCTAGATCATTCATTTCCCAGAATAGTTATATGGATCCATAGTAATTCATTGTGGTCCCTGGAGTGATTTCGCCTTCTCGTTGTCTTGATTTCAGATATTCCATAAAAGCCAGAATAGAATTCAGTGCCCATTTTTATTTCTTAGGGCGGTTTCTAGAAAAATGATCGGTTGTTTGTTTATTTATTCTTTTGACTATAGGACTGTCACCGAATCAATTCTAATTACAACATGATCAAAAAATTTCATCGATCTTGCAGGATATTGTCTCCTTAGTTATGGGTCCACAGACAGACAGGCCACGAAAATCACTTTTGAAGATGAGTCAGAAATAGGTAAAGTAGTATCTGACTGGACATGCTATTATACCAAAAAACATAGATTCAAAGCAATCATGATCAGTTTACAGGAAGGAAGCATCGATTTGTTTACATGACCTAAACCAATCAGAATCCCCTACATCTCTATTCTACTTGTCCAAATCCAAACCCAATCAGAATCCCCTCAAACCGCATTTTATCTCTCATCCAAACCTGTCAAAATCTCATCCCTTCAGAGTTTATGCATAGTTACCCGACAAACTTTTTGAGATATTTATTTTATTTATATACAGTAAAGTATATATACAAGTACGCAATAAATTTGGGAAAAAGAACACCAAGTGGAATTAAAAACAAGGTGCTTGACAGTTGGCTTTTTGGCATACCGATTAATATGATCGCTACATGTAATGGAATAGATTATGGTAGTGTATTTAGAATTATCGAGTCTTTTAAATCCAAAATTCCAGACATAGATGTGTTAAGAGCAGTTGATGTAATGATAAAACAAGAAGGCTTGAGTCTAAATGACGTGGCATCAGGTATCAGGGTAAAAAATTTTTTAGAACAAATGGGATCTTCAGAGATAGAGATGGAAAGATTACTCACGGATATAGATATTCATTCCTTCAAAACAAACAAGACTTTTTCGGATTTTGTTAAAAAAGTGCATGAAATTCATAGATTCGCATCGGGACTTGGAATTTCTATTCACCAAGTCTATGATTATGTTGAACAAAAGAAAAAAGAATTACGAACTTTGCAAATCGAACTAGACAAAATGAAATCATTAATCCTAAAGAAAAAGATCGAGTATCATGGGTTACAATATAGAATAAAGACTAATTCATTTGGGAATAGTTCTGATAGAATGTATCCCTCATAGTATTGATAATCCGGGATTGTTAGCTAAATGTGTTGCGGTATCATACCTAAACAAGTATATAATCATTTTACAGATGGATGGATGTATCTTACCATTTACACAACTGTTAACAGAACCATTGTAGTCCATTTCTGCTAGATAGATTGTATTTTACTGAAGTTTAAATAATAATAGCTTAGATCACTTTAATGAACGAAAATACACTTCCTTTTGAAATTTCAAAATCAGAGGGAAATGAAATAAAAGTGTTGTCTGGACTAAAGAAAATAGAAATCTATGTAAGCCCGGGACAAGTAAACGACGTAATACTTGTATTAGACGAATTGAAACTTGAAGCAACTTTATACAATTCCCAAGGCCTAGGAAAATCTAAACAAACACTAAGGGCTGGGAAATCAGGTGGTCAGAATAGAATAATTCCATCAGATAGAAAAACTGTAGTAACAATAGCAGAAGCTAGTGTGTTAGAGGATTTAGTAGAAAAAATTAAACATCTGAATGATAAGAGTGACAGAAAGATTGGGGTTTTATCAATTCAGCCGGTAGATGCTTTGGTTCATTTATGATATGTAGGCAAGTATTTATGGTGAGAAAAAGCCCCGTTACTTTTTTTATAGTTGTGAAAAGAATGACATGTATGATAAAGATTTTTTATGTTACTGATAGGTACATTTTTGACTACCATCCTATGAATGCACGTAATACAATAATGATAACCAACAAGCTAAAACCAAAAATAATGCTAGGAAAAACATAGTTAGTCGTTAGTAAGACATCTTTTGGTAAATGAGAGGACAGCAGAAGATTAGGAAATTCAATTACATTAAACATCCTATACATTCTAATTCTTCATTTACTTCGCAAGGAAAGTAGGTATTAGATACTATTGTTCGCTATAATTACAACTGAAATTTTCGGCAGAGAAACATTAACACTCCAATATTAGTAACCTCACAAACTAAAACAACATCAGATTTTCTTGCAACTATAGATAATTGACAGAGATAATCAGTGATGAAATAAATTATTTGGACATTGACATTGTTAAGAATCCTATTTTAGAATTAGTTTCTTATATGTGCAATTTAGCTGTGTGGAGAAAATAAAATTTCCGTACTAAATAGATTTGGTAAGGATAAAATGGAGTTTACCATCTACTTAATTTCTTGATAATTTACACTTCCTTCTATTGCTTTTCAATCTCAATTTTAATTTGATGAGTTATCAAAGCTATGGTATTAATTAAGATTTATTTACATTATTCTGACGTACTAACATACTGTAGGTTAAGAGTTTCTCTATGACTACATAAACAAGTCAGTTCACCTTTTTTTCTATTCTTATATATTACTCGTAAATATAGCAATTCAGAGGAAATGTCAATAAAGTCCTTTCTCAAGTCTTTGGGACCTGGCTTAATTACAGGGACAGCCGATGACGATCCATCAAGTATTGCAACATTTGCTCAGGCTGGAGCAAAGTTTGGACTGGGAATGCTATGGACAGTGATTTATCTAATTCCTTTGATAATAGTAATTCAAGAAATATGTGCTAGAATCGGTTTGTTAACTGGGAGTGGCCTTGGAACAATCATCAAAAAAAAGTATTCTAGAAAAATTGTCTTACCCCTCATTTCTCTCCTTTTAGTTGCAAATACAATAAATGTTGGAGCTGACATTGGTGCAATGGCTGCATCGGCTAGCCTTATGTTCCCTCAAATATCTTTGAATATTTTTAGCATATTTTTTACTGCATTTATTATAATTGCAATTATTATGATACCTTATAAAAGATATATTAAAATATTAAAATATTTGACTCTTTCACTTTTAACATATATAGTAACAGCATTGATTGTAGGAGGTAATTGGTATCAAATTTTAATCGCTACTATAGTTCCCCATGTTGAATTCACCGCTGACTTTGCAACCATGCTTGTAGCTATTCTTGGAACCACTATTTCTCCTTACTTGTTTTTTTGGCAAGCTTCTGAAGAAGCTGAAGAAGAAGTTGTACACCACAAGATAAAGGAAATAGGTAAAGGAAAACCCAAGGTTTCAAAAAAAGAAATAAAATCAATGGGAACAGATACCATGGTTGGAATTGGTTTTGCACATTTGATCACATGGGCAATAATTGTTACTACAGCAGGAAGTCTCCATGACAATGGTATTACAGAAATACAAAGTGCCGAACAAGCCGCAAAATCACTCGAACCTCTGGTACAGTCTTTCCCTAACTCTGGAGAAATTGCCAAATCAATTTTTGCGATAGGTATTATTGGAACTGGTCTTTTATCTATACCTGTACTGGCCACTTCTACTGCATATGGATTATCGGATACTTTCGGTTGGAAACAAGGGTTAAGTCAAAAGTTTGGACAGGCAAAGGCGTTTTATTTAGTTATAATCATATGTGGAATAATCGGTTTAGGTATGAATTTTCTTGGTATTAACCCCATTACAGCACTAATATATGCCTCAGTTATTAATGGAGTTGTATCAGTGCCCATTATTTTTGTAGTTATGAAACTATCTAATGATAAAGAGATTCTTAAGGAAAACACAAATGGACGTCTTACAAATATTATTGGTTGGACCACCTTTGTTATAATGTCTATTTCTACAATTATTATGTTCATTACTTTTGGAATATAACCATTTTCATGGGGAGTTGAATGATAGCGAAATCCTAGAGACGTTAGGGTCAAGAATCAGGGCCAAAATATTAGATTATCAAACTCTTCACTTTAGGTTTTTTATATTTATTTTATTATTAACGCTCTCACATAATATGTGGATACTTTAAGGTATAGAATTTAGGGTAAACCATAGCATCCTATCAGAGTTTGAAAAGATGTTTTGTAATTTTTTTGAACGCATTTAACATTCAGAATATCTCGTAACTGATAATTGAATCTCCCATATTCTTTTGTAAAATAAAATAAATTGCATATCAATTACTTCCCCTTCATATTACATTGGTGAAATTAATATCTTAGGGTTTAAGGATGTATCATGATGACATGGTTTCTTACACAAAGGACAATTCTTTCTATCTGTATTAATACAACCACATATATGTTCAGGAAGAGAGCCTTTTGAAGCTGTTGTGAATTCTCTAATACTAGTACAAGCGGAACATACAATGCCGGTAGTTCCAGAGGATACTGTACCACCACAAATCTCACATGTTTTCATTTCGTCAATTCTATGTCGATATTATTGATAAACCCTGCCATTTTCATAAAAATAAGAATTTATTACTGGTCAGATTATTAAGAAAACCTTTGATTTCTAGTTCCAAAACATTATTTTACATAAATCATTACTACAAATAAGTAGCGGATTCTGTAGAAATCATGAGGATATCCACGTGGGTCTGATGAGTTTTTTCTGCCATATAAAGCCATATTCCGTAGAGTAATAGTTACAAGATTGGTGCCTGATTTGAGGGTATCTTGTCGGATAACTATTCTAATCCTAATCATTTAATTGAGAATTGAATTTTCTATTATGTTTCTTATACTAAGATGAATCCATAATTCTAAGAATTCAAAACCTTTGAGTATTAGAATTCGCTCTCTTTATGATGCCGATCTAAATCCATAGAAAGGGTCGCTATCTTGTTTGGATCAAATCGGTTCATGTTATGGATGAAACGCTAGATCACCTAATATTACAAACCATATCATTCCTGAAAAGATGATGCTGACCAACGAGTAACAGACTGCCTGACTGTCATTCAGAAACTCTATTGCCTTTGAGTTGAAGGACTACTAATCCGTAGTCCCCATTTTGGCGTCATGAGTATCATCGGCTCTACGATATACAATTTGTAACGTTTTTATCAATTCCTCTACAATGAGATCCTGTAAAATGCACTATTCAAGGCAATCCGTAAAATGTCTAGGATCTCCACAATACAATACTTAATGTAAAATCATTTGGGTTACGCAGATGCTGACTATCCTTTGTCATATCATTCTTAAAGTTCTTTACAAACTCTGCCATTGTCTATTCTTTGATACAATAGCCTTCTTACTAGACCCACAACAGGAAGAATATTCAGGGGTGTTTTGAAATGAATATATTCACAAAATACCCAATACCCTTAAATCGATCCTTTCATTGGTTGTAAGTATGAATATTAAAAAGATCACAGGCCTCTGCATAATGGCTTTGACTATTCTTGTATTAACAATTCCAGCCATCTCTGTTACCCCAACGGCCGATGCTCAGAATAATACCAGTAGTAATCTTACCGGACAATTCGGTAGCTCTCAAGCAGAAGTTGAGGCACAGTGTTCGCTTAGCCCGGCTTGCATTACCTGAAATTACAATCTGAAATATCAATGTCTAACGCAGCCTCTGTAAAGTTAACTATAAATTTACAGAGTTTATCTGCACTAACTACTTAAGTTCTAGAAAGTGTTACTACCGAAAAAATACAATGGAATGTAATTTTCGAAATAATTTTTTCATGGTCACTGAGATAACATGTCTAAACAAGTTCATTACGCATAATACTCGCGATATTAATACTGACTCTATAAGTTTTACCACATTGAATCTACCTGGCTAAAAGAAAAAAATCTTTAATCTTTTATTCCAACTCAGATAATAACTAGGTCTTTTTAAAATAGTAAAGTTCAAAAAAATATCGAGTTTTATGTTATTAAGAATAAATAACACTAGCTTAAATGCATTAAATTTGTCAAAAAATATATTATGTTTGGCTCATTTTGTGAACCCTTTAATATTTATTTATTGCCTGATGTCATTATCTTTTTTAGTTCTTCATAAATTTCCTTAATTGGAGGTTCTAAACCTTAAATTATGTTTGATTTAATGTGAATGACTCTAAACGTGACAATAAAGTATATAGCGATACTAGTATATTGGATAGAAAATGATAGAGTATTCAGAATTTACCGTGGCAAGTCTATGGACATTATTTTTATCAATCTCAGTTTGCATTTTGTTTAGAAAAGGGATACTTGAAGTTTTAAGAATCAAATATTAATTATCTATTTAATGATATTTTACTATAACTCAAATATTATACTTAGGTCATTTTGATTCAATACGCAAGATACAAAAATTTTAAGTAGTGGCAGATATACTAGGAAATTCATAAATACTCTTTAATACGCCAATTCATGATCAGTAGTCATTGCTAAAAAAAACAAGTAGTAAATTATTTGTTTTATCTGCTCTTTGCATATTTTTATTATTTTATTCAAATTATTCTACGATTAATTTATCCTATGGAGCATATGCTAAAGCTCCTGTAGCGCCCAATGGACCCACTGTAAAAGATAAAGTGCTCAAGGTGGAAAAAGTAACCGACGGATTAGAAAAGCCTACGAGTATGGCATTTTTAGGACCTAACGATATTCTGGTCACTGAAAAAGAAACCGGGAAGGTAATGCATGTTATAGATGGTCAGATACAGGATACTCCAGCAATTGATGTATCTGTGGCTACTGACATAGAAAGAGGTTTACTAGGTATTGCTTTAGCAAAACAACCAGATGGAAAAATCTATGTTTTCCTATCTTATACTGAATCAGGCAACGATGCAGATGGTAGCGATTTTGAAGACAATGTTGACCCATCAGGTAATAGATTATATCGTTATGAATACGTTGACGGGCAACTGGAAAATCCTACTCTGCTACTAGATCTTACTGCAATTCCAGATAATGGTAGAGGAGAGCACAATGGAGGCAAAATCCGAATTGGTCCGGATAATAACGTCTACTACATAGTAGGAGAAGTGGGAGGACATAGGACCCAAGCACAGAATATTGAAGATGGTCCAGAGCCAAATGGACTTGGCGGTGTACTCAGAGTTACTCAGGATGGCGATATCGTAAAGGGCGATGTCATATTTGGCGATGAATCCCCTCTTAATTTGTACTATGCAATGGGTATTCGCAACAGTTTTGGTATGGACTTTGATCCCGTGACCAGTAATCTATGGGATACTGAGAATGGTCCGACGGCGGGCGATGAAATCAATTTAGTCTATCCCGGCTTTAATAGCGGTTGGTCATTGATTCAAGGATTTTCAAAGAATGATTTTATGGTTACTGGAGCAACACCTGATGACTTGGTATATTTTGGGAAAGGATCATATTCTGAGCCAAAATTCTCTTGGGTTACACCAATAGGCGTTACAGCATTGGAATTCTTGAATTCCAGTAAGTTAGGAACAGGATATCAGAATAACATGTTTGTAGGCGACATAAATAATGGTCTTTTGTATCGATTTGTTCTTAATGAAGCACGAAATGACCTATCCTTTGATAATGGATATGCAGAAAATACAGGACCACTTGCAGATAGAGAAGTTAACGACCCCAAAGAAAATCAACCCATAGTATTTGGTCAAGGTTTTGGCGGTATAACAGACCTACAAACAGGTCCAGATGGATACCTGTATGTTTTAAGTTATACTGGTTCTCTATTTAGAATCTTGCCTTCTTCTGGTAATATAACAAATTGGACTAGCACAGCCTCCATCGGTACAACAACTAAAGGTCAGCAACAAGAACAGTTGGACAATAATGATCAAATCAATTCTCAGAATGACAATTCTGTTCCTGCAGTCATAGTAGGAATAAATGGTGATAGTTCCTACTCTCCTAATCCTATTTCAATAGAAAAAGGTCAAACAATTACATGGTATAACGGCGATACTATATCCCATACAGTAACCTCAGGACAAGATAATGACAAGGATGCAGGAGAAGTCTTTGATTCAGGTGCAATAATATCCAACCAATATTTCAGCTTTAAATTTGATGATTCCGGTGAATACCAGTACTATTGCATTTATCACCCTTCAATGGTTGGTGAAGTAAAAGTAGATTAAGTATTACATAGTAATTCATTCTATGGAGTAGAAACATGAGAATTTCGATGAAACAAAACACGATTTTAAGAATAGCATATATCCATTACAATACATCCACTCTTTTAATCGAATATTACTTATTTTTTTACAATCCAAGATTACAGGATCAACGAAGATTCTTTTTGAAAGTAGATTTTAATATGTCATCTAAATCTGGATTTGATATTATATCCAACGGACTTGATACAGATATATCCCTCCCTCTTTATTAGCAATATTATAGACATATTTGTTTGTAGGATTGTAAATAATATCTCATGGTCTTTGCCTACTTTAACGGCATCCAACACATTATTTGAATAGCTACCTATTATACATACAGTTTCTATAGCGTTATTAATTACATAGATTATTTCTTTTAATAATTGTAAATAGAATAAAACCCAGCGGGCACTTTTATGTTTTTAATACTTCCTTTCTTAAATATCATTTATAGATTCAATGATGTAGATAAAACTGAGACAAACAAATACTACCGTAAAACGGAAAAGTAATAAATTTCTCATTTCTAAAGTCGATAATACCAGTAAAATATGTTTAGTGAACATCATTTGATATAATTGATATTCGTGAATTACAACCAACCAAGCACTTTTGCAGAAGCAGAGGCAGCATCATCTAGAGATCGTTTAGGGTCCGCCCCCTTATAGAGAACGCTATCTAGTGCCTCCTTCACAAACTCAGCTATCTGAGGATACTCCCTGATGTTGGGTCTCTCATGACCAGAGGGAATCATTGAAATCAAATCATTATAATATGGTATAACCCTCATTGGTTCTTCCGAAAAAGGACCCTCGCCAATTTGGATCTGAGTCGGCAAATTTGCATGGTTTACGAGATACGGACCAAGAATATCTGGTTCTAGCATAATTGTAATAAGCTCCCATGCGAGATCCTTGTGAGTTGAAGTTGAAGGTATACTGAACAACCAACCTCCCATTAAGGTAGAAGTCTGATTGTCTTCATGTGGAACAGGAAACATGGGTATAAATCCGACCCTCTCTTCAAATGCAGTTCGGCTGTCGGCAGTCGTTATAGGTATGTGATGCTGTAGGGCCTCTATCATTACAGCAAATTTTCGATCAAGAAACTCCTCTCCCCAGAAATGATTCTTTTGAGGTTTTATGCCCGCATCCACCTGATCCTTTATAAACTTCATCGCCCTTACTCCTTCGCTATTGTTAAAAGCAGGAAACCAGTAAGTACCTTTTGTGGGATGTCCTTCTCTCTCCTGCAAGATATTTCCACCGAGCATCCAAAGATATGGATACCATAGATCCGGGGAATGCCCAGCTCCTGTAAGATGAACCCCTTCTATCCCTTTAGGCCGAAGCACTGAATTTAATTGCTTTGCCGCAGCGATATATCCGTCCCATGTCTTTAGTGAGTTAGGATCAACAGAGGCCTCGTCTAGTAAATCCTTCCAGTACCAAATTCCTCTTACATCAGTCCATGCCCATATGCCATAGATATTCTTATCTACTGCACCGCCATCCCAATTTACTTCATACCAATCTTTCTGACGACCCCAGGTTTGTGTGTAGTTTGTAAGATCCGCAATTAATCGGTCCTCAGCAAACTCTCCAAGCCAGATCTGGTCAAGCGTAATAAGATCAATTGGGATGTGGTCCGAAAGAGTCGACAATAACTTCTCTCTTGTTTCATTATAAGGAAAAGTTCTGTAGTCGATGTTGATGGTAATATCAGGATGTCCCTCTCTAAGCCTATCCAGAGCTGGTCCAATCAGCGAATTCCACCTTGCTGGATCGCCTTGGTCTTCAAGGATTGCGGAAAGTGTGACATTCTCTTTGTTCGACGAGTTATCTATCTGTTGTAAATTACTTCCAAAACTTAATGAATAATTCGCTAAAATGGAAACTGCTAGTACCCCTATAGCGGTAATAAGCGCGGATCTTAGCAATCTTATAGTGACATACATAGCCAAATATATAAGCCTAAATTCAAATTCGCACTTATCTCAGAACTGGTTAATAAGAACTAGGATGGTAATAATAGTGGGTCTGATTGGACAAAGTTAAGAAAATTGGTATAATATCAGTAATCTTGATTTTATCTCTATCCGTAGGATTACTTATCTACAATCAGAGCATCACTGAGGAATCGGTTAGAGACAGGTTCATTGAGGAGGAGAAGGAGAGGCAACTTGAGTCCACAAAGAGCATTTCCAATCATATCCAGTCAGATCTTAATCTTGTAATTACTATGTTAGATGGATTAGCTACATCTAAATACTTTCAAGAAGGTGATTTAATGGGAACAGAACCAGAAACGTTACTAAAAGAAAAGTACTTCGGCTACAGCGATATTGTAAATCGGCTCTTTGTGATTGACAAGGACGGAGTAGTACGCATGAGCTTAGCACCTAGAGGAACTGAAACCTTCCTGGGACAAGACTTCTCGCTAAGAAACTGGGTCAAAGACACCAAGACCAACCTCAGTCTAACACTATCTGGCGGATTTGAAAGACAGGGTATCTATAGGGAATTCATAACATATCCGATAGTCAATAGAGAATCGAACGAATATATAGGAATGGTAGGAGCCGCTATTCCCACCGAGCCCTTTTTTGCAAAATATGGAAATGTGGAACTCGGGGACAGACAATTTCTGGTCGCTTTTGATCGATCTGGGACCATCTTAGCCAATGGTGCGGACAAGAAATTGATGGGGCAGAACTATTTTGGGGACTATGTACAGGATTTTATAAATCGCAATACAATATTGAACAATCTTACGCACGCTCTCTTGATGGGCAACTCGGGCTACGCTATTTATGACTATGGAAGAGGAGAAAGACTGACTACTCAATCTCCTATCATCATCGGAGATAGACCTGAATTTTTTATACAGATTGTAACACCGACGGACCAAATTCACTCACAAATTCGACACGTAATTTCCGACGAGAATATAAAGATGATAACCTTATTTACTTCAACCTTTGCTGCCGTAGTAGTATTGATAATACTTCTAGCTAAGTGGAACAACACTCTCATCAAAGAAGTTGAAAAAAAAACGAGAGAACTATTTGAGGCTGAAAAAAGAAGAAAGGAAATAGAGGAATCTCTCGAGTCGATGAAAGAATACGTAAATGATGTATTGAAGGAGGCAAAAACTGCCATGCACATCAGGAGACTCAGAGGCTTTGGAGGAAGAAAAAACGTATTCTAAGAAGTTAGGTAGAAGTTTCCAAAATGATAAAATGAGTAAATTTATCATTTTTTTATTTATCTGTTTGTAAAACTTGTTTAAAAGAATTGTTATGCTATGTTGGTTAGGTGGGATTAGATCCCGCATAGTATAAGGGTCAGGTCATATCAAATACGTTTGTTATGTTACTAATTTGTATGATAGGATAAGCCTCCCTGTAAGACCTTATCGTTTAATATTCTTTGAAATTTCCCATGAGAAGAGGTTATGGATTAACTTCTCATAGGTTAGAGACATTGGTTCAAATTCTCCAATTAAAGCAATGTTAATTTAGAATTTAAGCTTTAAGGAAATTAAGTTCTAACATGCACAGCTACTAAGAAGGAAAACATATTGTACTTTCTAGTATTAGGGGGATGCTACTCCAGTCAATACTCGAAATGCGACATATGGTGATTGATCTCCTAAACTATAATCTAAAAAATTGTTCATTATTAGAGGGCTCCACATCAGACTTCTGATTGCTGCCATTCCCTTTGGCCCTTATTAAAGATTCATTACATATCCGATGCAGGTTCGGTGAGACGAGTATGAAATTTCGCACTAGTTTGCAATATTTTTTAAAATATTTGTAATCTGAAATGTATTATCTATATTATTATCCCGAAATTGATTTCATGTGTTTATGAACCATAGTGGAATGTGGATCGAGCGATGAGATACTTCATTAATCCATGCCAAATCAAATCCTTAATCAAAATAATGTTTTAAATATCAAAAAAAATATTATGTTTGATTCATTGTGTGAACCCTTTAATATTTATTTATTGCCTGATGTCATTATCTTTTTTAGTTCTTCATAGAATTCCTTACTTGGAGATGAAGTGGATAAGGATGTTTGCCATTGTTTTTCAATTGTTCTAACCGCTAATTCAGTCGCTTTGTCTATATTACTTCCCCAATCTCTTTCAATTATTTTCTTTATCTTTTCTACATGAACTTCTTTTAAAGCTTCAAAGAAGGCGCTTTCCAATAATTTTTTTGCACCTTCAATTGGATCAACGTTGCAGCCTGAACAACTACCGCTGCTACCATGATGCATAGTTTCACATCCACAACTATTGCATTCATAAATATCTGAATACTTGTTATAGCCATGGTAGGATGACCCTCTTCCTTCTCTTCCATAATGAAATTCGCAATTTGAATCACATTGATTTCCTGTCATCAATAAATCACTTTGTAATAGTTACTATAGAAAAGTAAGTATATAAATTGGTAAGTGACATGATTGTAAGTAGATGAAATACGGGTAAGTAGATAGAGAAAATAACTATCCCGAGTAGATGGATAATCAAATAAAGCCAAGTTTCCTAAAACAGAAATTTCTAGAGGTATAATTAATAATCTTTGTTATATTGTTATTTGAAAGTAAAGATTTGTGAATAAGGTAAGACATTCATTCTCTTGTTCATCAAAAAAAAACCCACTATATACTGATGATTCTACTGGTGGGAGTAATGATAATTCCAATTTCAGACATTTACAAGGTATTTGCTCAAGAAAGAGTAATATCCATTATACCTGTAGAAGATAATCCTGTTGGAGTAGCGTACAACCCTAGCTATAACAATGTGTATGTAGCAAATCATGGTTCAAACACAGTCTCTGTTATAAATGAAAACAATGTGGTGGTTGATACCATACCAGTTGGGGATAGTCCTTTTGGTATAGCATATAATGCGGATAACGGTAACATGTACGTAACAAATCTCTTTTCAGATACAGTGTCTGTAATAGATGATAGTAATGTGGTGGTTGATACCATACCAGTTGGCAATGGTCCAATTGGTGTAGCACATAACGAAGGCAATGGTAACATGTACGTAACAAACTTTATTTCAAGAAGCTTGTCGGTTTCAGATGAAAACAATGTTGTGGTTGATACGATAGTGGTCAGGGGTTTGCCGAGTGGAGTAGAGTACAACCCTAGCTATAACAACATGTATGTAACACTTTTTAGCTCAGAATCTGTATTAGTTTTAAATGAAGATAACGTCGTGGTTGATACGATAGTGGTAGGATTTAGCCCATTTTTTATTGAATACAACTGCTTTGTTGCATAATTCCTTATTCTCCGGTTATCATCATGATCATCATGTTATATTCTTCTAAAAATGTTATACAATGATACTTTTATCATGATCTCCTTTACCATGTTTTGAAACCTGTTTGCTGATGTGTATTCACCAAACATTCTCTTTATAGCTGAGAACACAGTTTCAGATATCCATCTCTGTCCGTATTTTCTTTTTGTCTTCCATTTCAACAGATCCTTTGCTTGTAACTTTACTTCGTTGTTCCTTAACCTATTGTTTTTAGGAGAAACAATAGAGTTCCTTCTTACCTTTATACCTGGATTGATCTTTTTGTCCTCAAGATACACAAAGTTTGGATTTGAATCATAGGCTCCATCAGCTAGTACCGATTTTATCTTTACAGTGTTTGGTTCTCTCGAATCCAAAACATGATTGACTAGTTTCTTTAGCATTTTCCCATCATGTACCTTCTCATCTGTCACTTCCAAAGCAATGATTTTCCTGGTCTTTATGTCTACAGCAACGTGGATCTTGAGATATCCTTTTCTATTTTGTGTATTCCATTTCTCATCCATCCACTGACCTCTGTTAGTAATCTTGATACCTGTACTGTCTATTGATATTATTAGGTCATCATCGTCATCCATCTTGTCTCTTTTAATATCGATGTTTAGCTTGTTGATTCGTTTACAGATGTGACCATAACTTGGTGGATTAGCAGGTAACCTTTTTCCTGTGGCCTTAATTATACCTTGGGTTTGTCTGTATGGTAGGTGAAATAAATAGCGAATGTAACCAATGGCCAAGATGAAAGAATCTGGAAATACAAATGGTTTACCCTTTTTGTTTATATTCATATTCTCTATCTCTGAACCCCAACCATCAAGGAAATCATACGAGAAGAGGATCTCACCGCGTTGAACTAATGAGCGATTGTAAGAGGGCCAGTCTATCACAAATAATCAATCTGTTCATTCCAGCTAAATATGTTGAGTTAGGCGACAAAGCAAATACAACCCAAAAAACAACTACATGTATGTGACAAACGAAGCTTCAAGCTCTGTCCCTATCATCGACCAAAATAATGTGGTGGTTGATATCATACCAGTTGGGATATTTCCATCTGGAATAGCCTTTAGTGAGGGCAATGGAAACATGTATGTGGCTAGCGCTGGTTTAGACGCCGTGTTTGTGATTGGCGAAACGTCTTTACCAATAAATGGTATTAAAGGTTCGGGTAACAATATAAATATTCAAGTTCAGGAGAATTTCGGAAATGATATAGGAGGACAATCTGATCTTGGAGGAACTTATTCTGACTCACCCATACACCAAGGACAGTATGCAAATCAGGATAGTAGTGTAGTATATTGAAAGTAGCCGGTGATGAAATACAAATAATCTAGTTAGTATTTATGTCAAATGTCATGACATTAGCCAACTCATTTCCTATTCAAAAGTATAAATATAATGTACAAGATTACTTGATTATATCTTATCTCGTTACTGTGTATAGTATCGAATTGGATTTGGCGATATGTAAAACATTAATGCGTAAACGTAACGGTTAAGTAGACTCACCATAATACTCACTGAAGTAGGGGACCGTTGCGAAGAAAAAATGAAATTGGGGTTCCAGCTTCTTAAAACACCAATTTTGATTTGTGACGATGGATTGAAGATCATACTGCAGCTGTAATTATAATGGTCATGTTCCTGCTTTTTTGCCATTTGAAAACAAAGTTATAGATAAAATATAGATGAAGCATTCAAACAACTATTCTATAATATTGCACACTTTGAAGCCTTTGGAGAATTGGAAAAAACTATTTAGATGCTAATGGATGAGGATGAATCTAGAGGTTCCATAGCATTGAATGGATTCCCGCTCCCGGAAATATAATACGATTTATTAGAATCCAATTAAATTAAAGGATATAATACATTCTAAAAGCAAGGAAGACAGTTTGGGATAGGAGTGTGGGTCTACAAGTAAAACCCGTAATTCTAACCACAAAAATAAATAGATAAATAAGACATTGTTACCATGTATAATATTATAATATGAATCAGTTATTGCACTATCTGATTAAAGCACATGAAATGGATTGGGATATTAAGAAAAGTCTTGAAGATAACGCGTCTAAATTAATCTTGACAAGCGGGATAATAATCCCGATATTCTTTGGCTTGGTATTGATTAGCGACAGAAGTCTTGATGTTGTTCAAATATTTTTTCTACTATCAGTTATTTTTTTTGGAATGATGTCAATACGGTATGCAATAAATCTCATAAAACCGACCTCATTTCCAAATATAGTGGATATTAACAAGTTTATTGACTCCCCCACTGGTGAACTTGATAATCTCTCAATATCAAAATTTGAGAATAAGGACGAGAAAGAATTTGAAGACCGTGTAATTCAAATCTATATCAAAATGATTGATTTTAATAAGAACGAAAACAACCGGCTTGCTATAATTATTAACAAGTCATTCAAGTGTTTAAAGTTTTCACTCTTGTTTATTTTCTTATTTGTCCTTTCCATATTCTTCTTTTAACATGTTGATCATTCTCACGACAGAGAATATCAAGAATTAAGAAAAAGTAAGATCCATATCAAAAGTATTTTAAATTATGTTTATTTTTCTATCAAATGCAACGGAAAAAAGGAAATTATAGCAATTGGTAAAAAGTTAAACGAGTAAATCAAAGTTATTCGATCCGTCTACTTCTTTCCGCTACAATCATCATAGTTTTCATAGTGGTATTATGCCCCTTAAACAAATATGTCGAACCCAAGAAACTTATCACATGATTGTAGCCTTTGTTACGTTTTTTCTTTTCGCTCTTTTTATCCTTGCATAGACGAGTAACTGGTTTCTTTCACCATTAGATTCAGGTGTAAGTGTATTTAGGAGAAAATCATGTTTATCCCATATAGCGTTACTATATATGATAGCTAGTTCGGTGGAAATCATGATGATATTCACATGAGTCAAGCCCAAAAATAAGTTTGTTTTTTTAGATAAGTTTCTTACATAGATAAAAAAGACAAAGGTCAGAAAACTGAATTTAATTTTAGTATTGATTAATTTAAAAATTTTGAGTTTGTTTAACTTTAAAAGGAAAAACCAATGAGCTAAATTTTTTCTAGTTTTTGGTTTTTCTTATTTCATTGTTAATGATTTGTGGACTTTGTGGTAGTGTTGGTAGATGCATTTACGTTTGAACTAGCTGCTGCTGCATCTTTAACTTCTGCTGCTAATTGTCTTGAATTTTGTTCAAATACTCTTGCTGTGTTTACTCCCATGTTTGAAATGTGTCTTGAAACGTCTTTTGTTTGTTGTAGTAATGGTTTCCATGTATCAAGGGTTGAGAAAATAACGTTGTTCGAAAGCCTTATGGTGGATACGGTGTTGTCTGCAACGTTACTGACAAATCTTGTATATGCACTAACTGCTGCCTCAGGAGAAAAGAAGTTGGTGACTAATCCAGTGTATATCTCATTATATGGCCTCCATACTGATTGGAGTGAATTAACAACTTGTTTTTGAGAATCAATATATTCTTCTGAAATCTCTTTAGTAGTTTGTAGTGATTGCTCCTGATAGCTATTTACAATGTCATTAATTCTTGGAATCTGTTTTTTTGATTCATCTATTGATTTTTTGATATTGTCTTTAGTTTCATCAAATGATTGGTTAACTGATTCTTGGAAATCATTGGTATTAGTTGAATAATGTTGGTTAGTTTCTGTTTTCTTTGACATACTATCTATTAGGTACCATACTATATAAACACCGGTATCAAATGGTTTTTAAAGTCTAAAATTGGCAAAATACGACCACAATTGGTGAAATGATTAATAAATGCTGATACATGACTAAGATATATATCTAATCAATGACAAACTAGCTCTTTTTCAATTATATTACACAATTGTTATAATTTTTATATATCTATATCGTTACTATAATAGGTAGCGTGTTCGGTGGGAAGGGTGTGAAATTTCATACAAGTTCAAAACATTCTATAGGATATTTGCAAACTAAGGTGTAGTTTTTTGATCACATTATATCATATTGTAATGACCACTTTTCCTCTAGGATGGTTATCTTTTTGGTAATCTAGAGCTTTGGCAGTTTCAGATAATGGAAATGTCTTTTCAACATTTACTTTGACATTATTTTGGTCTATCCATTGTACCAATTTAGTCAATCGTTCACTCGTTGTTTCAGTAAATTGAAATATCGCTTTGACTCCATATTGATTCATCAAATTCGAATCTGGTTGCTCTAACATGGAAACAATAGTTCCATTATTTTTTAATACTTTAAAGGATTTCTTGTAGGTCTCACCGCCCACAGTATCAAATGCTGCATCATAGTCATGTAGAATATCATCGAAATTTTGTGTCGTATAGTCAACTATCTCGTCTGCGCCTAACTGTTTAACAAACTCCTTATCTTCTGACTTTACAGTTGTTCCCACATAAGCTCCCAAATGCTTTGCGAGCTGTATTGCTATTGTACCAATACCTCCCGCTCCTCCGTGTATTAGGATTTTTTGATTTTTTGATAATCCAATGTTATCGACAAGCCCCTGCCAGGTGCTAGCACCAACAAGTGGCAAACTAGAGGCTTCTATATGATTCAAAGTTTTAGGTTTAACCGCTATACTTTTAATATTGGTCAAAGCCAATTCAGCAAAAGACCCTGAACCGCCAGATAATAGAGAAGCTTGTCCGTAGACTTCATCACCTATGTTGAAATTAGTTGACACATTCTGTTCTAATTCTTTGATAACGCCTGAAAAGTCCGTTCCTAATGTAGCTGGGAATTGAAGTGGAACCATTTGTTGAAAGTATCCTTCACGAATTTTCCAGTCAACCGGATTAACCCCGGATGCCTTTACCTCAACAAGAACCTTGTCGGTAGACACTCTTGGTATAGGGGCATCATTATTTATGTCGACAACGTCGCTACCACCGTACTTGCTGATTTGAATTGATTTCATTATATTATATTATGATTTGATTAGATTTATGGTTGCTGCGAATAAATGTTAAATTTTTCCGCAACTTTGGTATTTAATATCTGTTTGATATATACAAAAATCAAAAGTAGACAATATTGTGTAAGAAACCCAGTGATTATTATGTTAAAAATATCACGTTTGTAATAGTTTTTTATAGTTCAAGATCTTTCCAAATGTTTTGACGTTGGCGGATACATGCATGGGGATTAATATCTGGATACTATGCGGGTTCGGTGGAAACACTCACAGATCTTTGAGTAATCTGACAACATGTAATACTATATTCCCAATTAATATCGTAGATAGCAATTGTCTATTAATTTATCATTTCCAAAGGAGACCAAATACCTCCGACTGGTATAGAATAACAGATTACATTATCATTTTTTATCTTCATATAAGACTCTTTAATATCTGAAATCAAGGCCATCATTTTCATTAGATGAATAATATCTTGGTATAAATAAGTATATATTTTCCAACAAGTATTTTGATGTTATAATTCAATGAGAATTATCCCATATCCTAGATGTTTAGGGTCTGATTAAAATTTATGTCTACCAAAGACAACCATTCTTTCACCCCAATCCACCCACACCAGCATAATCTAGTTCGTTCTCTAAATCTATTAGATATTGTCATGGTTGGAATAGCCGCCATGATTGGAGGTGCCATTTTTGTGTTAACTGGCCCTGCTATTGGTTTAGCCGGAAGCGCAGTAATTATTGCCTTTATCATAAACGCCATTATTACCCTTTTTACTGCTATGGGTTATGCCGAGTTAGGCTCTGCATTACCTGAAGCTGGAGGAGGTTACCTGTGGGTTCGAGAAGGCCTTCCCAGGCCCAATGCTTTTTTTAGTGGATGGATGTCTTGGCTTGCTCACATAATCGCTGGGAGTTTGTATGCTGTTGGCTTTGGTTCTTTCTTTGCAAGTTTCTTACAATCAACCGGTATACTTTCTATAGATAGTCTATTTGGAATTATTCCTATTGATAAATTATTTGCAGTTATTGCTGTGGCGATATTTGCATTTGTGAATATTAGGGGAACTTCGGAAACAGGTAAAATTGGAACAGTCGTAACGATGTTTCAATTAGTAGCAATTGTTTCTATCATAGTCGCGGGTTTGTGGACAATGGCCAATAATCCTAGCTGGCCTGCTAATTTTTCTGATTTTATGCCAATGGGCCTAGGCGGCTTGGCCGCTGCGATGGGTTTGACATTTATTGCTTTTGAAGGCTACGAAGTTATCGTTCAGTCGGGCGAAGAAGTTAAGAATCCCAAAAGAAATATTCCAAGGGCAATTTTCATTTCCCTTGCTCTTGTAGTTTTGATGTATTGTCTTGTTGCTTTCGTTTCTATTGGTGCAATTTTTCCTGATGCTGCACCCGCTTGGCAGTTCATAGGATTAAATGGGGAATTGGGAATCTCAAAGGCCGCAGAACTATTTATGCCGTATGGATTTTTTGTCGTTTTAATTGGCGGCATAGTTTCTACATTAGCCGCTTTGAATGCTACAACATTTTCTTCTGCTCGAGTTGCTTTTGCTATGGGGAGGCACTATAATTTACCCCATAAATTAAGTGAGATACATCCAAAATTCAAAACGCCGTTCATGGCTGTTCTTTTATCAACATTGATAATGGCGATAATGGCTTATGCACTGCCACTTGAAGCCATAGCTCAAGCTTCTGCTGTAATTTTTCTACTTTTGTTCACACAGGTAAATGCCTCAGTTATTAAAATACGTAGAATGTATGACAACACACTAGACTACGGATTTAGAACTCCATTTTTCCCAATCATACCTGTAACTGGCATTGTATTAATGATGGGATTAGCACTTTATCTTTTAGTTATAGCTCCTTTTAGTTGGTTAATTACTGTCTTGTGGGCTTTAGTTGGTTTTGCAGTCTATAGGATATTGACTTTTACCAAAGAGATAGCGAATTATTGTCCAATCGTTACAACTGAAGGTAATCTTTCAAGAAAGGATTTTAGAATTTTAATACCCTATACTGCTGATGACCCTGACAGATTAATTAAATATGCAATTAGGATAGCTCGAGAAAAAGATGCAGAAATTAATATTGTAAGAACAATAACTATTCCTCATCAGACTCCACTGTCCGCAGGAGTGGCATTTATTGACTCAGCGAGAAACGCATTTGAGCCATTAAGAGATTTGCTTAATAAAGAAAATGTTGTTTACCATTTCCTCTTAAGAGTTTCTCATGATACCACTGAAGCAATATTATCCACAATAGCAGAACAAAAAATCAATTTATTGATAGGTGACTATGAATATATTAGAGCCAGTAATAAATTACAAAATTTAATAACGTGCGATTACTTGGCAATCCGAGCACGTAGGGATGATGCCTTACTTGCTGTAGAGCGGGAAGAATTCTATAAAATCCAACAATCTTTAGGTATTAGAAAAAACATGGTAATTCTTTATGATGATGGAGACAACTCTAACGAAATATTACGAGTAACTGATTATTTTGCAAATAGTGGAAACTTTAACCTTATTGTTGTAGCGCTAAACAGAAATACTAAAATGATTAATGAGAAAAAAACTGAATTCAATAATACTGCAGAAAGGAAGGAATACAAATCGGATTATTTAGCACGAAAGGAATATTTCAAACAGGCTGGAGTTGATTTTAATGAAATTTATGTTTCTGGGGAGATTGAGAAAGATGCCATGCAATTTGGAAAGCTCTTGTTAGAATCTGTTCTTGTGTATAATCCTGATTTGATTATTACAGAGTCAAGTTTAGGAAAATATAGTCTGCTGTCCAAATCAAAATTTGCTAATCTTTTAATATATCAGGTTAGATGTCCTGTAATCGTTGTAAAAGATGTCGCATTTCCGTTGATTCATTTTTCTATGCGAATAGTAAAACAAATTACTGGACGTATGAATCCTCTTTATCTAACAAAATTAACAAGGCGCCACAATGCAAAATAGGCCTTTTGCTACCAGTACGATAGAAAAAATGATGTTAAATGATACATAGACATCTCAATTCATTAGTTTAACTTCAGTATTACAAGTTATTTGTTTGGTGGTAGTTAGCAAAGTCCATTTTAATATCTACAATAGACATACTAAACGTTATAGAATACTGTTGTAGCAGGATCAATAAATTTAGAAATACAAAATATTGTTTGATAGCGAGTTTTGGTAGGTCGCGATTTTAAATAAAATTGATTACTATGATTAGTAGTTGATTCGATGCAAATCATGAGGACATCCACATGGGTTTGTTTGTTTGGTTTCCATAATACATCTAAATGAAATAAAATAAAAACGATAGATATAGAAAATTGGCAATAAGGCATATTATGATCATTTCGTTAACGGCAATGTGAAGTAGAATGTAGCCCCTTTTCCATCTTTATTATTTTCAGCCCATATCTGTCCTCCGTGTGTTTCAATTATATTTTTCACTATATACAATCCTAGTCCAGTTCCTTGATATGATTTCGTAGCAAACTTTGTAAACAACCTTGGTAAAATTTCAGAGTCTATGCCTATTCCACTATCCTTAATTGATACCATCACCACCTCTTCATCGGTATTATCTCTTATATTCTCGCGGTCCATTGATTCAGCACTATGATTACTTTTTATAGAACCAATTTCATTTTTTTGAAGCCTTTTAGCTGAGATAGTGATTGGTTTGTTATTTGAAAATTTTATTGCATTATTTATTAGATTTGAAAGAGCTTCAAAAATCCTTACTTTATCTGCAGAAACGATAACTGGATATTCTTGTGGTTCAAAAACTATATCAATTGGATCAGAAGAGTTACCATGAAGTGAACTAAGACTATTTCTATTGTGAATATCTTTAATTACATTTTGTATTTCTTCGTTCATATCGAAGGATTCTTTATGCAACTCCAGGCGATTACCTTCTATTCGTGAAGTATCCAAAATATCGTTAACCAATTTCTCAAGTCTTTGTGCGTTTCTATAAGTTGATACAAGTCCATATGCAAAATCATGCAACCTATCTTCATCTTTGGCTAGTCTCTCTAATTCTTTTCTGATGTCAACACGGCCTATTAACGACGTTTCGAAAATAGAAGGAATATAAGTCATTTTGATTAATTCCAGATTCCCTGAGATCGCCTGTGTAGGTGTCCTCAACTCGTGGGCAGCTATATTGATAAATTCTTTCTGCATTGTGTCATTAATATTAAGTTGTTCGTTGGCTATGTTAAGACGCTTGTTCGACTCTTCTAAATCTTTTGTTCTTCTATTGATTTGTTCATTCAATATACTATTCAATTTTATCAAAAATAGAACCAAAATTACAATTGCAGTAGTGATTCCCGCAATCAGCATGTAAAACTTTGATCTCTCTTCAAGTAAAGTTTTATCAATATCAGAGTAAACCGATGCAGTTGGTGTAATTAAGAAAACAAAATATTTGGATTTTCCATCAACAGAAACAGGATGTCCAGTATTTAATCTTTCTCCGGTTCCAAAATCATATACTGCAAAACCGCCAAATAGTCGACCATTAAAAACATCTTGATAATATTTGTTTTGGATATCGTTATGATTGAAAAAGCGTTGAACTTCATCACTAAACAAGCTCATGCCTAAAAAGTTTGTTCTAGGAGTGGATATATAATTTGAATCTCGATCATAAGATACCAAAAATCTTGAATCGATGTTATATACATTTCCATATCGTGCAAAGAAATCTACAGATGGTATTTCTACTCCAACCATTCCGATATATTCTCCATTGTCTCTATTTATTATTGGAGAGGTTAATGCTATTTTATGAGTGCCATCAATACCTTTAAAGCCATTTGAAAATACAGGATTTAAAGTACTCCTTGTTTCATTAACGTAATCTCGGAGTGAAATATCTATGTTGACAAAACTTCTTTGTCCTTCTGATACCTTGTTATGCGTTATTATGTTATTGTTATCTGCAACAAAAAGCCCATCGATTTTAGTAATGTTGTTAATTTGATTAAATCGTTCTCCCACTAGGTTACCAACTCTGTCACCATATAATTCTCCCTGTTGTAAATAAATAGAATCAGATAATCCTTGAAGAATCGCTGCTACCAATTGAAGATCGGCACTAACATGCTCTGACAGAGCTTTTGTAATTTCGATCTGATTATTTTTATGTGCTAGAAAAAGGCTGTCTCTAATATTTTGTTCCGAAATATTTTGTTGGAAGAATAATAAAGAATAAGATCCAGCAATTAAGAGTATAATCGAAACAATAGCTATTTTTTTTCTTCTGACAAATAGAAAACCCTTCCCCAATTTGCTTCACTGTTTGAATGTTTTTAGAAGGATTAAAAAAAAGATATTTGTCAAAGAACTTACCCCGTGTTATTAAGATAGTTTCCAATGTTATTTGAATATCTCTCAGGTACTTTGATATTACCGTTGATGATATCTTCTTTTAACTTTTCAAGCCTTAACTTAACATTATCTGAAACCGTATGTTCAAGGCTATGGAATGGTGCTATATACACAATTCCATCCCCTGATGCACCCTTTTCTGCTTCTAGCCCCGGTTTAAATATTTGCCCACTGAAATTACTGGTTTTAACTAGAGTAATAATTCGATCAAAGGCCTTTTCGGCATCTAATACAAAGGATGTAAGTACAGTATTAGGAGCTAGTTTATTTTGGTCAGAGATTGCACCAAAGGCGTATATTCCTCTTTCTTTAGCAGCTTCAATAACACCGTGGCCAGAGGTATCAGCCACTTGTAATAAAAAATCTGCCCCCCTGTCTATTTGAGAAATGGCCGCTTTTTTTCCTTTGGTGGAATTATCCCAATCATCTAAATAAGTAACAAGTATCTTCACGGCAGGATTAACATCCTGTGCGCCTTGTTTATATCCTTCATAAATATTAATCAGGTTAGGATACCTTTCTCCACCCACAAAACCGATTATCCCTGTTTTTGACATTGTTGCTGCGAGTGCGCCCAATACATATGTTCCTTCTTGTTGCATCGGATAGATAGAAGCCACATTACTAGAGTTAACAAGTCCTGTAAAAATTACAAACTTTGTTTCGGGATAATCTTTACCTACCTTAACTGCGGGTTTTCCCCACTCAAAGCCATGAGATATTATTATGTCATAGCCTGAATTGGCATAATCTCTTAATGTTTCTTCTATTTTTGGAATTGGTACGTTCTCTTTATAATCAACCATATAGGAATATTTTCCCTCTAATGCCTGTGCTGCGTTGTATCCGAATGCTCCCCACCCTGCATCACTAAATAAGCCATCCGTCAGGAAAGCTATTTTCAGTTTTTTTTCAAATTCTGATGCGGGATGGTTTTGTGAGGGTGCTGATATTGATTTTTCTAATTTTTTCGTATTGTCGGCACTTATTGGATATATACTAGAAGAGAAAATGACAAACACTCCAAACATGATAAAAGCAAGCATAACTATGGTCTTAATATACAAAGTTATCTTATTATTCATCTAATTTTAACAAGTTAATATTTGTTATTTCATTTGTAGTAAAATCTAACTTGATTATTTTTTGCATTACATGGGTATTGTCCTTTTGGTTTAACTTCTTTTTCAAAATATTCTCAAGTCTTTTGGATGTATGCTTGGTCTCATAGAAGATTCTGATACAAGGATTTAGCAGATTATAGCTTTTTGAACTTTTTCTTCTTTTACCATTAATTATTTTGTCTTTGGAATTAACTAAAAATTTAGGCTTATTGCATATATTCATAATTATGGATAATAGTTACGAGATATTTAAAAATTGTTGATTAATTCCATAATATTGCAAACTTAATATTAAAAATAATTTCAAATATATGAGAAAGTAGTAAAAACTATCCCCCTTGATGAGGAAGAGACTTCAAGTCTGCGGAATCATTTAGAATTTTCACTCGGAGAATCAATACTGCGACTTTGTATTAGTACATTTAGATCTAATTAAGGTGGATCGGTTACTTTCTGTAGTTGTGCACAGTCAACTATGACCATTTTTTTCCCTATTGAAGATCTGATACCTTCGGCTCATCCTAACATTATTTAAAAGGACTTTTAATATTAGTTAGATTATTGACTCCTAATTTGTCAGGAATAGAATTAGTAATACTATTGGTCGATATCACATGGGAGTTTTCCTCCATGCTGCTGTAACCATTTAAATTATTGATTTAGTTTTTGTATCTTTTCTATGTAGGAGGTAGATAGAAATAAGACTCCTCTTAGCTCTAAAACCAGTGTAATGCCAGTAGTATTTGTTTACAGTGGTTGATATTACAAACCAAATAATGGTATTTACTATTATGGAAAATAGAAAACCATAATAATATGCAATAAATGTTCCAGTTATGGTACCACCAATGAGATAGGGAATGGGACGTTTTAGGGTATTTTTTAACAATGAATCCAAAATTTTCTCTGAATGTACATGCATAGCATACCTTATAATATTGGGTACTACATTTAGAAACTATATCTTTATCTTTATCTTTATCTTTTCTCACTTGTTATTTTCTTTTAGTATAAAACTAGTCTGTCCGTTATTTCCAAGTTTGATATTTCAATCTCTTCTATTCTCAGATTCCTGCTAGTCTCAAAAGATTCATACTCTTTTGTACCGATTCTCACTTTAGAATAAAATTCATGATGTGCTCTCACGTAACTCACAATGAAACAAGTTTCAAAACGTCATCTATTTGGTATCGCGTTGATTCTAATAGGTAGATCTTATTCAATTGACTAGGTATTTAGAAATAGTTGTCCAAAAAGTAATATGATTTCCATTTTTATTATTATGCTGATTAATATTTGTGCATTATTGTTTAGAACCAGTTGAAACCTCTGTATTTACGTTCGTAGTAACGATTAGAGTGGCCCATCAACGATATGCGTCATGACATACTTAATAGATGCGAAATGTATATATAGCATATGACAAGTGAAAATAATTCTAATCCTATGATAATGTCTTTGCCCTCTTCTTATAAGAAATTTTCGTCAATAAGGGCATACGTTGATGTTAGCGGAAAGACAAAATACTGTGTAAGTTGCAGTAACACAGCTACTCAAGAAGTAATATTCACTGCAGATGGAGCTACCATTTTAGAAAAATACTGTGACTCCTGCGCAAAAAAGAATATACCATAACAGATTCCAAAGATCGTTTATCTGACCTTTACTGTCAAAATAAGCAAGGGTCACTATTCCTAGGATCTCGGTTTTGAAGACGAAAACAGAAAAACATTTGTTTTAAAAAGATGAAATTTAAGAATTACCCTATATCTTAACCCTTCCAAGATAGTTACTATAAATAGTATCTTATTAGGTGGTCTGTGAAACAAATTTGACTCAAGTAATTAACCAAATCAATAATTATTTTACTAGTAAAACAAATAAATCAATTAATGCAACCTTTTATGTTATAAAATTGAAGAACATCAGATGGATTGGAGTTTGGGAATGCTGCATCTTTTTCAATCTCATTTGAATTTATCAAATAACTATTTCTAGTGAATTGCTACAAAAACCTAAACGATTCAAATATTTCTTCTACTTGATTCTGAACATTCACAGAATCTATGCTTTTGGTATTTTGTTGATCCTGTTCAAATAAGGTTATAAAACAAAGATCTTTTTTGTCATTTATGATAAACGTTCTTTCATGTATAACTATATTTTCATCATCGTACCATCGCTTTACGATTACAGTTCCCGAGCGGCCATTTCTAATAGGATATTTATCTAACTTTGATTCTTCGAGTACTGTCTCTCCTAAGTAAATTGTATCCTTTAATACTTTTTCAATAGCCATTTCAATTGGACCCTCGGAGTTTATTTTTACATTCACTCTTTTAAACCCAAAAATTACCGAATCGCTGTGCATCAACACATCTGCACCAGAATTCTTTATGCTCTCGTCAGTTATCTCGACCCAATTTGATGGATAATCAAATGTTATGCCTAATTCTATATTTTCATAGTGTTTCTTCTCTGTCACCATTCTCTTTGATTCCCCTCTTCTTCAAATAAATTATTGTAGATTGCTGTTTTAAAAATGATCATACTGTATCTCAGTATTTTCCTTAAATCCACTCCATCAATTTCTCAGCAGACTCAAATGATTCTCATATAGTTACAAAATCGTCTAAGTCTGCTTGAATTCTTATCTCCAGTGCATATTTGATATAGTTGGCGAATGATTGATTCTAAACCTCTTCAGCGAGTCTCTTGATAACTATCACTGTACACTAAATAAATCGTGTCTTGAGATTTCCATTTTCCATTTTCAACTAATTTAATGGTCATTTTATTAATGACTGCTCTTTCGGAGGAAAATTTGGGATTAATGTGAAAAATGAATTGATAGAATACAGCAAAAACCAATAAAACTTTCCTTGTTAAAAAGGGCAATAGATGAGACAATATCAAATGAGAATGGGAAAAAATGAGTCAATTTATGAATAATTTCACCCCGACTAGCCTTTTCAGACCAACTTAGGTGAAGTATCAAGCCTGAACGATGCAAAGTAAGATATGTTCTAACCTATGTTGACAGTATAAGGTATTGCGTTATATAGCATTATTTAGCCAACCATATACTATGAAGGAAAGAAATATCATTTAGTTGCTACTGTAATTAGGTACCCCATTCTCAATATATTATCCGTAATGTATTGTTTCAAAGTCTTGATGTAGTCTTTTCTAAATAATTCAATTCTCCCATAATCTTGTTGTTTCTTTAAGGTGTTTATAACTTGAATCATAAAGCCAGCTTTGGTAATCGTATCTTGCCAGTAGTGGTTGGGACTTAAAATTGGAACATTAATAGTACCTCTTTCAAAGAATATGTCAATAGTGCCTGGCAAAAGTTGCTTTATCTTTTCTGGCACTCCCCAATTATAAGGTGAAAATGCTTCATTATGAGGTAACGGGTTATATTTAGAAACAACTTCAGACAGTTTTCCTACAGCTAATTCAGGTGGCCAACTTGTAAAACCCAAACGACCGCCTTTCTTTAATACTCGAATCATTTCCTTGCCTGCTAATTCTTGATTTGGCGCAAAAATATGACCAAAGGTTGACAATACAACATCAAAGGATTCATCTTCATATGGAAGGTTTTCTGCATCGCCTTCTTTCCATTCTATTCCACTAATTCCAGCAATTTTTTCTTCTTCTTTAGCCAATGTTAAAAGCTTTGGAGTAATATCAATCCCAGTTACTTTTGCGCCCAGCATCCTAGCAGTTATCGCAGTGTTACCAAATCCGCAGGCTACATCTAGAACGGAATCGCTTGCTTGTAAATTTGCAAGTCTTGTCAAACTGGCTGATACTGGTGGAATAAATTGACCCCTGCTTCTCCAATCTCCTAAACTCCAAATCTCTTTGACCGCATCTTTGCTATCATTCAACTATGAATTCATTTGTGTACTGAGATAAATATCAATCCGACAAAAGTTTGATTTATCTTTTAACATCTTGTAATAACAATCTATATTGATTCATACTCCTTCTGTTATTTACTAATTGGTTTCTCTTTTGGTTGAGAATTTTGGTTTCCCCTCAAGATTTATCTTGATATCTATTAGGCGGTTAATGTCCTTAACCAATCCTAGAGATGAATTAAATGGATTAGGGGGCGGTTATCAATATATAAATAAAAATCGACCCTTTAATCCTCAAGACTAATTTTGCCTAATGACACACAGGTTACTACTTTCCAAAGGACTAGACCACATAGAATAAGCCCCGTATACTGTGCGGGTTCGATTGAAATATTAACAGATCTATGAGTAATCTAAAAACAAATAACTTTAATTATTTGTGATTTCCAGACACTTAACTTCATTTCAATACTTTCAAATAGGATCCGTTGAACTGCACTATCAGAATCTTCCGTAGACTAATACGCAGTATGATTGGAATGGCCATCAGGAGTAATTTGAAAAACTAACTTACCATCGCATAAAACCATTAACTCATCTAACCATTTAGTTGGATAGACTCCTTGTAATCAATCGTATCACCAAACTTTATATTGTTAATAAAGTTAAGTTTGTTAGCAAAATCGCCATCTAGCCCGTTGATCAATACTCAAATCTTTTCTCTACGCTTTAATATAGTTGATATTTCATTCAAGAAATCATGTGTATCAAGTAATTTTTGATTAATCTATAATGATGCACCATATCATGTTTTATGTCTGTTCCACGGAAGGACAAAATACTAATCCCTAAAACTGCAGAAACCTCTCATATTCGTATTGCATTATGAAAAGCCGTCTTTCGGGTTAAGTTTTATTTGATTAAAAGTGGTTTTAAAAAATAAAGGAAAAGAAAACAAAATCGCGTTGGATCAAAGATTCTATTGGTACTAGGAAGACTGTTCAACACAGATCAAATGTGTCTAAATAGTAAATAGCGGATAGGCACAATTTCTTATGCTGAGTGCCAAATATTGGCTCGCTTCCAAAATGGTTATCTATTACAGACCCATCCAATTTTATACTAATTGCATAGTCACCCAAAATATTAATTTCCGTTGGAACATTCTTTGCCAGTCCTTCTCTCATAGTCACAGTTGATGTGTCATTATACAATGTGGAGTTAATGGTGTTGTCTACTGCTGGTTGCCCGGCTAATTTAAAATCATAAATCGAATGAGTATGGTTTGCAGTACCGTCAACTTTTACCATGTAAAATGCTTTGTTGCATAATTCCTTATTCTCCGGTTATCATCATGATCATCATGTTATATTCTTCTAAAAATGTTATACAATGATACTTTTATCATGATCCCCTTTACCATGTTTTGAAACCTGTTTGCTGATGTGTATTCACCAAACATTCTCTTTATAGCTGAGAACACAGTTTCAGATATCCATCTCTGTCCGTATTTTCTTTTTGTCTTCCATTTCAACAGATCCTTTGCTTGTAACTTTACTTCGTTGTTCCTTAACCTATTGTTTTTAGGAGAAACAATAGAGTTCCTTCTTACCTTTATACCTGGATTGATCTTTTTGTCCTCAAGATACACAAAGTTTGGATTTGAATCATAGGCTCCATCAGCTAGTACCGATTTTATCTTTACAGTGTTTGGTTCTCTCGAATCCAAAACATGATTGACTAGTTTCTTTAGCATTTTCCCATCATGTACCTTCTCATCTGTCACTTCCAAAGCAATGATTTTCCTGGTCTTTATGTCTACAGCAACGTGGATCTTGAGATATCCTTTTCTATTTTGTGTATTCCATTTCTCATCCATCCACTGACCTCTGTTAGTAATCTTGATACCTGTACTGTCTATTGATATTATTAGGTCATCATCGTCATCCATCTTGTCTCTTTTAATATCGATGTTTAGCTTGTTGATTCGTTTACAGATGTGACCATAACTTGGTGGATTAGCAGGTAACCTTTTTCCTGTGGCCTTAATTATACCTTGGGTTTGTCTGTATGGTAGGTGAAATAAATAGCGAATGTAACCAATGGCCAAGATGAAAGAATCTGGAAATACAAATGGTTTACCCTTTTTGTTTATATTCATATTCTCTATCTCTGAACCCCAACCATCAAGGAAATCATACGAGAAGAGGATCTCACCGCGTTGAACTAATGAGCGATTGTAAGAGGGCCAGTCTATCACAAATAATCAATCTGTTCATTCCAGCTAAATATGTTGAGTTAGGCGACAAAGCAATGTAAAATGTTGAGTTGAATGCAGGTGACACTGTAGTTGAATTGATGTTAGAGAACTTGAATGCGCCACCCAGTATTCATGCTGGATCGGCTGAGGTGCCATTGTTATTGGTGCTAGTAATGGAACCCCTTATTGCATCATCCGTAGGATTGGTCAGATTCTTTGAATATGCTGTATGTAGAGAATCAGTAGGAATCAATAATGAAGATAATAACACTATTGCAAGTATAGGTAAAGGCTGAAGAATCGATCATTCATCAATAACAGTTTAAGGCCACATTATATAAGGAATGCCCATTTTGTTTTTGAATTGGATGTTAGAAATGAGGATTTATTAAAAAGTGAATCGGATAGAGCAACCATAACGGTATTCGGTTAAGCCTTCATCGCCAACTCCCTGTAAATGGAAATCCATTTAATTTAAAATAGGTATTTTATTTAATCAATTACAATTCATAGTAGTCAAATAATCAACCAATATCCAGATAAAGACAAAACGCTTTATGGGTTACATGGGATATATAATTAAATCAGCCTTCATGTAAAAGAAAGACCTTTCTATAACATCGTCCTTGTGTATAGGAGATCATCTATGCAAAACAAAAACATTGTAACTAAAAAAGTAATCTATGGAATCACGGGTTTGACTTTACTCATTTTAGCAATATCTTTAGGAACACAAACACCTTCTAGTGCACAGATTCCTCCTGCAATGAATGGAAATAACAATAACACAACAATTTTTGAAAACAATGCATATCAAGCCCATAATTATGTTAAACTTTTAGCACAAAACATGGAGAACCGACTTGAAAAAGCTGCGGCAATACTTGAACTCACTGGTATGTTGCCAGAAGTTAAAAATGTAACCTCTGTAAACATGCTTGAGGAAACAATAGGACAGCAAAAAGGAATCCCCCAAAACGCGGATATCCCTAAAAGACAAGTAGCAAAAGACATTTTGGAAAAATATGGAGAGTTTCAGTTGGTGTTCTTTTTGATGCCGAATGGTGATATATATATTGAGGAACCATATGCTCTTCAGCAGAATCTCTCCAAATCTAATTTTGCGTTCAGGGATTACTACAAGGGAGTGATAACTAATAATGATACTTTCCTGGGTAATGTAATAGTATCTGCATCCTCTGGCCAGAATCAGGCCGTGATGGCAGTACCTATCTATTCAGAGGTAAAAGGTTCATTAACAGGAATATGGGCTGGTGGCTTGGATATGAGTGAATTTAACAAAAGCCTTCAATCATTGAATCTGACCAATAATGAACGCATTGTATATGTTGACAATCTTGGCAAGGTGGTTGCTGACTCAGACATACAATCATCTAACCGAAACGAATCATTTGCCAATTTGCAGGGATTCAAAAATGCCATTAATGGGAAGTCAGGCACCGTTAAAGAAATAGTTAACGGCACGGAAATGCTAGTCTCGTACTATCCAGTCAAAGCTCTTTCCAACAATTGGGCAGTTCTGTTAATTCAACCAAATAATGGCAATTCTGTTGTATCATCCAGCAATTATGCAATAACCAATAATAGTATAATGGAAAACGATAAACAAAAAGAAATGCTATTACAAAATATATCAAAGTGAAAAATGTTCTTGTTAGACATTATGGTATGTGAATGGACAATTCATCTTTTTTATAGACCAGGGCTTATAGCGGTTTCTTTGGGACCTACAAAAGCCACAGTCAAAAATATCAGAAAATCAAAAGAATTGGGAATTAACCGAAATGTATGTAATACAAATTTGATGTAAAAATTGGATTTTTTTGTGCGTAAACTGATAATTTTTATGATATTTATTTTCAATGGTGTCAGTGTCTAAAGACTTGGAAAATCTTTAGAGGAGGGACCCGGTCATTCATTATTGGAATTTAAATTCTCAGTGGGTAATGCATTGAACTTTTTTCGCTTCCAATCACCCTATCGTCAAGATTAGAAAACGTTGCAACTATTTTACTGATTAGTTTATTTCATGCGAACTATTGAGGATTAAAGAACAGAATTATAATCTTCCAAGATAATAACACAAAAGATATGAATACCAATTATAACAACAATTAATCCATTTCAATGGGATTAGTCTCGTAATGCAATAAAAAGTGATTGTTCATATAATGATTAATCATTATATGAGTTTTTTTTAATTGAGCTCTAGCATTTACCATTTGTATTTATTTTTCCACTCGGTGTAAATATTCTCTTGCAGTCCCCATCGCTGCATACTGCAGCACCCTGTTGTTTCGAACCTTTGTTAGGACAAAAAATAGCAGTAGCAGAGGCCTCTTGCGATATTTGAGTGACAAGAGACACAAAGCCGGCCATTATTGTAATTATTACGATTGTGGCAATGAGTTTAGTTTTCATTAAAAATTTCACAATAACATCATATTAAAATTTTTTGAATTTTAAATATTAGATTTAACAAATTAATAAAAATTTTGAATTAAAATTGAAAATTCTAATAAAAAAATCTATGAATATTTGATTGGTGCTTCCAAGGATGTGAGTTATTAAACTACCGATATGTTTTTAAAATATATGATTTTTTGACAGTAATCTATCTTGATGACCTATTAATGCCCGTGAGAAATATTTTTTACATATCATGCCTTTTTTCGTCCGACATAAATAGAACTGGTGTTTAACAATTGTCATTAGTGGATCCAAGGATTTAGTAATAGTCATACTGCGAGGCATAATCCTCAAATAAACGATTTTTAGAAATTTGTGAAGTTCTTCGATGGTATGTGAAACAAATTTGAACCACAATTACTATTTAAATGAATTAATTAGTTCTTGTATAAGGTTGTAAGGCCATATAGCATTCCAATGTTTTTCAAATAATACTTGTTGAACTAGTATCGTATGGTCTAATTAGAAGATATTGCAAATGTTTATCTACATTGATCATGTTTCGTTTCGTCAAATAAAGCAAGTTTACTCATCACTTTTTGATGCTAGATGTTTCCGGGATATAACCAACGTCTGAACACACGACTCAAAATAGGCAGTGCAAAATAGGTAAGCAAAACTACCAGTATTGCACTAAAAATTGCAGTGTTTGCAAAGAGGGACCATTCTCCGATAAATGGACTCAAGAGATTTCGTGACGCAATGCTAATAACATAGGCTGCAAAGAAGATAACAATAGCCATTTTCCATTTTGGTGGTGGAGATTGGCTAAGGGTTTTCAAACCTGGAAGTGTAAACCAAGTTTCCAAACCGGTTGATGTCTCGTAATGCCGGGTAGAGTATTTGTTTGCTTCGTCTATTAGTTTTAATGTTTCTTTAGAATTGTCCCATTTTTCCATATCCGCTTTGTTATCAAATTTGCGGATTATATATCGATAAGATGATTTACCCCCACCAGGAATGATTATTGTAATGCTACGATATCCCGGCGCGCTCCTCTGAAGTGCCAAATAACGCTTAAGCCAATTGTCGTAATCTTTCTCATGCCCGGGTTTTATATTCCTACATATTACGGAAGTGACCTCATTCAGATATATGTCTGACATTTTGCTTGCATGATTTGCTATTCTGTTGTTTGACATATATCTTGCGGCACAAATTTTTTTGACCGCGTCATCTTTGGATTACCTCAAAACATGTTCCGAGGGATTAAATCCCGTATGGTATAAGGGTTCAATCATGTCAGATTAACAATATTAGGATACATGTACTATCTAATCATAGATAGGAGCCCATTATTGCTAAAAGTTTTAATATTGATGTTTGTAGTATTGAAGATAAAATTAAGGTTGGGTGGATCGATTAGTCAATTGATCAGTTTGTTACGGTATAAACGTTCCATTTTGCATATTTGTGACATTATCTTGTGCTAATCCCATATTACTCATTTCATTTGTCATATAAGGAATACAAACTATTGTATTCATGGCATCATCGAATACTTGTCCGGTCATGTTGTCACTTATGCCAACCTGCCCTGTTGTCAATTCTTTAACAGCCTTCGTTGTATTGGTATGAGTATTACTGTTAGTTCCACTGCTCAGAATTGCCATATTTACTATTGAATCAATTATTTCAGCTGATGTAGTACACTTTATTGGTATAGCTAAAACCCCTTGTTTGTATTGGATGGATGACATAATTCCTGATGTCATTCTTTTCATATCAATTGGATCAACGGGATCAAATACATGTGGGATATGCGATTGTCCATATGCTAATGAACCGGATGCGGTTACAAGAAAGCCAACTAATCCGATCATGGTCACGAATATAGAACTGGAAATATTGTTACTAAAATAGGGTGCTGGTTCGGTGGGATTAAGTCCCGTATGGTATAAGGGTTTGCTTAATTTGATTTGTTTTACTTTAATTAATGCAATATGGATTGGAGACTTCGAATCCGAAGGGAGAGTGCGGATATCTCTCCACGAGACGGATTATCAATAGATATAATCAAGCTAGACAACGAAAAAGATCTCTACTCTAGAAGCCAGATGTAATCTGGTTCATTGCCAACAGTAGACTTGACTAAACCGATGCTATTATTTAGAAGAGCCAATGATTGGCTTTGCGTATTGTTGAATAATATTATTTCATGGAAAACCCAATTACCATCATCAGCCGGTCTGCCTATAGCAGAAGTAATCCAAGCAATACTTTCTCCATCCCGAGTCTTGATTGTTCCATTACCTGTACTCTGGATTAATTCATCTGATAGGTGAGTGCTTATATAAGTCTGATTATTAGTAACATTCCCTACACCTTTTAGGATTCCGTGGTCAGAGGAATGTTCCTCTGTCACTAGATAAGGAGTTAATGATATATTTTTTGAACCCAAAAACACAGTTTTATTAGCGCTATAAATTGAATCGGCTGTATCCAAAGGTACGGTAATCTGTCTATTAACACTTGGCTGATGATGCGGAGAAGTTTCTGTCGGACATGAAGTACCTTCACTACCATCAAGACATCTAATCATTTCTGGTGTTTCATCAGAAAGTGGTACTGCGGTTGAACATAATACTTGCCATGTAGTAGGACCAACGATTCCATCCGCAGTCAAACTATTATCTGTTTGAAATTGTTTAACTGCTGTATCTGTACCGGGTCCAAAATCTCCATCTACATAACCTCTATCTATATACCCTTTTTCTACTAATAGATTTTGTAGTGTAACAACAATCTCACCTGTGTTACCTTTCTTAAGTGTTTGAGCATTAGGATCACAGGTTGTAATGACAGGAATCTGTGCAAATAAATCGGTGTCAAAATGGGATAAAACGCCTACAGTGGAGACTATCAACAAAGTTAAAGGTAATAACGACTTCATCATCCTATTCAAATAGGTTCTGTGAAATATAGTGATTTAAATAGATTTGGATTACAAAGTGGCCACTTCCCACCTTCATCATCCTCTGATCGATCATCCTCTGGTTTCTCACCTTCCTCATCATCACTAAGATAATAAATTCAGTACCAGAGTAAAATTAATTAAGATAGATTCTTGATCGAACAGTGACTCTAATTATTTCGTTTCTATAATTAGTAGCGGGTTCGGTAGAAATCATGAGGATATCCTCATGAGTCTGCGGGTTCGACGGCATTATTGCAGGGCCCTGATGTAATGATATGCATTAACTATTGAATATCGCAAGCGACGATGCTCTCTATCATCCTGCCTAGATATTACCATTAACTTTCCTCTGCTAACGTACTCACTACATTGTCACTAATACTACGGATTAATCCATGTCGCCAAGGTTAAATGTAACAGAATTCGAAGCTGCAACCGACAGCTTCATTTAGACTTAGTTCCCGCGGGCGGTGGCGGTGTTGCTATCGCCCTCTGTAGTGGCGGTGTTGCTATCTCCGCCAGCATGGGGGGTGTTGCTATCGCCCTCTGTAGTGGCGGTGTTGCTATCTCCGCCAGCATGGGGGGTGTTGCTATCGCCCTCTGTAGTGGCGGTGTTGCTATCTCCGCCAGCATTGTCAATCACCAAAGTGTATTGTCCGAATTCACCTGGTAGACCATCAATAGATGTTCCATTTTCTGAAACTATATCATATCTTAATGTGTTTGCTTCAGAATCATACACTGGATTAAAGAGTTCAATCACGGCTAACTCTTGTTTCTGTTGTTCATCATCTAAAACTAGGACGGCATTAGGTGGATCTATATCAAAACTGTTTGTCCCTATACTCCAATTGCCGATAAAATCGGTTGTGTTAGTAGCTGATACTATTCTGTCAGGTCTGTCTGAAAACATTATTGTCTTATTAGATACATCGTTTAACTCTAGTGTAGAAGTTGTAGCATTTACTTCGGATAAAGAGCCGGATTGAGCACTCTGGATAAACAGGAACGTTGCTCCAGTCATATTGTTGCTGCTATCAGTTTCATTTGCTCCAGAAGGCGTTGTAGTGGCTGATACAATCTTCGCAGCAGGCATTAGTAGTAGAGATGATGATACGGCTGCTGCAACTAATAACAGAACTCCAAATATTGCTAGAAATGTAAGGTTATGGTTTGACATAGGACAAGAGATGTTACGAGAGTATTTATCCATTTATTCATTTATCCAAAAGTTCAGGATGTTAACTTTAGCACGGATCATCTCCTTATAGTGCTATTGATAAACATATTCAACCAGTTCCGGATATGCTTTAGTTTGCGATTTTTCATATTGGAAAGGTAGTCTTCATCAATTGTTTATCCAAAAAATCCTAGCCTTGTGTTTTGATATGTTCTTTCAATTGAGACTCCTTGACCTCCTGCTTCCAATTATGAGTCAAAATAACCTCAACAGTTTTTACTTCATGACTAATGGAAGACTTTCGATTATTTATTACAAATGCATATGCATCGCTTATAGTAGGTTTAAATACATCATTAATTTTCAGACCATTCTTGTTATAATATGGTTTAATTTCAGAATTATCCTTATTTTCTTTCCATGCTGGAATATCATTTCTGCCAAGGATTAGAATTTCTATTTCCTTAGCTGAATTCTGTACTTTTATGTCAAAAGAAAGCCTATACTTAAACATAAGTATGAGATTTACACCAAAATACAATATTTCATAGCCATGGGAATTTCCAGCGGGTATGTTAAATTCATTAATATTTCTCATAACATGCGGAAGTATTTTCATTACTAGATAAAGAGAGTAAAAGTATGTTATTATCTTATACTCTCATAATGAGCTCAAAGTGAGCTCAAAAGGATTGTTTTTCTTAGTATTGGGTATCTTTTTGGCGTTTGAAATGAGAATAATCATTAATAAAAGAAATCATAATTTGTTAATCTCCTTGGAAATGGTCTTTATCTCCATTATGTCCTGCCATGACTATTATTTATTGCAGTCAAAGAAATGATGACAAATATCCATAGCAACTGGACACAAACCCGCTTGTTTCCTTTTCAAAAACATGAATTTAGTACACAAATTTACTTGATTATAACTTATTTCGTTACTATCAATTAGTAGCGAATTTGGTAGTTCTAGTAATGATATCGTTCTGTAAGACGACCCATTTACTATATGATATGACCCAAATTTAAATGAAATGATTGAAAATACTTATCGGCATTGGTCAATCATTCTTTTTTCCATTCTTTTATCATCCCCATCATTTGATTTTATCGAAAGTTTGTTTTATTCTATGGGATAATTAGAAAAGATAAAACGGGCTATAAGAATTCAAAATACAAACACACAAACAAATATGCCTCTAAATCCTCGATTCGATCTACTATTCTCTAATTACTTAACAAACCTCGTTGTCAATAACCTTATCAATTCAATAACTTTTATTTATTGAGTTTAAATTGTTTTTAAACCGTCTACTATATATTGGACAGCGATTGCTGCAACTAGAACTGCAAATATCCTAGTAACGATTAGAGAACCCCTCCTACCCAGTATTTTGTAGATTGTCCCAGTTAAATAAAATACAAGATAGGTGATTCCTATCACAATCACGATTGATAGCATCGTTACGACCAATCCCGCAGTCTGATAGGAAAGTATTACAGCAGTAATGGCGCCGGGCCCTGCCAACAAAGGAAATGCCAATGGAACTACTCCCGATTCATCAGAAACAGTTCCACCAAAACTCCAACCACCATGTGTTAACAATTCTATTGAGACTACAAATAGCAATATTCCGCCTGCAATCATAAAGCTAGAAATAGTAATCCCAAAGATTGACAGAATTTGTGTTCCTACAGCTGCAAAGATCATCAATAAAGCACCTGCAGTAATAACGGTTGTTTTTAGTACCGTATTCCGTTCTTTTTTTTGCATTTTTTGAGTAATGCTTGCAAATAAGGGGATAGTACCGATTGGATTGATTACAACAAATAGAGCAATAGTGGATCTTAATAGATCGTCTCCGAAAATATTTAAAAGGGAAAATAAATCAATCAACGTAACAGAAACTATTTCTGCAATCATGCCTATAGTAGAAATCTCTTTGTTATTAAAATTCCTCTAAAACAGCAAAATACAGATCGCATCGGTAGTACTGTAATGGAAATTAAGTAAACATGATATTGCCAAGAAAATCTGAAATTGTAATGTAGAACAATATAAAAAAGATCAGAATCCAAAAAAAACAGCAAAACAGCATATTCAACATGATAACAAAATTATTGAACAAATCCTTGTCAAAACCAAAAGAAGAAAGACAAGCGATATTGCAGTTACTGCGAATCTAACATCTGATCTCCTATTTACACGACATCAAATGAAATAGACACTTTGTAAGAGGATAAAATCTAGATAGATCAAGATATGTTATGATTTTTTTGAGGTAATCTGATTTATGATTGATGAATTAAGGATTAGTTGATTTGGATAAATTGAGAAAGGTAAAAGGATAGAATAGACTCAGTGATTTATTTAATATAGTTTCCTTACACAGTTTCAGCCATGCCATGAAGTTATACTAATTGAATTATCATCAATAACTGTTGTTCTCTTCCACTAAATTATCATTAAGAGACAGTAACGCGTGAAAAATTTTCATGGCTTATAATAAAAAAGACTTTTTCATAGTCGATATAACTTAGAATTATTATCTCAGTGTTTAATCAAATGATTTTAATATTTCTTCATGAACTGATAAATTACCCTCGTCGACCTTAATTGATTGAGTAGGACACACTGTTACACATGCCATACACCAAATACACGCTTTTTCCCTGATGGGATCTGGTTTGTCAGTATAATCTCTTCTGCCTTCTCTATTATTATCATCTCCGGTCCCTTCACTTATTGCATTCACCATTTCTATTGCGGGAACATCCTGTTCTGATCTATACCACTGATATACTTGAACAGGACAAGCCTCTATACATGCTCCGTCAGAAATACAAGAATCCCAGTCTACCGCTACAAAAGTTCCATGTACCCCCAAGGGGACATATTCTTCTCCTCTTGATTTGTATGCATCTTGAACATCCTTGTTGGTAGAGGATTCTGCATCTGCCCTTCCTGGACCCCAAACCAGATGAGTATAATCTCCATCTGAAGTTGAATGTTTTCCTACTGCTTTGTGATTTTTTGGAAATTCTGGATCTATTGGCATATCTATATGTTGTTAACAAAGTTGATATAAGTTAACCGGTAATTTTGAGTTTTATTCTCTCCGAGAATGAGAGGAGTTCTAAGTTACGATAAAGCTACTCGTATGAGTAATGACCTTGTCATTGCATACCTCCTCGGATACAATAAAAAAGATGGTACGGGGGATTAAGTTTCTCATTGTAGGGGTTTGGTAAAATCATGAGGATAACGTATATATTTTCAAGTTTACTTGTAAATAATTTCTAATCATAGTCATTTTTTATCTTTTAGTCTATTAACCTGTTTTTCTTTTCTTTGTTCCTTTGAAGATGGAGAATTAGGAAATTTATTTAACCAATGATTGGTCAGTCATTCGGTACTCTTAACAGACTCATACAGGTCACTCATTATTTCAGTATTTAAGACCAATTCTCTATACAACTCTCATTTTTTCTGAGCGTTTAATGTATTCTTGGTATATTTCAGTCATGGATGTAACATAAGTAATATATTCATCACACATTTCGCTCCAAGCGATAGGTGAGTTTTGTTGTCACCAATGCATAATCGATCTAAACTGATTGGGATAGTTCATGTTTCGCTATTCATTGTTGTTGGTGTTATTGTTTCCCTTTCCCTGCTTTTCCATAATAATCACAGATTCTCAATGTTTAGAGGCTTAATATTTTACAGTTTTTGTTTGATTTGTAACCTACCTAGGTTGGTAGGATTTCATAATAAAGTTATTAAAGAGCGATTTTCAACTAGATAAAACTACAGGAAGTTGGGTTATGGTTTCAAAATATGATTAACTATAAGAATATTCTACCGGTGATAACTAATTAAGAATCTATTTTGTTGAAATCTTAATAGTGTCCGTAATGAATGATTATCATGCCTATAGTTAGTGTACAAATGTATAGTGGGAAAAGTCAAAGAGAAAAAGACAGATTGGCAGAAGCAATTACGGCGGATGTAGTTAAAATATTAAACGTAAGTAAAGAAGAAGTTATAGTATTGTTTACAGAAGCAACTCATGGAAATTGGTATTCTGCTGGTGTACGTCTCTAAGGAACAACAGGAAATGCTTTAACATACTGTCCACGCACTCTTTGATTTAATGTATTTCCTAAAACAAGTATCGGTTTTTGTGATCTTTTATCGAATTGCTAATTGTAAATGAATAACACGGAGATGTATAAAATAGGGCAGTTAGTATAAGAATACATAGACTTGAAGACAACCCAATTTCGAAATGTATTTGTCATTCAAGATCTGGTGAAGCATCGCTATTTCCAAGAGTAGCTAGAATGCCTAACGGAATACACGCATATAGTGTATCAGTCTATTTACTTCCCATACCAGAATAGATAGTATGACAAGGAATAATCCCAGAATAATTGCCTATCAATAGTTTGAGATTCCAAATTCCCTTAAATGGCCAGACGATAATGATGACATGAAAATTTATATCGTATTTTCATAAACATTGATGGATATTGTTTACTCGGGAGGAAGTAGTTTAGTAAAATTCGTGAATGGTTAATAGCAGAAAAATGGAAACTTTCTGAATTTAGCGATGCCAATTTTCAATTGGCTTATAAAATAATTCTCTCCAGCGGGAAGGAAATTTATTTAGGGTTAGAAAAATCAGTAGACCGGATAACTATTCAAAATACTCTCCCACTACCTCCAGACATTAAAATCATCTATGAATTATCTCCCAATAAATCCAAATTCTTGAATGAGTTAAAAGTCCATCTAATGCAAATGGAAGTTTCGACGGAAATATATCCTAGTTTTGAGAAATTAGAATCCATTAATCTAGCTAATTTCATTTACTTCGATGGATTCTCAAGAAATAAACTTATCCATGAAATCCATAAATTGGCAGATGCAACAGACTTGGTATTTATCATGTGGAAAAAATTTACTGAAAGCCATCTTCCTTCTGATGGGCAGAAATCTTAGAGATCTTTATATGATTTTTCAATAGATTTGTTCTATCAGTCTATCCTCACCAGATATAGACCAGCCTCTCATGGCCAATCTTTTCATTATATAAATTCTCATTATTATAATACCTTTACAGATATTGTGTTACTCTATCCATCCTCGATTGGATCTAAAAAAAATGGATTATACAGGAATCAATCCAATTGTTGACGACATTCACCACAAGAAAATTGTATCACATTAACTAATGTGGAGTGTCTTTAATTCTCCGAATGGATTCGTTTCAAATTCTTCTAGAGGTATAGGTGACAATACAGGGGCTCCAATGTACATATCTTTAGACACAATCAATAATGAATTATCTAATCCATATTGAATTTAATCAGTAATTTGATGCTTATAAAAGGAAAGAGTGGTAGTTACAGAAATCTATAGATTTATTCTATCGAGGTAGAGACGATCAATTTATTTGGATATCTTCAATTAAAGAACAAGGATTCAAATACTTGTCTTTCGGTAAGGGTGCTAATTGTCAGATATACCAAAATGATTGAATCATCATCATTTTTTGTCAGGTTTTCAAAATTGTTTGTATACAACATTTTACTATTTTGGTAAGGAAGCATAATTATCCACTTCATAAGATTCAAATTCTTTGATATTCATGTTTAGGATGATATTATCTCCAACTTCATATGTTTTTGATTTTGGAATATCATATCTTTGTACATAATTCCCAAATACAACGATCTTATCCGTGGTTTCCTTCATTATAAAGCCTACAAAGTCTTCATTTAATATTTTGACACCTTTGCTGAACAATGAATTAGGGTACTTGCTTGGTAAGCCATGGTCAATGTTTGTGGGACGATATCGTGCATTAATTTCAGCATCAACATATGACAGACCATTTCTTTTTGCTAGATTCTTTCTTGACATTTTTTTAATTGTTAGATCCGTTAACAGATTTCTGGGAGTTGTTTTAATCTCAGAAAAATGTATATTATTTCTCCCATTTTGTTCTTCATATATGACCAAAGTATCAATGGTCTCTTTGTTTTCATACCCTAAATAAGGAGAAACCAAACTCATTACACCTCGATTAAATATTTAATAAATGTCATAACTATATACCTCTATTGAATCTATTAAGGTTATCAACCAATATCTCGTTATTAATGCGATTTAATCACTATTATATCATAAATTTTGAATGATTCCTTCTATAGAATCATAAAATTGTCATTAATCATCTTCGATAAAGAATTAGATCAAGTACTTCATGAATTCTAATAAAAAGAAGTGGTCATCTACATTTAATCAAATCTTAGAAGCATATAGCAATAACTAGTTATCAACTGTCGAATAAGTTAGGACTACATTTGTTAGTAATTGCTTATGACATTCATATTTTCTCTACTGGCAATTTATTTTGGAAAGTCCATTTAGTATATTATCTAAGGAGTTTAGCGATGGCGGTATCATATTCTAAAATCAACTAGTAATCAATGTTAGCTAGTTGGTGCCTATTAAGAAATAAAAATCTAAACAAATCGTCGACTGATTCATATCAATTAATTAAAAACAAAAGTAGTCAGCATTCACAATTTGCTATTTGTAGGTATTGGGTCTTGGTATTTAGATCTGCTATGCCATCTCAAGACCTTTATTGGCTTGCATCAATGTCTACAATCTTTTATAAAAGTATAATTTAATACGTGAATAGACCTTAAATTATTGATGGATATTGAATTATTTGTCTAGATTTTCTCTTTGTTGATATATCCTTTTCATGATCGCGACAAATTAGGAATGCTTTTCTTGAACAATTATAGAATCGGTTGTAAGTTTTATCGATTATAATGCAATTTCACCGATAGGAGGATAGTATTTGCTGCGCTTGCTAAACAAATAAATCCAAACATAAAAAAATGTGGAGTCATCTCCGTAATTATAACCCAATTAGCGATGTATAGACACCAGAATATCAAAGAATCCCATGAAAATAACAAAAACAGTTACATAAATACAATCAGGTTCTTTAAGATTCTATTCTTAATGGATCAATTTGGTTGAAGGAAATTGCACCATACTGTCTATATAACAAGATTAAAAAAATTTAGTTTTTGTTTTCACTAAATAGTTGACATTTTATCGCTTTTGATAGTTAGTATAGTCATCGATTAAACTCGAATTATGGGACTACCATCATATCGTTTATTTTCAGATACATGGTTCAGTGGGTTGGGAGGAAGTGCTCAAATGCCATCTTGTGTATGATCTTTATTCATGTTGGATGATGATACCAAACATTACTAAAAAAACTGTTCATCTTGATTCCCTAATTTTATTTTATGATCAAATAATGCTGATGGGTTATCCAGAGTTGCATCGATTAGTGTTCTATCTGATTTTATTTGTTTACTTTCGACTTTCTTAAGTTGATAGTTCCTTTGGGATAACACATTTAGTATGATACCAAGTGATTTACCCGAGACTCGCAAAGGATCAATGATAATAGTATCAATCAAATCGTTCTGAATCACACCTATAACCTGATTTAAATTCTTAGGATCTTCATGATCTGACGAACCAATGGACGAGAAAGATGCAGTAAATCTTTCTTCATTATTACCAATTTTTTCAAGACCCTTGATATATAATGTCAAATTTTCCGTCTTCATTTATTTTCAATCAATTCTCGAATTTAATAAATGTGATCAGCATCGACAAATGTATTTATCCTAAATAAATTGTTTCTAAATGAATATTTGCATTCTAATGCTTGTTATAATCATGCCTATTCGTATAATTTCCATTTTTAGTAGCCTGACTAATATTTGTGTGTGTATTATCATTTAGAACCAGTTGAAATCTCTATATTTCGATTTATAGTAACGAATAGAGCAAACTATTAGCGAAATGCTTCGTGACATATTTAATAGATACTAAATGTATATATATGATATGACAAGCGAAAAAAATTCTAATCGTATAATGATGTCTATACATTCTCTCCATAAGGCTATTGCAGCTAAGAAAAATGTCAAATAAACAAGTGGATATTTTAGTAAGTATTAAAATTTCTGAAGTCTTGATTCAAAAATTCAATAAGGTAATTGATAATTAAACAATGCAATTAACCGGCAATGACGAATTAAGAAGGTACTTGTTAGATAGAAATGATATTTTAGTATCTACAAAATTAAGTAATGAAGAGGAAATATTTAACAATGAAACAGGCGAATCTGCTATAGATAAATTTCCTAGTTCTCTTTTTAACAAAAAAGTAAGTTTATTGAATGAAGACTTTGTAGGCTTTATGATGGGAATAACAGATACCGAGATAACTATATTTGGTGATTATGATCAAAGATTTGATGTCCCAATATCAAAAGCCAGGGAAGTTAATAATAATCTAGTCCTTGATATGGAATGGACCGAGTTTAAATCATATCGCTCAGATGCTTCATACTTCAAGTCACAGTAATTGAGGGAAAAAGATTAATGATAAATAGATTAATGCGACAAAAAGGGAAATGAGTGGGCAAATTTACTTGCACATTCTCTATGTGGAGTAGAGGAGGTCAGACTATGCACATAAGAAGATGGATAGCGTCATATTTAGTTACTAATGAGGCTCGGATGTTAATTGACAAGCTTTTGAACTTGAGAAGAAGATAAAAAAATTTTGGACAAATTGTTGTAACGCCACCTTTAAGGACGGTGTAGAAGAACAGTATTCCAAATTCAATATTCTATAATCATTGTGGTTAATCATTACCAATCTCAAATTAATGCAGAATATTCAATCATGCAAATCCAAATGACGCAATATTCTGTATCATTGTGGAAATAATATTGTTCAATAAGTGATATATGCATTCTATCTAAGTGTGGATCCAAGAATTAATGCGATCTATAATTATATAAAAAAACGAATTGAATTATGAATTTTAGTGCTTTACGTTAACTAATCTGGTTTAGGATCTTACTCAATTAGCTCTGAATATAGATCTTACAAGAACTCGAATGAACAAATCATTTGTTCTGTCGTCATAAAGTTTTCAATATGGTATTCTGGAAATGCCAAATACGAGAGAAGATACGCTCGTGAAGAATTCATACAAATTATCTATAAATAATTGATTCCATTTACCTTGAATTCAATTTGAGATGCTGGAAGACCATCCAAAGTAGTGGATATCTCTCCTTTAATGCGAAGATCCTTGAATAATTTTCTCCTTATTTCAGCGGGAGTATCATTTGAATGTGAAATTTTAACGACTAGATCAACCACAGAAATGATGAATTTGGCAATTATGTCAATGGAAGTAGACTTTGAAAATATACAACGTTCTTTCCATTAAGTTCTCTCTTAATTATCCATACGACAGGGTAGTCCATCTTGAACCGAAGACTAGAATCATTAAATTCTATAAAATCACCTTTGATATTCTTACCTTGTAAATCGGAATTGCCTGTTAAGTCGGATCCTAAAGAATATATAAATTCAGAGGAATTTATCATTGGTTACGATATTGGCAGGTGTTTTGTATGCTCATTTGATTTAGAAATAAATCTTATGGTATATGACTTGTTTCCTAAAATACAATGACATTCAAGTGATACATTCCATCCTTAAAATGAGACATCCAATGCCAAGTCTTTCTATTGATCACTAACGGTTTAGAATCGTCTAACAAAAAATCTGGCTTGCTTTTCCAGTTTAATCTTTACGTCATTTTTATTTTTTGGATATACAACAGTATTATCTTCCAAATAATCAAAAAATTTCATCAAACTAGCAGGATATTGTCTTTTAGCTTCAGATTATTTGAGTGCATATAAGAAAGAGGTTAAAGGATCATTATCAAACATCATGTTGTCATTTTTGATGATATATGCAGCTTTGTCTGACTTTATGGACCTCTCAAAGACCACGGCTCCCTCGTTATTAAGAAAAAACAAGATGACGAGTTCTGATGGACAACCTTATCTTCATTCTCATTAGCATTCATATTGTTACCATTAGAATAATTTAGTTGCGATGAATCCTACAATAGTGACTCACACTTTGTTTAGACCAAAAGCAAATCTTGGCCTATTCTAGCAATTCAGCTAATCTTACTATATCTAGAGATCCCTTGCAAATATAAATAGAAATACTAGGGACAGCATGGACTCAAAGCCTATGACATAATTCTGTAAAAATAATGAAAAATTTGACTCTAGTTTGTGACAAAATAGATATTTTTGAGAAATTAGGTCATAATTTGTGACATAGATGCTTTTACGTTTGAATGTTTATATGCTTTGGTATCCTTTATCAAGTATGTCCACACGACCATCTGTGATGGTAGTGGACGATGAGGAGGAACTAGCAAATCTTTATAGAATATTTCTTGAGAGGTCTGGTTTTAATTCTGTTTCTTTCACCGATCCCCTGTCAGCCTTTGAACATTACCGCCAAAATTATGATAAATACTCTTTAGTAATTACGGATTGGAAAATGCCTAATCTTGATGGAATACAGCTTGCTAAAAAGATTAGGGAATACAATGATACTGTGAATATTCTTCTAATAACTGCATTTTGTACTGACGAGTCGTTTAAGGACGAGGTTTACCGAGAAGCCTTTATCTCGGATGTAATTGAAAAGCCATTTAAATTCAAAGAGCTAGGGCCGCGAATAACTGAACTATGTATCAGCAAGGTTCAGTAAATGTCGAAGATTGGATCATTTATTGTAATTGACGAAACCGATCTAAAACTTATCGAATTGATGATCTCAAACCCTGCTATCAAGAACAACAGGCAAATGTCAACAAAGTTGGGGATATCCCTTTCAACTGTTCAGAGACGTCTAAGAAATTTGATCCAAAAAAGAGTATTAGTATCCAAATTTCATGTTGATTATGAAAAGATTGGGTATAGAACCGGACTCATTCATGTATTTAAAATGAAAGGTAACTCAAACGAAACTGTTAAGGCAATATCTAAACTTAAAGGAATCACCTCAATTGAAAACCATATTGGTGATTCACATATTCTAGTCGGTGTAGTATATAAGCTGAGCAGCGATCTCTCTGATGTCTTAGATGGTATCACACAAATGGAGAGTGTCCAGCGAATAACATGGTCAGAGCGAATACCCAATTCTCCACCAAATATGGACACACTTGTTCCACGATTATAATACCTATGTGTATTTTTGTATTAATGTTCTCCAGAATGTATTTATATCATTAAAAAAAGCAGTCTGAATGTAAAATAGGTACAAACAACACGACAATAAATTAGGAAGATAAAAAAGGGCAACCAAAAAAGTCTATGACGGATTGGTTTCTTTACCACCTGAATCAATGAAATATACAATGATTACAGAGGAAGAAGGAATAGAAGAACACTTTCAAATAGGGGCTGTCGCGATAACATCAAAAAATATTTGACGGGCTTAACGTATTGTTACTATATATGTAGCTGGTTCGCTGGAAATCATGAGGATATCCTCATGAGTTACCTTTTGAAAATGGGTTTGTTTTTTTAGATAAATTTCTTACATGGATAAAAAAGACAAAGGTCAGAAAACTGAATTTAATTTTAGTATTGATTAATTTAAAAATTTTGAGTTTATTTAGCTCTAAAAGGAAAAACCAATGAGTTAAATTTTTTCTAGTCTTTGGTTTTTCTTATTTCGCTGTTAATGAGTTGTGGACTTTGTGGTAGTGTTGGTAGATGTGTTTACGTTTGAACTGGCTGCTGCTACATCTTGAACTTCTGCTGCAAATTGTCTTGAATTTTGTTCAAATACTCTTGCTGTGTTTACTCCTGTGTTTGATATGTGTCTTGAAACGTCCTTTGCTTGTTGTAGTAATGGTTTCCATGCATCAAGGGTTGAGAAAATAACGTTGTTTGAAAGTCTGATGGCTGATACGGTGTTGTCTGCAACGTTACTGACAAATCTTGTATATGCATTAACTGCTGCATTAGGAGAATAATAGTTGGTGACTAATCCGGTGTATATCTCATTATATGGCCTCCATGCTGATTGGAGTGAATTGACAACTTCTTTTTGAGAATCAAGATATTGTTCTGAAATCTCTTTTGCAGTTTGTAGTGATTGCTCTTGATAACTATTTACACTGTCATTAATTCTTGGAATCTGTTTTCTTGATTCGTCTATTGATTTTTTGATATTGTCTTTAGTTTCATCAAATGATTGGTTAACGGATTCTTGGAAATCATTGTTATTATTTGAATAATTTTGGTTGGTTTCTGTTTTCTTTGACATACTATCTATTAGGTACCATACTATATAAACACTGGTATTAAACGGTTTTTAATGCCTAAAATTGACAAAACATGACCACAATTGGTGAAATGATTAAAAAATTCTGAAACATGACTAAGATTTATATCTAATCCATGACAAGCCATCTCTTTTTCAATTATATTACTCAATTGTTATAATTTTTATATATCAATATCGTTACTACAATAGGTATCGGCTTTGGTGGAAATCATGAGGATATTCACATGGGTTCAAAAGTTCAATGATTAGAATACGTATTTTATTTAGAGTACAACTACTGCAGGGAAAATAAATTAAATTCACCAATGAGCATAAAACATTCATTTTGCTAAGTATGTTTTATATAAATTTGGCTCGCATAAAGCAAACAGATACTATAAGTGTAATTACATAATAATAATAAGATGGACATAGAATGGAAAAGAAATTTTCGTCGATAAGGGCATTTGTTGATGTTGGCGGAAATACAAAACCCTGTGTAATTTGCGGTAATACGGCTACTCAGGAAGCAATATTCGCTGTAGAAGGAGCCAGCATTATAGAAAAATACTGTGACTCCTGTGCAAAAAAGAATATAACATAACAGATTCCAAAAGAGATTTATTTTAAAAAGATGAAAATTAAGAATTATCCTACATCTTACATCTTCCTATATCGTTACTATAATTAGTAGCCGGTGCGGTGGGATTAAGTCCCGTATGGTATAAGGGTTCGGTGAGATGTGAAACAAATTTTATCAGTTTTTTCAACCAAAATGTTTGATTTTTAATTGGGGTGTAATCGCTTTGAAATTAGGATTTGATTTGATTTTATAAAAAAATAATTTTGAATTTTAATAATTGAACAGTTGTCAAAATATTCCTATCAACAGCTCAATTATAGTTATAAATGAATATACCATATAACAACATTTTCAGATGAAATACACTCAACAGAAACACTTTCACCTTCTTGAGTTGTCAACGACGTATTACATGGTAAACCATTTGTACCATTGTAGATTATTTCTTCTACCTGTTGTTCTAATTGCTGAGACGGGGCTAAGCTGATCTCTTCAACAAATTCTTCTGCTATCTTTACAATATTATGGCCTACAATTGATGACACAATTTTTGTAGAGTTGTCAATGTTTCCTATATTTCGTTGTTCAAAAATCAAGATGTATGATTTTTCCTCACTATTTGAATTTGAGGTGGAATTTGACAATGGCAATGCTGTAGTGTTATTTTGCGCATTAGTGTTTGAGGATTCAAATAGACTAAATCCTGCGATAAACGTGGCTAAAATGATCGATAATAATAGATTTTTCACTTTCATATATATATCCTATTCACAGGTTAAATAAATATGAATAATTGAGCCAATTGGACTCAAATTAGAATTGAACTTCTATTTACTTACTCTGACTGCTTAATTGTATTATCCAGATCAAATAGATTTTCTTTGTTTTAGCAAATCTTTTTCTTTTCAGCAAACACACCAAAGAATCTAATTTATATTCAAAATCTACACAGAGCATTAATGCAATTACAGAAGTAGAGAACAATAATAAGTTTATTGCTATGTTCAACTATCTGTTCCTAACTTCTAGGTGTGGTATTCAGTGAATAGATTCAACCTATCCCATACATGCCATAGGTTACAATTTTCTAGTCTGCAGAAAATATAATCATCTTAGAATTCTGTCTTGTCCTTCATGTAATACATTGTTCTTTCTATCAGGCTTTACTCCTTTTTGACTCACTTTTTCTGTTTATCAGAAATTATAATATAAGAATATCTTTACAACAAATGAAAGTGATGATTCAAATTATAAGCATAATTTAGCAAAGAAATTTAATTACAAACTTGACCTATAATAAGCAATCATAGCGATATATTTGACATGTTATCTGGCTCTTAGAGCATTCAATATTACACCAATATCTAATGCTTCCTGAAGCAAAGCGCCTACTGAGGGTGGAATTAATCCAAAACTAGCAAAAACCATTAAAAGAAAACTTAATCCCATTCCAACGAGAATACTTTGTTTTACTATGTGTATTGTCCGTTTACTAATTCGTATTATATCCGATACTCTGGTTATATCGTCGACTAATAAAACTACATCTGCTGCTTCTGCAGAAATAGCCGTACCTTTGGCTCCCATTGCAATGCCCACAGTCGCAGTTGTTAAAGCAGGAGCATCATTAATTCCATCTCCCACCATTATAACACTTTTATATTTTTCATTTAATTTTTTTACTTCGTTAACTTTATCCTCTGGTAGTAGATCATACTTGAATTCATCCACAACAACTTGGTTTGCTATGGATTTTGCATTAATCAAGCTGTCTCCAGTAAGCATAATGGTTTTTTTTATGCCGGATTTTTTCAAACTTTGGATCATAGTGACAACCCCTTCCCTGATCTTATCACTAAGCATTATTAAGCCCAAATTTGTTCCATCGATATTTACAAGTATTACCATCTTTCCATTGTTTTGCCAATATGAAATAGTTTTTAAGAGATCATCATTCAGATTTGGAAGATTACTCGTATGAGTCATATTGGATTGGGATTGAATAAAAGATGGAGATCCAACCATCACATGTTCTCCATTAATAAAACCTTTAACTCCTAGACCAGATTCTTCACAGAAGTTTACGGGTAACGGTAAATTATGGAATTTTTTCCTTCCTGCGTTGGTTATGGCTTGTGCAGATGGATGAGAAGACATTTGTTCTAAAGAAGCAGATTTAAATAAAATATCATCTGCAGTAAATCCTATCTTTTTGCCCTTATTGTTTATTCCAAAGTTATTGGACAATATAACATCTTCTACAATAGGAACTCCATACGTTATAGTACCTGTTTTGTCAAATACGACTACCTGTGCCCGTTCTATATTTTCAATGGCTGCACCGCTCTTTACTATTATACTTTGTTTTGACGCCTTGTTTATTCCACTTATTATGGCAACGGGTGTTGCAAATATGAGAGGACATGGAGTTGCTACTACAAGTACTGCTAGAATAGTTTGAGGATTTTGAGTTAAAATCCACCCCAAACCGCACATAGCTAGTGTGATTGGTGTAAACAATAAAGCATATTTGTCTGCGATTCTTTGTATGGGCGGTTTCTCTTCTCGTGCGTTTTTTACGAGTTTTACTATCTTTGAATATTGACTTTCTTCGCTAACGCGTATTGCTTTTATTTCAAAGACGTTACCTATGTTAATAGTTCCACTAAATACTTCTTCTCCACTTTGTCTAATTTTAGACAAGGGCTCACCAGTAATAGAAGATTCATCGATTTCTGCATTACCTGAAATAATAATGCCATCAACGGGAACAAGATCTCCAGGTCGTATTATTAAATGATCTCCGATTATAATATTCTCGACATCAATGTCTTCTATATTTTGATCATTGATTTTCTTGTGTGCTATCTTAGGCGATCTTGCCATTAATTCGTCAAGGGAGTTTGTTGCCTTTCTAAAGGCATAATCTTCCAAAGCCTTTCCTCCAGATTGCATTATAACAATAATTACACCAGGAAATGCTTCATTTGTCACTATGGCAGTGATTATTGCAAGCGTTGCAACAATGTCAGAAACAAAACGACCATTCACGAGTCCTTTTATCGTTTCAAATATTATTGGTAATCCTCCTATTACCAATACGATGAACCAAATCAAATGTCCCAATTCTGCATTATTAAATCCATAATGAGTGATTACCCCAAACAATAATCCGATAATTGCAAATATGGGTATTGGATATCTTTTACTAAGTGATAGAGATAGTCTACCCTTGTGATAAATCCAAATCACAGTATCCTTATTTAGCACGAAATCATCCAACATATTCTTTGCAATTATTCAAAATTTTCTTATTTTTACTTTGATTTAACCTTTTTAGAAGATGAATTATTGATAGAATGTAGATTGTTCTCATTGATAATGCGTACTATAATTAATAATCTTTCCATTGGTCAATATATGGAATATAGATTATTTTCGATCTATAGTTCTAGAGTATTTACAACATTTTTATTCATATTTGAATTAATGTTTGTAATGATGGTAGTCATATTATTGGAAGTAAATCTATTGTCTTATCTAATGTTTACCAGATAGAGAAGTGCTTTTCAATAAATTATCAATCCTTAGATTCTCAAGTCTAAATGTCTGTCATTTATCTTTTATCAGCATTATAAAATTCAATTGATTGTAGTGTTGAATTTATTGTAACAAAGAAAAAAATAAGAAATTGCCTATGGAGGCAGTATTACTAATTCACCTTTCAAATTGGGATCGTTTTTGGAATAGAATGAATAATTACCAGGCGAAATATTTGAAGCCAAGTATTCTGAAAAACTCCCTGGAGATATGTCAACTGAAAATATCTTGCCATCCATTGAATCTACAGTATCATTACCATTTGTAAACTTGTGTTTTTCTGTCAAATTATTCAAAACTAGCAATTCTTCACCTTGTTTAATAGTAGTTTTCATAGGGCTGAATACAGCATTTCCTGAGAATCAGTAGTCATCATTACAACTGCAGCAATGGAGGTGGAATCAGCCTCTGAATGACTACCATGAGCATATACATGAATTGTGGTAAAGGATGTAACCCCGGTGAGAGCGGTTAGTGCTATTATGAATGATACGGCCTTCCTTAGTTTTTGTTTCACAATTTGTTAGGTTAATTGTTGTATAAAAATTCACAAGTAAATCTAATCGCATGGATATTTAGGATATTCCATGGAGATAGAAACTATCAATTTGAATTGAAAATATCTATTAAAAGTTTAACGAAAGTATGTCTCAGCATAAAATTACGGAGATGAAGTACGAGTCTAATTGTAAATGATTAGGGATAAGTTGAGCATAAAAATAGATAAGAATCTAACTATAAGGCAAACTTGCCGAGAGTCCACTTAATGATGAAAGTGTCTCATTCAAGTCTTTGTTTAAAGTTGTCCAAACGATAAGCGTTTGTGTATCTCCTGTGCCTTTTTGACCTCCTCTCAAATCTTTAAAGTCATATGTATTATCTACCGTTATTCCAGCATCTGTTATCTGTTGAATATAACTGTCAATATCTTGTGTCGGTACCATTAGTAATCCTACAGTGTCAATGATGCTTAGGTTTGAGTTTATAGTAATAGCAGCCGAACTAGAAGGAGCGACTGGAGATCCTATGTTTCCAACCATAATAGTACCGTTCATAGTCACACCTGGGTCACCTTCTGCTTCATAGTTGAACTCTCCTGGAGTATTAAAGGTGAATGACTGGGAAGGTTGGCTATCGATAATTTTTCCCGTATTAAATACGGAATTTCCTTTGTTATCCTTGACATCAATCGTTCGATCATGACCTACGTCACCATTAAACCAGAGTAAAGTAGTTCCTGTGTTAATAGCCACATTGTCTGGAATAAAATGCTGATCTAAAAAGCGAGCTTCATTTTTTTCACCGGCAGCATGATGACCTTCATCGGGAATGAGGATGACTAAAGTTTTTACATTGTTACCCATGGTCATTGTTTTGGTATTGAACATATTTTCAGCATTTATGTCCGGCTGTAAACTAATAGGAGTACCATTACTGTTGCCTGTTAAATTTTGCTGAGCTGATATATTGTTTGTAAATGACGACAGAAGGAACAATAATCCCATCGTTCCACCTAGCAAATAAAATAGATTAAGATTTGATTTCTTCACAGTACTAACAATAATTTCAATTGATTGATACTAGATAAAAGGTTTGACTATTCTCGGTCAATGAGAACTGTAGACAGATATATAATATATTATTAAGAGGGCTGGACAAAGCATTAACGAAATCATTTTACTAAAAAAAACAGCATCAACATAAAAAGGTCGTGATCAATTTTAGAAGTATAGAGGTAAACGGAGCTTATTTTGCAAATCCGTAAGACTAATGATATGATAAATATTTTCATCATTTAGGCTTTGAGGCTTAAATCCAGATAAGTATAACCGCTTGTCTGGATGCAAAAGATGTTAACTGGTTTCCTTACTGGCCTGATTATAAGGTTTAAGGAGTAACAAATAATTAGACAGAAGTCAGATGTGATCTGAGAGGAAATACATGTGATGGCTAAATCAAGAGATATACAATTCTGAGATGATACCGATAAGCATCACGTTAAACATTACTATTAGTTACAGTGATAATTTTTAATATTCCTACATAGAAAAACTGCGTTCATTATTTAGTATAACATTTAAATCATAATCATATTTTCCATCTAACAGTAAAGTCATGGAAGTATTGAATCTGATAGTACTGATTCACATAGTATTAGGGCTCGTACTAGTCTATTTTGCTATTCGAGCCTATAAAAGAAGTAGATATGTTCCGATGATATTTCTCGCAGTTGGTTTTACCTTGATAACAATAGGTGACACAATAATTGGCGACTCATTGGGTTTGTCAGATGAAAAAATCAAAGATATGGTTGAAGAAATAGCAGAAATATGTGGTTTTGTATTGGTAATAATAGCCGTGTTGAAGAGTTGAATGTTCGCAAACTGCATCACTATCTCCAGAAGACGTTTTATCCATTTTAACATATAAATCCAGTCTTACCATTTTGAAACTGCTTGATGGAAAAGAATACAGTACTCAACGTATTGCATCCAAACTAGGTCTACCCTTATCTCTAACATGTAGAAAGGTAAACAAGTTAGAACAGTTTAACATAATAAAAAACCAAAAAAAGTTCACAAAACCTGAAACGGATGAATCATTTTTTACTTTTTCGATCGATGAAATTCAAATGACGTATAAGAATAATAAAATTATTTGCAAGGTTATGAATAAAGAAAATCACTATAAAATAGTTCAATTATGGCAGGGGTTTAAATACTATGAAGATCCAAATTCGGCTTATAATTAACCTTCTTGACCATTCTCAATCACTGGGAATGATAAGTAGTTTATTATTCCTAAAATAATAGATGTCCCTAAATGACTAACATATTACAAAACTATAGGAGGGTTGCCTTATTTTCAATTCTGGCCATTGTACCGCTGCTTTTAATTTCAAATAGCGTTATATCTTATGGACAAACCAACACAACAAATGCTACAAATCAAACAAGTACCTCTGGTGGTCCAAATAGCGGACTAATAAAATTGATTGATTCTGGTATCTTAATGATAAAGAGTGGTGACAATGAGGGCGCAAAGAAATCATTGTTGCAAGCTGAATCAGGTTTAGAGGACAAACCAAATGTAAGCGGTGCAGAAAAACACATCGAGGCTTCACTAAAAGCCTTAAAAGATAATGATACAAACGGAGCGTTAACTCATGCTGAAGAAGCAAAGAAAGGTTTAGCCTAATCTTATTTTTTTGTTTGGTACTAGCAAAAAATAATTTGTGATAAAAATGAATAGAAATTTATTGATAGTTTATGCTTTATGTGGCATTCTTGTAGCCACAGGAATAGTTTATTTTCTTGTTGCATATGGTGAGTATACCGATTGGGTGGAATTACTAAACTTTGGTATCCATGATGAAACTACTGAAAAGCAGGTTGAAATTACGCTATTCATTACTTCAGGTTTAATCTATTTGGGTCTTGTTTTATGGTTGATAAAAACAAGGTTTATGAAAAAATCGCCATACATAGCAGCTATAGTTGTTTCAGTTGCTTTGATAATAACGTATGCCGCTTCAAGAACAGTGGGTGTGCCAATTGTAGGTGTAGAACTCTATGTTGGAAAACTAGACGTGATTTCAAAAATTCTGCAAAGTGTGGCTATTGCATTGTCCTTTGCTGGATTGTACAAGATTCAAAAGTCAATACACACACTACGAGCATAGATAGATTAAATAAAAAAGGGTGGTTAATCGGTAATTGATGGAGAAACCAACTAATCTGCCCCTTATTTTATCTGCTCTTTGCATATTTTTATTATTTTATTCAAATTATTCTACGATTAATTTATCCTATGGAGCATATGCTAAAGCTCCTGTAGCGCCCAATGGACCCACTGTAAAAGATAAAGTGCTCAAGGTGGAAAAAGTAACCGACGGATTAGAAAAGCCTACGAGTATGGCATTTTTAGGACCTAACGATATTCTGGTCACTGAAAAAGAAACCGGGAAGGTAATGCATGTTATAGATGGTCAGATACAGGATACTCCAGCAATTGATGTATCTGTGGCTACTGACATAGAAAGAGGTTTACTAGGTATTGCTTTAGCAAAACAACCAGATGGAAAAATCTATGTTTTCCTATCTTATACTGAATCAGGCAACGATGCAGATGGTAGCGATTTTGAAGACAATGTTGACCCATCAGGTAATAGATTATATCGTTATGAATACGTTGACGGGCAACTGGAAAATCCTACTCTGCTACTAGATCTTACTGCAATTCCAGATAATGGTAGAGGAGAGCACAATGGAGGCAAAATCCGAATTGGTCCGGATAATAACGTCTACTACATAGTAGGAGAAGTGGGAGGACATAGGACCCAAGCACAGAATATTGAAGATGGTCCAGAGCCAAATGGACTTGGCGGTGTACTCAGAGTTACTCAGGATGGCGATATCGTAAAGGGCGATGTCATATTTGGCGATGAATCCCCTCTTAATTTGTACTATGCAATGGGTATTCGCAACAGTTTTGGTATGGACTTTGATCCCGTGACCAGTAATCTATGGGATACTGAGAATGGTCCGACGGCGGGCGATGAAATCAATTTAGTCTATCCCGGCTTTAATAGCGGTTGGTCATTGATTCAAGGATTTTCAAAGAATGATTTTATGGTTACTGGAGCAACACCTGATGACTTGGTATATTTTGGGAAAGGATCATATTCTGAGCCAAAATTCTCTTGGGTTACACCAATAGGCGTTACAGCATTGGAATTCTTGAATTCCAGTAAGTTAGGAACAGGATATCAGAATAACATGTTTGTAGGCGACATAAATAATGGTCTTTTGTATCGATTTGTTCTTAATGAAGCACGAAATGACCTATCCTTTGATAATGGATATGCAGAAAATACAGGACCACTTGCAGATAGAGAAGTTAACGACCCCAAAGAAAATCAACCCATAGTATTTGGTCAAGGTTTTGGCGGTATAACAGACCTACAAACAGGTCCAGATGGATACCTGTATGTTTTAAGTTATACTGGTTCTCTATTTAGAATCTTGCCTTCTTCTGGTAATATAACAACCAGTGGCAACACCCCTAATGTAAATACCACAACTAATGATCAAAATCAACAGGAACTGTTGTATAATAATGATCAAATCAATCCTCAGAATGACAATTCTGTTCCGGCAGTCATAGTAGGAATAAATGGTGATAGTTCCTACTCTCCTAATCCTATTTCAATAGAAAAAGGTCAAACAATTACATGGTATAACGGCGATACTATATCCCATACAGTAACCTCAGGACAAGATAATGACAAGGATGCAGGAGAAGTCTTTGATTCAGGTGCAATAATACCCAACCAATATTTCAGCTTTAAATTTGATGATTCCGGTGAATACCAGTACTATTGCATTTATCACCCTTCAATGGTTGGTGAAGTAAAAGTAGAGTAGGGTAACGCAGTAAAATACTACTATTGGTCTATTCAGTAAAGATGAAATATTCACAATGAACTAGTGGACGTTGATTTTTAAGATTAGAATCTAAACAACAATAAAATTATGTCTTTTTGGTTGGTTAATATCATGAGGATATCCACATGAATCTGCAAACCTATCAGAATTTAATAATTACTTGCTTTAGAGACATCATTTGTATTTTGATACCTCATAATGTTAAAATGAGATCTTCAATGGTTTAGTACCGGAGGAATATAATTCAATAATGAATGAAATCCTTCAATTTTTGCTAGAGTTTTCATAATTTTACATACATCAATTGACAATAGCTTGGAAGGATTAGTTAAAAGTCTTTATCAAATAGAGAATACTAATAATCATGTTCTCGATTGGATTTCTAAGCATTTATTTTCATTAAAATACTTTTATATTACTTTATTTAATGAAATTTGAATTGAACAATAAAATAGGATTATTGACTGTTGTACTGGCATTCGTCTCAATGGCATTGTTACCATCTCTTTTAACAACTCAATCTGTTAACGCAGCTTCACATTGGTGTGAAGACCGCACCGATTCGGGGTCATGGAACCAGGGGTGCAAGGATGGCTGGTATGACCACGACCATTGCAAGAAATACAGTCCAGGAAGTGGAGAATATGCCAGTGGATATAAAGTCGGGTGGGCCAAGGGCAGCTGTAAGTAATAATAATTAGTCTTTTTTTTGGTCAAAATTTTTTTATACCATTCTAATTATATCGACAGTTTAGAATTACTTTATCTCTAACCGTATTAAACTTCGTTACTAAACATATGTATTTGATTCCGTGGGATTAAGCCCCATATGGTATAGGGGTTCGGTGGGACAAGTATGAAATTTCCATACCAGTAGGATTATGGATTTCATAAATCCTAGTAATTGTTTATCCAAAAAATCCTAGCCTTGTGTTTTGATATGTTCTTTCAATTGAGACTCCTTGACCTCCTGCTTCCAATTATGAGTCAAAATAACCTCAACAGTTTTTACTTCATGACTAATGGAAGACTTTCGATTATTTATTACAAATGCATATGCATCGCTTATAGTAGGTTTAAATACATCATTAATTTTCAGACCATTCTTGTTATAATATGGTTTAATTTCAGAATTATCCTTATTTTCTTTCCATGCTGGAATATCATTTCTGCCAAGGATTAGAATTTCTATTTCCTTAGCTGAATTCTGTACTTTTATGTCAAAAGAAAGCCTATACTTAAACATAAGTATGAGATTTACACCAAAATACAATATTTCATAGCCATGGGAATTTCCAGCGGGTATGTTAAATTCATTAATATTTCTCATAACATGCGGAAGTATTTTCATTACTAGATAAAGAGAGTAAAAGTATGTTATTATCTTATACTCTCATAATGAGCTCAAAGTGAGCTCAAAAGGATTGTTTTTCTTAGTATTGGGTATCTTTTTGGCGTTTGAAATGAGAATAATCATTAATAAAAGAAATCATAATTTGTTAATCTCCTTGGAAATGGTCTTTATCTCCATTATGTCCTGCCATGACTATTATTTATTGCAGTCAAAGAAATGATGACAAATATCCATAGCAACTGGACACAAACCCGCTTGTTTCCTTTTCAAAAACATGAATTTAGTACACAAATTTACTTGATTATAACTTATTTCGTTACTATAATTGGTATCTTGTTCGGTGGGATTAAGTCCCCTATGGTATAATGGTTCGGTTGATAGTCATGAGAATATCAAAAGAGATAGAAATAATCAATATTATTTTAATATGTATCTAAACAGGGGGTTTCTGCACTAAACAGAGACGGAGGGCGACGTGTAAGGTCCGTAGAGTATCCATTATTCCGAAATTTCAATTTTAAGATTCCTTTAATTAAACGTCGAATAGTTATATCTTTGAATGTTAAATCGTTTTCAATGGTTAAACAACTATCAATCACGATGATATTTGTTACTTCAGTATTAGGTTTGGGAGCAATAGGGTTTGATTCTTTTGTTGTGGGACAACCTAACATTTCCTCAAGTCAAACACCCAATCAACCTAATACATTTGGGGCTGGCGGAGGTGGAGGTGGAGGTGGAGACGGTAGTTGTATAATTACAAAGAATTCCTCAAGTCAAACACCCAATCAACCTAATACATTTGGGCCTGGCGGAGGTGGAGGTGGAGACGGTATCTCGGTAGATTCAAATAATAACTGCGGAACATTAATAATCATTAGATAGATTATCACTATAATTGGTATCTAGTTCGGTGGAAATCGTCTGAAATTCCACATGGGTTCAAAAGTTCAATGATTCGAATACGTAGCTTATGTAGTATTAAATATTCTCAAACTTTACTAATTTAGGCACTAAAATAAGTAGGGGGTTTTCCTCTATACCATTGATGATATTGCTTAGAGTAACTCTGTATGGGACCTTGGTTCAGGGTGAAGGATAGATATTTACCGTTACAGGAGAGACCATTCTAATATGGTGGTTGGTTATTCCAGTTACCAGGAGGAGTGTATTGACAAACCAATACATTCGTTCCACCATATTCAGCATATTGACCAGCGGGTCCACTGGTAAACCCGCAACCAACCTCGGTTGATTGCTTGTCAACCATCTGGGTGTAATGACCAGTGCTATCGGACGCGGGAGTACCCGGTACATAATTACTCTTTTCGTTAGCCCACGTCTGAGCTAACCAGGTTGGAGTTGCAAATGACGGACCTCCTCCCCATGCCATGTTCTCACCATAATTACCAAAGTCAGCAACCCCACTCGAATGGGACGAATCACTTGTCTCATATACTTTATCGGCCCAAGGCTGTGCATGGGCGGCTAGTGAGTCACTCCATGTAAGCGGTGGAACCCCAACGGCAGCACGCTCTTGGTTGTGCAAGGTCAGGATGATGTTGACCAAATCCTCCCCTTGCACATTAGCAGTATTGTTACCCAAAGGAGATTCACTCGGTAAAGTGGTATTATTCTCTGTAGACGTTGCTGATGAATCACCATTATCATCTGTAGACGTTGCTGATGAATCACCATTATCATCTGTAGACGTTGCTGATGATGTTGAGTCGACGTTAGGGGGAAGTAAGTCAGTCGGTGGTGAGTTACTATTATCCTCGCTAGATCCAGTATCTGATGATGAGTCGCTGTTATCATCAGTAGACCCAGTATCTGATGTCCCCTCGCTATTATCAGTAGACCCACTAGCATATATGATTGCTGAAGTCGGCGAAACCATAGAAATCATTATTAAAAATATTAATGAAATATTAATTCGATTCATAGTTGCCATTGCCATGACATTATATATAAAGCCGTTGTCCGGACATTACATAGAAAGTCATTTTTTAAAGGATAGTTCGAAGTAAAAAAATTCTGAATGTATCAAAAATTGAGTTTTTTTATCATTTTTTTATCTCAATAATATATTATACCGTTACTATAATTGGTAGCTGGTTCGGTGGGATTAAGTCCCCTATGGTATAAGGGTTCGGCGGAAATCATGAGGACATCCACCTGTGTAGAAAAAGAGGTTTCCTGGTGCAGGAAATAATATCATTACCCAATTAATCAAAATTATCACATAATCCAAAACCGTTCGATTCCATATTACAAGGTTAGGATAAGAGTCGATAATGAAAGACGTGGGATTTCGATTTATTAGATGGATAAATGTCCATGAACCCAGAATAGTCGTTTCGGTTTGTCACAGATTGGTTAAATTCCATCCCTCTCATATTACAGAAGTAACATTAATCATTCCAGTCATGCTCCGAGGATGATATTCGCAATAATATTTTAGTACTTGTGGAATTCCGGTATTAAATGCAAATTGTGAGGATGAACCATGTTCTATTACTTCACTTTCTGCCAAATGCTCTCCCCCCTCTCTTGGCTCTATCTTTAATTGATGTTCTGCAGTGTCATTTTGAATACTGGTAATTAAAAATGTATAATTTTCATTTGATTTGAGATTCAATAATGGATTAAATCCAAGTTCATTACTTTTCCATACATATTTCCCTACTCTTTCAGCTGTTAATTCTACTATGCTATTTTGATTCAGTGCATCTTGAGTCTGTCCAAAACTAACTTGATTAAACTGAAAATTCAATGTAACCATCAAAAGGCAAATGACAAATAAGATAAATGTATCGTGTTTTAATAATTTTGACACTAATGCATAATATCTCACAGTTTCTTTAAATATTTAATGCATATAATATGCTTTGTTGCATAATTCCTTATTCTCCGGTTATCATCATGATCATCATGTTATATTCTTCTAAAAATGTTATACAATGATACTTTTATCATGATCTCCTTTACCATGTTTTGAAACCTGTTTGCTGATGTGTATTCACCAAACATTCTCTTTATAGCTGAGAACACAGTTTCAGATATCCATCTCTGTCCGTATTTTCTTTTTGTCTTCCATTTCAACAGATCCTTTGCTTGTAACTTTACTTCGTTGTTCCTTAACCTATTGTTTTTAGGAGAAACAATAGAGTTCCTTCTTACCTTTATACCTGGATTGATCTTTTTGTCCTCAAGATACACAAAGTTTGGATTTGAATCATAGGCTCCATCAGCTAGTACCGATTTTATCTTTACAGTGTTTGGTTCTCTCGAATCCAAAACATGATTGACTAGTTTCTTTAGCATTTTCCCATCATGTACCTTCTCATCTGTCACTTCCAAAGCAATGATTTTCCTGGTCTTTATGTCTACAGCAACGTGGATCTTGAGATATCCTTTTCTATTTTGTGTATTCCATTTCTCATCCATCCACTGACCTCTGTTAGTAATCTTGATACCTGTACTGTCTATTGATATTATTAGGTCATCATCGTCATCCATCTTGTCTCTTTTAATATCGATGTTTAGCTTGTTGATTCGTTTACAGATGTGACCATAACTTGGTGGATTAGCAGGTAACCTTTTTCCTGTGGCCTTAATTATACCTTGGGTTTGTCTGTATGGTAGGTGAAATAAATAGCGAATGTAACCAATGGCCAAGATGAAAGAATCTGGAAATACAAATGGTTTACCCTTTTTGTTTATATTCATATTCTCTATCTCTGAACCCCAACCATCAAGGAAATCATACGAGAAGAGGATCTCACCGCGTTGAACTAATGAGCGATTGTAAGAGGGCCAGTCTATCACAAATAATCAATCTGTTCATTCCAGCTAAATATGTTGAGTTAGGCGACAAAGCACATATAATAAAATCATTATAATTCAAATTTCAAAATACAGATATTGGTTCTATATAAGATATTCCAGCGTAAATGGTAAAGTTAAATTGATTAAATAATTCCAGATATAGAAAGGATGACCTTCGATTTTCAAATGGATCAAATTATGAATAAAATTATAATCGGTGATTTTAATGGTAGTAAGCATCTATAGGAATCCAAGGTTCACAGAGAAATTGTAGTCGATCCAAAAAAAAAATAGATTCAAAAATGTTACTCTTGGTTTACGTAAAACAGGTAAAACACGTTCTAGTGGCTCCGAGCCTCCGGTTTTGCTATTTGCGTATAATATAAACTGCAAGTAAACTGACTATTATCGATAAGTTAAGAATGAACTAATTTTGCAATTAAGTGCCGGACCCTTGGAGGCTTTGGAACCACGATACTTAATTTTGTATAAACAGTAAAATATAATTTAATTTTTGTTTAATTTTATAGCTCATTTCTGTAACTGATATAAATTCATTCTACAGTTTATTATCCCGTGTTAATAAGAACCTAAATACTTGATTCTACTATTTAATAATTACAGCAGTACGATGGAAATAATAACAATATTAAGAACAGATAGGAAGGGGGTTTTAGAATTATAGATTCAGTAGTTGAATATGATATTGAGAATAATACATTATATGTTAAACTGACTGATCAGAAAATAGTAAGTACTATTTCTCTTGGAGATTCAGTATTTATTGATATTAGTGACAACAATAAGCCTGCAGGTATTAAATATATTCTGACCAACAGGAATCCCGAAATGATAAAGGCTTTGCAATCACTATTTTTGTCTTAACTTATAGACTTGTAAATTTTTTATTTAGATAAATTAAAACTGCAAAATACTATGACTATAAAATGATACGACTGCTATAAAGAAAATTGGAATGTGTTAAGCACGGCTTCCTTGGTTCGGCTTCTGGTGTAACTCAACCCTCCTCTATCCCCTCTTGAGGCAAAGCAGGTTTTGATATTCTGATTACAAGTGATACTCCAGAAGATGATACTGAAAGATATTAATTCAGTATTTGATGGAATGACAATGATTTTGATCAGCATACGATTCAAATAACAGGAGAACAAGCCGGAGCGAACGATAATGATAATAATGGTAACCGCGAGCGTCGTATTACAATTACCACTAGTCTCGTCGAACCTCAAAGCGATCCAAATAATGATCCTAAATATGACTCAATAGACTGGCAAGATGATGACACTAGTAAGAATTTGTCGATAGAAGAAACGGATGAGATACTATAAGAAGATGACAGTGGAGGAGATGACAACTAAGCTATAAAAAACAGTTTTTCTGCTCTTTTTGACAACAATTATCAATTCCTTATGTTTTATTTCATTAATTTTATAGCCTATTCTATTTGCATGAAAAGAAGATCTGAAATTATAAATTAAACGAAAGAAGATAATCTCAACATCCATACTGAAAATCTATTCATAATGGCTGCGGTGGGATTAAGTTCCGTATACTATGCAGGTTCGGTGGTATGTGAAACAAATTTGACCCTATTTTTTAACCCAAATAATATATTATAGAAGGCAATTTCAAATTGAATAGTATCCATTAGTTTATTTGTTTAGCGCTTGCCTTCAATTTTGACCATTAAGAATAACAATTAGACTACCTGTACTCTATGAATAGTAATAAAGCCGTTATCACCTATCAATTGTTTTAAAGGTAATAACAATGGTTGTATCTTTTCTTCCTCATCTATTGTTTCTATCATCATAGGTTGATTTATCATTAAACCCTCCAAATGAACTGTTGACTTGCCTCTTCTTCCAAATCCGTCAACACCTAGCCATACTATAGCCCCTAAAACGTTCGCCTTCATCAAAAATTCAATAATAGTTTTCTCCAGTCTTTTTCCATTTACATTGTCATTTTTCTTTATGCGGATGTTTAAGCAGATCATTTGTTTCAGAGTCATTATTCTAAAATTATTATTGTAATAATTGAATTATTAAGATTCTGCCACCATATAATGCCAAAAAGGATAAGCCCACATTGGCTATTGTATTAATCATCATATTTAGAATTTGTTTATTTTCTATCATTACAATATTTTCTAAGGCAAATGAAGACATAGTAGTGAGAGAACCACAGAATCCAATAGCGATTAGAAAAGAATATC